>SFEX01000025.1 GCA_004557075.1 Clostridiales bacterium
ATACCGCTCTGCCAATCCGCTCTCTTCGCAAAGATGGCCTTTTGGCAATTTGACGATTAGGTCCAATGTTTTAAACTAACACGAAATGATTTAAGTAAACAAAGAGCCGAAAATTAAGGCTTTTTTCATAACCTATATGCAGACAAACGGGGCATGGTATGGTACAATAATACCGTATCAATGCCTCGTTTTCCGGCTGCGGAATAGGAGGCAAAATATGAATAAACAGCCGGAAATGGTGACTGCACTATATTATCGTGCAGCACGGAAAAATGATGATACAAACCTGTACCTTGACAATCAAATGTACCAACTGCTGCATTACGCGCAGCAACACGGTATTGACAGCTATATCCTGTATGCAGATAACGGTTTTTCGGGGACAAACCCAGACCGTCCGAGCTTTCAGAAATTGCAGGCGCACATCCACGACCAACGGATTCATACGGTGGTTGTGAGCAGCATTGACCGGCTTTCCCGGAATATGCTTGATACCTTGCAATTCATGGAGAACGCCGCGAAATACGGTGCGTCGGTTATCTCCATCACGGAGGGTAGCGACTTGTTGGCAGGCTGCAACATCTATTCTACGCTTGTCCGTTCTTTTGAGAAAGGCGGTGAGCAGAAATGATGAACCATGATATTACACCTGTCAGTTCATTTCAGCGTGTTGTCAATACCAGTCCTTTGCAGACAGAAACCCGTGCTGCCATCCAGAATACAGTGCTGCAATTCTACGTCAAAAATCAACCGCAGGAGGATGATACCGATGGTATTACCGCCTGCTATGAGCGTTTGTCCCAAGAGGATAAATTAGAGGGCGAGAGCAACAGTATTGTCAACCAGAAAAAAATTCTGGAAAAATATTGCCGCGATCACGGCTATACAGCTATCCGCCACTATGATGAGGACGACGGGTACTCCGGGACGAATTTCAACCGGCCCGGCTTCCAGCGGATGCTTGCCGATATAAAGGCTGGAAAGATCAAGCGGGTTATTGTCAAAGATATGTCCCGATTTGGCCGCAATTATCTCCAAGTGGGTATGTATACGGAAATGCTGTTCCCGGAATACGGCGTCCACTTTATTGCGGTGAATGACGGCGTGGATAGTGTACGCGGGGACAGCGAGTTTACCGCTATCCGTAACGTGTTCAATGAGATGTACGCCAAGGACACCAGCAAGAAAATTCGTGCAACGTGGCAATCCAAAGGACGCTCCGGCGAACACCTTACCACCATCCCGCCTTATGGGTATAAGAAAGACCCGGAGGACAAGAAAAAGTGGATTGTGGATGAAGAAGCTGCTGCTGTTGTCCAGAAGATCTTTTCGCTGTGTGTGGACGGCATGGGGCCTACCCAGATCGCCAAATGGCTGCGGACAAGCAAAGTCTTAAATCCTACTGCTTACGCAAGGGCAAAAGGACTGCCAGTTTCCAATAAGTCAACGGCAGACCCGTATAAATGGACAAATGAAACGGTTTCCCGTATGTTGGAGCGTGTTGAGTATTTAGGCCACACGGTCAACTTCAAGACCACCAAGCAATCGTTCAAGAGCAAAAAGAAGCTGTGGAATGACCCCTCTGAATGGGTGATTTTTGAGAACACCCAAGAACCTATCATTGAGGAAAGTGTTTTTCTGATTGTTCAAAATATTCGTCAGGGACGACGCCGTCCTACCAAGATGGGAGAAATGGGTATGTTCTCTGGCCTGCTGTTCTGCTCTGATTGCGGAGGCAAGATGTACCTGTGCCGGGCTAACAATTTTAAGCCGGAACAGGAATACTACATTTGCTCTACTTATCGCAAAGACCGTACCCTTTGCACGACACATTCCATCCGTCGCGTTGTCCTTGAAGAAATCGTTTTGAGAAATCTCCGAGAGGCGATTGCGTATGTATCACAGTTTGAGGACGATTTTATACAGCGGGCAGCAGACCGTGACCTGCGGGAGCGTGATAAGGAGCTGGCACAGAAAAAGGATGTGTTAGCCCAAGCTGAAAAACGGATAGCGGAACTGGACGTTATTTTCAAACGACTGTATGAGGATAACATTTCCGGCAAACTGTCCGATGAACGGTTTATCAAATTGTCCCACGACTACGAGCAGGAGCAGGCCAATCTAAAGACGATGGTGGAAAATCTGCGTCAGGACGTGAAGCAGCAGGAGAAGCAGAAAATTAACGTCAAACATTTCATTGCTGCGGTCAAAAAATACACCGATATGACCCAGCTTGACGCAAGTATTCTGCGGGAGTTCGTCGAGAAGATTTACATTTCTGATGTCTACACGCCCGACGAAAACGAACCACGCATAAAGGTTCGTGACATCCAGATCGTTTACAATTTCATTGGTGCATTTGATTTTGAGGAAGCAAGGGAACAATTCCAAGCAGCCCAAAAAATAGCGAAAGCCGGTGTAGCATAACACTACACCGACTTCTACATAAATGTTTTCTTAAGTCACCGCCCCATTTTACTTGTTCCAAGCGGCGACCTGGTCTCTAAGCCAGTTTGCCCACTCGTCAATGCCCTCTCCCGTTCTTGCGGAGATGGGGATGATCTTGATATTGGGGTTGAGCTTTGTTACATACTCTCTGCACTTATCAAGGTCAAAATCAAAGTACGGCATTACGTCGATCTTGTTTACAAGCAGAACGTCGCAGATGGAGAACATAAGCGGGTACTTGAGGGGCTTGTCGTGCCCTTCGGGTACGGAAAGTATCATTGCGTTCTTCACGGCGCCGGTGTCAAATTCGGCGGGGCAGACAAGATTGCCGACGTTTTCAAGTATCGCAAAATCAATGTTCTCGGTGCCGAGGCCCTCAAGCCCCTGCTTGGTCATGCCGGCGTCGAGATGGCACATGCCGCCGGTGTGGAGCTGGATGACCTTCGCGCCTGTCTCGGCTATCGTGTGCGCGTCAACATCGGAGTCGATATCGGCCTCCATAACGCCGATCCGCATCTCGTCCTTGAGAGCGGCAATAGTCGCTTTAAGAGTGGTGGTCTTGCCGGAGCCGGGAGACGACATGAGATTAAGCAGGAATGTTTTTTCCTTTTTAAGTTCTTCGCGCAGCTTATCCGCCTCGCGATCGTTGTTTTCAAATACACTCTTTTTGATCTCGAGCACTCTGAATCCATCCATTGTATTCACCTCATATATATTTTTAATTTAATGAACTCATTATGGTACGCAGGACATTATCAAAGTTCCTGCTGTTTTCCGAATATTCCGAGCTTGCCTCGTAATTTATCCTGTCGCCGCTGTCCTTAAGCTCCTTTATCGCTTCGTTAAGCTTGCCGTACACTTCGCTGTCAGAGCCGGATGCCGCTGTTCCCACGGCGGCGATATATCCGCTGTCGCCGACAAAGCGGCTGTTTACGCTGTCGGATGAAAACCACTTGACAAACATTGCAGACGAGCGCTCGCGCGTGCTGTCAGACGCAAGGATAGATACACCCGTTACCTTCTCTATATACACGGGCTTTCCGTCCTTCATGCACGGGAACTTCGCAAATGATATATTGTCCCCATCAAGCTTGTCGGCATATTTCATGATATTGGCCGACGACACTATAGCACAAGGCAGATTGCCCTCCGCGACCTTATAGGCCGCCGCATTGTCGGAGGTGACAAAGCCTCTGTCATACGCAGTCTCCGCCAGCAGTTTATATATGTATTTGCAATTATCGTTTCCGGTATCGTGCGGGCTTACGGCGTCAAAATTATCGCCGAGCTGAGCCATGGCGTTTCTGAAAAACAGCGAGTAATCCGAAATCGTGAAAAAGCCCTCGGAATTTCTGCTGTAGTATTCGCTTGATACAGAGCAGAGCTTTTCAAAATTCGATATCGCCGAAATATCGGAGAAGCGATCGGTATTTACGATAAACACATTCGTCTCCGCCGCAATGGGCACTGCCACAAGGTTCTCCCCCGTGCGGGCGGCTTTTGCCATGTTCTCATCATATTCCGAGCTTTCCCACTCTCCGAAATACTCATCCATATCGGCGAGAACTTCTTTATCCCTGAGGTAAGCGGAAAAGTCGGTGTCGCAGGCTATCATATCCGGCAGCTTATCACCGGAGTCTATAAGCGCGCATATCTCATCATACAGCTCAACATCGGTATCAAACGCTCTCGGGGACACGCTTATGCCGTACTCTCCCCCGTCGCCGTCATTATATTCAGAGCACAGGTCTTCTACGCCGCCCCACATCGCGTCATCATTGACATACCAGAAGCTGAGTGTCTGAGGCTCATCAGGTCTGTACGGCGCGTAATGGGCAAAATATATGTATACCGCTCCGGCTATTAACAGCACCGCCGCTATGGCAATACCTATATTGTACTTGATTCTTGACATAACCTATTTCCTTAATTTCATTTATTTAATTTATAGCACATTTTAATGTCGTTTTCAACTATATCGTGTCGTATTCTTCACAAAGTAAAGATATTGTATCACATGGACGATGTAATGATTATCCGATTGACCTTGCTTTAATTTTGTGTTATTGTAATTTATGTATAATTATGTCCTTTTCGGAGGGATCGCCATGAATTCAAAACTCAGAAAAATCATAAGCTCATTTCTGGTCGTGGTAATGATGTTCAGCCTTGTCGGAGGCGCCATTCCAGTTATGGCCAAGGACGCCTGCGGCTATGAGCCCACATCGACCATGAGCGCCCTTGCGGGCGGCAGCGAGGACGCAGTGTCGGGAGGAGTATATAGCATCTCCTCTGAGTCCGAGCTGAACAGCTTTGCAAAATATGTTAATGACGGACGCTCCACGGCAGGAGTGACCTTCTATCTCACTTCGGATATAAAGCTGGACAAGGATGCCCTATGGGTTCCCATAGGAAGCAGCCTTGTAAACGCGTTCCAGGGCGTCTTTGATGGCTGCGGCTTCGCTGTCACAAGGCTTTCGAGCGCGTCCGCCGGATCGGATTTCGCGCTTTTCGGATATGTTAAGAGCGAAGCGGCACTTATCAAGAACCTCGGCGTTGAGGGCGAGATCACCGGAGCCGATTACGTTGCCGGTATCGTGGCTCACTTAAACGGCGGCGCCGTGAAAAACTGCTGGTCAGCAGTCGACGTCAGCGGCGAGGGCGCCGTCGGCGGAGTTGCGGCCGAAGTCGTTGGCGGCACCGTATCCAACTGTTGCAGCTTCGGATACATAAACGGCAGCAAGCAGGTCGGCGCGATCGCAGGCCGGGTCTCCGACAGAGCTGTTGTTGATTACTCCTACTATGTCTATTACGGCGCAGACAGCGCAGTCGGCAGCACGGACAGCTCAAGCCGTGCCGACGTATTCCGCTTTGCCGGCAGCAGCACCGAGGTTCTGACGGAAAAGGTGCTCACAGTCGGCAGCAAGAAAACCGACGATCTCATCGCTCTGCTCAACGAGTGGATCGACCAGCAGAAGGGCCGTTCCGATTACAGGGATTGGGTATACGATACCTCCAAGCAAAGCACCGACCGCACCGATGGCAGGTATCCCAGTCTCGAGTACCCCGGATATATCGAGCCGGTCGAGAGCATATATACCGCGACCGCAAGTATGACGGCTCTTTACGAGTCCAACGCAAGCGGCACGGCCGGAGCGTTCTACAGCATTTCAAGCTCCAAGGAGCTTGAGTATTTCCGTGATTATGTTAACCTCGGTTATCTGACAGAGGGCATCACCTTTTTCCAGACAAAGGACATCAGCATAGGGCTCGCCGGTGCACTCAACACGGATATCGTCTGGATTCCTATCGGCAATGACGATAAGGTCGCGTTCAAGGGCGTGTTTGACGGCCAGGGCTATCTTCTTTTAGATAATTACACAAACGGCGGAAACTATCAGGGTCTGTTCGGCTATGTTGACGGCGCGGACGCTGAAATCAAAAACGTCGGCAGTACCGGCATTCTCAAAGGCAACGACTCCGTCGGCGGCATCGTCGGAAATCTTATAAACGGCAGCGTAACAAACTGCTGGTTTGACGGCGAGATAAACGCCGACGACAGGATAGGCGGCATCGTCGGCAAGGCCGACGCAGGCAACATCACAAACTGCGTAAACTTTGCAAACGTCATCGGCAGCAAGAAGGTCGGAGGCATCGTCGGCGAGACAACAAGCTCCGTTAACATCAAATACTGCTACTACTCCTCCGAAAATTCCGTCGGCTGCGGCGACGGCTCGGGCACTCAAACCGCGGTAGTCGGCTTTGACAGGAACGGCTCCGATTTCACGCTCAAGCGTTCCGTTACCGTGGGCAGCGCCTCCGGCGTGAAGCTTCTTAATGTACTCAACCACTGGGTCACTTACCTTTCCGTTGATAACAGCTACCGCTTCTGGAAAATCGACGACAGCGCCGAAGGCGTTGCGCGGCTTCAGGGACTGCACCCGACTCAGCTCTTCCCCGGCGACGGAGCCGGTATCAAGCGCGTCGATGAGCCGAGAGTAGATGTTGACAACACGGAAAATCCGTACAGCATAATCTATTCCAAGACCTCTACCATGACAGAGCTTGCCGCAAGCGGAGGGGAAGTCGTTCAGGGCGGACACTACAGTATCTCAAGCGCGGACGAGATGCAGCTCCTGTCTGACTTTGTAAACAGCGGTCACGATACCCTGGGTGCCACGTTCTATATGACGGATGACATAATTTTGGCCGGAAAGGCCGCCACAAGCGGCGACCATGGATGGATACCTATCGGCAGAGATTTTACTGTTACCGATATCTCCTCATGGAAATACATGTTCCGCGGCACCTTCGACGGCTGCGGCTACACGGTCTATGGCCTGTACATAACAAACGAAAAGGGCGATAACCTTGGCCTGTTTGGCAGAGTTCGGGACGGCGTCATCAAAAACCTCGGCGTTGTTGGCGGCATGGTCGGTGAGATAAAATGCGGCGGCATAGTCGGCAAGATAGACAACGGCACCATCGAAAACTGCTGGTCAGCGGTTAATATTCAGTCCGAATCCAAGACCGGCGGCATAGCCGGCATAATAGACCATGCCACCATAACCAACTGCGTTGCCTACGGCGCTATGCTCTGCTACGGCGCAGGTACTGCGAATGCGGGCGGCATTTTCGGTGAGGATATGGGCAAGTCAACGGTCAAAAACTGCTACTACCTGGGCAGTGCCGCCAAGGTCGGCTATGACAAGATCGCAAGCAGCAGCACGGCCGATATAATAAGTTTCACCTACGGCTTTGAAAACGACGACTATTACTGCACTCTCGAGCGGGCGGCAATTATCGACGACGTTACCACGACGAGCCTGCTCGACGCGCTGAACGCATGGGTATACATGCGCAACAACGGCCAGTACTGCGCATGGCTCAATTCCGAAACCCTTATCGTGGCCGACGACGGCGCTAATCCCGGTCACTATCCGAGACTCATGACCGCACAGGAGCGCACGGATCCCGGCAACGACAACTATAACGGAGATTATACCGCGACCTCATCGGTCAGCGCTCTCTACAGCACCCGTACAGACGGTATCGAGGGCGGCTTCTACAGCGTAAACGGCCTTGACGATCTTGAAGCTCTTCAGAATTACGTCCGCGACGGATTTAAGACAAAGGGCATCATCTTCTTCATGACGCGCGATATTGACATGAGCGTGAAATACTCCTCAAACACGAGCAAGTCATGGGCTCCTATCGGTGATGTCAAGCAGCCGTTCCAGGGCACCTTCGACGGTCAGGGCTACACGGTTAAATACTTATATATTAATAACTCCAGCGACGATCAGGGCCTGTTCGGCCATGTCAACAACGGCGCTGTCATCAAGAATCTCGGTGTGTGCGGCGTTGTAAGAGCCAATGTTAACGCGGGCGGCATTGTCGGCGATTTCAACTTCAGTACGCTTGCAAACTGCTGGTCCTCCTGCGAGGTAACGGCTCTCGGTAACAACGCGGGCGGTCTTGTCGGCGGCGCTAACATGGGCAGCATTATTAACTGCACAAACTACGGCGTTGTCGCAAACGGCAGCGCTTACGGCGCCATTGCGGGCTATGCCTTCGGCACGAACATTGAATACTGCTATTACCTTTACGGCACCTGCCAGCAGCCCTACTCCCCCGCTTCAACGCCTGTCGCTAATGGCGTTGCCTACTTTAACGGCACAAGCGCGGCATGCATACTCGAAAAGAAGATAAATGTTGAGGGAACCGAGACCCGCAACGCACTCAGCGCTCTCAAGCTCTATGTTGACGCGCACCCTGAAACCAACTACTGCTACTGGACGGTAGGAAACACCGAGGAATACCTTGCAATGGGCGTTGCCCTCTTCCCTGTCCTTATCTCCGCCTCAAACACCATGGGCAACAAGGACTACAACGAAGTGCAGGCATACTTTGACGGCAAGGAATACTTCTCCGTCGTAAAGGCGGTGAATGCCGCTAACGATTCGGAAAACGGCGGCGATGTTACTCTCGCAACCAACGCGGTGCTCGGCATGCATGACGATATAAGTCTCGATGAGAACGTTCGTCTGCTCACCGGCGACTTCTCCCTCGTCATAAAATCCGACGTTAAGGTCTACAGCATGCAGCAGCTTATCGGTGTGTTTATCGATAAGGAGGGCGGAAGCATCTCGATCTTTGACAGCTCGGATAACAGCTATAAGCTGTTTATGTACTCCCAGAAGAAGGCCGACGCATCCTGCAACAGCCAGATATACAGCACCGACAGTCTGACCTTCCGCTCGGGCGAGGTCAAGGACGCGGGGCCGGAGGCATACAACCTCAGCCTGCAGGACGGCAATTTCATCATAAACTCCACCCTTGAGAGCGGAAATCCGCACGGCTTCCCGCCCGCCAGTACCCTGACTATAGAGAGAAGAGCCACTCTTACGGTGTTCTCAAACGCCAGGATCCGCACGACAGGCGGAGCTGAGGTCATGAATGAGGGCACAGTCAAAATCGGCAACGCCACCCTCGAGCGCAACGGCGGTGTCCGCATGAAGGGCGTATTTGAGGACGACGGCGGTCTGGTAACGCTCCCGTTCATCTACAAGGACGGCTACACGCTGCGCGGCTGGTCTGACGGCACCAACATCTATCAGGCCGGTACTAAGGTCGATGTCCAAAAGGCTACAACGTTTACGGCGCAGTGGAATTTGGGCGAGGGTCCGGATCCGTATCCCGGCGACGACTCCTATTCAGACAGCGGTGATCCCGTATACGATATTCCGATCAAGGTCATCGAGTCAAAGGGCGGCACGATAACTCCCGGAAGCCTTAATGCTGCCAAGGGCGAGAACCTCAGCTTTGGTGTCAAGGCCGACACAGGATACATAACAAAGAACTTCCTTGTTGACGGTCAGTCCGCCAAGCTCGACGAAAACGGCAATTATAAGTTCACAAGCGTCAGCCGTGAGCACAGCATGGTCGCCTTCTTCGCTCCCGTCACAAACAGCGCATACTACGACTGGCAGTCAAGCTTCACGGATGTGCGCCCCGGAGATTGGTGCTACGATAACGTGAGGTACGTTGTGTCCGCCGGTATGTTCAACGGAAAGACTTCCACCACCTTCGCGCCTGATGATCCCATGACCCGTGAAATGGTCGTTGTGGTTCTCTGGAGGCTCTCTGGCGAGCCTATCATCCCCGGCTCGGATTGCAGCTTTACCGATGTTTCCAAGAGTAGCTATGCTTATGAGGCCATACGCTGGGCAAACTATTTCGGCATAGTTCAGGGCTTTTCCGAAACACGCTTCGGCTACGGACAGTCGGTCAACCGTGAGCAGCTCGTTACCTTCCTGTTCCGTTACGCGAAGAATTACGCCGGAAACGACGTTTCTCTGTACGACAGCACGAACATCCTCGGATACGAAGACGTGCTGAGCATTTCAAAGGGAATGACCCAGCCCTTCCAGTGGGCTATCGGCGCAGGAATCGTCAACGGCACTACGGCCACGACGCTGACCCCCAAGGGTCTTGCGACAAGGGCTCAGGTAGCGGCCATCCTCTCCCGCTACTGCAACCAGTTTATAAACACCGTGCCTGTTTTCAATACGGGCAACTGAGCAAATATTTAGGCAGCAGGAATTTTAATTCCTGCTGCCTAAAAAACACCTCCGGCTGATGTGGCTGAGCACCGGCTCATACGGAGAGAACTATGAGAATGGCAATTGTTTTGCATATAGCATCTATTTGCCGCGTTGCAAGATTTCAGAATCGGACGAGCGATGCTCGCCCCTACGGGCGGTATGTTGAACATTGCATTGACTGATTCAGTTTCAGTACGCGAGTGCAAAAAAGATTAGTTTAAACGTTGCAGGTCGAGCTGATGCAATGTAGATAAATTGAAATGTTAAAACGGATTAAAAAAAGGCGGGAGCCGAAGCTCCCGCCTTTTTCGCATATGTGGGCTATGTTGAAAATCAGATCTCGTGCATCATGCCGCGCCTAATATGGCGTTCGTTAAATATTGAGATATCTGATGAAGGTTGCTTTGATTGAACCAGTCGCTGACAACGTTCTGACCAATGTTTATGATCGCCCCATGGTCGCCTATGTTCCTCGTCAGGCTCTCAGCCAGAACCGCCCACAGCTTCTGTCCGTCCTCGGTGCTGGATTCAATTATATTGAACTCATAGCCGATGCGCTTTGCGACATCGCTTTCGCTGTAGTAGTCGCTCAGCTTATTATAGAAGTCCGATATCGCGCTTGTGAAGCTCAGCAGCTCATCGCAGTTAAGCTCATCAAGCTTGAGCTTCTCCCTGTACTCTACAGGAACTACGCCGGCGGCATCGCCGATACGCTGTATCGTCTCGGGCAGTCCTATATATTCAAAGAGCTGGTTTATCGTCTGAACATTGCACTTTACAAGCTCTTCAAAGCTATAGTTACTGTGCTCTGAGATAAGCTTATTGATCATCTCAATGCGTCCCTCAGATACGTTATACTCTTTGGCGAGCTCTGCTATGGACTTATCGCCCTTTACGATCTGGCTCAGGACAGAGAATGTGTAATCAACCGATTTATTAAACTCCTCAATGGCGTTGACCGTATTCTCGCGCAAAGTCTCCGCCGTCTCCTCATTCGCATCGTGCACGCTTATGAGAATGGAGTTTTTAAGGTCAGTTATATAATGCTTCTCCTGCAAAGCGCCGACAACGGAAGTCACTGCGGAGGTATAGTCCTGACCGACGATCTCAAGTCCGGCCATGACCTCCTGCGCGTCCTCGTTAAGAGCCTCCGCCTTGACTACAGTATTTCTGTCATCGACTTCAAGGCGTATGCTGGGGTTAACATCAATCATGATAACGCTGTTTTGCGCCATCGTCAGGCTTGTTACGGAGCCAGACAGCGTCATCGTATCCGTTTCGACCTTGACCCCGTTTGCAGCCATGATCGATGTGCCCATCAAGATGACGGCAAGGCAGGCCGCGATAGATGCTATCATCCCGCGATTATGTGGGTATCTGCGGGTTGCCCTCACGGGCTCGCACATAAGCTCTTCTATATATTCATCTTTTACCGACCCTATATGTCGAAGCAATTCTTCGCCTTTCAAAGTGGAATTCCTTCTTTCATAAAATGTTTTTTAAGCTTGTTTCGCAGCCTGAAAAGCATTGTTGTTGTTTTTGAAACCGAGATATCATAGTGCCGGGCAACGTCGGCGATTGGCTCCATCATCCAGTATCTCCGCATGAACACGCCACGCTCGACCACATTGAGCTGGCCGAGGAAGCTGTCAATGGCCGCAGTTATCTCAGCAGAGTCCTGACGCCGGGCAAGCTCATCATGCCCTGATACGCACTCTGACAGTTCATCAAGCAGCAGCGGGACTTCGCCGTTTCCGCGCTTATCGCTTTGCTTCATCCGCAATCTGTCCAGAGCGAGGTTTCGGGTAATTTTTCCGATATATGATGCCATTGACGAAGGCTCATTGGGCGGAATACTATTCCACGCCCGCATATAAGCGTCATTAACGCATTCTTCGCTGTCTTCGTCATTGCCGAGAATATTAAAAGCTATCTTATGACAGTAGCGGCCATATTTAATATCTGTTTGTAATATAGCTTCTTCCGAGCGTTCCAGAAAAAGCTCCACAATACGCCGATCGTCCAAAACTCTCTCCTAACCATCTAATAATAGAGACGGAATTTATAATTAAGTATCACATTTTTTTCACAAAATTACAAGAATTTTTTTACTTCAAATGACAGTTTTATATTAATTTTAATATTTGAAACTTTTTGTTGTTGTATCATCACCCCGGATGTGCTATAGTTTCTCTATTAATCTAACGTTAAATTGTGGTAAACTATTTTTGACCGCAGCAGAAAGAAGGAAAAATTTTTGAAAACCCGCGTTATTTCGGCGACAGTTCTTATAATTCTTGTAGTCACCTGCTTTGCCCTCGGCCCCATTACCCGCGCACTGCTTCTTTTGGCCGTGGCTGTCATGTCCATCTGGGAGACATGCAGAGCAATTGGCTGTAAGGATATTAAATGCACACCTTGGATCTTATATCTTTATGCCGTGGCAAGCGCCGTGGCGATCTGGCTCAAGGCCGACGCTGTCATCTGCGAAACCCTGTTTTTCGTTGCAGTGTTCGCGGTCATGACCGCAGGTGTCGTATCCAAGAGCGTGCGCGCCCCCGGCGCTTTAGCAAGCCTTGGTGTGCTTGCATATCCTCTTGTCCCCATAATGATAATATACAAGCTCGCGCTTATGGAAAACAGCATTTGGATCCCCGTTTTTGCCATAGCCTGCATATCCACCTGGGTATGCGACAGCTTTGCGCTCTTCGGCGGCAAGCGCTTCGGCAAGCATAAGCTTGCTCCCGAGGTCAGCCCGCACAAGACCGTTGAGGGTACTGTCTGCGGCGCTATCTCCTCCCTTGTTGCCGGTGCCATCATGTTCTTTGTGCTCAAATCGTTCTATGATATTCCCCTCTTTATATGCATGCTTACCGCCCTTATATGCTCAAGCTTCGGTCAGGTCGGCGATCTCGCGGCCTCTCTTATAAAGCGCATGGCCGGTATGAAGGATTACAGCAACCTCATTCCCGGTCACGGCGGCGTTATGGACAGAGTGGACAGTCTGCTGTTCTCCATCCCCTCGGCCTACTTCTGCCTTATGATCGCAGGCATATTCTAAACTATCCGGAGTTACACACGCAATGAAACCTTTCTCTCAGCTAAAGCGACTGATGCTTATATTCAACCCCGTTTCCGGGCGCCGCATGTCGAACCGCTATCTGCCGGACATCATAAAGTTGTTCAGCGAAAAGGATTTCGCCGTAACGGTATTCCCCACGCACAAGCAGGGCGACGCCACGGAATTTGCAAGGCTCTATTCCTCGGAATTTGACCTTGTCGTCTGCATAGGCGGCGACGGAACTCTAAACGAGACCATAAGCGGCCTTATTCTCAGCGAAACCGAGGTTCCGCTCGGCTATATCCCCGCCGGCAGCACAAACGATTTTGCCTCCTGCCACGGTATATCCTCCGACCCGCTCACCGCCGCGCTTAACATTGCGACCGGCAATCCCGAGTCCATCGACATCGGACGCTTCGGCGATAACATGTATTTTTCCTACGTCGCCGCCTTCGGTGCTTTTTCATGGCTTTCCTACACGACGCCGCAAAGTTTGAAGAATGTGCTCGGACATTCCGCATATATTCTTGACGCGGTAAAAGATCTTCCGAAGGTGAAATCTCACCATCTTCGTCTTGACGTGGGAAATTTCGTGTGCGAAGGCGACTATATTTTCGGCGCAGTTTGTAACTCAACCTCTGTTGCCGGAACCATCGCCTTGCCGAAGAATATTGTTGATACAGGCGACGGACAATTTGAGGTGCTTCTTGTCCATGAGCCGCAGACGCTTATAGACTTTCAGAATTTGATACTCGGCGTACTGACGCAGGATTACTCCTCGCCTTTTCTTGATTTTTTCCAGACTGACCATCTGAAAATAGAAGCTCCGTCAGATCTTGACTGGTCCCTTGACGGTGAGCGCGGCCCGGGCTCAAGCACTATTGAGATCTCAAATCTCACGAAAAAGCTCACCTTGATATGCTGACCGATATCCCGAAATTACCGTCCACGAGGGCGGTAATTTCAGCATGTGACCCCTCTCTGTAACGCTTTTCCTGTGCAGTGTAAAACGTTTCAGCAGACTTTTTTGGAGGCGCCATGAAGCATTTAATTTCAAAAATTAAAATATTCACCGACGGAATAAGCCAGAAAAACGTCAACGCACATGCTGCCGCAAGCGCATTTTATATGTTTATGTCGCTTGTGCCCTTTCTCGCTATCGTCACCTCCATAATACCGCTTACCGGTCTTTCTCAGGATACATTGTTCGATGCCGTTGAGCGCTATCTTCCGCTTGCGCTGCAGTCGATAATAGAAACGATCATAAATGATATTTATTTTGCGTCCGGCGCCGTTCTGCCGCTGTCCATTTTAGGTGCTGTCTGGCTCTCAAGCCGCGCCTTTTCCGCTCTCATACGCGGCATCGAAGTAATTGCCGATGCGCCGAAATACAGCTCCTATCTGCGCCGCGGCCTTACAGCCTGCATCTACACCGTGGGACTTATTGTCATAATGATAGTCGTGCTGGCGTTAATGGTCTTCGGACATGAAATATATGAGTTTTTAAGCACCGAAGTGCCCGGCATCTCCCCTGCTTTGAAGCTGCTTATAAAGCTGCGTTTTATTGTAGTTTTTCTCCTGCTCTCGGCCGTCTTTCTTGCAATATATATCGGTACCCCCGGCATGAAGCTGCGCTTTGCAGAGCTCATCCCCGGTGCTGCCGCCGCCGCAGGTGCGTGGCTCCTGTTCACATGGCTTTTTTCTCTGTATATCCTCTATGGCGGCGGCTTTTCTACCTATGGCAGCCTCGCAACAATCATCATTTCCCTCCTGTGGATGTACTGGTGTATGTATATCATCCTGCTCGGCGCATACCTGAATGTATTTATCCATAATCAGAAGAATGATTTTTAGTTATTATCTACAATAATTTTGCTCAATTTTTATCAGTATTTACAATTAAATTTTAGTATGCTATAATCTCTAACGTTTGAATATCTATGTGATCAGGTGTGAACAAAATGAACCAGAACAATTCGCTTACGATGTTTGAAAAAGAACCCATCGTCAAGCTTATGCTTAAATTTGCGCTGCCCGCCATCGCGTCTATGGTGGTAAACTCCATCTATAATATAGTTGACCAGATCTTTATCGGTCAGGGCGTCGGTATCCTCGGCAACGCGGCAACTAACCTTACTTTTCCGCTTGTAACCATTGCTATGGCTATCGGAACCATGATAGCCGACGGCTGCGTCGCCTATTTCAGCCTCAAATTGGGTCAGCGCAACTATGACGAAGCTACCCGCACTATGGGTAACGGCATTACCATTTCGCTGCTGGCAGGTCTGTTCATGGCAGCTTTAATGGAGCTTCTCCTGCAGCCGATTTTGAATCTCTGCGGCGGTAGATCAGTTGATCCCCAGACCTTTGAGTATGCGACGGAATACGCAAGGATCACCCTTATCGGCATTCCCTTCGTGTGCGTCAGCATGACTGTAAACAGCATAATCCGCGCCCAGGGCAGCCCTCGATACGCGATGTTTTCCAATATCGCAGGCTGCATAACAAACATCATCCTCGACGCATGGTTCGTGCTCGGTCTCGAATGGGGCGTCGCAGGCGCTGCATGGGCAACCATCATCGGCCAAGTGTTAAACTTCATCCTCGCCGTCACATATATTCCCCGGCTCAAGGGCATCCAGTTTAAGCTTGAATACGCAGTGCCTCGCATCAAAACCATATTCTCCTTCCTGCCCCTCGGTATTTCGAGCTTCTTTACCCAATTTGGCAACACAATCGTTGTTATCTGCATGAATAACCTTATCGTTACCTACGGTGCGGCAAGCATTTACGGCCCCGATATCCCGCTTGCGGCTCAGGGAATCGTAATGAAGGTCAATTCCATTATCATCAGCGTCATGGTCGGTCTCGGCATCGGAAGTCAGCCGATCGTGGGCTACAATTACGGAGCAAAAAACTTCAGGCGCGTCAAGGAGACCTACCTCAAGACCATAATTATCGGCTTGGCCGTCGGCGTAGTCGGCTGGGCGTGCTTCCAGTTTTTCACGCAGCCGATAATCAATTTGTTCGGTCAGGAGAGCGATCTGTACAATCAGTATGCGCTCAAATGCTTCCATATCTTTCTCGCTGTTATCTTCCTGACCGGCTTCGTGATCCCCTCGGGTATATTCTTCCAGTCGATAGGTAAGCCGACCAAGGCTATGGTCTGTACCCTTACCCGACAGATTGTCTATTTCCTCCCCTCGGCATTCATCCTCGGTCACATCATGGGTATCGAGGGTCTGCTCTATGCCGGCCCCCTCGGCGACATTCTTGCCGCGATTACCGTCGGCATACTTGCCGCAGGCGAGATATGTATTCTAAACCGTGATATAAAACAGCTCGACACTTAAAAAAATATGCCGCCCGTTAAAGGCGGCATATTTTTTTATATTTTAACGTATATCTTTCTTCGTATATTTAAGATAGGCAATCACGATCCCACTGATTCCTATGACTGCGCCGACGGCAAGCTTTGCTCCGTCCAAATTGCCGCTCGACACGATATCTGCGCCCTCGCAGTAGCCAAACGGCGTTATATACTTCAAAAACTCGGCCGTCTCGGAGATGTTTGCAATCAGGTTCAGAAAATACATCACTGCGGCAATGCCGAGACCTATGCCCACGCTGCCTCTGTGAAGGAACGCCGAAATGCCAAAGCAAATTCCCGCCAGCTCAAGCTGGAGCAGATAATAGGCTATATGCAGCAGGCTTATTTCTTTCCAGGGAATTTCCTCGCCAACAGCGGCTATGGAGCCGACAGAAAGGGCATAAATAATGATGTTCATAGCCGTTATCTGAATCAGTACAGCAATCAGCTTTTCCGTAATTATCCTTGTTCGGCTGACCGGATGAGTCAGCAAAAAGTCCGCTGTTCTCTCCTTTTCTTCCTTGCTGAGTATCCCTACCGCGCAAAGAGCCGCATAAAACGCACCGCCGAGTCCCAAAACATTGCCGCACTCAACAGCGTAAAACCCGGTGAGCGTTCCGAAATTTAAACGGTCCATACCGAACGCTGCGGTAAAAGAGCCCATGGAGGCGAATACGTCGTTGACGCTGTCCATCTGTCCCTTCATTTCCGGGAACAGGAAAATGCAGACCGAAAGGAGGAACCCAATGGCCGCCGTCCATATCAAAAATGCAGTCCTGCCTTGCCGCAGTTCATGTTTTACAAGCGTCATACCGGTTAACCCTCCTTTTCATAGTAGTGCAGGAATATTTCTTCGAGGTCTGGCTCCGTAACCGTGAGGTCATCCACCTGTCCGGCGGACAGCACACGAAGCAGGCTGTTCATATCGCCGCTGTATAGAAAGCTGTGCGAATTTTCTGAATCCTTTCTGTCCCGAACGCCGTTAAGGCGCTCTAAATTGACGGTGCCGTGAACCGTAATTCGCTTTGCACTTGTCTTGGACAACTCATCCACGCTATTGCACGCGATGATCCGTCCGTCGCGGATGATCGCCGCGCGGGTACAGTTGCGCTGAATCTCCGAGAGGACATGGCTGGATAAGAGAATCGCTGCGCCATCCTTGTTTCTCTCCCGCAGAATGTCAAAAAACTCTTTTTGCATCAGCGGGTCAAGTCCGCCCGTCGGCTCGTCGAGCACCAGCAGCTTCGGCCGATGCTGCAAGGCGCATACTATGGCGACCTTCTTTCTGTTGCCAAATGAAAGCTCATCTATCCTTCGTGATTCATCAAGCTGCAAGCGCTCGCAGAGCGATTTCGCCTCGGCGGCGCAGTCTGCTTTCCGCAGATCAGTGGAAAGCTTCAACACATCTTTCACTTTCATGCCCTGATAAAATAACGCCTCAGAGGGCAGGTAGCCTACATCCTGCAAAATGGTTTCTCTTTCTTTGGTGACTTCTTTTCCGAATATCATGGCACTGCCGGACGAGGGGGCAATCAGGCCGAGCAGAGTTCGGATCGTTGTGGATTTTCCTGTTCCGTTTGGACCGATGAAGCCGAAGAACTCGCCCTGCCGCACCGTCAGGTCAAGATCAATGATTCCTCTTGCCTTCCCGTAGTATTTCGTGAGCTTTGTCGTTTTAATAATTTCCATATTCATCACCTAAGATATATACTCTTCCAGAAATCAATCAGCTTTGAAAAGTCTCTTTCCATTTCTTCAATATCCACATCTCCCCGCTGAACCATCTCCCAAAGATATCCCTCCGAGGCCAAATACATGTCGCGGTACATCATCGGAATATCCAATCCGGGGATAAACTGCTCCGGAGACATATTTACCCGTGTCTTATCCGCTTTCAGATTGAAATATCTATGGTAGCTCTCCTGAACAGCGGTGGAAATGTCCGTGTCCTTTTCGTAAAAAGCCTTTATGGCAAAGCTCGACATATCCGGATAGAGATGCATAATTTCGATCTTGGCCCTCATCCCCTTTTCCATGCTCTCAAACAGATCATCCATCCCATAGCAGCCGTACTTTGTAAGATACTCGATTGTAGTCTCCGCGCATTTGTCCCACAAGAACAGATACAGCTCTTTTTTGTTGCGGAAATAATGAAAGAGCAGGGATTTGCTGATTCCCGCCGCATCCGCTATCTCGCTCACGGGACTGTTTTTATAGGAATTTTGTGAAAACACACGATATCCGGCGTTTATTATGGCCTGCTGCTTCTCCTCCGGCAGAGAAAAGAATCTTTCGTTCATGGCGCAACCTCCGTTAACCGATTCGGTCAACAGTATTCTAAATCCATTGACCGTTTTTGAGAAGACCGTTTCAGAATAATTATTTGAATATAAGTATTAGCCAATTTTCGTTTTTTGTACAAATTTTGCAAAAAACTATTTAAATTTGCGCACTTTTCTGCTTTAATATATTCAAATGCAATTTTTTTAACGTTTATATTATTATGTAGAATTTGCTACAGTTCGGAATGGCTGTATAGAATATAATAGTACCAGAAAATAAAAATCGCAAAGGAGATCAATCATGGAACTTTATAATGCTCTTATAGAAAACACCAAGGAAATTCTCTCAAAAGGTAAGGCTAAGGCTTGGGACTACAGGCCCGCAAAAGCATGGCCCGATCTTGGCTCGGCAGAGCTTGTCCTGCAAAGCGACGCGGCGTATGAGCTCGGCGCGCTCGGACTCGGCTCTGCAAACTATATCTGCACCACCACAAGCCCTGATCTTGTCAACAAGGATCAGATCCTCCTTTACGGCCCCGACCTCAAGGAGATCAAAAAGGACGTTCCTTTCGCCCGTATAGTTCTTCTCCGTATCGGCGCTCTCGAGGGCGAGGATGAGGAAGTCTACCGCGCACTGAAGGATATTGAGTTCTGCAAATACCATGTTTATCCCGAGGGCTACATGGTGCGTATGTCTCCCGAGAGCCATCGTGAGCAGATCCGCGTTTCAAAGAAGGCTATCAAGAGAGGCATCAATTTCGAGGCGGTCGGCAATCGCTACATCGAGGCGTACAAGAAGGATGCAAACGTCCTGAATGTCACCGTTATCTTCGTCACCGATCCCAGCCTTGACTACAAAGCAATGCTTGAGAACGCCAAGAAGGCTGACGCTATCACCGGCACCCTCACCCATATCATGGAGGGTCTTCCCACTGACTGTTCCGTGTGCCAGCTCAAGGACATCTGTGACGAGGTTGAGGGCATGAAGGAGCTTCACTTCGGCGTTGGCGACAAGGGCACGAACGATCACCACTGATATAAACCTCTTCATTAGATAATAAAAGAACCGCTTCAAAGAAGCGGTTCCTTTATTTTATCTGCTGCTGCCGATAAAGAACAGCGAGAGCATGCCGGGGCCGACATGGATGCCGGTGTAAGGCTCATGCATTGAAATAATAAGCTCCTTGGGCGGAGCTATCTCCATGACCATTTCGGCGAGCTTCTGCGCGTCTTCAAGGCAGTCGCCATGACTTATCGCTATTGTCTGGTTCTGCGCATCGACTACTTTGTCCTTGTACTCCTTTGCTATCGCGGCAATTGCCTTTTTCCTGCCGCGCAGTTTTGAATATACAACTATCTTGCCCTCTTCGTCGCCGCGCAGCAGAGGCTTTATATTGAGCACCGTGCCCATTACAGCGGCAATTTCCGATACCCTGCCGCCGCGGCTCAGGTGCATCAGGTCATCGACCGTGAAATATTCGCACAGACCGGCTCTGTCGGCATTGAGCCTTGCCAGTATCTCATCAAGGCTCATCCCCTGCGCTCTGTACTCAGCCGCCCTCATAACGAGCAGGCCAATGCCCAGTCCTGCTCCCATGGAGTCAAATGTCTCTATCCTGCGCTCGGGATATTTCTCCCTCAGCTCCTCCGCGGCAATGCGCGCGGCGTTATAGGTTCCGCTGATGCCTGATGATATGCTTATATACAGTATATCGCAGCCCTTTTGAAGCGCTTGTTCAAAATTCACTTCAAAGTCATGGGTATTTGTCATACTCGTGCGCACTACAGCCTTGTTGCGCAGCAGATCATAAAACTCCCGTCCGTCAAATTCCTCCGGCGTCAAAGGACAGCGAACGATCTTTCCGCCCAGCTCATAGCTGCACGGTATGACGTTTATATCCATCGCCTTAACCTTTTCGCCCGGAATGTTGGCTGCCGAATCAGTAAATATTTCTAATGACATTTTGTCACCTCCGACGCATCTAATATCGCATATTATTTTATCGCATTTTTATTATTATGTAAATACCTTTTTTCATAAAATAATAAATAATATTAAATATACTTGTATTCAATATTAAAAACGTGCTATAATACATTAAGAAATTGCTGAAATGGGGTGGCTCGCTATATATAACAAAGAAATTATAGAGGCAAAGCTGTACAGATGGGATAAATACATCAAGGCTTTCAGTCTCCCTGCATGGGACGAGCTTCCCGATTTTGACCTGTACATGGATCAGGTCATATCGCTCATCGGTCGATTTCTTGATCTTCTGCCCCACGGCGAGGCAAACGAGCCGGTTATAACGCCGAGCACCATAAACAACTATGTCCGCATGAAGATTATGCCCGCTCCGGTGAAGAAAAAATACACGCGCATCCATCTTGCATATCTTATCATCATATGTCTGCTCAAGCAGAGCCTCAGCATCTCGGTCGTGAGCAGGATCATACCCATGAACATAAGCGAAGACGAGGCTAAGGATATATACAACAGCTTCGTGTGTCACCACCGAAATGTCTCCGTGCTTTACGCGGATCAGGTGATGCAGTCTTCAGCAGAGATTTTTGACAAAAGCAGCTCCGACGACCTTCCCGTGAAAAATCTTATTTTGGACTCGGCGATATGCTCGAATCTCAATAAGCTTCTGACCGAAAAGCTCGTCGCGCTTGAGATCAGGCCGGAGCCGGAGGCCGATGAAGGCGAAGAATAAAGCGGCAGGCGATTGACAAAATAGTACGCCTGTGATAACATAGCAACCGACAGATTGTCGGTTGCTATGTTTATTTATTAGAGAGGATCTGGGAATAATGCGCGTTGTAAAAGAGGCCGCTATACGCCGAAACGAGATATTGGACGCGGCCGAGCGTCTTTTTGTGGCAAAGGGCTTTGACGGGACCAGCACGGGCGATATTTTAGCCGAGGTCGGGATCGCACGCGGAACGCTATATTACCACTTCAAATCCAAGGAAGATATTCTGGACGCCATGATTGAGCGGATCACCGAGGGTCTTATGGAAAAAGCCGCCGAGATCGTGGGTCATAAAGATGTGCCGGTGCTGCAGCGCCTGACAGAGATGATGCTGGCGCTGAACGTAGACAATGAGATAGGTCACGAGATCATGGAGCAGGTGCACAAGCCTCAGAACGCTCTGATGCACCAGAAGATGCAGGAGGGGCTGCTAAAGGGTATCACTCCTCTGATAACCGCTCTGCTCGAGGAGGGCATCGCTCAGGGGATTTGTCAGACAGACTACCCCGCTGAGGCGGCGGAGATGATGCTGCTGTACTCAAATACGGCTTTCGATGCTCTTTCGGAGGACAGTCGGAACGAGCGAAAGATCGCAGCCTTCATTTACCATGTGGAGCGTCTGCTGGGTATGCCTCGGGGCAGTATGCGGGAATCTATTCTTGCTATCTTCAGGGCGTGAGAGAAGCACACAAATCGGATTTGAAGGAGAGATAATTATGTCAAAAACAATAGTGGCTGTTATTATTATGGTGATAGCTGCGATCGTAGGGTTATTTATTGGAGCCGCACTCAATGATATTGTAGGCGGAATGATCCTGATGGTGCTGATTTCGGGCATTGCCTGCATTATTCATGCTATCGAGACTTCAAATAAAAGTGAGTGACAAATCCCGGTTTGTCGGGGTCAAAATAGAGGAACCATGCCGTTCCTCTGTTTTTAGAGCCGTTAATCGACCGTTAGACGGTCTATAAGGAGGAGAATATGGAGGCTCAAAAAAGTAATTTCCCCAAATTCCTGCTGCTATGGGCGGGCGAGCTGATATCCGCCGTGGGCAGCGGGCTGACCAGTTTCGGGCTGGGGGTGTATGTGTTCCAGCAGACCGGGAGCGCCGGGAGCATGGCGCTGGTGACACTGCTAGCCTTCCTGCCCACCCTGCTGCTCAGCGTCCCCGCCGGAGTATTGGCCGACCGCTATGACAGACGGCTACTTATGATGCTTGGTGACGGCTGTTCGGCGCTGGGTATTCTCTACATACTGCTGTGCATGATGCGCGGAGGCGCCGAGCTTTGGCAAATCTGCGTCGGTGTGTTCGTCAGCTCCACTTTTTCCTCGCTGCTGGAGCCTTCCTACCGAGCCACTGTCACCGATCTGCTGGAAAAAGAGGAATATTCCAAGGCCAGCGGCATGGTAAGTCTCGCGGGCAGCGCAAGATACCTCATATCTCCTATTTTAGCCGGTGCGCTGCTGGCTGTCAGCGATATAAAGCTTCTGCTTATTATTGACATATGTACCTTCTTCCCCACCGTGTTCGCCGCAGCGTTTGTAAGAAAAGAGATAGCGGTTCGCCCTGCCGACAGCAGGCCGCCATTTGGGGAGAGTCTACGTCAGGGCTGGGACACCATCACCGGCAACCGGGGCATCTTTATTCTGGTCGTGGTCTCATCGGTCATGACCTGCTTCATTGGGTGCTTTCAGATGCTGGCTGAGCCCCTTATACTGGACTTCGCGGACAGCACCACTTTAGGTATCGGCGAGACGGTCTGCGCCTGCGGCATGCTGGTATCCAGCCTTTTTTTGGGGGTCAGGGGTATAAAGCGCGGCTATGTCAAGATGGTGAGCGCCTCCCTACTGCTGGCGGGGCTAACCATGGTGGGCTTTGGCATCTGGGAGAATATATACACCATTTGCCTGTTCGGATTTATGTTCTTCGCCACTCTGCCATTTGCCAATAGCTGTCTGGATTACCTGATAAGAACCAATATCCCTGATGAGCTTCAGGGCCGCGCCTGGGGAGTTATAGGTTTCCTGTCGCAGATAGGGTATGTGGTGGCTTACGCCGTGTCGGGCGCGGCGGCCGACGTCATTGCCGCAGGCTTTCAAATCGGCGTTGGCCGCGGTGCGGCAGCGGTTATAATGCTGGCGGGGACGATGCTTGCCGTCACCGCGCTGCTGCTCTACAACATTAAAAGCGTCCGGGCATTAGAGGATGACCGGAACGAGAAATAGTATAACAAAAAGGAGATTTAACTGTGAAAAGCTTACAAATCATTCAGAAAACCTATCATGTATTTGAGATTCTCCTGCGTATTGGGATGATCGCCGCTTTCATCTGGGTAGCCATATCTGCTGCCGGAGTGATATGCGCCATTGTGTGGCAGGACAGCATAGCGGCACTGTTACAGGAGCTGACCGGCATAAGCGGCACGTTTGAAATTATCGGTTCTCTGCTGTGCAGTCTTATCGCCGCACTGGCAGACGGTATTCTCTGCCTCCTGGCTCTGCGCTATGTCAAGGCAGAGCAAGCAGACGGCACACCCTTCACGTTTAGCGGCGCACAGCAGCTCAAGCGTCTTGGTATCCAAACCATAGTCATACCGCTGGTCGCCCAGATATTAAGCGCCGTTGTGTACGAGATTTTTGATGCAACATTCCAGCCAGAGTGGTTTGACGGCGGGAGCATCATCATCGGCGTTGTGCTAATCCTTGTGGCTTTGGTATTCCGTTATGGCGCGGAGCTTGAAGAAGCGCGATCGGAGGAATAATAGCGCCCATTTAAAGCAGAAATATTGAAAATTTTGAGATTTCATACTATAATTATTCTAATTTGTTGCGCAAATCAATTCTAAATGGAGGAATATAGTTAAATGGGCTGCTGGGGAATGGGTATTACACAAAGCGATGAATATTGCGAAGTTTATGAAAGCTTTATGGAGGAGTACAATGCGGGCAAAGAGGTTCCCGATATAAGTGCTCGCATCCTAAACGAGTACCATAGTGAGTTTGATGACGACGACGGTGTTATGCACGACGTATACTTTGCGCTGGCAAAGGCAGAATGGATGTGCTGTGCGCAATCAGATATGATTCTTTCAAGAGTTAAAGACATCATTTCGAGCGGAAAGAATATTGAGTTCTACCGTGAGCTTGAAGCAAGCGAAAGCGATTTAAAAAAGCGGAAAAAGAGCTTGGATAAATTCTTGGAATCATTACTGGTTCCGAGGGCAAAACCCCGGCAAAGGCGCACTGACCCGCTTGACAGAATTGTGGAATTACCACCGCTTGAAATAGGCGGCTGCTATGCGTATAAGTACGAAGACGGATACCGTGTTCTTGTGGTTCTGGATTACAAAGAATGGTGTGGTCAAATGAAGACAGTAGCTTGTGCTATTTTGGAAAAAACATTTACCGCAGCGGAGATAAGAAATGTTGATTATTCTAAAGAGATGATCGGACATGTTGCATGGTATTCAGGCAATGATTTTTTGGGTAAATCGGTGATAAAGAATGTCGCTATGGTTGACATTCCGGATGATTTGTACGCTCGAATTCTCAGCGTAAACTATTTTGGTGTAGGCAGTGTGGCCCATAGCAGTAAAAAGGATTTCAGAAAGCCGTTTGATAAGGTCTTCGGGAAAACGCTTCCC
The DNA here is from genome assembly GCA_004557075.1 of Clostridiales bacterium. Lineage (GTDB taxonomy): Bacteria > Bacillota > Clostridia > Oscillospirales > Oscillospiraceae > F23-B02. Next base: position 25,170 of record SFEX01000025.1, read on the forward strand.
GAGCTCTTTGCGTTAACAAGTCCAATACCGCAAAAAGCTCATGATTCCCTCGATTCGATACTTAGTCAGCAAATGTTCAATTATTTTAGAGGGCGCTAAAGCAGGAGTCTCAAAATACAGGGTGCCCGGGCACAGCATTTTTTCACTATTCACTATTACCTCCAAAAATCGACTTATCAAGTTTTAGTGAAGAGTGAAAAGTTAATAGTGAAGAAGTAAAAATCGACAAGCACCATAAAGGTGCTTGTCGATTTTTGGCTGTTAGGTACAAAAAAGATGTTTCCGAGCTTTCAAGTGGGAATCTGAGTTTCTCCCATATTTTAAGTGAAATATTCGCCTTACGGCAAATGTGAAATCATGGTCTCGGCCATGGTGAATTTTTCTGCTTACGCAGAAAGTGAAATGAAATCCGTCCTTCACTCCGCGAAGCGGAATTTCACTGCGAAGCAATTTCACGCCGCATAAGCGGCATTTCACCCGTCCGCAGGACGGATTTCACTGAAAAAAGCAGCCATAAGGCTGCTTTTTTCTGGCAAAGAACCGTAATTTTGATAGAAATCCGTCAAGGGGGTGCAATTACGGTTTGGAGGGGGGTGCATTTTTGATTTTAGGGGGGTGCAACCACGGCTTTAGGGGGTGCATTACTCTACCCGTGTCTTTTTCCGCAAAGAATACCGGCAGCCGGATCGTCAGGTGCAGACTACGATATCCATTTGGTTTAGGGTGTGAAATGTAGTCTTTCTCTGTGATGATTTCAATGTCAGACTGACCTTTTAAGCACTTTGCCAAAAAGAACACATCCTCTTCGAAAGAGCAGATCACACGAACACCGGCAACATCCATGATATTTGCCTGCATGGTCGGAAAATCCAGAGAAAGTCCGCGCTTCTGCATCTTATTCATAATGCTGGACGGCGACTTCAAGCGGCTTTTCATACTTTCTATCGGATTGCGATCATGCTGCAATGAAAACTCTTCGTTCAGAATTTCCAACCTGCTTTCAAGTGCTTTCAG
>SFEX01000052.1 GCA_004557075.1 Clostridiales bacterium
GGAACAGGAAGTGGAAATCTTCTACCGCTTTATCGGCAAAATCGAATGACACATCTTGAGATACCCAACAATATCTTTAACTAAGGGAAACGGGGGTATCATTCGCGCCTACGCTGAGCAAAATGACGATCTGCTCCCGCTCTGCGGCAGACGTCATACCGTCTGCCCGCAGACCCCGCCGCCGGATGCGGTTATCCGCCGCTTTGAAATCGCCGCCATACAAAAGGATCTTGTTTACAACCGCTTCGGAGATCATGATCCGGAGGGCTTGATCTTCGTTCCCATGGAGCAGCTGCGCGAGGTGCAAAACGGCTGCAAAAGGCCGATACCGCTTATTCTGCGGGCAAATGCAGGCGACTGGATAGAGGTAACGCTGCACAATATGCTTGACCCCGACAGGCCCGTGAAATACAACGATTACCCCTCCGTCCCGCTCGATTTTCCCCACGAGCCGAGCAACAGAGTGTCGCTCAATCCGCAGTTTTTAAAGTATGACCCGGTCGCATCGTCCGGTATAAACGTCGGCTATAACGCAGTGGAGCAAACAGCCGCACCCGGCGAGAGCATCCGCTATCTCTGGCACGCGGATCGGGAATACGGCCCTGCCCTGCTCAGCTCTTTCGGCGATCTTCGCAACCACCGTCATCACGGGCTGTTTGGCGCCATTATCATCGAGCCGCCCGGCTCAAGGTATTACAGCAGCATAAGGGCTGTGGATGAAAACTACAAAGAGACGGCCGTTATTACTGCACCCGGCGCAGAGACTTTCAGGGAATTTGTTCTGTTTGCGCATAACGGCATTCGCCTTCTTGACAAAGACGGTGCGCTTATAAAAACAACCGAGCAGGATCTCGAGGAGGAGGCAACAGGCCACGAAGCTCCCGACCATGAGGACACCGGAGAAAAAGGGTATAACTACCGCTCCGAGCGGTTCTTCAACCGTTTGAAACGAGTTCCCATAATTTCAAAGATATTCGACTCCAAAACGCACGGCGACCCTGCGACGCCGCTCTTTCAGTCTTATGTCGGCGAGCGCGTTATCTTTCGCCTGCTGATGCCGGCGGATAAGCCGAGAAACATCAGTTTTGCGCTGCACGGACATCGCTGGAGCGCACAGCCCGATGATTCCCTTACACGGACAGTTCCCATTCAGGGCGCGGTCAGCGTAGGTAATGTGTTCAGCATCGAGCCGGAACGGGCAAAATATCCGGGCGATTACCTGTACCGCTCCGGCTCCCTGCGGTGGGATGTAGAGTCTGGCATGTGGGGTATATTCCGCGTCATGAAGCGTAATATACGCTGCCATTGTGAAACCGTCTGCCGCAGCGCGAAGCAGTGGTGGGAGAAAAAATGGTACGAAAAGTAGACGGCATTTTCTAAGCGTCTGATTATAAAAAACAGCTTCCGACAGCAAAATCCGTCGGAAGCTGTTTTTTAGCTTTGCCACTGATATTTTTTCATATCCACATGATTTTCGTCCTTAAACTCAACGCCCTCTCCGCTGAGAAGCCGCTTCTGCTCTGTCCATCCGGGGACAAGCCGGCCGGAGTGGTTCACCACCCTATGGCATGGAAAGTCTCCGTACAGCTCGGCCATGCTCAGCACCTTGCCCACAAGTCTGGAGTTTTTATCCCGGCCTATAAGCCTCGCTATCTGTCCGTAAGAGGCTACCCGGCCCTCCGGTATCTCGCTGACGGCATTAAGTATCTCGTAAACGAGGTCATCATCTAAAACACGTTTCATCAGCTTGTTTTTTCTTTTGATTTCACATTAAGAAGCACGATGGCCGACAGCACCAGTATCACACCGGCGGCACTCATAAGCGTCGGCGCCTCGCTGTAAATAACGATTCCTACTATCGTTGCGACCACCGGCTCTATCGAAGCCATGATAGACGCTTTCCCGTTGTCAAGCCCTTCCAGTCCGCGGGTATACAACAGATACGGCAAGAAGCATGTCACAAAGCCCGTTGCGACCGCGAAAAGCAGGTCGGGCACGCTTGAAGTGATGATCCCGACATACTCCGTGCCGCCGATGATTGTTGCGCCAATGCCTGCCAGCAGACAGGAGTAGAAATTTATAGTCAGGCTCGAATAGCCTTGATTTAAGGCAAAGCGGCTGAAGATACTGTAAAGTGCGTAGCACAGACCCGAGCACAGGCCCAAGGCAATTCCCTTAGGAGTAACAATCGTTCCCCCGCTGCCGATGCCCGACACAAGGCAGCAGCCGGCAAAGGCAAGCAGCATCGCCATAAGCTTTCGCCTGGTGAGCTTTTCCTTAAACAGCGGCGCAGAGATGAGTATCACAAAGCACGGCGCAGTGTAGAGCAATATGGCCGCGGCGGACAGGCTCATATAGTCCATAGCTCTGAAGTAACATACGCCAAATACCAGAAGCGATATTATGCCGCTACCGATGAATATCCACGCATCGCGCAGTCTTATTTTGAACGCACCGCAGTCGCATATCAGCAGTGTCACGGCAAAAAACACCGTGGCGAATATGCACCTTACGGCAATGCAGCCAACGGCGGAAACGCCCATGCTATCAAGCGTTCTGCGGAAGAAGCCCATAAAGCCCCACAGCGTTCCTGCGGCTATAACGCAGGCGGCATATTTATTTTTCATCGGCGCTCCACCTCCTGACGACGGAATGACTAAATAATTTTAATTATTAAAATCAGAAAAGTCAACTGTCATCTTCAATAAGATTGACAAGAAAATATAAGCTGTGTTATTATACTTGACACATGCGGGTATGATGGAATTGGCAGACATGCGAGATTTAGGTTCTCGTGCTTTACGGCGTGCAGGTTCGACCCCTGTTACCCGCACCAAAAATCGGCAAGCACCGTCAGGGAGCTTGTCGATTTTTACTTTTTACTTCTTCACTATTCACTCTTCACTTGATTCAAATGGCCGATTTTTGGTGAAGTAAGAAGTAATAGTGAATAGCGAAAAAGTTCAGAGCAGGCTTTGTGTAGCTTGCTCTGATTTCCTTATGAAAGCCTGTTTTTCAGCTCATCCAATAATAGTTCCGCAATAGGAGTGAATACCTGATGCTTTTTCCAAATAATATACATTTTCGTTTCAAGTCGCGGAGCAAGAGGTCTGAAACACAGGTCACTTTCGTTGCCGGTATTCACTAAGTGCTCAAATGTCAGCATGCATCCAAGCTCTTCTTTTACAAATACGCTGCCGTTATAACACAGATTTACCGTACCGCTTAAATTTAACTGCTCTGTTTTTTCTCCGCACCACCGAGGCATATCAAATTTCATGCCCTGCTCCGAGCAAATCAGGTCTCTTCCAAGCAAATCCTCAAAAACGATCTCCTTTTTTTCTGCCAGCGCATCATCTTTTCGGATCGCAAGCCCCCAAATGTCTGCCCCCGGTATTTCAATATAGTTGTACTTTTCGAGATTCGGCGGCTCTACTATAAAGGCAAAGTCGATCAGTCCGCGGTCTAATCGCTCCACTACCTGTTCCGTATTTCCGCTTGTAAGATGATAGCGGAAGCGAGGATAATTTTCCCTGAAATCCTTAATTGCCTGTGCCAGGTATTTTATCAGATATGACTCTGCACAGCCGATATGAACCTCGCCGCCGGTAATATTATCAAGTTCTCTAAACTCATCCGCAGTTTTATCCACCATAGCAAGTATATCTTCTGCCCGTTTTCGCAGCAGCATCCCCTCGTCTGTTAATGTGACGCTGGTACTGCCGCGCCGGAACAGCTTTTTTCCGAGCTCAGCTTCCAAATCTTTCATTTGTTTGGATAAAGTCGGTTGAGAAACGTGAAGTGTTTCAGCCGCGCGGGACATATTGCTTTCTCTTGCAATTTCCAAAAAATAACGCAAAACACGAATTTCCATACTCTGCTCCTTTTTTGTTATTATAGCACAGCCATGATATTCCTGTAAAGAATATCGTGATATAAATTATAAGTATTTGACATGTCAAAAAGTGTCCGTATAATAAGTAGCAGTAACTTCAGGAGGACTAACGCGATGGAAGAAAAATTGAATTTGGTGCAGGAATGGGACAAGGTTTTCCCGAAAAGCGAGAAAGTCAATCACAGCAAAGTAACTTTCCACAATCGTTACGGAATCACTCTTGCGGCAGATATGTATACGCCGAAGAACGCGGAAGGCAAATTGCCCGCTATCGCCGTATGCGGTCCGTTTGGTGCAGTAAAGGAGCAGGCGTCGGGACTATATGCGCAGACAATGGCGGAGAAAGGCTTTCTGACAATTGCATTTGACCCGTCTTATACGGGAGAGAGCGGCGGCGAGCCTCGCTATATGGCTTCTCCAGACATCAATACAGAGGATTTCATGGCGGCTGTGGATTTCCTTTCGGTACAGGACAATGTAGACCCGGAGAAAATCGGAATTATCGGAATTTGCGGCTGGGGCGGTATGGCGCTCAATACCGCGGCGCTTGATACCCGAATCAAAGCAACCGTTGTTTCTACGATGTATGACATGAGCCGCGTAAATGCCAACGGATATTTTGACAGCGAAAACAGCGAAGAAGCCCGCTACGCCAAGCGCAAGATGATGAATGCGCAGCGTATCGAGGACTATAAAAACGGCACATATGCCCTTGGCGGAGGCGTGGTCGATCCTCTGCCTGAGGATGCGCCTTTCTTTGTCAGGGACTACCATGCATATTATAAGACAGAGCGCGGCTATCATCCCCGTTCCCTAAATTCCAACGGCGGCTGGAATGTGATAGGCTGTCAGTCTTTCATGAATATGCCGCTTCTTCAGTACAGCAACGAGATTCACAGTGCGGTGATGATACTGCATGGAGATAAGGCTCATTCCTGCTATTTCGGAAAGGACGCCTACGCTGCTATGATCGACGGCAACAAGTATCCGGATAATAAAGAACTTCTGCTTATTCCGGGCGCGAGCCACACGGATTTGTACGATAATGTAGATGTCATCCCGTTTGAAAAGCTCAAAGAGTTCTTCGTCAAATATTTGAAATGATATTTAGGTCAGTTTACAAGGAACTACACGCAGACCGTGAAACGGGCTGCTGACAACAAACGGCGGTATGCTCCCGGAGAGGGCAGCATACCGCCTGTTTT
>SFEX01000026.1 GCA_004557075.1 Clostridiales bacterium
AAAACTGCGAAGCACCTGACGCGGAGAAACTTTCGAGTGATTTTTTCTTTTTGAGGTGCAGATGGGCTGACGCCCATCAAGATGAAAAGGGGAAAAAGCACCGAAAAGAGCCCGCGTCAGGCGACAGCGGTTCGACTCTCCTATGCTTAAACGCGCGAGTGCAATAAAGAACATTTAAAATGTTACCGGTCGCGTTATGGCAAAAGCGATTATCTAAAGCGTAGAAACGAAAAGAAAAAATGGAAGCAATCTGATGATTGCTTCCATTTTTATATTACATATTACTTTTTGCGCTTGCCGAAGACGCTGCTTTTCACATCCACGCTCTCGCCGAGAGTCTCCGAGAATGCTTTCAGCGCCTCTTTCTGCTTGGCGTTCAGTCCCTTGGGAACTACAACTCGGACGGTGACAAACTGATCGCCGCGGCCTGTCGAGCGCAGATACGGAACGCCCTTGCCCTTGAGCCGGAACATGGTTCCCGTCTGGGTGCCCTCGGGTATTGTCAGCTTGACCTTGCCGTCAAGCGTGGGAACCTCGATCTCCGCGCCGAGCGCTGCTTTTGCAAAGGATATCTCCTGATCCAGCAGTATTGACGTGCCCTCGCGCTCAAAACGCGCATGGGGCTGCACGAGGATCGTCACGAGCAGATCGCCGGCAGGGCCGCCGTTAATTCCGGAGTTGCCCTGACCGCGAAGCGATATTGTCTGTCCGTCGTCGATGCCGGCGGGCACGTTTATGTTCACCTTGTGCTGGCGGCGGATGCTGCCGATACCGCGGCAGGTATGGCACGGGCTGTGGATGATCTTGCCGCGTCCCTTGCACTTGGGGCACTGGACATTGGACTGCATCATGCCGAAGGGCGTGCGCTGGGTGCTCTTGACCTGGCCGCTGCCCTTACAGTCGGGGCAGACTTCCGCCGTGGTACCGTCGGCGCAGCCTGTGCCCTTGCAGTCGGGGCACTGCTCGATGCGCGCTACGGTGACGTCCTTTTTGGTGCCGAATGCCGCTTCTTCAAATTTTATGTTCAAGCTCGCCCGCAGATTATCACCCTTGCGCGGGGCATTGGGGTTTCGCCCACCGCCGCCTCCGAAGCCGAAAATATCGCTGAAAATATCTCCGAAGCCGCCGAAATCTCCGAAGCCCTCAAAACCGCCGAAGCCGCCGCCTCCGAAGCCCTGGCTCGGGTCAAAGGCCGCGTGGCCGAATTTGTCATACTTTGCGCGCTTATCGGGGTCGGATAGCACCTCATACGCCTCGTTTATCTCCTTAAAGCGCGCTTCGCACTCCTTGTCGCCGGGGTGCAGGTCGGGATGGTTTTCCTTGGCAAGCTTTCTGTATGCTTTTTTGAGTTCGTCCTCCGATGCGCTCTTCTGAACGCCGAGAACCTCATAATAATCTCTTTTTTCTGCCATACGGATACCTCAACTTGGTTTTTGACAGCCTGCGGGCACGCTTTTGGCGTGCCCGCTTGGGTAATTACTTGTTTTCGTCGTCGTCAACGACGGTGTAGTCGGCGTCGTAGTATTCCTGACCGCCTGCGCCCTGAGCGCCGCCGGCTTGGTTCGGGTCAAAGCCCGCGCCCTGAGCTGCCTGAGCCGCCTCATAGAGCTTGCCGAACACATCGGTCAGCTCCTTGGTGGCCTGCTTGATGCTCTCGGTATCGGTGCCGGTCAGCGCGGTCTTGAGGGTGGAAAGCTTTGCTTCGATCTCGCTCTTTATCGAGGGATCGACCTTATCGCCCATCTCGGAGAGGGTCTGCTCGGTCTGATACACGATCTGGTCACCCTGATTGCGGACGTCGATCTCTTCCTTGCGCTTTGCGTCCTCGGCAGCGTACATCTCGGCCTCCTTGACTGCCTTGTCGATGTCCTCCTTGGACATGTTGGTGGAGGAGGTGATGGTGATGTGCTGCTCCTTGCCGGTGCCGAGATCCTTTGCCGATACGTTTACGATGCCGTTTGCGTCGATATCGAAGGTGACCTCGATCTGAGGAACGCCGCGGCGCGCCGGTGCGATGCCGTCAAGGTTGAAGCGGCCGAGGCTCTTGTTGTACTGAGCCATCTCTCGCTCGCCCTGAAGTACGTTTATTTCAACAGCGGTCTGATTGTCGGCTGCGGTGGAGAATATCTGGCTCTTCTTGGTGGGTATGGTGGTGTTGCGCTCAATGAGTCTGGTGCAGACACCGCCGAGAGTCTCGATGCCGAGGGACAGCGGGGTAACGTCGAGCAGCAGGACGCCCTTGACGTCGCCTGCCAGAACGCCGCCCTGAATAGCCGCGCCGATAGCAACGCACTCATCGGGGTTGATGCCCTTGAAGCCTTCCTTGCCGGTGAGCTGCTTTACCATCTCCTGAACTGCGGGGATACGGGAGGAGCCGCCGACCATCAGAACCTTGGAGATATCGCCGGCCGACAGGCCGGAATCGCTCAGAGCCTGCTTTACGGGGCCCATGGTCTTTTCGACCAGATGATGGGTCAGCTCGTTGAACTTTGCGCGGCTCAGGGTCACGTCAAGGTGCTTCGGGCCTGTTGCGTCAGCGGTGATGTAGGGCAGGTTGATGTTGGAGGTCGTTACGCCGGACAGCTCGATCTTGGCCTTCTCGGCAGCCTCACGCAGACGCTGCATTGCGACCTTGTCGCTTGAAAGGTCGATGCCCTCTGCCTTCTTGAACTCCTCAACGAGGTACTTGGTGATGCATGCGTCGAAGTCGTCGCCGCCCAGACGGTTGTTGCCGGCCGTCGCCAGAACCTCGATAACGCCGTCGCCGATCTCCAGAACGGAGACATCGAAGGTGCCGCCGCCGAGGTCGTAAACCATGATCTTCTGGTCGGATTCCTTATCCAGACCGTAGGCCAGAGCTGCTGCGGTCGGCTCGTTTATGATGCGCTTTACGTCAAGACCGGCGATGCGGCCTGCGTCCTTGGTTGCCTGACGCTGTGCGTCGGTGAAGTATGCGGGAACGGTGATGACAGCCTCGGTAACGGTCTGGCCGAGGTAGCTCTCGGCGTCGGCCTTGAGCTTCTGGAGCACCATTGCGGATATCTCCTGAGGCGTATATGCTTTATTGTCAATGGTCACCTTGTAGCTGGAGCCCATTTCGCGCTTTATCGAAGAGATAGTGCGGTCGGGGTTTGTGATGGCCTGGCGCTTTGCCACCTGGCCTACCATTCTCTCGCCGGTCTTTGCAAATGCAACGACGGACGGTGTGGTGCGGGCGCCCTCTGCGTTCGCGATAACAACAGCCTCGCCGCCTTCCATGACGGACACGCAGCTATTAGTAGTACCGAGGTCAATACCTATAATCTTACCCATTTTTATTTCCTCCTATTGAAAGTGAATAATCTACAAAATCAAAATTTATAATTCAGTTTGCCACTTTTACCATGGCAAAACGGATTACCTTGTCATTGAGCTTGAAGCCCTTCTGGAACACCTCGACGACTTCGTTCTCACCGAAGTTCTCGTCCTCGACATGCATAACGGCGTTGTGCATATTCGGGTCAAAGGTCTTGCCTAAAGCCTCGATCTCCGTGATACCCAGCTTCTCAAGGGTCGTGTTAAACTGGGTCATTATCATCTCAACGCCCTTGCGGTAGGCTTCGTCCGCAGTCGACTGAGCCAGCGCGCGCTCGAGATTATCGTACACCGGCAGGAATTTCAGCAGGGTGTCTGCCTTTATATCGGTATACAGCGACTCGCGCTCCTTCTGACTGCGCTTGCGGAAGTTATCGTACTCTGCGCACAGCCGCAGATATTTTTCCTTTTCCTCTTTGATCAGCTTTTCGGCCGCTTCCTTTATCTCGATCTCCTTTTTGGATTCCTTTTTGTTCTTTTTATCCTTCTTGGAGTCAGCTTTTTCCTCGGCCTTCGTTTCAGTCTCTTCGGCAGCCGTTTCCCCGATCTTTTCTTCCTCTATCTCTTCTGCCGGATTTTCTTTCTTAGTGCTCATCTATGATGTCATCCCCTTTGATGATTAGTTTATTATGCATTCCTGACGGTGGCGCTTCGCCGCCGCCGAGCCGGCGGGACAGCCCCGCGGCAAGGAAGCTCAGCTTTGCCGCAACGGCGGAATAATCCATCCTTGTAGGCCCGACGACGCCTATCAGTCCTTTAGTATTATCGCCCATATCGTAGCTTGCGATAACAACGCTGGAATCTTTTAGCTCCTCGGCGACGTTTTCCGGCCCTATCAGCACCCTGACCTCCGAGCCATCGCCGAACATCTCGTCCACGGGGCCGGACAGCACATGCCCGCCGTCGGCAAGATAATTCATCAGCTTATGCGCCTTCTCGGTATCCCTGTACTCGGGCTGACCCAAAAGCCTGTTTTCGCCCGTGACGTAGGCTTCGATCTCCTGCGTGCTTGCTAAAGTCTCCATCGCAAAGGAGGCGATAACGGAGGTAAGCCCCATTGAGTCCTGAGCCGCGCGCTCGGTGGAATTTATGAGCACCGGCGTTATCTTGTCGTTTGAAATGCCGGTGAAGTTTGCGTTAAACAGCGTGCCGAGCTTATTTATCATGCTCTGGTTGACCGATATCGGCAGATGCACAAGCTTATTCTTAACTGTATTGTTGCTCAGCATCACGACGATTATGAAGGTGTTGGCGTCGATATATATAAGGTCAAAGCGCTGTATCGTCGCCGGAGCGTGGCAGCCTATCGCAAGCGCGGGGTAATCGGTGAGCTGGGAGGCGATTTTGCCGACGTCGCTCATCATACCGTCAAGCTGCGTTATCTTATCGTTGAGGCGTCGGTTTATCTCCTCTGTCTCCTCAATGGACAGCTTTTGCTTTTCCATGAGCTCGTTGACATACATCCTGTAACCCGCAGGCGTGGGTATTCGCCCGGCCGAGGTGTGCGGCTGCTCGAGATATCCCATCGCTGTCAGCTCCGCAAGCTCGTTGCGTATGGTGGCGCTGCTGCACCCGAGATCCGTGATGCCCGCAATAGCCTTGCTGCCCACGGGCTCGGCGGTTTTTATATATTCCTCGATCAGCGCGCCGAGTATTTTCTTTTTCCTTTCGCTGATACTCATTTAGCACTCAACCTTCTCGTTCGCTGGCACTCTTATCCTTCGAGTGCTAATATAGCATTATTTTTTACCTTTGTCAAGGCTTTTATTCAAAAATTCGTACAAATATTTATATATTTTCTTAAACAAATTTAAAGCCCGCCATACAGGCGGGCTTTAAGCATATGGTGAGCATATTGGGTTAAACGCTGTAACTTCTATAGGACGCGCCGCACCCGTAGGTGCAGCCAAATGAGTACAGGCAAAATATGCTTAATTTACATATTACACGTCAATTCAAAAAGTCGCGGAGCTTTTTGCTGCGGCTGGGGTGGCGGAGCTTGCGAAGCGCCTTGGCCTCGATCTGGCGTATGCGCTCGCGGGTGACGTTAAATTCCTTGCCGACCTCCTCAAGGGTGCGGGTGCGGCCGTCAACGATGCCGAAGCGAAGCTCAAGCACCTTTTTCTCCCTCGGCGTCAGGGTGTCGAGCACCTCCATGAGCTGCTCCTTGAGCAGGGAGAAGCTCGCGGCCTCCGACGGCTCGGACGCGTCCTCGTCGGGGATGAAGTCGCCAAGGTGCGAATCCTCCTCCTCGCCGATAGGCGTCTCCAGCGACACAGGCTCCTGCGCTATCTTCAGAATATCGCGCACCTTATCGACGGGCATGCCCATCTCAGCTGCGATCTCCTCGGCGCTGGGGTCGTGGCCAAGCTCCTGAAGGAGCTGGCGGGACACGCGGATGACCTTGTTTATCGTCTCGACCATGTGCACGGGGATGCGTATGGTGCGCGCCTGATCGGCGATGGCACGGGTTATGGCCTGTCTTATCCACCATGTCGCGTAGGTGGAGAACTTATAGCCCTTGGTATAGTCGAATTTCTCGACTGCTTTTATAAGACCGAGGTTGCCCTCCTGGATGAGGTCGAGGAACAGCATTCCGCGTCCGACATAGCGCTTTGCTATGGAAACGACCAGACGCAGGTTTGCCTCGGCCATGCGGCGCTTCGCGTCCTCGTCGCCCTCGCTCATCTTTATCGCAAGTTCGACCTCCTCGCCCGCTGTCAGCAGGGGCACCTTGCCTATCTCCTTGAGGTACATTCGCACGGGGTCGTCGGTGGTATACGTCTCGATATCCGCCTCGACCTCGACGATCTCCTCCTCGGTGACCTCTTCTATTTCATTAAGCTCCTCAAGCTCCGGCAGGGCGATATCGTCAAGTATGGGCACGGCGTCGGCGCCGCTGATGTCAACATCAATGCCGTTTGCCTCAAGGCTGTCATAGAACTTGCTGATTGTCTCGGCGTCCACTCCCTTTTCCTCAAGCGCGGCGATCTCTTTTGTGGATATCTTACCGCTTTTCTTTGCCTTCTCAAGCAGCTCCGAAAGAAGCTCGTCCTGAGTTTTCGGCTCGGAAGAAGGCTTCTCAGGCGTAGAATCGGCCTCCTCAAGCAGCTTATCGGCAGCAAGCTCGAGTTCTTTTTCGGTCATAGTCTCTTTTTTCTTATCCATTTATCTTACCCCTCATATCCTTTGGTTTCTTTAAGCTTATTTGCCAGAGAGCGCAGATCCTCCGATGAGTGCGCAAGCTCGTTTTGCCGCTTTATCCTGCCTATGTAATCGGCCAGAGCCTTTTCTCCGTTGCGGAGCATCTCCGGCTTTTGCAGGATGGCCGCGAGCAGCGACGCCTCCTGCGGCAGCAGCGCGGCAGACATTGTCGCCATGCTTATTATCTCGCCCTTTTCAAATTTTGATTTGAGCAGCGAATATATTTTCGCAAGCACCGCCGATGAAAATTCCTCCGGCTCCGGCAGGGTCTTGCCCCTGCATATCCCCTGATCGAGGTACAGCAGCCTTATGATGCCCTCCTCGGCGGCCGCCGATTCCGGGTTTTCATAGCGAAACTCCTTCTCCACCGGCTGGAACTGCTTTTCCGGGTGCGCCTGAGACTTTGCATCGCGCCGAGTCGCTGCGCGCGTTAAGCTCTTTCTGCGGCGTTCAACTTCTTGTATCACAACATCGTCGGAAACGCCCGCCATTTTCGCTATGCGCATGGAGTATACCTGACGCTCGACAGCGCCCGACAGCCGCGCGGCCATATCCGACGCCTCTTTCAAAAACGCGACCTTCTGCTCGTCGACCGAGAGATCGTATTTATCCGTCACGGCCTGCAAGCGGTAGTCTATATGGTTCTCCGACTTATCCAGCAGGTTCCTGAACGCGTCCGCGCCCTTTGTTTTTATATACTCGTCCGGGTCCTTTGCACCCGACATGCTGAGCACCTTCACCTTGACGTCTAACTTATCCAGCAGACCTATCGCGCGCTGCGCCGCCTTTTTGCCCGCGCCGTCGGAGTCATAGGCGATGATGACCTCTTTCGTGTAGTGGGATATGAGCCTCGCCTGCTCGGGCGTGAGCGACGTGCCCAAGGACGCGACGGCCGAGTCAAAGCCCGCCTGATGCATCATCACAACGTCAATATTTCCCTCTGCCAGTATTATATGTCCGCTCTTCGACTTTTTAGCCAAATTAAGTGCAAAAAGATTGCGGCTCTTGTTGAATACCAAGGTTTCGGGGCTGTTCATGTATTTCGGTTCACCGTCGCCGAGAATTCTGCCGGAAAAACCGATAACGTCGCCGCGCACATCTATGACCGGGAACATGAGCCGATTTCGGAACGTGTCGTAGTGTCCGCTGTTTTTGCCTTTTCTGACAAGTCCGGCGTCAAACATCTCGTATTCGGAGTAGCCGAGCTCCCTCATGGCTTTGATAAGACTGTCCCATGTATCCGGCGCGAAGCCGAGGCCGAAGCGCTTTGCCGTGGCCGGTGTTATCTCGCGCTTTGCCATGTAATCTCGCGCGGGCGCGCCCTCGGGCACGCTCAGGCAGGAGTAGAAAAACCTTGCCGCGTCGCGGTTAAGGTCAAGCAGCCTCCGGCGCTTTTTCGCCTCGCGGTTATCCTCCTGCTCGGGCATCGTCATCCCCACGCGCTTTGCTAAAAACTCCACCGCCTCCGGGAAGGAGAGATTCTCTATCTCCATTATGAAATTTATAACGCCGCCGCCCTTGCCGCAGCCGAAGCAGTGGTATATCTGCCTGTCGGGAGAGACGGAAAAGGACGGGGTTTTTTCGCTGTGGAACGGGCACAGTCCGAATTGGTTCGAGCCGGAGCGCTTGGTAAGCCGCACATAGCTTCCCACAACGTCAACTATGTCGTTGCGCTCGACAAGCTCCTGCAAAAACGCCTCCGGTATCGCCATTTTCCTCACTCCTTTCCTGTTCTCAAACGCTGTCGGCTTATTTTACCGTCCAGCTCATCGGTATGAATATCTCGCTGTATTTTTCCATCGCATAGCCGTCTGTCATGCCGGAGACGTAGTCGCAGGCAGCGCGCTGCCGTCCCTCCCGCTCGGCTATTGTCTGAAGCTCCGGCGGCATTTTTTCCGGGTGCTTCACATAGTATTCAAAAATCCCGGCTATGATGCCGTCAACCTTGCTCTCCTCGCCCTTTGCGATGGGATTTGTATACACGTCCGAATACATGAAGCCATGGAAGAAATCCACCGCCTCCTGCATATAGTCGCTCATTTTTATAACTCCGCCGCCGCTGTTTTCAATGAGGTCGAGCATGATTGAGTTTATCCTCTCGCTGTTGCGCTCGCCGCAGCGGGTTCGTATAAGCTCCGGCACGTCCTCGGCCTTGAGTATGCCGGCGCGTATTGTGTCGTCAAGATCGTGGTTTATGTATGCTATGCGGTCGGCAAGGCGGACGACGGTCGCCTCGAGCGTATCGTCCGGCGCACCGTGGGTATGATTCAGTATGCCCATGCGCGTCTCGTAGCACAGGTTTAATCCCCTGCCGTCGCGCTCGAGCACATCGACAACGCGCAGCGACTGCTGATAGTGCTTAAAGCCGCCGTCATAAATGCGATTGAGAGCCCGCTCCCCGGCGTGGCCGAAGGGCGTGTGCCCAAGGTCATGGCCCAAAGCCATCGCCTCGGCAAGATCTTCGTTCAGCTCAAGCGCCCTCGCCACCGTTCGGGCAAGGCGGGATACCTCAAGCGTGTGGGTAAGCCTCGTCCTGTAGTGGTCGCCCTCGGGCTGCAAGTACACCTGCGTCTTGTGCTTTAAGCGGCGGAAGGACTTCGAGTGGGTTATCCTGTCGACATCACGCTGGAAGCAGGTGCGTATCTCGCACTCGGACTCGGGCTCGAGCCGACCTTTTGAGTTTTCCGCCCGAACGCCGTATTCGCATACGAGACTGCGCTCGGCCATCTCGCGCCTTACTCTCGGACAATCCATACCGCACCACCTCATCGTAAAATTAAGAGTATTGAAATCCCTCTCAATACTCTTATACGACGCAAATTCTTATTTCCCTTTATTTTTTTAGAAATTTTTGTTTTTATCCCGCCGACACGGGGGAAATATACTCAGCTTCGCTCAATTTTCACCGGCATAAATTCCTCGCCTGTGAGCTTTACCTCGACAGCTCCCGCCGTCAAATCGGCGATGCGGACGCAAAACGGCTCAGCAGAAGGCTCCGGCAGTAGAAGCTTTAGGCAAACCCCCGCGCCGTATTCGATATCGCGCACAGCGCCCTGCGCCTGCTCGCACTCAAGCTTTATACGCTCGAGCATGGAGTATGTACACTCAAGCTCCGCCGTCACCCAGCGCCGCACGACCGATATCCCCGCGGCGTCCAGCGCGTCTTTCGCGCTTTTCGTGTACGCCCGCAGCAGTCCGCCCGTGCCGAGCAGAACGCCGCCGAAGTATCGTGTCACGACGCAGACAACGTTCTCCACGCCCTCGCGTTTGAACACCTCAAGCATGGGTATACCGGCCGTACCCTGCGGCTCGCCGTCGTCGGAATAACGCACAGCGCCGTTTCTGATGATATAGCACCAGCAGTTGTGCCGCGCGTCGTAGTATTTCTTTTTCATCTCGGCGATAAACGCCTTGGCCTCGTCCTCTGATTCCACCGGTCGGACATGGCCGAGAAAGTTAGAGCGCTTTTCGCTCAGCTCCGCCTCGCCCGCGCCGGACGGGATATAATACTCGCCCATTTAATCCTCCCAGTCCTCGCTCGGCTCTGTATAGCCGGGAATAAACTGCTTGATTCTTCCGAAAATATCCGGCGGAACGATGACCTCAGCCTCGATAGCTTCATCGGTATACTCCATTTTAATGACCGCCGCCTCGCGGTTTAAAAGATCGGCTATGCCCGCGCTGGAATAGGGTATTTTCAGCGTAACATGGTGGCGTCCCTTGTCCAAAAGCTTTGACAGCGCCTCAACAAGCTCCTGCACGCCCTCGCCGCTTTTTGCCGACAGGCACACCACGTCCTCGCCGTGCGGCAGGATGCCGACATACGCGTCGCACTTGTTGTACACCCTGATGCACGGGGTTTCGTTCGCGCCGAGCTGGTTTATGAGGCTGTCCACGACCTTGGCCTGCGCCTCCCAGTCGGGGTTTGAGATATCAATAACATGCAGCAGGACATCGGCATACGAAAGCTCCTCAAGGGTTGCCTTGAAAGCCTCGATAAGATGGTGCGGCAGCTTGCGGATGAAGCCGACGGTATCGGATACCAGCGCCTCAGTAAATTCGTCGATGCGCAGCTTGCGCGTTGTGGTGTCAAGCGTGTCGAAAAGTCTGTTGTTGGCGGGGATATCGGAATCTGTCAGGCAGTTTAAAAGCGTGGACTTGCCCGCATTTGTATAGCCCACAAGCGCCACGACGGGAACGTCGTTTTTCTCGCGCTGGCGGCGCTGGGTGCTGCGCACCTTGCGCACGGAGGCAAGCTCCTCCTCAAGCTTCTGTATCTTGCGGCGGATATGGCGGCGGTCTGTTTCAAGCTGAGTTTCGCCGGGGCCGCGCGTGCCGATAGGCGACGAGCCGCCGGAGGCCGTCTGGCGCACAAGGTGCGTCCACATACCCGTCAGGCGCGGGAGCAGATACTTGTACTGTGCAAGCTCCACCTGAAGCTGACCCTCACGCGTTCTCGCGCGCTGGGCGAATATATCGAGTATCAGGCCGGAGCGGTCGAGCACCTTGACGCCAAGTTCCTCGGAGAGCACACGCATCTGCGAGGGCGAAAGCTCGTTGTCAAACACCGCAAGGTCGCAGTCGTTATATTCGATGAAGCTTTTAAGCTCGGCTACCTTGCCGTCGCCTATGAAACTGCGCGGGTCGGGGGTCGGCCTGTTCTGGATGAGCATACCGACAGTCTCGCCGCCCGCCGTTTCGACAAGCGCCGCAAGCTCCTGCATGGATATATCCGTTGACCTCTCGTCAATTTCCATCGAGTTTGCGCTCAGTCCGGCTAAAACCGCGCGTTCTTTTTTAAAATCGTTATTTTCCATGGCTTTTTGTCCTTAAAGCTTATTTTACATTAGTATACCATGAATAGTATACCAAATACCATCTAAAATGGCAAAAGACCATGCGGAAGCATGGTCTTTAAGTTAATATTAACTTACTTGATGCCGTACTTGCGGTTGAACTTATCGACGCGGCCGCTGGTGTCAACGAGCTTCTGCTTGCCGGTGTAGAAAGGATGGCACTTGGAGCAGATCTCAACGGTGATGCCGGGACGGGTGGAGCCAGTCTCGATAGTGGCGCCGCATGCGCACTTGATAACGGTGGGCTGATAATTAGGATGTATTCCTGCCTTCATTGTTCATTTCTCCTGATCATAGGCTGTCTTGAGCATGCAGAGCATGGTTACAAGACGCAAAGTGAATTGTAGCACAGCGCAAAACATTTTGCAAGAGTTATTTTTCGTTTACGAAAACCGCCTTGCCGCAGCTAAGAAAATACAGAACGCATTCCTTGATTGGTTTACCCGTGATCCTGCCGACCGCAAGGGCATATGCTCTGAGCTGTCCGGCATAGCCTTTCGCCCGCTGGCCGACCTCTTCCCCGCTGACTCTGTCGGTCTTATAGTCTATTATCGTAAGCTCGCCGGCTTCCTCTATAATGCAGTCCACGACGCCCTGGAGCAGCACATTTTCTCCCTCGCCGCCCTCGAAGAAGCTCTCGGCAGGACACAACAGCGAAAATCGAAACTCGCGCTTGATATTATCGGCCGACATTATGCGCCGTCCCAGCTCTGAGTTAAAAAGCCTCAGCACCGCTCCCGTCTCAACCGCCTCGGCCTGACGGCGGCTGAGGTGTCCCGACGCCGTGAGTCTGGCAAGCTCATCCCTTATGCCCTGCTCTGTGCGCGCCTTTGCATAGTCCATAAATTGCAGCAGCATATGCGTCGCGGTGCCCTTTTCCGTACCGCTGAGCGTTTTTTTGTCCTTGAGAAAGTCGGGGCTGCGGAAACTACGCCGCGTCCTCGGCGCAAGGCTCATCGCCTCCTCGTCGTTCTCCTGCGCACCCTTGAGCTCGGTTGCCGTAACCTTGGATGGCAAGTCCGCGCCCGCATAGGGGTATACAAAGCTCAGGTTCTTTTCAAGCCTTGCAAGAAGCTCGGGGTCGGCTTCGGCGGTCGGCTGCACGGAGATATCGTTCTCGCTCTCGGCCTCACTCTCGGCGTGTACGATGCTCAGTTTGAGCTTATTTTCCCTGTCGCAC
This sequence comes from Clostridiales bacterium, assembly GCA_004557075.1. Classification (GTDB taxonomy): domain Bacteria; phylum Bacillota; class Clostridia; order Oscillospirales; family Oscillospiraceae; genus F23-B02. The sequence goes on from SFEX01000026.1 coordinate 12,595, forward strand.
AGCAGGGCGTACATCATCCACTCGGACATGGAGCCTGCGGACATGAGCATCTCCGGCGGCATGGGGTTCGATGATAAAAGCATGAGCTTTTTAAGCTTTGCCTCAGGGTCCTTTACCGCCGCGCTGACGATAAGCCGCTCCCTCGCGCGCGTTAGCGCCACATACAGCAGGCGCATCTCCTCTGACAGCAGCTCCCGCTCCGAGCGCAGCTTAATGGCACTTCGGGAAAGCGAGGGGTATTCCACCCCCCGCGCGGTATCGACCACCTTGGGGCCAAGCCCCAGCACGGGGTGCACCGTCACCGGCGACTGCGAATCCTTCTTGTTAAACAGGCGCGAGGTATCGCACACAAACACGACGGGAAACTCCAGTCCCTTTGATTTGTGCAGGGTCATTATCTGTACCGCGTCCCCGCCGTCGCCGCGGCTTAGATCCTCGCCGCGCCCGGCAAGCTTATTAAGCCACTCGTTAAAGCGGTGCAGACCGCGAAAGCCGCTGCTTTCAAAGCGCTTTGCAAGCTCTAACATCGCGCGCAGATTTGAACAGCGCCTCTGTCCGCCCTGCATTGCGGCGCACAGCGCCATGAGGTCAAGCTCGCTGTAGATATACCGCAGCAGCTCGCCCGTCTCCATATCCGGCGCGCAGTCGCGGAAATTATTCAGCGTTTTCAAAAACTCGGCGCACTTATCACTGCTCTCGGCGGTCTTTACAAGCGCCGTGTAAAAATCACAATTTTTATCCGTCACCCGTATTGCCGACAGCTCGTCGGCACTAAAGCCGAAGGCCGCCGAGCGCAGCACCGCAATGAGCGGCACATCCTGATGAGGATTGTCGATGGCCGCCAGCAGGCACATGAGCGTCGATATCTCCGGAGCCTCAAAGAAGCTTCCGCCCTGCCCGGACATGACGGGTATCTGCGCATCCGAAAGAGCGCGGCGGTAGGTCTCCCCGGCGGAGCTAACAGAGCGCATGAGTATCGCGATATCGCCGTAGCGCAGCGGCCTGCCGGAAACGAGCATGCCGGACGCCATGAGCTGCTTAATTTTTTTTGCGACAGCGGCGGCCTCGGCCTCGGTTTTATCGGGCGCATCATCGCCGTCGCTTGCAGTGTCTACGAGCATCAGCTCGGGCGTCTCGCCCTCGCCCTCGTAGCCCGCGCCGTATTTAAGCTCGGCCTTTTCGTCGTAATTAAGCTCGCCTAATTTCTCCGACATGCAGCAGCGGAAAACAGCGTTCACGCCGTCTATTATCTCGCGCCGTGAGCGGAAATTTTCCTGGAGCATGATGCGCACGGGCGCGCCCTCGGCGGCGCTGTCAAGATCTGCGTAGCTCAGGTATTTTTCGGTGAATATCGTGGGGTCTGCAAGGCGGAAGCGGTATATCGACTGCTTCACGTCCCCGACCATGAACAGGTTCTTCCTCTCGCCGGACAGAGCCGTGAATATCGCGTCCTGAACCCTGTTTACGTCCTGATACTCATCGACCATTATCTCGGTGTAGCGGCGCGACGTCTCCCGCGCAAGCTCTGTGGGGCTGCCGTCGGGGTTTGTCAGAAGCTGCACCGTCATATGCTCAAGGTCTGAAAAATCCACCTCGGCGCGGCGGCGCTTCTGAGCCGCGTACTCTCTGTCGAAGCGCAGTGCAAGCTCGAGCAGCGCAGCGCTCGCGGGGGCCGTCGAGCGCATGTCGCGCAGCAGCTCATCGCTCGTATCGGCAAGCTGCTCATCGTACTTTTTGACCTGAGCCTTGCACGCATCGCGCACGGCCTTTATGTATTCGGAAAGCTCCGGGTTCGGCGATTTTGTAAGCCTGCCGAGGTTCGGAAATTTTATCGGCAGCGCGCTTCGCGCCTTGTCCCAGCCGATAGCGGCAGCGCGCGAAAAATCGCGCAGCGACGATGCCGTTTCCTCAATGCTCGGCGCGTATTTTTCGGCGATTTTTTCCTCCGCCATAGCCTCATTCGCAAGAAGCTCCATGCGCTCTGCCCAGTAGTCGGCCGACGCCTTGACGCTTTGCAGTATCTCCTCGCCCCACGGCGTTTTTCCCGCGTCGTCGTATGCCTGCTCGAGTACCTCAAGCTGTCGCGCCGCCCACTCCTCCGGCCTTGCGTGGCTCTGCATCTTTCTGTGCAGACTCAGGGTAAGCTCGGCAAGGCGCTTGTCGTCCTGCCCACGGCTTATCGCGTCGGTCAGGTTCAAAAAACCCTCGTCAGGGTCTTCGTAGCACTCGTCCAAAACCCGCTGCAAAACCCCGGCCTTTATGGTTTCGCTCCTGTCCTCCTCGATGACCCGAAACTCGGGCGAGATCCCCGCCGCGTGGCAGTTCTCGCGCAGAAAGCTCTGGCAGAAGCTGTGTATCGTGCATATCTGCGCCCTCTGGCAGAGCGCGCTCTGGCGGCGCAGACGACGGTTATCGGGTTCGGACGCAAGACGCAGGGCTATTTCGTCTACGATGCGGCTGCGAAGCTCCGCGGCGGCGGCCTTGGTGAAGGTTATGACCAGGAAGCTGTCTATATCCGCGTCGTCGGATATGCGCGAGAGCAGGCGCTCTGTGAGCACCTTGGTTTTGCCGCTGCCGGCCGCCGCCGAGACAAGAATCTCTCTGCCGCGGGTAAATATGGCGTCGGACTGTGATTTTGTCGGTTTAAATTCAGCCATTATCCCCGCCTCCTTCAAGAACGTTCCACACCTTTGTGGCGGCAAGGTGCGGCGTCGGGCGCATATGCTCGCCGTTTTCCCCGTCGGAGAACCGGCATGCCTCGGCATAGTCGCAGTGCGTGCAGGCGCTCTGCTGCTGCGCGCGGTAATAGGGGTCTGCGGCTATGCTGCCGCGCCGAAGCTCCGCCGCCATGTCCCGGAGCGTTTCGTCAATGTGCTTTGAAAGCAGCCCCAGCCGCTCGGATGAGGCTAGAGCGTCGCCGGAGGGAACGCCATTTTTGAATTTTACCGGTATGTACCTCGGCGATTGACCGTTTTCCATCGCGTTGACTACCTCCGGATCGTCCAAAATAAGCCCGCTGCGCCTTATCGCGCCCGCGCGCATCGAAGCAAGCTCCTCGTCGCTGAGCCTGACGTTTGAGGATATGATCGCATCCTTTGCCGGAACATACAGCACGCCAGCCGGTACGATATCCCTCCCGTAAAGCTGCTCTCCGTTTTCCGCAAGCGAAAACAGATACAGCAGCATTTGCAGATTCATACCGTACAGCACGTCGGACAGGTCAAATTTTCTGTTGCCGGTCTTGTAATCCACAACGCGCAGATAGAGCTTTCCCTCGTGCATCCAGCCGTCAATTCTGTCGGCAATACCCGTGAGCACAAGGCTGTCCTCGCCGTCGCCCAGCTCAATCGGTTTTAGATGCTCAGTCTTTCCGAAATCGAGCTCAAACGACAGCGGCTCGAAGTCCGAGCTTCTAAGCTCGCCCGCCATATCCAGCACTATCTGATGCACGTTTTTCGTCAGGCGGCGGAAAAGATACTCAAAGCGCTTGGATTTCTCGCGAAAGTCGTTGAGCGTGCCGTGTACATACTCCGCGATATACTTATCCGTCGCCGCACGAAGCTGCGCGTCGCTTATGTTTTTATAGCCGCCCGCCTGCTTCACGTCTCGGGCGACATTCTCCAAAATGTAGTGCATGAATATGCCCATTTCAGGTGCCGTGAAGCCCGCAGGCTCGCGGGGCTTTGCCCGAAGGGCATAGCGCATGAAATACGCAAAGCGGCAGGACGCAAATTTATCTATTCTCGAAGCGGAAAGATATATCTTGTCCCCGTAGAGCGCACGCACGGATTTCTCCGACAGGCTGCCGCGCCCGAGACTTGCCGCACGGCGCAGCGCCTCAAGGCGCTCCGGCGCGTGCGCGGCAAAATACTCCGCCGCCGTCGCCTCCGCCGCTCCGCCGCCGCACAGCGCGTTTGCCGCAAGCTCCATTGCGGGAGAGGCGGCGTTCATTTTTATATTCGGCATATTAACCGCTTTTTCCTCAAGCGCGAACATGGCTTTTGCCCTGTTTACGACAAAGGCCGCGCGCTGAGCCTCGCCCTTGTCGTTAAATGCCGGACGGCAGAAGCTCAGGCTTTCCGACGGCAGGGTCAGGCAGTTATACGCAAGCGAAAATTCGCGCCAGAGCTCGCTCTCGCCCGCGCCGCCGAGGTCGATGTCCATTTCAAGCAATCTCTTGCGCTCATCGGCGGAGAAAACCCCCGCGTCCGCGTCCGTTTTGGGTATGCGCGAATCCGTCGCGCCGAGCACGATGAGGTGCTTTATATTTCTGCGGCGCATGCGGTCGAAATCTCCCGCAGTCACGCGGTCGAGAGCTGCCGGTATCGTGCCGACGTCGTATTTTGACAGCATGAGTGTGAACAGTCTGCCGAAAGTCTCACGGTCGGAGGGGGTATCGCCGAGTATTGCCGCGCACTGCTCAAGCGCGGACACCGTTATATCCCAGAGCTGGGCGTATTCCTGAGCCGCAGCAGCCCTGCCCGACTCGGCAAGGCGCTCTGCACGCTCGCTCAGTCTTTCCGACAGCTCAAGCTCCTCCAAAAGCTGCGCTAAAGCCTCGGCCTGTCCCGCCGCGGTCTCCGCGTTTTTCGTGCTCTCCGCAAAGCGCATAAGCGGCGCGGCGACACGGCGGCGAAGCCCGTTTATCCGCCCGAGCGTCTCCTGCGCCTGCTCCGTGAACTCTGCGCCGTAGCCCTCGGGGTGCAGCCGCCAGTCGTCATTTCGCGTCCACGCCGAGCCGCGAAGCTGCCACAGGAAAACGTAGTTTTCAAGCTCGTCGCACTCGTCGGTGCCGATACCGGCAAGCCCTGTGCGCAGATAGTCCGTAACGTCCTCGATCTCCCAGCCGCCGTCAACGATTTCATACGCCGAGGCTATGAGCATCGGCAGCGGTTTGGAGAGCAGGTCTGCCTTGCGCGCGGTATAAAGCGGCACGCCGTAGTGCGCAAAGGCGCTCTCAAGGCTTAGCCTGTAATCGTCAAAGCCGCGCACCGCAACGGCTATATCACGCCAGCGGCAGCCGCCGTCGCGCACAAGCGCCATCGCCTTTGCCGCGGCAAATTCGCACTCCGCGCTCATGTCCGGCGCGATGCTTATGCTTATATTCTCAACCTTTTCGGGGTATGTTTCGGAGCTGTAGGCGAACATATTGTCGGCATAATAGGTAAGTGCGGCGTTCTTCCCCCGCGTTTTCTCCCAGCGGCGAGTCTCCGCCGGAATGCCGTGCTCGCGCGCAAAGTTAAGCAGCATACGCGCCGTTATGCGGCTCAGCTCAAATATCTCGCTCCCGCTCTTTAGATCGTCGCAGCCGAGACACACCGTCACCTGGACGCCCTTTAGCATAAGCTCCTCGAGCACCCGACGCTCCTGCGCGGTGAAATCCGTGAATCCGTCGACATACACATGCTCCCGCTCATTCATCGAGCAATCGGGTATCTGCTCGGCAAGCCGCGTCAGGCGGTCTGTGGGGTCTGCGTGACCGTTTGCCACGACCGCGTCATACGCCTCCAGCACAAGGCCGAGGTCGTGCAGCTTATCCGAAAGCGCTCCCTCGCAGTTATCCGAGGCATTGAGAAGCTGCTCGGAGCTTATGCAGGCGGTTTTAAGCTCGTCCACCGCTGAAAGCAGCATCGCCTGAAGCTCAGACCTGCGGCGGGCAGCGGAATATACCCTGAGCCGCGAATACAGGCCGTCGGTCGCAAGCGCCATGCACAGCAGACGCCCGCCCTTGTCAAGATACGCGTCGGCAAGCCCGCCGAGCTGCGCGCTTATCCTGCGGGCAAGCCCCGTGAAGCTCAGAACCTCGGCATAAAGCGACAGGCTGTCGCCGCACATGGCGCACAGCTCGCGCTCGGCCTCGTGGCTGTACTGCTCAGGCACGAGCAGTATCCGCCCGCCCTCACATTTTTCGACAGCGTCCTTTATCTCCGACATTACGGCCGCGCTTTTGCCCGTACCCGCTCTGCCGTAAAATATTCTCAGCATCCTCTCACCGCCTTGCGTTTTGATTTATTATATTATTGTACCAAACTATCCCGGCTTCGGCAACAAAAATAAGGGCGTCCCGTTCAGGACGCCCTTAGCGACGGCTGCAAGATTTCAGAAACGGACGAGCGATGCTCGTCCGCGTGTTCGTTTATTTCCAATGTATATATTCGGGCTGTCGCAAAAACGATAACAGCCATTCTCAACGCGAATCGCCTCAATGGCAATTGCGGCAGCCGCCGCATGAGGTGTTACATATTCAGCTCGTATATCTCATCGTAGACCTCGTCCGCTTCGAGGCCAAAGGCGTTGAGCTTCTCGTACTTCGGCGCATCAAAGCCCTTTTCGTCAATAAGCTCATAGAGCATTTTAAGCGCGGCGTAGCTGCTCTCGGCCTCAAGCGCCTGCGGAAGATGCTCTTCAAGAAACGCTTTCGCGTGCTCGTTTATATTATAGTTCATACTTTTCTCCTTGTAAGCATAAGACGAGTATATAACCCGCCTCTGCAATGACTTTTTGCCCTTTCTCTGCGTTATCGTCCTTGAAATACGCCAGTATTCCTGCGTCCTCTGCCTTGATTAAGGGCAAAAACTCAATTGCAGAGGTCGTAGATTTTTAAGTGAGAGAGTGTTGGGACAGGCAAGGCTTCGCGATTGAGGAAGGCTGTCGCCTTGTGATTGAGCGAAACGCAGCTTGTGCCGACAATATCCGCTTAAAAACGGGTTTGTATACTCGCCTTATGCTTACTTAGCGTAGCGGTTTATAAACTCCGCTCTGGTCTTTGAGTACATTATCTTCTGACTGCTGTACAGCCCAAAATACCCGGAGAGCATGTAGGCTATGCCGCAGGCAAGGGCAAAGTACAAAAGCTCGCCCGAACCGAAAAGCTCCACCGACAGGATTATCGACGCAATCGGGCAGTTGACCGCCCCGCAGAACACCGCCACAAGCGCTATTGCGGCGGCAAACTGCGGCGGTATGCCGAGAAGCGGCCCTGCCGTGCAGCCTAAGGCCGCGCCGATGAACATCGTCGGCACGATCTCGCCGCCCTTGAAGCCGAAGCCTATCGTAATTGCGGTGAATACTATCTTCCAGAAAAAGCCCCAGCCAGGCGTCTCACCCTCGCCCAAAGCGCGGGCAATGGTGTCGGTTCCGATGCCGTTGTAGCAGTCGGTGCCAACTATCAGCGTGAGCGCGATCACTATAACGCCGCCCAGCGCGGCGCGCAGGTATATGTTTTTGATCTTTGCCGAGGCAAAGCGCTCGGTCTGGTGCATCGCGACGCAGAAAACTATGCTCACCAGTGCGCATATCACCGCTAAAATGCAGACCTTTATAAGCATTATAACTTCCAGCGGCTCGAGCGCGACGGCATAGCGCATGGGTGCGATGCCGACAAGGCGGGATATTCCGTAGGCGGTCACCGAGGCGACAAGGCAGGGTATGAAGCCCGAGTAGTAGAGTATGCCGACGGATATGACTTCAAGCGCGAATATTGTTGCCGTGAGCGGAGTTCCAAACAGCGCGGCGAACACCGCGCTCATGCCGCACAATGTCACAAGGCGCATGTCCTTATCGTCAAGCTTCAGCAGCCTGCCGACTCTGTAGCCTATGCCGCCGCCTATCTGGAGCGCCGCGCCCTCCCTGCCGGCCGAGCCGCCCACGAGGTGGGTTATCGCTGTTGATACGAATATGACCGGCACAAGCCGTATGTGCACCTTTGCTCCGTCGTGGATGGAGTCGATGATGCCGTTTGTGCCCTCACCCTCCATTTTGCTGACGCGGTAGATCGCCGCTATGACAAGGCCGCCCACGGGCAGCAGGAATATCAGCCACGGGTTTGCCATGCGCACCGAGGTCACCCAATCGACCGTCAGGTGGAAGGCAGAGCCAACAAGTCCGCACACAACGCCCGTTGCGACCGACACCAGCACCCAGCGGTAAAACGTTCTGAAATATTTCCCCGCCTTTATCGCGGTGCTTTTTAAGTTTGCCATGCTCTCCACCTCCTGACGAAAAAATGATAACTTAATTAATATATAACCGACCGGCGCGATTGTCCAGTGGTTTATTTTGCCCACGCGCGATATTTTGCTTGCCCACGCAAAGAGCCTCGGTTATAATGTTCATAAGTATAAGGCTTTTTCCTGCCGTTGCTACGCTTCAAATAATTGCTCTGCGCCAGTCGGCGCCGGACGAGCGATGCTCGCCCCTACGATAAAATCCGCACCCGTAGGGGCGGCCATTGGCCGTCCGCTTGTTCGTTTATCGCCATTGTTCATAATCGGGCTGGCGCAATAACGACAACCGCCATTCTTAACGCGAATTGCCCCTCCGGTGAGGAGACAAGGAGACAAATTGCTTATGCATGATTTTATATACACGATCATTTCCGTATTCCGGCAGGCCGTTCCCTTCGCTTTGCTCGGCCTTGCGGCGGGAGCGGTGCTTCTCGTCCTGCTTGGACGCAGGAAAGAAAAGCGCCCTTCAAAAGGGCAAGTCGTAGCCGTTCTGCTGCTGATGTGCTATTTAGGCGGGCTTGTCGCCGTCACGCTTATGAGCCGCACGGAAGACGGGTTCCGCATGGGCGTTCAGCTTCACCCGTTTCTGGCGTTCTTCGAGGCGTGGAACGCCTTTACTCTCCGGGTCTGGTTAAATCCCCTACTCAACATAGCCATGTTCATTCCTCTGGGTGTGCTGCTGCCTTTGGCGGCAAAGCGCTTCCGGCAATGGTACCGGTCGCTGGCAGCGGGTGCAGGCACATCCCTTGTGATCGAGATGTTCCAGTACATCCTTGGTCGTGGGCAGGCGGATATAGACGATTTGATATGCAATATTTTGGGGGCTATGCTGGGGTACTGCCTGTGTATGTCCTTCGTAAGCTTAGCGGGAAAACGTAGGAGAACAGCCGCAGCCTATGCAGCCCTTCCCGTGTTGTCCCTTATGACCCTTGCGGGCGTGTTCCTTACATATTACCTCCAGCCCTACGGCAATCTGGAAGATGCTCCGATCTATGCCGCCAACACAAAAGGCGTGGAATGGGTGCAGGAGTGCGAGCTGTCCGATGAGCCGGGGCCGTCGGGAGTGTATCGGGCAGAGCCTTTCACCAGGGATAGCTGCGACGCTTTCGCCGCGGAGTTTCTCGGTCGGCAGGGAGCGGAGCTCAACTCCGACAGCGACGTAATTTACTACGACAACAGCACCTTCTATTCCGACCACAGAACCTACAGCCTGATGGTATATTACAGCGATCGCTCATATGAGTACATGGATTTTCGCGTGGATAGTGAGCTGCGCTACAGCGACAAGGGCGGGACGATAACGGAGGATGAGCTTCGCGCCGCTCTGGACGCGCGTGGAATCGATATTCCCGACGCGGCGACGTTCGTTGTTGTGGACAAGGAGCGGGGCAGGTACGCGTTTCGCGCGGAATGTGTTGTTGAGGACGGCGTACTGACAAACGGTGAGATTGTCTGTCGGGTAGCTGAGGGCGGCATTCTCTGTGATGTGGACAACGCGCTGTCTGTCAGTACCCTCTATGATGACGCCGCCGTCATCTCTCCCCGCGAGGCGTATGAGCGGCTCTGCGCGGGTCACTTCTCTTACCAGGACGTGCCCATGTTTGATTACCTGGCTCTCAAGCAGGTACGGGTGACCGCCTGCACGCTGGAATACATGACCGACAGCAAGGGCTTCCGCCAGCCGGTCTACTCTTTCACGCTATCTGACGACAGAGACACTGAGCTGCAAAGCGGCAACGTCTGGGATACTTTCGTCCCCGCGCTGGCATGAGTGCGATACTCCGATTTTTCTTGATTTTTCTCTTGTAATTAGGTAGAATGTATTACGCTACAGGGTTTAAATTTAAGAGGTGACTTATATATGGCAAAGCTAATATCAAAGATCGTTGAATTATGGCACGACAGGAAGAGAATACTCGGCTTGCCCCTCAGCTTCACGCGCTACGCCCTGAGCGAGGACAGGCTCTTCTTAAAGCGCGGGTTTCTGAATGTGCGGCAGGACGAGGTCGTCCTCTACCGCGTGCGCGATCTGCGCGTGAGCCAATCGCTGTGGCAGCGCATTTTCGGCGTCGGTACGGTGACGGTCGTATCGACCGATAAGAGCATACCCGAGCTTGTTCTCAAAAACATACGCCAGCCGAACGAGGTCAAGGAGCTTATCCACGAGTATGTGGAGAAGATGAAGATCGAGCGCCGTATGCGCGTCGGCGAGATGAGCATGGACATCGACGGCGACGATACTGTTGACTTTGAGGACAATGTGTGATAAAACATAAATGCTCCCGCTATGCGGCGGTAGCACTTATAAATACGGAAGCGTATCGAAGTGGTCATAACGGGCCTGACTCGAAATCCTCCGCAGCTCAGGCTTTTTCGTCCACCCGTTTCCCTTTGTTTTCAAGGGTTTTCGCGGGTTCTAAAAACTAAATATTTCGCTGTTCTAACACGCCGTTCTAACATTTTGGTTTTCCCTCTTTTTTGAGGTTCAAGGTGTTCTGACCGTGTTTGACATACACGGAGAGGTATCGAAGTGGTCATAACGGGGCTGACTCGAAATCAGTTTGCGAGCAATCGCACATGGGTTCGAATCCCATCCTCTCCGCCAAAAA
>SFEX01000027.1 GCA_004557075.1 Clostridiales bacterium
TGTGCATACGGGCAAGCTTATTCATCGCAAAATTTCAAGACTGTAAGTTGTATACAATCATCTTGCACTCCTGTATACCTTCTTCCTATTGACACAATGCTCGCCCCTACAATTATTGCACGAGTGCAAACTTGAAAAAAGCAGCCCTCAAAAAAGGGCTGCTTTTTAATGTGTCAATTATCAGGGTAGTTGCTGAAAAACTCCAGCACGATCTGGATGAATTTCTCCGTCGCGGGCGAGGGCTTTCGACCCTTTTTGACGGCGATGGCAATATCGCGGTACTGCGGCGGGTCAAACTCCTTCAGGCAGACGTCAAAGGGCATACGGTGGGTCACAAGCTCCGACAGTATCGAAACGCCAAGACCGCTTTCGACCATTGCCATGATGGAGTAGTCGTCGTTAACGTCGCAGTATGCGCTTATTGGCCGGTCGAGCTTTGAATTGAGCAGCGTGAATATCTTGGAGACTTCATTGTTGGCCTCGTCGGTGAGCTTTATTATGCGCTCCTGACTGAGCTGCTGGAGCGGGTAGGATTTTGCATCCGTCAGCGGGTGGTCAGGCGGCAGAACAGCCAACATCCTGTCGCGCATGAGCACGGTGACGTCAAGCTCGGGCGAAAACGGCGCGCATATAAAGCCGCAGTCTATTACGCCCGCGCACAGCGCCTCCTCGGTGTCGCTGTATTCCATGTTCTGGAGCTGGAAAATAATATCCGGATAGCGGTCGACGAAGGTCTTGAGTATAGGCGGCAGGCACTGCGTTGAGACGCTTGCGCAGGAGCCGATGCGGATGAAGCCCGTCTCCAGCCCTTTCAGCGCGTTTGCCTGCTCCTGAAGCACATCATAGTGAGAGCACAGATCCCGGATATACGGCAGCAGCATAAGCCCGTCGGAGGAGAGCGCCAGCCCGCCGCGGCTTCTGCGCAGCAGGTTCAGGTTCCATTCATCCTCAAGGTCGGCTATCATGCGGCTGACGGCCGACTGCGTATAGCCCATCGCTTCGGCGGCCTTTGTTATGCTGCCAAGCTCCGCGACCTTTGAAAATGCCTGATATTTATGAATGGACATAGTATTTATCACTCCTCATGTAATTCCAAATGCGAATGCAATACGGAAAATGAATGCTGTTCAATCATATTATATACCGCTGCGGCCGCTAAAGCAAGAAAAAATGTTGCATTCCAAGAAATCATGTAAATCATGTAATTTATTCGCTTGCACAATGAGATACGGCATTATATATTATGAGCGGAAATGCAAATGAACGTTTTTTTGACGAAAATCTTTGCATTATCCGTTCTTTCTCCCTTGTTAACTCCCGAAAAAACCGCGCGCCGTAACCGACCGGCGCGCGGTTTTTTAATCCGTTTTTCAATTTTCAATATTCTTTATTGCGTCAGCCCGACCGGTGAGGTTTCAACTAATCTATATTGCACTCGCGCTTTTAAGTAGTGTAAATATAATTTTCGGAGGCAATCATTTGGTTGCCTCCATTGTATTTGTGTGCACTAATTCAACAGTTGTAGGGGCGAGCATCGCTCGTCCGCTCCTCGCCGGAGGGGCAATTCGTTGCTGCGCTTCGACTAATCTCTATTTCCGGTGCCCGACCAGAGACACTGGCAGTAGTACCTTTTGCACCCGCGTTCTAAATTAGCGCGCTCAAGCCTTCCCCTTGAGGGGAAGGTGGGTCGCCGCCTGCGGCGAGCCGGATGAGGTGTAAAGCATAAGATGTGTATAATAGTCAAATAATTAACATTACAAACAGTCATACTATACATTAATTTTATTCGCTTGCTATTTTAACAACGGCGTAGTATTATAATATCACAAGGTGATAAAAAATTAACAATATCAAATAATCATAAAAGGAGACATTAAAATGAATTACGAAGTAAAAAATTTCATTGAGAAGATCGTGTTTACGGTTATCGCGTTTGCGGCGCTGTGCCTGTTCTGCTTCGATATCATGGGCGCTGCTGCTCAGCCCCTGAGTTTCCTTGCACTGCTGTTCCCCATCGTAGGCGTTATACTTTACATCATCCCGACTCCCGATTTCACTAAATAAACCACTCCTATTCCTATTCCTATTTCTCTCTATTTTAATGCACAAGCGAAAACACCCATGCAGAGCAATCTGCATGGGTGTTTTCTATTTGGAACAATATCACTCGACCTCGTCGATGGAAGCCATGAACAGGCTGTTCTCGGCGTCGGAGGGGATGAGGAAGCCGTTTCTGGGCGAGACGGAGAATCCTTCGACCGCGGGGCCGTCCATGAGGCAGCTACGCTTAAACTGCTGGCTGAAGTAGCGCTTGCAGTAGCTGCGAAGCCACTTGATAAGCTCTGCGTCTGAAAATTCGTCGCCGTAGGCGGCCTTTGCAATGCGCAGTGTCTTGGCGGGGGAGAAGCCGCAGATCATCATCTTGTGGGTGAAGAAATCCTGCAGGCTGTAGGAGCCGACGTTCTCCTCGCTCTTCTGCTCAATCTGGTCGTCGTGGATGGGCAGCAGCTCGGGCGTGACGGGGCAGTCGAGAACGTCCCACAGCGCGTCGGCGAGAACCTTATCCTCAGTGTGCTGGGCGATATAGCGTACAGCGGCGCGAACCTGAGTTTTGGTAAGCCCCATATTCACGTCGTACATGCTGGTGTGGTCGCCGTTGTAGGTGCACCAGCCGTCAACGAACTCGCTCAGATCCTCGGTGCCGACGTCAAGGCCGTTGACCTTGTTGGCGATGTCCATGAGCACCTGCGTGCGCTCGCGCGCCTGGGCGTTTTCAAAGGCGATGGAGTAGTCATCGTGGGCGTGGCCGATATCGTCAAAATGCTTGTACACGCTCTCGCCGATGTCGATAACGCGAACCTCCGCGCCGACCTGCTCGGCAACGATGATGGCATTGGACTTGGTGCGGGAAGAGGTGCCGAAGCAGGGCAGGGTGCAGGCGACGACGTTTGTCGAGGGCAGACCCATGCGCTTGACGGCCTCGGCGCAGATCATAACGGTGAGGGTGGAATCTACGCCGCCGGATATACCGACAACGCAATGGTCGAGTCCGGCGTAGGTCATGCGCTTTACGAGGCCGGAAATCTGGATATCCATCATGCGGCGGCAGTAGTTGGCCATGTCCTTTTCGTACTCGGGCAGATGCGGCAGCTTGCGGTAGTGGCGTGTAAGCTCAGTCTCGCAAAGCTCATTGCCCCAGATAAACTCGGTATGGCTGTACTTATACTCGCTTCTGCCGAATTTGCCGGTGGGACGGCGGAGGTTTTCGAGATACTCAACGTCGATCTCAGAGATGACCATGCAGTTTTCGCACTCGTCGGAGGCGAGCAACTCGCCGTTTTCGGCGATGAGGCACAGACCGGAGAACACATTGTCAGTGGAGCTTTCGCCCTTGCCGGGAGCGGCGAGGATGAAGCCGCACTTGAGGTGCTTGGAGCGGTACTTTGCCGACTCCGTAGCCTCAGTGGTGGAGCTGACGGTGGCGGGGAAGGATGCAAGGCTTGCTATAACGGTCGCGCCCGCCAGAGCGTGACGAGCTGCGGGGGAGTCAATAGCGTCCGCGTCGCCGCCCAGCTCAACGCCCACGGTAAGACCGGGGAGGACGCTGCTCGTGAAGAGAAGCTCCGTGTCTAAATACGCGTCGAACTTGCCGCAAACGGAAGCTTCGCCGCCCTCGTCGTCAGCGGGGGCAAACATCGTGCCGCCGACCTCGCTGCGGGGTACGAGACCGAGCAGTTCGCCGTCGGAGATAACGGCAGCGCAGCTATACAGCGCGCCGCCTCTCGGCGCATAGGGGAGGCCGACTATCGCGAGCATATCCATGCCGGCTGTCGCCTCGATGACCTTGCAGAGAGCCTTCTCCGCACCGCGGAGAATAACGCTGTGACCTATGAGGTCATAGCAGGAGGCGCCCGTCAGGGTAAGCTCGGGGAAAACGATGAGCTTTGCACCCTTGGAGTGCGCATCCTTGATGCATTCTATCACCCGATCCGCATTGTAGTCCGTGTCGGCTACTTTTATCATCGGGGAAGCTGCTGCAACTTTAATAAATCCGTCTTTCATTTTTTTCACTCATTTCTCAGTTTTTTTGTATATCAAACAATTCTTTGCCGTAATAGTGGGTTATTATTCCTGAGCTTTCGTCGTAAGCGGCCTCACTTATGATGATAGTAAGCTTATCGCCGCTGACAAAGCAGTCCTCAATGCCCTCAAGCTGCGGGAACATATTCTCTTCAAGCTCCTGCTCAAGCTCGTCCAGGTGCGTCGAGTAATACTCGGTTGTCTGGGGCTTGACATAGCCGTCAAGCGGGGCCTTGGCCGTGAAGCAGAAGATAAGGAATATAACGAAAAGCAGAAGAAACAATGCACAGCCTACCGGCTTTAGCATTTTAACGAAATCCTGACCTGCCATGGCTTATCCTTTCGCCGAAACGCGGTAATAATAGTTTTTGAGTATTGCCTGACATACCTGACGGCGAAGGGCAATATCCTCGTCTATCGAGCGCTGATATTCATCGCCCGCGCTTGATGCTGCGCGATAGGTCTCGCCGTCAAACCACGCTCCGTCGGTGAAGAATACATATCCGCCGTCCTCGGAAAAAGCGTCGGAACCCATATACATACGGTAGTCGGTATCAAGACCGAATAGGTTTGCAAGAGTTGGCAAGATATCAACGCTGGAGGTGACCTTGCTGACACTGCATGGCTCGACATCCGAAGAATAAATAAAGAAATCAGTATGAGCCAGCATATTGTAATTTTCGACGCCCTTTATCTCGCAGTTGAGCTTGTCGTCGAGCATATAGTAGTTGTAGTGGTCGGCATAAAATACCAAAACAGTATCGTCAAGTAGACCGTCCCGATACAGCCTGTCCATGAGAAGCCCGATGAATTCATCGGTTTCCATGGCGTGGGATACAGCGTGTACATAGTTATATTCCGTGCGCTTTGCGATGGCTTCAGCAGCCTCTCCGTGACGCAGGTAAGAGGCGGTTTTATCATTATACGGGCCGTGACCCGAAATGGTTATGATAAAGTCGAAGAATTTATCCGGCGCTGTCATATTCTCATAGCCGTTCATAAGCTGTGTGTCCAGCATATAATCGCTCATCTTCATATCGGAACCAGCATGGTATTTCTCATAACCGAGAGCCTGATGGATGCTGCCGCGATTATAAATATTGCCCTCGCTTCCGTGGAAGGAGTTGGAGCTGTAGTCGGCCTTGGAGAACAGATTAGCAATGGAGTACGAATAGTCGTTTCGGGTGTATACCGAGGTGGAAGTGCCGGTTTCGGCGGGAAACAGTCCAGTGTTTGCCATAAATTCCGTATTGAAAGTACCTGCGGTTATATAGGCGGGGGTGTAGTGATTTTCAAACACCATGCTCTCCTGCTTTATGGCGTAAAGCTTGGGCATATGCTCTGGACATAGCTCCCATGTGTCGATAGCCTCGAGCTGAATGAGGATGAGGTTCTTGCCCTCAAAAATCCCGCTCATCTCATTTTTTTCGTGCTGATCACGGCTTTCAACATAGTTGTCGATAAAGCGAATATCGTCGGGGTCGGCGTGCTGGAAAATGCCAAGCGTCATGTACAAATCTCGGAAGGCGTATTCATAAATACCGGAGACGAGCATGGACTGCTTTTTGTCGCTGAAGGTCTCATATATTTCCGACGGAGAGTAAGCTCCGTCCCAAATAACCACATTATCGGACTTGAGGAAAACATTTTTTGTCGTAAGAGCAAGCCCCAGTCCGAGAATGAACATGACCCCGGCCAAAATGAAATCGCGCTTTGATTTCCGCCGACCCTTTTCGGGCGCGATAAGAACCGCGAAGATCATAAGTATAAGGCAGACAGCCACAAGCAGTAGGGTGAGCTTACGGATATTCAGGTACGACAGATCGAGAAACGCGGCTCCGTCGCCCGCAAACGCAAAATCCTCAAATGAAAAAAAGCGGTTGAACATGTTGAGCATGATGCCGCTGGCAACGACCATGAGATTGTAGGCCGCAATGCTCAAAAGCATGAATATCTTTTTCAGCACAGGGGGCAGCAGCCATGCTATTGCGGTCAGGATAAGGCACCAGGCAAGGTTAAACACCAAGGCGATGTGAGTTTGCTGGGTGAAGCTTGCGAATGAACCGTATATCTTATAAAAGCCTGCCGACAGCAGCGCATAGCTTACAAATGTAAGAGCCAGATACAGCCATGAGCCGACCTTACTGCTGCGTATGCGGGAAAACAGGCGCTGCTTTTCAACAACCATCAGAACTTCACCCGATCTGCGATGTAATCTCTGACCTCGGAGATGGGGATGCGCACCTGCTGCATGCTGTCGCGCTCGCGGATGGTGACGCAGTGGTCTGCCTCGTCGGTCTCGGTGCCTACGGTGTTGAAGTCAAAGGTGATGCAGAAGGGCGTGCCGATCTCGTCCTCACGGCGGTAGCGCTTGCCGATGGAGCCTGTTTCATCGTAATCGACCATGAAGTCCTTGGAAAGCTCGGTGTAAAGCTCCATAGCGGGGCCTGTGAGTATCTCTTTCTTGCTCAGCGGAAGGATAGCGCACTTGAAGGGGGCAAGAGCGGGATGCAGATGCAGGACGGTGCGGATATCGTCGTTGCCCTTCTTGTCCTGCCCGACGACCTCCTCGTCGTATGCCTCGCAGAGGAAGGCAAGAGCAACGCGGTCGCAGCCGAGTGAGGGCTCGATGACGTAGGGAACATAGTGCTCGCCGGAATCCTGATCGAAGTAGGTCAGATCCTTGCCGGAGGCCTCCTGATGACGGCCAAGGTCGTAATCGGTGCGGTCGGCGATGCCCCAAAGCTCGCCCCAGTCGGTGAACGGGAAGGCGTATTCGATATCGGTGGTGGCGCGGGAGTAGAACGCAAGCTCTGCCGGCTCGTGATCGCGCAGGCGCAGGTTTTCCTCGCTGATGCCGAGGGAGACGAGCCAGTTTTTGCAGAAGTCTTTCCAGTAGGCAAACCACTCAAGGTCGGTGCCGGGCTTGCAGAAGAACTCACACTCCATCTGCTCAAACTCGCGGGTGCGGAAAGTGAAGTTGCCCGGGGTGATCTCGTTGCGGAAGGCCTTGCCGACCTGGCAAACGCCGAAAGGCAGCTTTTTGCGGGTGGTGCGCTGGATGTTGGCGAAGTTAACGAAAATGCCCTGTGCGGTCTCGGGACGCAGGTAGCAGGTGCTGCTCGAGTCCTCGGTAACGCCGATGGCGGTTTTGAACATAAGGTTGAACTTGCGGATGGGGGTAAAATCATGCTTGCCGCAGACGGGGCAGATTATATCCTCATGCGATGCGATGAACTCGTCCATCTCGTCAAAGCTCATGGCGTCGACATTGACCTCGTGATGCTCCTCGCTTATGAGCTTGTCGGCACGGTGGCGCGCCTTGCATGCCTTGCAGTCGAGCAGGGGGTCGGAGAAGCTCGATACATGGCCGGTGGTGACCCACGTCTGGGGATTCATTATGATCGCGGCGTCCAGACCCACGTTATAGGGGCTCTCCTGAACGAACTTCTTGAGCCATGCCTTTTTGACGTTGTTCTTGAACTCAACGCCGAGCGGGCCGTAGTCCCAGGAGTTGGCAAGGCCGCCGTAGATCTCGCTTCCGGCGTACACGAAGCCGCGGTTTTTGCACAGTGCAACAATTTTGTCCATGGTTTTTTCGCTGTTTTTCATTTCTACATCCTTTCCCGAGGCTGGCGTGCCCCGGAGACAAATTTAGCAGATAAAAGCTACATATATTTATTTATCTACAAATTATTAATATATCATGCAAATTTGATTTTTACAATACAATGACAAAAGTTAAACAGTTTCTTGCGAGTAAAAAATCAGCCGCCTTTCAGCGACTGATTTGTGATAGGATATTGACTTCTGAGCACTCTTAATGCTATAATCAAACCACAAGGAGCGATGACCGACGGTCAGCTCTGGAAAGTTACAACTTAACTATGTAGTTAGAAGCTGTCACTTGGCGGAGTGGCGGCTTCTGCTTTTAACAATAAACTGAAACATAAGCTTTCGCAATGTCAGAGTTATCGTCAGTCGCATTGGCTTCACCCCCTTTCGGGTGGTGTAGCTGACCGCCTCGCCCCTTGTTTAATGTTTAATATAGCATATTTTTGTCGTTATGCAAGACAAAAGCCGCATTAAACGGCTGATTTGCGATAGGATATTGACTTCAGAGCACTTTTAATGATATAATCAAACCACAAGGAGCGATGACCAGCGGTCAGCTCAGTTAAGTTAAGGATTAAATACCGAGGTACTTAGAAACCGTCACTTGGCAGAGTGGCGGTTTCTGCTTTTTTATCCTCACTGTTACAGTTAATCCGATACTAGTTAAGATTGCGGACACAGAAGTGATATTTCAAGCTGACGCTTGAAGTTATATTTTTCTTTTGCAAAGTGATATTGCGGCCTTATGGCCGCAGTTTTATTATATTCGCCCATAACTGCCATCAGGCAATATCACTATGCAAAGCATAATATCACTGTGCAACAATATAACTCGCCGTAAGGCGAATATAACTGTGTCACACTTCACAAGGAAGTGTGACACAAGCGGCTTTTGTCTTTATTTTGCCTCGAGATCGACAGGCTCGTTAAAGGGCTTTTCAAGGCATTCAGGGTGCTCAAGAATGTACTTGAGCAGTTTCACGCTCTTGGAGTAGTAGTAGCCGTCGGCGATGCGCTCGTCTATGGTGAGGCCGAGATCGACGCTGTTGCGGTACTCTTCCTCGCCGTCGGCGTTTACGAATACGCGCTTTTTCATCTCGCCCACAACGACGAACAGTGAGGTGGTGCCCCAGTTGGTCAGATGATGGTAGCCGCTGCGCAGCTTGATGGAGCCGAGGTTCGAGAGAATGACGGAGGCATAGAAGGGGTCGCCGGATATGATCGTCTTGGGCACGAGGCCATGGCGGTCGAGAAGACGCATTATGAGAATGAAGAACTTGACTATGAAGCGCGGCAGCTTGTTAAGGATATCCATCGTGTCCGTAGAGCCGTTGCCGCCGCCGCCCTTGACGTTCGTTATCTGCTTGTACAGATCCTCGCGCAGGGTATCGAGCGTGGAGCTTTCCTGAGCGTAAATAAGAGCCGTGCCCTCTTCGGAGACGTCGCTGAACTGCTTTTTTATGACGAATGACGCCGTCAGCTCATTGCGCTGATACATATTCTTGTTCATAATGAAGCGGTTGAGCTTCGGACGCAGAACGATAACCTTCAAAATAGCGGCGACGATGATGTGGAACAGGGTGAATTTGAACACGGGATTTTCCGCGTTTCGTTTTTCGATGTACTTATCGACATTCGTCAGGTCGATGCGCTCGGATATGAACGCCTCGTTGTCGCAGCGGTTGGGATACAGCATGGGCATTATAAGGTGCATGCTGTCGATATCTCTTAGAAGCTTCCCGTCCCTACGGTCGCCGAAGCGGCGTTTTTCACTACTCATAATCTATCCTCTTTGTTTTTATTAAAAAATCTTAATTAAGTCTATCACAATGTTTTGATATGTCAAGAATATATTACTTGACATCGCATCGGGCTTGTTATAAATTTGCATTATATTTTCAAAAATCGGGTGAAGGAAATATTGAGCTTTTTTGATTTGATTCTGATCGCCGTCGCGCTGAGCATGGATGCGTTCGCGGTGGCGATATGCAAGGGCCTTTCGGTTAAAAAGGTCGGAGTCGGGCATGTACTTACGGTGGGCGTTTACTTCGGTGGTTTTCAGGCGCTGATGCCGCTTATCGGCTTCCTGCTCGGCTTTAAGTTTGAGCGGTTTATTGTCAGCGTAGACCACTGGATAGCCTTTGTCCTGCTTGCGCTTATCGGTGCCGGCATGATAAAGGAGGCCGTCAGCGGGAAAGAGGATGAAGCGGACGACAGCTTTTCTTTTAAAACCATGCTGCCGCTTGCGGTGGCGACGAGCATAGACGCGCTCGCGGTGGGCATAAGCTTCGCCTTTCTCGGCGTTGATATCGTGCGGGCGGCAGCGCTTATCGGCGTGACGACCTTCGTCCTGTCAGGCGTGGGAGTCGTCGTAGGAAACCTGTTCGGTGCCAAGTACAAATCAAAGGCAGAGCTTGCCGGCGGAATAGTGCTTATACTCATAGGAGTGAAAATACTGCTTGAGCATCTGGGGATCATAAGTCTATGAAAAAGCTTAAAATGTATTTGCCGATAGTGATAATGGCCGCTACCGTGGCTGTTGTCGGCGTCCTGCTTGCGACGGATGTGCTCCGCGTGGAGGATATAATAGCCGCCGTTGAGGACAACAAGCCGCTTGCGGTAGTGGTGATACTCGCGCTGTTTATATTCAAGGGCTTTTCCTGCCTGCCGTATGCGGTCATCCTCATAGGCTGCTCGATGATTTTCGAGCTTCCGACGGCGATAGCCATAAACACCGTCGGCACGCTGCTGTGTATATCCGTGTCCTACCTCGTCGGGCGCTTTTCAAAAAGCCTCACCTTTGACGGCATGATGGACAAATACCCCAAGTTCCGGCGCTATTTCACAAACGCCGAAAACTACAGCTTCACCTTTTGCTTTGCGCTGCATACGCTGCACCTTTCGATGGAGGTGCAGGGCGTGCTGTTCGGGCTGCTGCGTACGAAATACCTGACGTATATCGCGGGCACGATGCTCGCGCTGCTGCCGAGCATGCTCTGGAGCACCGTCATAGGCGACAGCTTTGATCTCACGGACCCGCTGCTCTGGGTATTTCTCGCGGTAGATCTGCTGACGCTTGTGCTGGGTCTTGTGTACGCGAAGAAGAATATAATCGACGGCGGGAAAAAGAAAAATGAGGGATAGAAATGTTTAACACGATATTATTTGATCTGGACGCAACGCTGCTGCCGATGGATCAGGAGGCCTTTGTAAAGGAGTATTTCAAACACCTTGCGCAGAAGCTCTACCCCCTCGGCTATGATGCGGGCAAGCTTGTTGACGCTATATGGAGCGGCACCGCCGCGATGGTGAAAAACGACGGCTCCCGCCTCAACGAGGATGCGTTCTGGGGCAGGTTCGCGGAAATATTCGGAGAAGAACGGCTTGCCGATAAGCCGGTTTTCGACGAGTTTTATGAGAATGAGTTTGAAAAGGCGCGCGTGCGCTGCTGGTCTAATCCCGCCGCGGCGGAGACGGTCAGGGCGCTCAAGGCGCAGGGCTTTCGCGTAGCCCTTGCGACAAACCCCATATTCCCGTTTGTCGCAACGGGAAGACGCATAGGCTGGACAGGTCTTAGCCCCGAGGATTTCGAGTATATAACCACCTACGAAAACTCCTGCTTCTGCAAGCCCAACCCTGCATACTACTCCGAAATTACGGAAAAACTCAAAGTTGACCCCGCCGAGTGCCTCATGGTCGGCAACGACGTTACCGAGGACATGGTAGCGCAAAAAATCGGTATGAGTGTCTTTTTAATAACCGACTGCCTTATAAACAGGGAAAATAAAGATATATCCGTATATCCTCACGGGAGCTTTCCCGACCTGCTCAAATATGTCGAGGAAAACAAATGACGGCATAAAAAACTCCGGTGCATCACGCTGATGCACCGGAGTTTTTCTTTATCAGCCGTTCTTTTCGGCGTTAGCAGCGGCCTCGCGCCTGCGGCATATCTCATCCCATGAGGGAAGCTCCGCCAGACGCTTGGAAAAGTCGCGCATGACGGCGGGAACGTCGATGGACTGGGGACACGCGGTCGAGCACTGCCCGCAGCCTATGCATGCCTCCGGACGCTCGGTGGCATCGAGCGCTTCGACGCGGATGACAACGTTCATGCTGTCGGCGACCTTGAGATCGTTGTAGAGGCTAAGAAGCATGGGTATGTTAAGACCCTGCGGGCAGCCCTTGCAGCAGTAGCGGCAGCCGGTGCAGGGAACGGAGTCCTTGAGCTTCTCGGCAATGCCGTACAGTGCGTCGCACTCGTCGGCGCTGAGGGGCTGAGGCGCCTCGAAGGTGCCGACGTTATCTATCATCTGCTCGAGGTTTGACATTCCGCTGAGCACCATGGTGACATTCGGCAGACCCTGAAGCCAGCGAAAGCCCCATGCCGCCGTGCTGTGGTCGGGACGCATCGAGCGCAGAAGGCTCTCCGACTGCTCGTCAAGCTTTGCGAGCTTGCCGCCGCGAACGGGCTCCATGACCCAGACGGGAATGCCGCGCTCTTCAAAAAGACGGTATTTGCCCTCGGCGTTCTGGAGCGACCAGTCGAGGTAGTTGAGCTGTATCTGGCAGAACTCCATGTGCTCGCCATAGACGTCAAGAAACTGCTTTATGTTCTCAACGCCGCCGTGGCAGGAGAAGCCGAGATGGCGTATTTTGCCCAGCTCCTTCTGGCGGATGAAGAAATCTACGATGCCGAGGTCCTTGTCGAGATAGCTTTTAATGGACTTCTCGTTTACATTGTGCATGAGATAGAAGTCAAAATACTCAACGCCGCATTTTTTGAGCTGATCGGCAAATACCTCTGCGGGGTCGGGAGCCTTTGACCTGTCGTATATCTGGTGGCCGGGGAATTTATCGGCAAGATTGAAGCACTCCCTCGGATGCCGTGAGAGCGCCGTGCCTATTGCGATCTCGGAGCGGCTCGCGTGATACGGATAGGCAGTGTCAAAATAGTTTACGCCGTGCGCGATGGCGTAATCTGTCATGGCGTTGACCTGAGCCTGATCGATGTCACCCTCGCCGCCGCTGGGAATAAGGGGCAGGCGCATGGCGCCGAAGCCGAGCATGGAGAGCTTTTCACCCTGAAAATCGCGGTATATCATGATAACACCTCTTTAAAACAACATATCTTTTGAAAAAACTATATCGACTCCGCCCATGGTTATGACGTCACCGGAAAAAATACGCTCCTTGCGGTCTATCTTCCGGCCGTTTACATATGTGCCGTTTGTCGAGTCGAGATCCTGAATGTAATAGTGGCCGTCGCACAGCTCGATCCGGAAGTGCATTCTTGAAACCTTGGGAGCGGAGTAGACGAAGTCGCAGTCCTCGCTTCTGCCGAAAACCCACGAGGTCTTGCCGCTGCCGTGCTCGTTTACCGAGCCGTTTATGGTCGCATCGCCGAAGTTGTCAAGAAAATCCCTGATGAATTTAAACTTTTCCTCAGCCATAGCAATCTCCTTATAACATAATAAGTCAAGTATATCACAGCACCGAAAAACTTCAAGAGGAATAATACAGCGCACAAAAAAACAGGCTTGAAACCAAAGTTTCAAGCCTGTTTTGCGTTTTTCATCAGACCCGGCGCTCCAAAAACAGCTTACGGGTAATAAAGTTATAGACCATAACCACCACCGTGGCCGCCAATTTCACCAGCAGGTAGTGAATGCCAAGCCATGCGGTGCCCGCGTGCATGAGGAGCTGATTAAGCCCCAGACCCACTATACTCATGCCTAAGAATACCACCAGCTCCCGAACCTTGCCTCCGTCCGCATTGCGCCGGAAGACATAGCGGACGCTGAGAAGGTAGTTGACCACCACGGAGACGGAGAAGGACAGAGCGCTGGACGTCAGGGTGGACAGTCCCACCGCCTCCACAAAGAGGATCAGCAGCCCGTAATCAATCAGAAAGCACAGCCCGCCCACAACGGCGAAGCGCAATATCTGCCGGGCAAGCCTTGGCACAGGCTCCGGCTTCCCTCCCGGCAGGAGCCGCGCCGAGAGCAGAAACGGCGCCATATAGACCATGGGCATTGCGTAGCGGTAGCTGCCGCTGACCGGTGCCAGAAACAGCACCGCCACTGACAAAATCGCCGGTATCTGAGCTAAAATAGGCCTTAGCTGCCGCCGCCGCAGCACATCAAGGAACAGGAAAAGCACCAGCCAGGGGTACGCCCCCACCCGGAACAGCAAGCCCAGCACCGGTATGTGCTGCACCGCCCGCAGAAAGACCTGTATGAAGGCTTCCGCCGCCTCCTGCCGCTGGCCGGAGGGCACGCACAGCTCCGGATATGGAGCGGTCTCACGGTTGTCAAAATTCGTGTAGGAAAGAGCCGTCTCATGGCCTAAATAAAACCCGCCGTAGGTGTTGTGCAGGAAAGCCTGAATATAGACATCGGGATGGTGGCGGAGCATGCTAAGCCATGCTTGATAGTAGGCCGAAAGCTCCTCGTCCGTGGCATCCTGATTGTAGGTGAACTTAACGGGATCGGCAAGATGCGGCTTGTAAAGCTCCGGCAGGCGATCGTAGTCGAGCACGGCGCGGATGGCTTCTTCCTCCGCCTCCGTCACGTCCTCGGGATACTCCTTCACATACCGTGCCGTCTGCTGAAACAGAAGCCCCAGCACCTCCTGCTTCCCGCCGGGAGCCACATTCCATGCCGGCAACAATACCTGCACCCATACGCACAGGAACAGCACAACCGGGATCAGCAGTGTCGCCAGCGCCCGCAGGCGGAAACGGCAGAAGATAAGGCACAGCACCCCGGCCGCGGCCACAAAGTAGACCCCCTGATTCTTCGTCAGGGCGACCAGAAGCGCCGTCAGGAACGTCAGGGCGCAGAAGCCGATTTTCCGCAAAGCCTCCCCGCGCGTCCGCGCGAGCTCAAAGAGAAGCAGGGAGAAGGCGAGGCAGGACAGGGAAAACAGGGAATCCTTGAGCATGGTGATGGCGTACAGGGGAAAGAGAGGAAAAAGCGCCGTGAACACCAGCCCGACCCTAAAGATACCCACCGGCAGTCCAAGCCTGCGGAGATAGTACCATACAAAGGTGAGGACGAGAACCGTCAGAAGCATCTGCCCAAAACAGTATATCGCCACGCCCCATGTGATGTCCCCCATGGCCAGACCAAGCTTTGCAAAGAGGCCGAATAGGAGGGTCACAAAGTAGGGGTGGTGGTTGGTTGCATATATCTCCGGCCCGCGCACCGCGGAATACTTTAGCCATTCCGTGGGGCGGTGGAGGGCCCAGGCGATCTGCATGCCCGTGTCCGGGTTGCTCAGGCCGGGGAAGAAAGCAATATAGTATGGCAGCCAGCACAGGATAACTATGCCCGACGCCAAAAGGAAGCGCTTCCACGGGATGCGCTCCTGCGCCGGAGCGGGCCGCTTCCGCAGACGATCCAGCGCCCGGAAGCCGTACAGAACAGCACAGGCACCCAGCAATGCGCGACCGCCTAAAGCCACAAGCGAGCGGAAGCATATAAACCGCCCGCCGATGACGGCGTCCCAGCTACCGTAAGTGCTGTAGGAATCGCCTAAGAGCTGCATCATGGCACAGAGGATGCCGAAAACCGCCGCCAGAGCCCGCTCGAGCCGGGTGGTTTTCAGCTTGGGCAGGAACCACAGCAGCGCGCCTGCGCCTAAGGCGAGGCAGGACAGCGTAACAATGTCCCCCGTGAGGAAGCAGCGGACGGCGTGTATCAGAAAGCGGGTCACCGTGCCGCAGGACTCCAGAGCCGGATCCGCAACGTACCATGCGTCCGTGCTGAGGACGCATGTGAGGCTCAGCGCGATCCAGAGCCCGCCGAGAGCCGTCCCGCAGACATGGAGAATTTTATTGTGCCTCACAGCATCCATCTCCGATACTGGTCGTGGGTCTGCTGGAGCTTGAACTCAAAGTCACGGCAGTCCTTCTGCCGCATGTTGTCCAAAAGCAGGCCGGAGAAAAGAGAGATCATGGACGCCAACACCCCAAAGCCGCTGACGATCAGGGTGGGGAAGCGGGGCACCAGACCCGTTTTTATATATGTGGCCAGCACCGGGGCAAACAGCGCCGCGCTGACGAGGAAGAGCAGCAGAGCCAGAAGACCGAAAAAGCGCAGCGGCCGGTAGAGCCGGAAAAGCCGCAGAATGGTCATGAGAACCCTTGCACCGTCCGAGTAGGTGTTAAGCTTTGAGATGCTCCCGGCCGGGCGGTCTCGGTAGTCGACTACCACGTTTTCAACGTGCAGCTTCTTGTCCACGGCGTGGATGCTCATCTCCGTCTCGATCTCAAAGCCGGAGGAGAGCACGGGGAAGGTCTTGACAAACTGGTAGCTGAAGGCCCTGTATCCTGTCATGATGTCCTTGATGTCACTGTGGAACAGGGCGTTGATACAGGCGCGAACCAGAGCGTTTCCAAAGTTGTGGAAGGGGCGCTTGTTCTCCTGAAAGTAGGTGGAGGACAGACGGTCTCCCACCACCATGTCGGCGCCGCGCTCCAGCACCATCCGCACCATCTCCGGAGCGGACTCCGGAGGGTAGGTGTCGTCCCCGTCGAGCATCAGATAGCACTGGGCGTCCACCTCGCGGAACATCCGGCGGATAACGTTGCCCTTGCCCTGACGGTACTCCTGCCGCACCACCGCACCGGCGGAGCGGGCGATCTCTCCCGTGCCGTCGGTGGAGTTGTTGTCATATACATAGACCACTGCCTCCGGCAGCACGGCCTTCACGTCCCGCACTACCTTTTCAATGGTCTGGCTTTCGTTGTAGCAGGGAATCAATACGGCAATTTTATCCACTTTGGATCCCTCCCGCCCGTCAATTGTTTTTTTTCATCATATCACAGACGCCAAAAACCGTCAATAAAGCACCGAAAAACAAAGAAGATCCCGAAGTTGCAACAACTTCGGGATCTTCTCTTTTCTGGCACGCCGCAAGGGATTCGAACCCCTGACCTTCTGGTCCGTAGCCAGACGCTCTATCCAGCTGAGCTAGCGGCGCTTATCGCTGAGCGCCCTAATACAATAGCACAGTTGGAATGGAAATGCAAGCATTTTTTGCGCATTTTCAGAATAAAATTGAAATTGCGCGCGCTTTTACATTCCTATAGAGCTTGAAACTGCGTCCACTACTTCGCCCATGGTCTTGAGCGTCTTGCCAACGATGTTCTTCGCGGGCTTCTTGCTGTTTGACATGCCCATGCCGGCCAGTCCGCCGACGGCAACGCCTATGCCCATGCCAACCAAAAAGTTTGTTTTATGCATTGTTTACACCTCCGAAATATATTGTGCCCAATTTTCTTTGCTACAGCAGTGTAATATGTGCTATAATAACCTTAATAAAGCACAGGAGAATTTTTCAAAAATGAGCGTAAAAATTTTGGCGGTCGGCGACGTGTGCGGCGAACCCGGCCTTGAATACCTTACTAAAAATCTGCGCAGAATACGCAGTGAAATGGAGCTTAGCTTTGTCGTTGTAAACGGCGAAAACGCGAACGTCGTCGGCATCACGCCGCGCCAGGCCGACGCCATACTCCATGCCGGAGCGGACGTTATCACCCTTGGCAACCACACATGGACGCGCACCGAGCTACGCCCGTATTTGGACGAACGGCGCAAGATACTGCGCCCGGCAAACTGCGCGCCGCAGTGCCCGGGACGCGGCATCGACGTTTATAAGACAAGCTTCGGCGACGTATGCGTCTTAAACCTCATGGGGCACTTTACCCTCGATACCAACACCGACAATCCCTTTGTCATTGCCGACGGCTACATGGAGGAGATAAGGGAGAAGATAATCCTTGTTGATTTCCACGCCGAGGGCACGAGCGAAAAGCGCGCCATGGGCTTCATGCTCGACGGCAGAGCGAGCGCCGTGTGGGGCACGCACACCCATGTGCAGACCTCCGACGCCTGTGTGCTGCCAAACGGCACGGGGTATATAACAGACCTCGGCATGACGGGCGCGATAAACTCCGTTATCGGCATCGAGCCGGAGCAGTCCATCGGCAAATTTTTAGGCGATCCCCCGCGCCGCTACGACTCGGCAAAGGGACCTGCCAAGCTCGAGGGCTGCGTGTTCGAGATAGACCCGGAGACGGGCAAATGCCTGAAAGCGGAGGGAATAAGACTGACATGAGTACGATAAAGCTTCTGCACGCGGCCGACCTGCACTTAGACTCCCCGTTTGAGGGACTTGGCGAGAGCAAGGCGGCTGCGAGAAGAGCAGAGCAGAGACAGCTTCTGCACGCTATAGCGCAGCTTGCGCTGCGCAAGCAGGTGCAGCTTGTGCTGCTTGCGGGCGACCTGCTGGATTCCGACAGCTCATATGCCGAGACAGGCGAGGAGCTTGTCAGGGCGCTCGGGAGCATACCCGCGCCGGTGTTCATATCGCCGGGAAACCACGATTTTTATTCCGGGCGCTCACCGTATGCGCGGCTGAAAATGCCGGAGAACGTACATATCTTCAAAAGCCCGATTATCGAGTGCGTCGAGCTGCCCGGGCTTGGAGCTCGCGTATGGGGCGCGGCCTTTACCGATAAGCACAGCTCGGGACTGCTGCGCGATTTCAGGGCGGAGAAAAAGCCCGATACTATTGATATCATGTGCATTCACGGCGAAACTAATGCGGCGTCTGCATATAATCCCATAACTGATAACGAGATGGCAGCGTCCGGGATGGACTACATCGCACTGGGGCACATACACGCCGAAAGCGGCCTGAAAAAAGCGGGCGGCTGCTATTACTCATGGCCGGGCTGCCCGGAGGGACGCGGCTTTGACGAGACGGGCGAAAAGCACGTCAGCATCGTGAGCCTTGACGGCGAAAATTGCAGCATTGAGCCTGTGAGCATAGCGCGCCGTAAATATGAGATATTGCGCGTTGATATAACGGAAAAAGACGCTCTGACTGCGATAAAAGCCACCATGCCGGACGATACCGGCGACGATATATACCGCGTGATTTTGCGCGGCGAGACGGCGGAGGCGCCGGATATAAGCGCTCTGCGCGAGGCGCTTGAGGAAAAGTTTTTCAGCTTACAGCTCAGGGACGAGACCTCGCTGTGCCGCGATATCTGGGAAAACGCGGGCGAGGACAGCCTGCGCGGTCAGTTCATTTCAAGGCTGAGAAAGGCATATGACGCGGCAGAGCAGGACACAGAGCGCGAGCGGATAGTTCAGGCCGCCCGCTGGGGGCTTGCAGCGCTTGACAGACGGGAGGAGGTAGTGCGCCATGCAGATCAATAAGCTCAGCGCCAGCTTCGGAAAGCTTGCCGATGATACGCTCGAGCTGCACGAGGGGCTGAACGTTATCTGCGCTCCGAACGAGAGCGGAAAAAGCACATGGTGCGCCTTTATCCGCGCAATGCTCTACGGTGTCGACAGCTCCGAGCGGCAAAAAATCGGATATCTGCCCGATAAGACTCGCTATGCGCCGTGGTCGGGTGCGCCCATGCAGGGCAGCATGGAGCTGACAGCCGGGGGCCGTGATATCAGCCTTGTCCGCAGGACAAAGACAAATAACGCGCCCATGCGCGAGTTTTCAGCCGTTTACAGTGGCACGAATATCCCCGTCGAGGGCATGACGGGCCAGAACGCCGGAGAGATGCTCACCGGCGTGGGGCGCGAGGTTTTTCGCCGCAGCGCGTTTGTGGAGCAGGGCGCTATCGCCGTGTCGGGCAGTCCGGAGCTTGAAAAGCGCATAAGCGCCATCGTATCGACCGGCGAGGACGGCTGCTCCTTCACCGAGGCCGACAGCCAGCTCAGAGCATGGCAGCGCAAGCGCCGCTATAACAGGCGCGGCAGGCTCCCGGAGCTTGAGGAGCGCATGTCGGATACCAAAAGACGCATCGCGTCTCTTGAGGAAGCGTCGCAAAGAAAAGACGCTCTGACCGCCGAGCTTGAGCGGGCAAAGTCAGAGTGCGCGCAGCTTGAAGCTGCCGTGACCGAAAGCCGCAAAAGCGTGCGCAAGGAGGCGCTGAGCAGCCTTCTTAGTATGCGTAACGAGATAAACGAGGCAAGCCGCGAGCATGAGAGAACCGAGAGCGAGCGCGAGACCCGCCGTCAAGCTCTGCGCGAAAGCGTTATCGGCGAGCGAGACCCCGAGCAGGTGCGAGGTGAGGTCGTTGCCGATATGGAGCAGGCTCTTGCACTGAAAGCGGAGAGCGAGCGCAAGATCAGCGCTGTACCCGCGCTCATCTGCCTGCTGCTTGGTATCATAGCTGCCGTGCTCGGCGTACTTGTAAGTCCCTACGCATATATCGCGGCAGCGCTGCTGTGCGTCGCGGCCGTTGCGCTGTATGTGAGGTGCAGCCGCGCCAAGGCCGCCGCGCACGATGCCGGACGGCAGAGGAAAAATATACTGCTTAAATATAAGGCCGGGAGCGAGGACGATATAAAGCGGTGCGAGGACGAATTTCTTGAACTGTATGGGCAGTTAAAGCGCTCAGAGGAAGCCGAGAGGGAGGCCGCAGAGCAGCTTGCGGCGCTTCGCCGCCGTCAGGAGCAGACCGAGAGCCGCACTCTTGCAGACCTTGATTTCAGCGGCGGAGATAACGAAGCCGCGCGCCTTAGCCGCGCACTCACGTCCGCGCAGAGCCGCTGCGACATGCTCTCGGCGCAGATATCCGAGATAAAAGGCGCTATCGCAACGATGGGTGACCCGCTTGTGCTCGGCTCGGAGCTTAGAGCCATGGAGGACGAGCACGCCGAGCTTGAGGCCGAATTTGAGGCGATAGCCCTCGCGGTCGAGACCCTGCGCGATGCCGACGCCGACATCCAGAGCCGCTTTTCGCCGGAGCTTGGCAGGCTTGCCGCGCACTATATGTCGATAGTCACCGACGGAAAGTACGATTCCGTGCTCATAAACCGCGATTTCAGCGCCCGCGTGCGTGAAGCCGGCGGCGGTGTTCCGCGCGAGACCGAGTATCTGAGCGCGGGAACGCTCGATTTGATGTACCTTGCCGTGCGCCTTGCGGTGTGCACGCTGGCTCTGCCCGAGAGCGCGAACTGCCCGCTCATTTTGGACGATGCGCTGGTGAATTTCGACGCCGAGCGCACAGCCCAGGCCATGACCCTGCTCCGCGAGATCGCAAAGCAGCGGCAGGTGATACTGTTCACCTGCAAAAATGTAGAGTAATAGATTAAGTCAAGCGCAGAATAGCGGTATGCGCTTGACTTTTTTACGGAAGCATGGTATAACAAGTTATACTTTTCTTACTTGGAGGGCAAAATGAAAGCACCTGATGGGAAATATATAGGCTCGGTGAAGGTCGGCCCTAAGGGGCAGATCGTAATACCGAAGGATGTGCGCGACATGTTCGGCATTGACACCGGCGATACGCTCATAATTTTAGCCGATGCGCAAAAGGGCATCGCGCTTGAGCGCTTCAGTGTCTTTTCCGGCATTGCCGACAAGATATTTCAGGGGCGCGCAAAGGAGGTTTACCCCGAGCAGACGGAGGAGGACTCCATGCACTTTGCCCACGCGATAAAGGAAGCGGAGGAGGGCGCCGATGAAAGCGATTGAAACTAAAATGCTCAGCAAAAGCTACGGCGATATATGTGCCGTGAGTGAGCTCTGCCTTGAGGTTTCCGAGGGCGAGCTTTTCGCGCTGCTGGGCGTGAACGGCGCGGGAAAGACAACGACGATAAAAATGCTCTCCGGCCTTACCGAGCCGACAAGCGGCAGCTTTTCTGTGTTCGGGCACAGCAGGATAGAGGATATAAAGTCGCTGATAAACGTCTCCCCGCAGGAGACGGCGGTCGCGCCGAATCTCACGGTGCGCGAGAACCTTGAATTTGTCTGCGGCATTTACGGTGTTGCGAGAGCCGACGCAAAGAAAAGAGCCGAGGCGATGCTCAGGGAGATGTCCATGGAGGAGATAGCAAACCGCCGTGCAAAAACGCTCTCCGGCGGCTGGCAGCGTCGCTTATCCATCGCAATGGCGCTCATATCAGAGCCGAAGCTCCTGTTTTTAGACGAGCCGACCTTAGGGCTTGACGTTATCGCGCGGCGCGAGCTGTGGAAGCTAATCGGTACGCTCAAGGGAAAGGTGACAATCGTGCTGACGACGCATTATCTTGAGGAGGCCGAGGCGCTGTCGGATCGCCTTGCTGTCATGAACGGCGGGCATCTCGCCGCCGTGGGCACCGCAGCGGAGCTCATGGCAAAGGCCGGCTGCGATAAGTTTGAGGACGCTTTTGTTAAGCTGTGCGGGGGAGGCGATGCGGTATGAAAATGCGCGCCTTTGCTTCAAGAAATTCCAGAGAGATACTGCGCGACAGGCTCAACGTCATATTCGGCCTCGGATTTCCGCTCATAGTGCTCCTGCTGCTCACGTTAATACAATCGAACGTG
Organism: Clostridiales bacterium; assembly: GCA_004557075.1. Lineage (GTDB taxonomy): Bacteria > Bacillota > Clostridia > Oscillospirales > Oscillospiraceae > F23-B02. The sequence goes on from SFEX01000027.1 coordinate 22,042, forward strand.
CCCGTTGAGCTGTTCGAGCTTAATAAGCTCACCCCCGGCGTCGCGGTGTTCGGGCTGAGCTTCGTGTCGCTGTTTTCGGCGACGATCATATCAAAAGACAGAAGCTCGTCTCTGATGCTGCGGCTGTACAGCTCGCCGCTGCGCCCTGCCGATTATATACTCGGCTACACCCTGCCGCTGCTGCCGATCTCGCTTGCGCAGTCGATAATATGCTTTGTTGTGGCAATGCTGTTAGGGCTTGAGTGGAGCGTCAATATACTGCTGAGCATAGTTGTGCTGATACCGGCTATGATAGTGTTTATCGCGATAGGGCTTATCTGCGGCACGCTGCTGAACGATAAGCAGGTCGGCGGCGTGTGCGGCGCACTGCTGACAAACCTGACCGCGTGGCTGTCGGATATCTGGTTTGACGTATCGCTCGTCGGGGACGTCTTTGAAAAGATAGCAAACGCGCTGCCCTTTATCCACGCTGTCAAAGCTGGCCGATACGCCTACAGCGGCGAATATTCCGCTATCATGCCCGAGCTGTGGTGGGTCATCGGCTACGCCGCCGTGCTCATGCTCATCGCCGTGGTGGTATTCAAAAGAAAAATGAAAGTGTAAAAATAAGATAAAAGCGGTCGCCTTTGTTGATTTTTCATACAAAAGCGGCCGCTTTTTGCTGCCCTGTCCGCATGCCCGACGCGGCAGGATTAAACTATTTCCGAGGTTTCGTCTGACAACATTGGTGATATCTAACAAAAAACGCGTGGAATATGTGATTTTATTGGCAATATTGCGCTACAGGAGCGCTAAAACGCGCATAAAAATTTTTGTGCCGTTTTTGTGAAAAATGTAAAAAACAAAAAAAGTGAAACGCGCAAAAAATATCCAAAAACGCGCGAAACGCGAAAGATGAAAAAATGCTTGTTAATTTAAGCGTTACGGCCGCATTTTTGAGCGGCGATTTTGTATTTACACAGCAAAAAAATTGAAATATTATAAAACCTGTTAACAGGCCGTTAAGGCGCTATTTTATTTTTGATATAGGAGGAAAAATGCCATGAGACCCGAAATAATAATAATGCTGACTCACCACGACGTAACGGTGAAAAACGCAGCGGAGATATTTGAAGAGTGCAAGGATCTGCCCATAAAGTTC
>SFEX01000028.1 GCA_004557075.1 Clostridiales bacterium
TCTCAAAGAAATTTTTTGAGTCATTTCTGACTTAAAGAACCCTCTTCTGGTGCTTATTTTGCATAAGCTGTTCTTACATTATCTAATTTTCAAGGTACACTTTTTTGCTCAATCCGTTCTCACGGTGAGCTTTTATATATTAGCAAATCTCAGGGCAGTTGTCAAGAACTTTTTTCAAATCTTTTAAAGTTTTTGATTTCGCTCTTTTTCGTGCTCTTTTGAAGTGCTCAGATAGAATAGCACCGCAAGCGCCAATTGTCAATACTTTTTCGGCACTTTTTTACCGTTTTTTTGCCCGGTTTTTCAGCCGTCTAAATATTGTGTTCTGGCGCCTGTGCAGTGCCCAATATATACTCCGAAGCCTTTGGTGCTGTTTACTTTACTGTGTTTTCCAGAACGCCGATACCGTCGATCTCGCAGCGGATCACATCGCCGCTTTTAAGATACACTCTCGTCTCCGGGCTCATGCCGAGTGCGACGCCGCTCGGAGTTCCGGTTGCAATTATCGTACCGGCTTTCAGCGTCATGCCTGCCGACAGTTCTTCTATTATATAGGGTATGTCGAAAATCATCATGCGCGTATTGCTGTTCTGACGGAGCTGACCGTTTACATAGCAGCGGATATCAAGCTCGGGCGCTGCGCCGATGTCCCCGGCACTGACGATGCACGGCCCCATGGGCGTGAAATCGTCGAGGCTCTTGCCGAAATACCACTGCTTATGGCGGGTCTGGAGATTGCGGGCGGATACGTCGTTTAGTATGGAATAGCCGAATATATAGTCTGCGGCATTTTCCGCCTTGACGTTTTTCGCGTCCTTTCCGATAACAACCGCAAGCTCGACCTCGTAATCAAGGCTGTCGCAAATATCGAAATGCCCGTCTATCTTATCATTCGGGGCGACTGCCCTCTGAAGGCGCTTTGCAAAGTATACCGCATCGCCGCGCTGGACATCGAAAACAGCGTCGGCCTTTGTCGCCTCCTCGACATGGTCGCGGTAGTTGAGGCCGAGGCATATTACGTCCTGCAGCGGCACGGGTATGGGAGCTTCAAGCTTCACATCGGAAAGCGGTATCGTGTCACACTCTTTCGGCAGATCCGGCAGGCTTCCGTCAAGTTCTCTTATCCATTCATTCATGCTCTCGGCCTTAAAACCGAGGCTGTGCGCCGATATCACAGAGCTCTCGTCCGGCGTAAGCACGCCCGCCTGCTCAAGATTTTTATATTTATATGTAACAAATTTCATAGCACATCACCTGAACAGCTTTGATATCAGTTCACCGAGGACGGGGACCGGTTCTTTCTTTCCGAAATACGCATTTCTCGCGCCCAAAAACGCAAGCACAATAAGCACCGCGGTATTAATTTTCTTCAGCGGCTTGCCGAAATACGGCACAACGCCTATCGCTTCGTTCATCATATGCGCAAGCAGCAGCAGTCCGGACTGCTTGGCGTGATATTTGACGAGTTCCGAATCACGGCACTTTATGAGTGAATAGATAAACGCAGGGCCTATATATCCAAAGGCAGCAAGCTCCTTGTCCTCGTACTCGGCGTTGAGCTCATTCTCGTCCGTCACACCGGCGCTCGCCTTATCAAATGCGTCTTTCATATATTTGAAAAGGGGTTCGTCCTCGATATTGCTGCCGCCGGGCTTCCAGCCGCAGGACAGGCACACACGCCCGCCTTCGGGTATATATGTTCCGCATACAGGGCATTTATTCATAACGCTCACCTTTCTATGTACGGCGGCTATCCGCCGTGTAGTGTTTTATATATTTTAGTATGAAGCCGGTATCAAGTCAAGCGCAAAATATATGACTTCCGATGGTGAGCATCTGCGGCCGCGACCATATCCATTTGCTTGTGGCCGTGGCGGGATTGAAGTAATAGATAGCTCCGCCGGTCGGGTCGGAGCCGCCCAGTGCCTCGCGAGCTGCGCGGTATGCGCTGTCGGATATGGGCTGGTTAAACTGTCCGTCGTCAATGCAGGTGAACGCACCCTTCTGGTATATCACGCCCGAGAGCGAATTTGGGAACGATGGATGGTCGATGCGGTTTAACACGACCGCTCCAACCGCGACCTGCCCGACATACGGCTCGCCTCTCGCCTCGGCGGATATCAGCCGCGCCAGCAGGTACACATCCCCGTCAGAGGCGGAACCTACACTTGATTTTTCATATATTCCCAGTGCAGCAAGGGTCTTATCGCCCGCCTGGCCGTCCGGCGTGAGGCCGTTTGTGCGTTGGAAATACTTAACCGCGCTTTCAGTCCTGCTGCCGTATATCCCGTCAACCGCGCCGGTGTAATAGCCCCAGCTTTTGAGGCGGGTCTGTATCTCCGTGACCGTCGCACCTGTCGAACCACGCTTATATAATGACGCCTCCGCCGACTGTGCAAGCGCTATTATGAGTATATTTACGGCAAACAACAGCGCGATGGCAAGAATGAGTTTTTTCTGCTTGATGCTCAAGGAAATCAACTCCTAATCGTTTTCCCTTATTCTGCCGCAAATAATATAATATATGCAAAGAAAAAATTACCGCAATGATTTTTCATTGCGGTAATTTTTATAAATTAGGTTTTCAGTTCTGAACCTTGATGATGTGGCGGGGGCAGATATCAGCACAGTGGCCGCACTGCACGCACTTGGAAACATCGATCATGGCGAGGTTGTCCTTAACAACGATCGCGTCCGCGGGGCACTCGCGCTGGCACTTCATGCAGCCGATGCAGCCGGCGTCGCAGATCTTGTTGACGGCAGCGCCCTTATCGTGGCTCGAGCAGGCGACCTCGACATGCTGGTCGTAGGGAACGAGCTTGACGATCTTCTTCGGGCAGACGTTGACGCAGGCACCGCAGCCAACACACTTTTCGCGGTCGACCTTGGCAACGCCGTCAACAATATGCATAGCGCCGAACTGGCAGGCATCCACGCAGTTGCCGAGACCTATGCAGGCAAAGCGGCAGTCCATATTGCTCTTGCCGCCGAAAAGCATTGCGGCCTGGCAGTTCTGGGGTCCCTTGTAGTTAAAGCGCTTAACGGCGTGGCCTTCACTGCCGGAGCAGGGTACAAACGCAACCATTTTCACAGCGTCGCCGGCGGAAACGCCCATGATCTCAGCGATCTTTGCAGCAGCCTCGGGGCCGGCAGCAACGCACTTGTTAGTGGGAGCTTCGCCCTTGGCTACAGCAGCGGCATAGCCGTCGCAGCCGGGGAAGCCGCAGCCGCCGCAGTTTGCGCCGGCAAGGCATTCACGCACCGCTTCCTGCTTGGGATCGACTTCGACGTGGAATATCTTGGACGCAAACGCGAGGATTGCGCCGAAGATACCGCCGAGAACGCCGAGAACGATAACAGCATAAATTACAGAATCCATATCATCGTCCCCCTAATCAAAAGATTTTCATACCGCTGAAGCCCATGAAAGCCAGAGCCAGCAGCGATGCGGTTACAAGACAGATGGGGAAGCCCTCGAAGCTCTCCGGATACTCGGCGAACTCAACGCGCTCACGCACGGAGGCAAACAGGACGATCGCGAGCAGGAATCCAAGCCCGCCGGTGATGCCGTAAACGGTGGACTCGATGAAGTTGTAGTTATTCTGAACGTTCAGAAGAACAACACCGAGAACAGCGCAGTTTGTGGTGATGAGGGGCAGGTAAATGCCCAGTGCAGAGTACAGCGAGGGGATCGACTTCTTCAGGAACATCTCGACGAACTGAACCAGTGCAGCGATGACCAGAATGAAGGTCAGGGTCTGGAGGAAGCCGAGGCCGAGTTTCTGAAGAACATAGGTGTCAACGACCCAGCAGATAGCGGAGGCAAGACCCATAACGAAGGTTACGGCCAGGCCCATGCCGACTGCGGTGTCGACCTTGCTTGAGCAGCCCAGGAACGGGCAGCAGCCAAGGAACTGGGAGAAGATAAAGTTATTTATCAGAATTGCTCCCAGCGAAATGGAGAGGATACTTGTAAGCTGTTCCATTACTTAATCTCCTCCTTTGCTTTCTTTTCCTTCTTTTCCTTTGACTTGCGCAGCGCATACTGCATAACGGCGATCAGCACACCGAGGGTGAGGAAGCCGCCGAAAGGCATGGTAAGCAGCTTTGCGCCGAACTCCTCGGGGAATATCTGCAGGCCGTTGCCGGTGCCGATGACGCCGTCAACGGTGTTGATAAGACCCTTGCCGAAAGAGCCGGAGCCAAGGAACTCACGGATGATACACATGATGGTCAGGACGATGGTGTAGCCCAGACCCTGGAAGATGCCGTCGAGAGCGGAAGCGCCGATGGTATTTTTTGCGGCGAACGCCTCTGCGCGGCCGATTATGATGCAGTTAACGACTATCAGGGGGATGAACACGCCAAGGGACTCGCTCAGAGCAGGGATAAACGCCTGCAGGAGCAGATCAACTATCGTGACGAAGCCCGCGATGATAACTACGAACACTGCGATGCGGATATCATTGGGGATGACCTTGCGCAGCGCGGAGATAACTATGTTGCAGCAGGTCAGAATGATGAGAACGGATATGCCCATGCCGATGCCGTTGAAGAGCATGGTTGTGATGGCCATCGTTGAGCACATGCCGAGAAGCTGAACCAGAACGGGGTTATTGGTGATAAGGCCGTCCTTGAATTGTTTCTTAATATTCATTGTCTGACCTCCTTAACCCAAAGATTCAACAGCGGCGATCGCGTCTCTGACTGCGAGGCAGACCGCTTTGGATGTTATCGTCGCGCCGGTTATTGCTTCAACAGATCCGCCGTCCTTGGTGACCTTGGCCTGGTCGGCGTTCAGTCCGGGGAACTGATCCTTGAAGAAATCGTCGTTCGCCTTGGAGCCGAGTCCGCTTGTCTCGGAGCTGGAAATGATCGAGATGCCGTTGCAGGTGAGATCGGCGTTGACGCCGACGGCGACGGTGATCATGCCCTGAGAGCCGGAGGTTTCAGCCTCAACGACCCAGTTGCCGCTGTCGGTCTTGAAGACCTTCTTCGTGGTGGAGTCGGCATTTTCAAACTGCACTTCCTCATAGGAGTTAAACTCCATGACAGCACCGTAAGCTTCGGCAGTTTTCTTCTCGTTATACTCGGCGATGCGATCCTTGGTGACCATATTGGTCAGGCCGAGAACACCTGCGACAACTGCGGAAACGAGCAGCAGGATAAGAGTAAGCTTCAAAATCTTTTTCATTACGCCTTTGCCTCCTTTGCTGCCTTCTTGGCCGCCTTGAGGTCTTCCTTGGAAACGCCGAACTGACGGCCGCGTGTACCCTTGTCAATTGCCCATGAGCACAGGTTCATGATGAGGATAGCGAAGGAAACGCCCTCGGGAAAGCCGCCGAAATAGCGGATGAGAACGGTCAGCGCGCCGCAGCCGAGGCCGTAGATGAGCTGGCCGTTGAGGGTAACGGGGCTGGAGGAATAGTCGGTCGCCATGAAGATTGCGCCGAGGAACAGGCCGCCGGAGAGGAGGTTATAAAGCATCCAGTCGAGACGGTCAAAGTCGTGCATGGGGAATATGAAGGTCAGGACAGCCACTGTGCCGATGAAAGCGACCGGGATGCGCCAGTTGATTACCTTGCGCGCCAGCAGCCAGATGCCGCCGATAAGCAGCGCTGCGGTGCTGATCTCGCCCAGTGAGCCGGGCATACCGATGCCGGTGAACATCTGCATGAAGTCATAGCCGTTGGCCGCAACGTCGCTGCCGGCCTTCATGAGACTGAGCGGAGTCGCCATGGTAACGCCGTCTATCGTCCACTTGGTCATGGTCGATGTCCATGAGAAGAACAGGAACGCACGGCCTGCCAGAGCGGGGTTGACAAAGTTCTTGCCGAGGCCGCCGTAGAGCTGCTTTACGATAACGATCGCAAAGAATGCGCCGACTACGGGCATCCACAGCGGTGCGTCAACGGGCATGCACAGCACGAGCAGGATGCCGGTAACGCAGGCGGACAGGTCGCCGATGGAGCTGGGCTTCTTCATCAGCTTGCGGTAGCCCCACTCGAAGAACACGGAGGCCACCACGGAAACGGCTATCAGTGCCAGAGCCTTGAAGCCGAACTGCCATACCGCAACTATCATTGCGGGAACGAGGCCGATGATAACGTCCAGCATAATGCGGGAGGTATCGGTCTTGGTCCTTACCTGAGGCTGGTAGGAAGCGTCAAAGGTATATTCTTTCTGTATCACTTTTTCTCGGCCTCCTTTGCTGCTGCTTCCGCTCTTGCCTTTTCCTCGGCCGCCTTTGCGGCGAAGAGCAGCTTTGCGGTTTTGAATGAGTGGGTAAGCGGCATTCTGCCGGGGCAGTTGAACGAGCAGCTTCCGCACTCGAAGCAATCAAGAATGTGGTACTTCTGCATGTTCTCGAAGTCGCCCTTCTTGAAATACATGTACATGTACACGGGTTCCAGACCCATGGGGCACACGGTAATGCACTTACCGCAGCGGATGCAGGTGGGATTTTCAACGGTTCTGTCCTCTTCCTCGGTGAAGAACAGAATGCCCGCTGTACCCTTGATGTTCACGGCATCAAGATTTGTCGCGATAAGACCCATCATAGGTCCGCCGAGAACTATCTTCTTGGGTGTCTTTACGAAGCCGCCGCACTGCTCGACTATGTATCTGAACGGAGTGCCGATGCGGCATTGCAGGTTGTAGGGCTTGTTTACAGCCGAGCCGCCGACTGTGAGTATACGCTCATAGCACGGTATGCCGAGGTAGCAGGCCTTGTAGATCGCGTAAGCGGTCTGGGTGCTGACAACGTTGCAGCCGACGCCTGCGGGCAGGCCGCCGGGCTTGACCTCGCGGTTGGTTATAGCCTTGATCTGCATTTTTTCTGCGCCCTGAGGATACTTTACCTCCTCGGGAACGATCTCGACGCCGTACTGCGCGGGATTCTTGGAGTTGAGCAGCTCGATGGCGTCCATCTTGTTCTTCTCAATTCCGTAGTAAGCCTTGTCAAGGCCGCTTGCGATGCGCGCAAGCTCAATACCCTTGAGCAGCTCTTCCGGGTGCAGTCTCATCGTCCAATGGTCGCCGTTGAGGTACGGCTCGCATTCCGCGCCGTTTATAATGAGCGTGTCCACCTTGCCAAGACCGCCCTTGATCTTGAACGCGGTGGGGAACATGGCGCCGCCCATACCAACTATGCCTGCCTCGCGCAGACGGTTGAGTATGGCTTCGGGGTTTTTCAGCTCTTCTTCGGTCAGAGGAGCCAGATCGGTGCAGGGGGTATCCTGGTAGTCATTTTCGATTACGACTGCCATGATCATATCGCCCAGAGGATGGGGTCTGGGTTCGATTGCTACGACCTTGCCTGATACGGGAGAATGTACGGGTGCGGAAACAGGGGCGGGGTTATCGCCGACCTTCTGACCCATCTTCACATAATCGCCGACTGCTACTATCGGCTGGCAGGGTGCGCCGATGTGCTGTGCCATCGGTATAATGACCTGGGGAGGCGGAGTGTACGCCGCCGCGAAACTTATAGGGCATTTGCATCACCTCTCTATTTTATGACAAACTTAAATATAACATAAACTATGTTTGATGTCTACAATCAATGACTCGATTTTTATCAATTTTTCGTGATTTTGGGCGCGTATTTCTGATAAATGATTAACAATTGCACGAAAATCAGCGCATTTTTTGACTCTTTGTGGCATATTTATCAATATTGGCAAGCATACCCTGTCGGTGAAATTGGGGGCTTATCAAACGTGCGGGTTTATTGTATACTATACTAAATACTATTGTTATGGAGGACAGCCTATGCTTACACCATGGGGCGAAACGCTCGATAAGAACAATGTGCTGCCGGAATACCCACGGCCGCAGATGAGACGGGATTCATTTATCAACCTCAATGGAGAATGGGATTATGCCTTTACGCCGGCCGGCGAAAAGCAGCCGGAAAGATGGCAGGGCAAGATACTTGTCCCCTTCTCCCCGGAAAGCGAGCTGTCCGGGGTCGGGCGCGCGCTGAAGCCGGACGAGTATCTCTGGTACAGGAGAGACTGGGTCAGACCTGAGAATATGAACGGCAGGGTCATACTCCATTTCGGCGCCGTTGACCAGAGCTGCACAGTGTACATAAACGGTCTGCGGGCTTACAGGCATCGCGGCGGCTATCTCCCCTTTGAGTTTGACGCTACGGAATTTCTGTCAAAGGAGGTCAACGAGCTTTCGCTGAGCGTGCGCGATGTCTCCGACACCTCCTTCCACAGCCGGGGCAAGCAAAGCTCCTCGCGCGGCGGCATATGGTACACGCCCCAGAGCGGCATATGGCAGAGCGTCTGGGCCGAGTGCATACCCAAAGACTGCATCAGAAAGCTGCGCATAACGCCGGACTTTGACCGCGCCTGCGTAAAGGTCTCCGCCGATGTCGTCGGCGACAGCAAGGCGTCGGCCATGTTTGACGGCCAGTTCTATCCCCTGCCCGCAGAGATCCCCGTGCCCGATTTTGAGCCGTGGACGCCCGAAAATCCCAAGCTCTATGACTTTTCCGTCGTATGCGGCGAGGACAGGGTCGAGAGCTATTTCGCCATGCGCAAATTTTCAGTCGAGACAGACGGCAAGGGCGTAAAGCGCCTTTTCCTTAACGGTAAGCCGTATTTCCACAACGGGCTGCTCGATCAGGGTTACTGGTCCGACGGCATGTACACCGCCCCCTCCGACGAAGCGCTCATATTTGACATTCAAACCGCGAAGGACATGGGCTTCAATATGCTGCGCAAGCACATAAAGGTCGAGCCGCTGCGCTGGTACTACCACTGCGACAGGCTCGGCATGCTGGTGTGGCAGGATATGATAAACGGCGGCGGACAGTATAACCCCGCAGTCATCACCACCCCGCTTGTCACGGGCGTGCATATTAGCGACAAAAACTATAAGCTCTTTGCCCGCGAGGACATGGACGGGCGCGTCGAGTACGAGACGGAGCTTAACGAGATGATCGATCTGCTCTACAACTGCCCCTGCATCGCCATGTGGGTACCTTTCAACGAGGGCTGGGGACAGTTTGACGCCGCCCGCATTGCCGACAAGATTGCCCACGCAGACCCCACCCGCACCGTCGATCACGCCTCCGGCTGGCACGATCAGAAGATAGGCGACATAAAGAGCCTGCATGTGTATTTCAAAAAATACAGCTTCAAGCCCGATAAGCTGAAACGCGCGGTGCTGCTAAGTGAGTTTGGCGGATACAGCCTGCGCTGCGACGGGCACAGCTTCAGCGCAAAGGATTTCGGGTATAAGAAGTTCAAATCCGGGGCCGAGCTGCAAAAAGCGCTCGATGAGCTGTACTCAAAGCAGATAAAGCCCGCCTTTGATAAGGGGCTTGCCGCCGCGGTGTATACGCAGCTCAGCGATGTGGAGGATGAAGTCAACGGGCTCATAACATATGACCGTAAAGTGGTGAAGATAAGCCCGAATATCATGCGTGATATCGTAAAAGTGGATTAAACGCAAAAAATCAGCGGTTTTGCCGCTGATTTTTTAATTCTCAATTACCTTCTTCGCACTCGCTGTCGCCGCACACTTCGCTGTAGCGCTCTTCGCAGTTGCGCTGCGCCTCGTTTAATATATTTATTGCTTTTTCCGTCGCTTCAAACAGTTTCAGGTACATCTCTTTATAATCCATGCCGTAGTATCTCCCATCGAAAAAAATTGACATTCACTGAATGTCATAATTAGCTCTATATTATCACACAATTGCTCTGATGACAATCACTAAATGTCAACATTAGGAGCAATCATATGTTTATAAACAAATCGCCCGACGGAAGAAACAATATCTGCGGAGCAAGGCTCGCGCGGCTGCGCACGCAAAAGGGCATATCGCAGCGGGAGCTTGCGGATATTTTGCAGCGGCTCGGTCTTGACGTGGACAAAAACGCCGTCCAGCGCATTGAGTCCGGACAGCGTTTCGTTACGGATATTGAGCTTGTATTTTTGGCCAAAGCCTTCGGAGTTAGCGTAAGCGATCTTCTTTTTAATCCGAACTAAGGCATCAGATAATTGTTTTTGCGGTATCCCGACCAGTGAGGTTTTAGCTAATCGCTTTTGCACTCGCGCACTTAATAACATTGCACCGCAACCGTAGGGGCGAGCATTGCTCGTCCGCTCCTCGCCGGAGGGGCGATTCGTATTTAGACTTAAAAGAATCTTTATTGCGGTATCCCGACCTATACATCAAAAATTGTCGTTATGCGCCAATGTTTATAATCGGGCTGACGTAAAAACGATTATTGCCAGTCTCAACGCGGATTGCTTCGCGGCAGCCGCCGCCGGACGAGCGATGCTCGCCCCTACGGGTGCGTCCTAATTCAGAACGTGAGTGCAATAAAGATTACTGCCAGTGTCACCGGTCGGGCGCTGGCAGTATCGACTATTTAAGATGTGGCGCCGGATCGCCCCTCCGGCGAGGAGCGCTGAGCGCTTATCTTGTCCTTCCAGCATTTATGGCACATGGCGATATAGCTGTCGTTGCCGCCGAGGAAAACCTGGTCGCCCTCGGTGATTATCCGCCCCGATGCGTCAATTCTCGCGTTGACCGTGGCCTTTCGCCCGCACGAGCAGACGGTTTTAATCTCGGTTATGGAGTCAGCAAGCTCCATGAGCCGTCTCGCGCCGGGGAAGAAATGCGTCTGGAAATCGGTGCGCAGTCCGAAGCACAAAACGGGCAGATTTTCATCGTCCACAAGACTGCGGAGCTGATCTATCTGCTCCGGGGTTAAAAACTGCGCCTCATCGGCTATGATAACGTCGTGTTTCGGAAGCTTCGCGTATTCCTCGACTATGTTCTGCTCGGGGGTTATTATCCTCGCCGAGCGCTGAAGCCCGATGCGGCTTTTTATGATATCGGCGCCGTCTCGCGTATCAACGCTCGGCTTTATCAGCCAAACGCTCATGCCCAGCTCCTCATAGTTAAACTGCGTTATAAGCGCCTGCGCGGATTTCGACGAACCCATTGCGCCGTATTTGAAATATAGCTTTGCCATTAAAGTCACCTACATTATAATAATATTGCTCATTTTGCTAAATGCGCGCGCACACGCTCAATGACCATCTCGAGCGCGACCTGATTGTGCCCGCCCTCGGGGATGATTATGTCCGCTTTGCGCTTGGACGGTTCGACAAACTGCTCATGCATGGGCTTTACCGTGCTCAGGTACTGGTTTACAACGCTGTCAAGACTGCGGCCTCGGTCGCGCACGTCGCGGACTATGCGCCGGAGTATGCGCACGTCGGCGTCGGTATCGACGTATATCTTTATATCCATCAGCTCGCACAGCTCGATGCTCTGGAAGATCAGGATGCCCTCGACGATGATGACCCTCGCCGGTTTTACCGTCACGGTCTTGTCCGAGCGGTCGTGGATCGTATAATCATATGTAGGGCAGTGGATCGTCTCCCCACGGCGCAGCTTCTTCAGATCGGATATCAGCAGCTCCGTGTCGAAAGCGTCGGGGTGGTCGTAATTAAGGCGGCTGCGCTCGGCGTAGCTCATGTTATGGTGCGCCTTGTAGTAGTTATCGTGGTAGATAACGCTGACGTTGCCGCCGAAGCTCTGCATCAGTTTTCTGGTGATGGTTGTTTTTCCGCTGCCGGTGCCCCCGGCGATGCCGATAACGATAATATCACTCATAGCCCATACTCCCGCATTTTATTATTTTTTACATGTTATCATAAATTTCCCCCGCTTGCAATTTGCTTTTCCGTATACCGCTCAATTTTTTCCCGGGGCTTGACGAGCCGACGCTGCGCCGCTATAATTTGAACAAAGAAAATTTTGCAAGGAGGTACAATATATGCCTATCCCCACTCCGCACATTTCAGCCAAGAAAGAGGACATCGCAAAGACCGTTCTCATGCCCGGCGACCCGCTGCGCGCCAAATTCATTGCCGAAACATTTCTGGAAAACCCCGTGCTCGTGAATAACGTCCGCGGCGTTCAGGGGCACACCGGCACATGGAAGGGCGTTCCCGTAACGGTCATGGCCTCCGGCATGGGCATCCCCGCCATCGGCATATACAGCTGGGAGCTTTATAATTTCTACGATGTTGACAACATAATCCGCATAGGCTCGGCCGGTGCTCTGCGCGATGACCTGAAGCTTATGGACATCGTGGCCGGTCAGGGCGCATGCACCGATTCAAACTATGCCCACCAGTTTGAGCTAAACGGCACCTTCGCCCCCATCGCCGATTACAAGCTTCTGAGCACCGCCGTTGAGACCGCCAAAGAGCACGGCGTTGACATGAAGGTCGGCAACATTCTCTCGGGCGATAACTTCTACTCCCCCACCGGCTGCGACAGCAACGACAAGTGGCGCGACATGGGCGTTATGGCCGTCGAGATGGAGGCTGCGGGGCTTTACATGAACGCAGCGAGAGCCGGTAAGCGCGCGCTGTGCATCTGCACGATCTCCGACCATATCTACCGCAGCGAGGCGCTGTCCAGCGAGGAAAGACAGTTGTCCTTCACTCAGATGATGGAAATAGCTCTTGACACCGCCGTCAAGATGGCTAATTGTTAACTCTTTATTAAATCGCACATTTACCGCCCCTGTATTTGGCCGAACTGCTAAATTGTGCTTGATTTCACATGTTGAGCAGTGCTATAATACAGGCGGTATGCGATGAGCATACTTAATAAATTTAGGCAAAACAAAAATTTATACGGAGGAAAAAACATGAAAAGATTTCTTGCACTGATTCTTGCTCTTTGCATGGTATTCGCTCTCTGCGCATGCGGCAGCAATGATGACAAGAAGCCCGCTGATGACGACAACAAGGACAACGAGCCTACCGCCATCACCAATCCCGACGAGATCTCCGACGAGATGACTTCCGCTGACGGCAAGTACGAGATCGCATTCGTAACCGACGTTGGCCAGCTCAAGGACAAGTCCTTCAACCAGGGCACCTATGACGGCGTTAAGCTCTATGCCGCCAACAACGACAAGTCCTACAAGTACTACCAGCCCGCAAACGGCGACAAGGCGACCGACGACGATCGCTACGACGCAATGAAGGCAGCAGTTGATAACGGCGCAAAGGTCGTTGTCTGCGCAGGCTTCCTGCAGGAGAATGCTCTCCGCAAGGCAGCTCTCGAGTTCACCGACGTAAGCTTCGTATTCATCGACGGTTACCCCGTTGCTGAAGAGGCAGGCGTTGACGGCAGCCCCATCATCCCCAACATCGCAGGCATCTCCTTCCAGGAAGAGCAGTCCGGCTACCTCGCAGGCTACGCAGCAGTCATGGAAGGCTACACCAAGCTCGGCTTCTGCGGCGGCGGCGGCGGCGACAACCCGGCATGCTGCCGTTTCGGTTACGGCTTTGTTCAGGGCGTTGACGCAGCAGCAGCCGAAAAGGGCGTAAAGGCTGAGGTCAACTACTCCTGGATGTACGGCGGTTCCTTCTCCGCTTCCCCCGAACTCCAGACCATGGCTGCCGGTTGGTACTCCAACGGCACTGAGGTCATCTTCGCTTGCGGCGGCTCCATGTTCGCTTCCGTTTCCGCAGCAGCTTCCGCAGCAGATGCAAAGGTCATCGGCGTTGACACCGACCAGTCCTTCGAGTCTGACACCGTTATCACCTCCGCAACCAAGGGTCTTGCAAGCTCCGTTCAGTGGGCACTTGCAAAGTTCTACGACGGCAGCTTCTCTGACCTCGGCGGCAACGGCACTGCACTGGGTGCAAAGGACGACGCAGTCGGCCTGCCCACCGCAACCTGGTCCCTGTCCAACTGGAGCGTTGACGATTACAACGCACTCCTCAAGGACATCAAGGACGGCAAGGTTTCCATCGATGCTGATTGGAACAACCTCAAGAGCACCTACAACGTCACTGTCAATGTGATAGAGTAATCTAAATATTTCCCGCAATCATGACAGGAGGGCAAAAGCCCTCCTGTTTTTTGCCTTATGCCTATGGAAAAACGCTCTGAAATTGTTGCAATCAGAGTTTTTTGCAGTTATAATGTTTACATATACTTAACAGAAAGTAGGTGGCGGCATGGAGAATACTCCTGAGTATGTGATCGAAATGCTTCACATAACCAAGGAGTTCCCCGGCATCAGGGCTAACGACGATATAACCCTGCAACTCAGAAGGGGCGAGATACACGCTCTCCTCGGCGAAAACGGCGCAGGTAAATCGACTCTGATGTCAGTGCTCTTCGGAATGTATCAGCCTGAAGAGGGTGAG
Organism: Clostridiales bacterium; assembly: GCA_004557075.1. Taxonomy (GTDB): domain Bacteria; phylum Bacillota; class Clostridia; order Oscillospirales; family Oscillospiraceae; genus F23-B02. The sequence goes on from SFEX01000028.1 coordinate 14,215, forward strand.
ATTCGCAAAAACGGCAAGAAGGTCAAGATAAACGACCCGAACGACGCAACGGCACTTGGAATCGGCATGGTTCATCAGCACTTCAAGCTTGTTGATGTTTTTACCGTGCTCGATAACATAATCCTCGGCGCCGAAACGACCAAGCTCGGCTTTGTACAGCGCAAGGAGGCTCGCCGCAAGGTCGAGGAGCTGTCCGAGCGCTACGGTCTCAAGGTCGACCTTGACGCAATGGTGGAGGATATCTCCGTCGGCATGCAGCAGCGCGTTGAGATCCTCAAAATGCTGTATCGTGACAACGAGATCCTTATTTTCGACGAGCCGACGGCGGTGCTTACCCCGCAGGAGATAGACGAGCTTATGAGCACGATGCGCGAGTTTGCCAAGGAGGGCAAGAGCATCCTGTTTATATCGCACAAGCTAAACGAGATCATGGCTGTCGCCGACCGCTGCACAGTACTGCGCAAGGGCAAATACGTCGGCACCGTCAACACCGCCGACACCAACAAGCAGGAGCTGTCGAACATGATGGTCGGCAGACCCGTCCAGCTCGAGGTAAAAAAGAAGCCCGCAGAGCCCGGCGAGGTCATAATGTCGGTCGAAAACCTCCGCGTTCCCTCCAAGATACACAAGGGCGACGCCGTCAAGGGCGTTTCCTTTGATGTTCGCGCGGGTGAGATCGTCTGCATAGCCGGTATCGACGGCAACGGCCAGACCGAGCTTATCCACGGCATAACGGGCCTTGAAAAGCTCTCGGGCGGCAGCATAACGCTCTGCGGCAAGAATATCACTCATTCAAACATCCACAACAAGAGCGCCGCCGGTATGAGTCACATCCCCGAGGACAGGCACAAGCACGGTCTTGTACTTGACTTTTCGCTCGAGCAGAACCTTGTGCTCCAGCGCTACCGTGAAAAGCGCTTTCAGCGCTATGGCTTTATAAAAAAGGACGCGGTGCGCGAATACGCCGAAAAGCTTATCGAGCAGTTTGACGTTCGCTCCGGCCAGGGCGCCGTGACTACCGCGCGCAGCATGTCCGGCGGCAACCAGCAGAAGGCGATAATAGCACGTGAGATCGACCGAGACAAGCCGCTCATGGTCGCCGTACAGCCCACCCGCGGCCTTGACGTCGGCGCCATCGAGTATATCCACAGCCAGATCGTCGCCCAGCGCGACTCGGGCAAGGCCGTGCTTCTGGTATCGCTCGAGCTTGACGAGGTCATGAGCCTGTCCGACCGCATCCTCGTAATGTACGAGGGCGAGATAGTCGGTCAGCTCGATCCCAAGAAGACTAACATTCAGGAGCTCGGATTGTATATGTCCGGCTCTAAAAGAGACAGCGAGGAGGGTAAGCAGTAATGAAAGAAAACAGACTGAGAACCCTTTATGAAAAGGACGGAACAAAAAAAGTTCTTGCATCGCTCCTGTCGATACTCATAGGTCTCATCGTCGGCAGCATTATCGTCGCCATAGTCGGCTTCAGCAAGCCAGGCATGGGCGGCAAAAGCGTCTGGGACGGTATAAGGCTCATCTTCGCCGGACTTTTCAGCACCGGACGCGATGCCTCCGGCATTCTCACCTGGGGCTTTAACCCCACGAGCTTCGGCAACATGCTCTTCAGGGCTACCCCGCTGGTCATGACCGGTCTTTCCGTTGCGGTTGCATTCAAAACGGGTCTGTTCAACATCGGCGCTCCGGGTCAGTACCTCATGGGCACGATGGTGACCCTCATGCTCGCGCTCGGCATCCCCTCCGACGCGGTGCATCCCGTTATCATATGGTTCATCGCATTCTTCGGCGGCATGCTCGCCGGTGCGCTCTGGGGCGCGATACCGGGACTTGTCAAGGCGTATCTGAACATAAACGAGGTTCTTGCGTGTATCATGACAAACTGGATAGCCGCAAATATCGTCACCTGGATGTTCGATATAAGCAACTTCAAGAACGTCACCGAGGGCACCAAGACCGGTTATATCTATAAAACCACCTTTAACGACGTTGCGACCTCCAAGCTCGGTCTTGACCACCTCTTCCCCGGCTCTCAGGTCAACGGCGGCATAATAGTTGCGATAATCATCGCGATAATCGTTTTCATCATAATGAACAAGACCACGCTCGGCTATGAGCTCAAAGCCTGCGGCTCGAACCGTCACTGCGCCCGCTACGCCGGCATAAAGGACAAGCGCAACATCGTGCTGTCCATGGCGATCTCCGGCGCGCTTGCGGCGGCCGGCGGCTCGCTGTACTATCTGTCGGGCAACACCGAGTTTTACTGGTCTACCTATCAGGCTCTGCCTGCGGAGGGCTTTAACGGCATCGCCGTCGCTCTGCTGGCGACGAATAACCCCATCGCCGTCATATTCACAGCAATATTCATGTCAATGCTTGATATCGCTGGCTTGCAGCTTACGAATCTGACCGCGTACAACGAGTACATAACCGACGTTGTTATCGCCGCGATCGTTTATCTGAGCGCATTCTCCTTAGTGATAAGGATGCTGCTCGACGGCAGGAAAAAGCGCAAGGCTTCCGCCGACGTAAGCACGCCAGGTGAGGACAAAAAGGCGGATGATGAACCCGCCGAGCCCGAGCCCGAACCACCGGAACCGGACGATAACGAGAAAGGAGGCGAGCAGACATGATATTTCTTATACAGCAGACTCTGCTCTACGCAGTTCCTCTTATGATCGTCGCGCTCGCCGGATGCTTTGCAGAGCGAAGTGGTATCATAAACCTCGCTCTTGAAGGTATCATGATCTTCGGTGCGTTCATCGGCGTTCTCTTTATCCGCACGATGCAGACAAACGAAACCTACCTCGCGGCAAAGGCCGCAGGCGACTGGATGACCCTCCAGGGTCTCGAGCTGCTTGCAATGCTCGCGGCCGCCGTTATGGGCGCGATATTCTCGTTGCTGCTCAGCTTCGCCTCAATAAACCTGCGCGCCGACCAGACCATCGGCGGCACGGCTCTGAACCTTCTGGCCCCCGCGCTTGTTCTGTTCTTCATCCGCATCATCGCAAACCAGAACACTCTCCAGATGGCAACGGGCGACTCGGCGAGCTGGTTCATGCTCAAAAAGTCCACCTTCGGCGTGGATAAATCCGTTGAATGGGGCTTTTTCAAGGAGCTTCTGCTCAACAAGGCGTATCTTGCGACCTATGTCTGCATACTCCTGTTTATCATTCTGTCGATCATTCTCTATAAAACGCGCTTCGGTCTGCGTCTGCGCTCCTGCGGCGAAAATCCGCAGGCTGCCGACTCGCTGGGCATAAATGTTTACAAAATGCGCTATGCCGGCACTACCATATCCGGCGCGCTTGCCGGTATGGGCGGCTTTGTCTATGCCCTGACGACGGCCAACTGCTCCTCCAACGGCGACGTCGCCGGTTTTGGCTTCCTCGCTTTGGCTGTCATGATTTTCGGTAACTGGAAGCCGCTCAATATCGCTTTCGCGTCGCTGCTGTTCGGTCTGTTCAAGTGCATTGCGTCGGCATACACCAGCCTCGACATAAACGGCGACGGGATCTATGCTCTTGCGCAGCTCGGTATAAGCTCCCACCTGTACCGCATGCTGCCCTATATCATCACCCTGCTCGTTCTTGCGTTCACCTCCAAGCGCTCGCGCGCGCCAAAGGCGGAAGGCATCCCCTACGAAAAGGGCCAGAGATAGTTTTATATGCAAAAAATGCACAGGCAAAAGCCTGTGCGTTTTTTCTATCCATTATAAGCTTATGCCAGCGAGCCGACCGATATGACGCCGAATGTCAGCAGCATAACGATAATTCCTGCGACTATAACGCCCATCAATATGGCCGGCAGCGCGTTTTTTAGGCGCATATCCAGCAGCGACGCCGCCAGAGCGCCCGTCCACGCGCCCGTTCCCGGCAGCGGGATGGCAACGAGGATAAACAGCCCCCAGAAGCTGTATTGCTGGATAGTCTTTGCTTTCTTCTCTCCCTTGCGCTCCAGCCACTCGGTGAATCTCACGAGTATACCATGCTTTTTCATCCAATTAATAATATGTCGCGTTATCAGAATCAGGATAGGGATAGGCAGCATATTGCCTACAACGCCTATGGCAAATGCCAGCCAGGGGTCAAGCCCTGCGGCGATACCGACCGGTATCGCGCCCCTTATTTCAAGAACCGGCAGCATAGCCGTGAAAAGCGTTTTCAGTATGTCTAAAAGCATATGTGTCTCCGGAAATTAGAATTTTGCCATGGCCTCCCGGCAATAGTGGTTGAAGCGGCGCTCCCGCTCAAGGGTGGAAGCATCCATGTGGCCGGGGTAGACCTCGTAATCGCCCTCCAGCTCGCATATTTTCCTGATCGATCTCATCTCCTGGCGCATGCTTCCGCCGGGCAGATCGGCTCTGCCGCAGCTTCCTCTGAACAGGGTATCGCCGGTGAAAAGAGCGCTGCCGCAGATCAGGGAAACGCTTCCGGGCGTGTGCCCCGGAGTTGCCAGCACCTTGAATTCAAGTCCCGCCTCGACGACAACATCGCCGTCATCATAGTATTTTCCGCCCTCGGGCATCTTGAACTTCATACCGCTCATGCCGACTTCATAGCCCTCGTCGCGGGGGTTTATATACAGCGCGCAGCCGGTCTGCTCCATTATCTCATTCACGGCGCCGACGTGGTCAAAGTGGCCGTGCGTGAGCATGATCGCCTCGCATTTGAGGTGGTTTTGCTCGATATAGTCCATTATTGTGTTGCTCTCATCGCCCGGGTCTATTACGACACAGGCAAGCGTGCCCTCGTTTATAACGACGTAGCAGTTTGTTTCAAGCTGTCCGACGGGTAATGTTTTTACGTTCATGTCAAAGCTCCCTTGTATCCAAAATAATCGTTACCGGGCCGTCGTTGACGGAGCTGACCTTCATCTCAGCGCCGAACTCGCCCGTTCCCACCTTGAAGCCGCGGCCGCGGCACTCGGAAATGACCTTCTCATAAAGCGGTATCGCCTTTTCCGGGCGAGCCGCCTTTGAAAAGCCCGGCCTGCGCGACTTGCAGTCGGCAAACAGGGTAAACTGGCTTATTATCAGAAGCTCGGCTCCCGCATCGGCGGGATTTACGTTCATCTTCCCCGCCTCGTCCTCAAAAACTCTCAGGCCGCAGATCTTGTCGGCAATTTTTACTGCCTCGGCCTCCTCGTCGTCGGCGTGCACGCCGAGCAGCACGAGAAAGCCCTTACCTATGCTGCTTTTTACTTCGCCTCCTATTGCGACAGAAGCGCTGTCGACTCTTGTAACTACAGCTCTCATTTTTTACCTCCGTTTCTGTTGACCTCGACCACACCCGGCAGCGCCGCCAGCTTGTTTACCACGACTCTAAGCTCATCGAGCCCGGTCGTTTCAAGCGTGATGTTCACGATCGACTTATCGCCGGTGTCACGGGCGTTTATGGTGCGCACCTTGGAATTTAGCGTATTCAGGATGGATGCAATATCCATGATAAGGCCGTTGCGCTCGCGCGAGACTACCGTTATGGCGGTCGCGTAGCTCTCCTTTATCTCATCGGCCCAGCTCACGCTTATCCAGCGTCCGATATCCTCCGCGGTGAACTCGCGCCGGATATAGTTTGCGCAGTCCGTGCGGTGTATGGATACGCCCTGCCCGCGCGTGATATAGCCGACGATATCGTCGCCGGGTATGGGTGTGCAGCAACGCGAAAACTTTATAAGGCAGTTATCAAGCCCCTCTACAAGCACACCGTGGACGGGCTTTATATTTTTCCTGCTCTGATTCTCCCTGCGCTCGGCGGCCTCCGTTACCTTTTCAAGCACGGTTTTTTTGCCGTTGACATGGTGCAGGCGCGCAAGCTCGTCCTTTATTCGGTTGACGGCTCTCGTCGCCGCCATGCCGCCATAGCCGATAGCGGCGTACATATCGTCAAGGCTGGCATAGGACACCTTTTTCAGAAGCTGCGGCAGCACCTCCTCGTCGGTGATGTCCTCCATCCGCAGTCCCTTGTTCTTCAGCTCCGCCTCAAACATCGCGCGGCCGCGCTCAATGTTCTCCTCGCGGCGCTCTTTCTTGAACCACTGCTTTATCTTAGTTCTGGCAGAGCCGCTTTTGGCGATATTGAGCCAGTCGCGGCTGGGGCCTGTGGCGTTCTTCGAGGTTCGCACCTCCACGATATCTCCGTTTTGCAGAACATAATCGAAAGTGACGATGCGCCCGTTGACGGAGGCGCCGACCATGCTGTTGCCTACGGCGGAGTGTATGCTGTAGGCGAAATCTATCGGCGTCGCACCGGCAGGCAGGTTTATGACATCGCCCTTTGGAGAGAACACAAACACCTCGTCGGCGAACATATCTATCTTCAGGTTGTGGAAAAAGTCCGTTGCGTCGGATTCCTGCTGACTCTCGAGCAGCTTGCGCACCCACGCGAATTTTTCCTCGTCGCCGTTTTTCAGTCCGGAATCGCCCATCTTATACTTCCAGTGCGCGGCGATACCGTATTCGGCTGTGCGGTGCATATCCCATGTGCGTATCTGCACCTCGAAGGGTATGCCCTCTGAGCCTATGACGGTCGTGTGTACGCTCTGGTACATGTTGGGCTTGGGTGTTGATATATAGTCCTTGAAGCGCCCCGGCACGGGCTTGAACATATCGTGGATTATTCCCAAAACATTGTAGCAGTCGGGAATGGTGTCGACAATAACGCGGAATGCGCAAAGGTCGAAGATGCCGTTGATGTCTATTTTCTGGGCATACATCTTCCTGTAAATGCTGTATATATGCTTTATGCGGCTGTAGACCGTGACCTCCAAGCCCTCGTCACGGAGGCGCTTTTTCATCTTCTCCTCCATGCTCTGCATAAAGCTCTCCAGCGTGTCCATACGGGACTGGAGCGTGCTCATGATCTCGTTGTAGCCGGTCGGGTCAAGGTACATGAGAGCAAGATCCTCCAGCTCCCACTTGGCCTTCTGCATGCCGAGGCGATGGGCTATGGGCGCATAGATCTCCATCGTCTCAAGGGATTTTATGCGCTGCTTCTCCTCGGTCTGATACGCCATGGTGCGCATATTATGCAGGCGGTCGGCTATCTTGATGAGAATGACGCGGATGTCCTTGGACATTGCCATGAGCATCTTGCGCAGATTTTCCATCTGCTCGTCTTCCTTGCTGGTGTACTGCACACGGGTCAGCTTGGTAACGCCCTCGACGATATTCGCTACCGGCTCACCGAACTGCCGCGCGATATCGTGATAGGTAAGCTGCGTGTCCTCGATGACGTCGTGCAGCAGAGCCGCGGCTATCGAGTCCTCGTCAAGCCCCATGTCCACGGCGATATCGGCAGCCGCGACGCAGTGGGTGACATACGGAGAGCCGTCGCGCCGGAGCTGGCCGGAATGCGCAAGGCGCGCCATCGCGTAGGCGGCCTCTATCCTGCCCATGTCCATGTCGGTGCCGCTGTCCTCGATCTTCTTCCGCAGGGATGCAAACATCTCGTCCGGGTCAAGTATTACGTTTTGGGTGTCTTTTTCTGCCATTGCAAACGTCTCGCTTTCAAACGTTTTATAAGCTTTGAGTCATCTAAATTTACCTTTCCGGCCTTGGGGACTATCCTCGCACCGAGCACGGAACCGGGTATGGCGGAGCGGAGCAGCCCCAGCTCGCTCAGCGCCAAAAGGCAAATGCAAAAGCGCTCCGGCTCAAGTCCATTGGGGCATTGGCGGATCACACCGTCGATATCCGAGGCAACCGCGCCTCCCGCCGCCTGGATCCGGCGCCACGCTTTCACGAACGCGCCCCTGTCCGGGCAATAGGCCGCCGCCTCGGAGGCGGGCATACCCCTGAGCAGCCGCTCACACAGCGGGCGCGGGTCGTGCCGCCTTACAGCCGTAAGCTGAAGCTGTACGCTGCTGCGGAATCTGAACTCGTTTATCTGCGGAGTGAACGCGATATCAACGCAGTCGCCTACGCCGACGCCTAACTCCTCCTGTGTGTGCGAAAAGAACACGCATTCAAAGCTGCATCCCCTGAAGCTTACGCTCAGGCGCAGGTGCTTTCCGCCGCCGATGGGCATCAGCCGTTCGAGCCTCGCTCCCAATATGCACATTGTCGGCCTCGGGTTCCCGCTGCCGAATGGCTCAAGCATTGAGAGCGACTCGACCCCCTCCATGTTCAGCATTTTTGGGTCCCTGATCTCAATGTCGCAGTTTAGCGTGGGCAGCTCCTCGGGCTTGTTTTGCTTGTAATACTCCCCGAGAGCGGCGCAAAATTCATGAAGCTTGCTGCGCTTTATGTTCAGCCCCGCCGCCAGCGCATGGCCGCCGAAGCCCTCAAGATATTCCGAGCACGCGGACAGTGCGTCGAACAGATTAAAGCCTCCGAAGCTGCGGCATGAACCCTTGCCCTTTTCACCGTCGAGACATATCATAATTGTCGGCAGAGAATACTGCTCGGCAAGCTTGGACGCGGCGATGCCGATCACGCCCTGATGCCACTTCTCGCTCGCGAGCACGATCGGCGTCTCGGGCTTTTTCCCGTCCATCATTCCCGAGGCGTCGTCCCAGATCTCAGTTTCAAGATGCTGCCTGCGGCGGTTTAATTCGCACAGCTCTGCGGCAAGCCTGCACGCCTCGGCTCTGTCGCTTGTCATAAGCAATTTGCCCGCGACGGAGACGCAGCCTAATCTGCCGGCGGCGTTCAGTCTCGGCGCAAGGGTAAAGCCTATGGTCGAGGAGGATATTTTTTTGTCCTCAACGCCCGATTCATGCAGAAGCGCCGCAATACCGGGACGGGAGGTCTGCTCGATCATGCCAAGCCCCATGCGGACGATATAGCGGTTCTCGTCCGTCAGCGGCACCACGTCCGCGACAGTGCCGATAGCGACAAGGTCCGCGTAATGCCGCAGCACCTCCGCGCCCTTGCCCTCCACTGCGCAGATGAGCTTCATCGCGACGCCGACTCCGGCCAGATTTTTGTTCGGGTAGCCGCAGCCGAGCTGCTTCGGGTCGATGACCGCGACCGCATCCGGCAAGGTCTGCTCGCGGCATTCGTGGTGGTCTGTTATGATAAGGTCAACTCCGACCTCCCTCGCGTGCTTTGCCTCCTCTGCCGCGGTTATGCCGCAGTCAACGCTTATTATGAGGCTGACGCCGCGGCTTTTGAGCTTGTCTATGGCGGGGATGTTAAGGCCGTAGCCCTCCTCTATTCTGTCCGGTATATAGGGATAGCAGCTTATCCCCCGGTTGCGCAGCCAGTCGGTCAGAAGGCAGGTTGACGTTATTCCGTCAACGTCATAGTCGCCATAAACGGCAACGGTCTCTCCTTTCTCAAACGCTGTCTTTATGCGCCGCACCGCCTTGTCCATGTCCTTCATGCGCATGGGGTCGATGAGGCTCTCCTCCCCGCAGTGCAGGAATTTTTCCGCTTCCTCCGCCGTGCTGATGCCGCGAATGTTCAGCAGCGCCGCCAGCAGCGGCGGATATCCCGCAGCCAGCAGCGCCTCAGGTATCTCGCCTGAGCGCTCTGATATTTTCCATTTACTGTAATTCATTCATAAACACTACTTCACAATAATATTATAATAGAATATAATATCAAAATTAGCCGCCGAGCGCAAGTGCAAGGAAAGCATTTCTATAATTATTGACATAAGCCTGTCTTAATGTTAAAATAATTGAGATATATGCCGGTGTGGTGGAATGGTAGACACGGCGGACTTAAAATCCTCTGATGCTTGCATCGTGCCGGTTCGAGTCCGGCCACCGGCACCAAAAAACGACAGTCTCCCGATGGAGACTGTCGTTTTTTGAGGTAATAAGTAATAGTGAATAGTGAAGAAGTTGAAACGGACGATATATCGCTTGCGGCGAGCTTTTTTGATGCAAATTATTTTTTAGCAAAGTATACTTGACACTTTGTGCAAAGCTTGCTATACTATTTTTGCAAAGTTAACTTAGCAAAAAAAGGATGTACACATGAAAACTAAAATTCGAGAGCTGAGGAAACAGAGGAAGATGTCGCAGGAGGATCTGGCGGATGCCGTGGGCACCACTCGCCAGACCATCACCTCGATCGAGGTGGGAAAGTACACCGCTTCCCTCACCTTGGCCTACAAGATCGCCCATTTTTTCGGCATGAGCATCGAAGAAGTGTTCGATTTTTCTGATTTGGATCAATAAAAGGAGCAATAAAATGGATAGTTACCGCAAAAAGCTTAAAACGCAAAATATTCTCTACTGCATCGGCGCGGCGGCGCTGCTTGTCATACAAATTCTTGCCTTCACCGGCGTTGTGGTTCCTGTCGGCACGGGTGAGCGCTGGCACGGTTTTTACAATGGTTTCATCGCAGGAGCTGCTATGGGCGTTATGATCCTGTGCACAACGAGACATACATGAAAAAGCAGTACATAAAGGACAACGACGAGCGCAGCATCCAGATACACGCCAAGGGCAAAAGCACCGGGGCGACCATTTTCATGATTATTATTCTGCCCGTTGCCATCATTTTGGGATACTTTAATTCCACCGTGTTTTTATCCTGCATCGCGTGCGAGTTGGGTCTGTCGCTTCTGATAGCCTTCTCCAAGCTGTATTACAGCCGCAAGCTTTAAAGCCGCATACGAACTCACCCCCGCTTGGCATAAGCCCGACGACTCATGGTGCCTGACCCAGCAGATGATCGACAGATTCCTGAATGCCGGATATACCGCGTTTTGGGAGAGATGATGCGCTCTTTAACGGCGCGTCAAAAACCTTTGACACGAAAAAAGCCCATAATGTCAGCATTATTTGATGGCGCAGGCGCAATTATTTGATTAGTATAACTGCGAAGGGGGGCAAAGCTATGGAACTTGGAAAGCAGATAAAAAAATGCCGTCAGGACGCGAAACTGACCCAGGAGGAGCTGGCCGAGCGCATTTACGTTTCAAGGCAGACCGTTTCAAACTGGGAAAACGATAAAAGCTATCCCGACGTGAATAGCTTAGTGCTGCTGAGCGAAGTATTTAGAGTCTCCCTTGACAAACTGATCAAAGGAGATATTGACGTCATGAAAGCAGTAATAAGAACGGAAGACATAGCCAAACTAAACCGCTATAGTGCGATCTACGCGGTGCTGCTTATTGCCGCGGTTGTATCGGCAATTCCGCTTGCCGATCTGCTCGGATTCTGGGGCCTCATTCCGTGGGGGATCATCCTTGCGGCGGCATTGTATTTTGCATTTAAAATTGAAAGGCTCAAAAAAGATAACGATATCCAGACCTACAGGGAGATCGTTGCGTTTTCCGAGGGCAAGCAGCTCGACGAGATACAAAAGCAGCGGGAGATAGGCAAGCGTCCGTATCAAAAGTTCCTTTTGGCCGCGGCCGCCGCCGTTATCACAGCTCTGGTATGTTTTTTAATCGGATGTCTGATAAAAATTTTTTAAGCACAAAGCAAAAAAGCACCGCAAGGGAGACACTTCGTAAGGAAGTTGTCTCCCTTCGGCTTTTGTAATCAGTCAGAATGATTGAATTGTAGGTAAAATCAATCATATTGGAGGATTACAAGATGAAACAGCATTACACAGACAGAAGAACAGGTATCACCTACACTCTACAGGGCGATTATTACTTACCTAACCTTGCCTTACCACAAGAAAAAGAACAACATATCGGTGTATGGGGACAGCGACACTTACGGTATATTAAGCGGCACAGAAAGGTGTTTTACACTAATCTGCTGACAAGTGGCAAGCTGTACGACTATCTCGCTGACCTCGACAAGCAAGCTGAGGATAAGTTTTTTCGGCTTGTAAAGCAGATAGCAGAGCGAGAGGGCGTGACAGAACAGCTCAAAGCAGACAACCAAATGGAGTGGGTTGCTCGGATGAACAATATCCGTAGCAGAGTAACAGAAATTGTCAATACAGAGGTAATCTTCGTATGAGAAAGCGGAAGTATTACCTTTACCTCACGGCAGAGGAACGGCGGTATATCTTCAATGCCTTACTTGCCTACCGCAACAAACTGTTTGCACAGAGAAGATATACTGACATCGTTGATGAGGTTATAATAAAACTGCATAAGTAAGCACACGGCGGCAGGGAGAAATCCTTGCCGCTATTTTTTGAAAAAATAAATTTGTGTGTCACCTTTTATATTGCCCGTGCATCTATATATCAGAACAGCGAAACGGTGGTGTGGTTATGGTATTCAGCAGCTTACAATTTATCTTCATATTTATGCCGATATTCTTCGGGTGCTACTATATTGTGCCTGACAAAATAAAGAATTTTATATTGTTTATCGGAAGTTTATGTTTTTACTTTGTGGGCACTATTCATAACCCCGAACATTTTATATTGTTTATACTCAGCATTGTTGCGGATTTTGCGGTTGGTATATGGATTGAAAAATTTCCTGCACGCAAGAAGGTGTTATTAGCCACAGGCATAATTTTTCATTTAATCAATTTTGCCGTATTTAAGTATTCCGGTTTTGTAATAAATGAAATGGGCAGATTAAATCCGAGCTTTAATTTTACGGCAGATGTTGTATTGCCTATCGGCATTTCTTTTTACACCTTTCAAGGAATTTCATACATTGTTGATGTTTACAGAGGAAATGCAAAAGCAGAAAGAAGTTTGCTTAGATATGCTGTATATATTTCAATGTTTGAGCAACTTATCGCCGGCCCGATTGTCACTTACGGTCAAGTAGAAAAAGAACTGTATAAACGGAAAATCAAAGTATCATCTGTGCTGAAAGGTATGGGAGTGTTTATTTTCGGCTTAGGATTAAAAGTATTGCTTGCTAATCCTATCGGAAAACTGTGGTCGCAGACTTGTGCAATCGGGTTTGAAAGTATATCTACACCGCTCGCATGGATGGCGATAATAGCATTTTCTTTTCAAATATATTTTGATTTTTTCGGTTATTCTTTAATGGCAATCGGACTTGGAAAAATGCTCGGATTTAAGTTGCCGAAAAACTTTGAACATCCATACACCAGCCTTACAATGACAGAATTTTGGCGGCGGTGGCATATAACACTTGGGGCTTGGTTTAGAGAGTATGTATATATCCCTCTTGGTGGAAATCGCAACGGCAAAATTGCCACTGTTAGAAATTTGCTTATCGTATGGTTGTTTACCGGATTATGGCACGGAGCAGGATATAATTTTGTTTTATGGGGTACGTTTTTATTCCTTATCATAATGCTTGAGAAATTTTTTATAGGAAAACATCTTAATAAAATGCCTGTCATTGCACACCTTTATATGATCATATTGATTCCGATTACTTGGGCAATATTCGCTATTGATGATATAGGGCAGCTTGGGGTGTTTTTTACTCGGTTGTTTCCGTTTTTCGGTCAAGGTGTATGGTCGATATTTCGGTATGACTACATAAAATATTTAAGTTTATATTATCCGTTTTTTATTGCAGGCATATTGTTCTCGACGAGATTACCGTTTAGTATTTTGAAACGAATCAAAAGCCGTGTCATTATAGGCTTGCTTCTTGCAGTAATATTCGGTGCAAGCGTCTATTGTATGTACCGTGGCTTTGATGATCCGTTTTTATATTTTAGATTTTGAGAGGTAAAGAAAAATGAAAAAGTCAAATTTAGTTACGCTTTTGTCCTTATGCTTTATAATTGTTGCTGTTATACTGTTTATGTTCCTTTGGAAAACTCCGTCTGCAAGTTCCGGCACAGAAACCGAAAGCAATTCTACAACACAAAGCAATATTATAACGACTCCAAAAGATACTTCGGAAGATATTAGTTCTACGAAAACAGAGGACAGTTCCGAAGCGAGTACATCTATAACAGACAATATCACATCGAAAACGAACAACAATACTTCTATGGGTGATGCTTTATTTATCGGTGATTCAAGGACAGTAGGACTTATGGAGTATGCAGATATCGACGGTGCAGACTATTTTTGTACGGTGGGAATGAGTGTTTACAACATTCATAAAAATTCTGTTTCAGTTCCCAATGTAGGTAAGGTGACTTTGACGGAGTTGCTGAACGGCAAAAAGTATGGTAAAATATATATAATGCTAGGCATCAATGAAGTGGGATACAAATTCAGCAGCACCGTCGAAAAATACAGTGAATTGATTGAATTCATAAAAGACAAACAACCCGATGCTGTTATTTTTATACAGGCAAATCTGCACGTTTCAAAAAGTCGTTCGGATAGTGATAAGGTGGTAAACAATACTGCTATCAACGGGTTAAATGCAGAATTAGCAAAACTTGCTGACGGAAAAAGCATATTTTATCTTGACGCTAATATTTTGTTTGACGACGAAGCGGGTGGATTATCTGCCGATAAATCGGGGGACAGTACGCATCTTTATGCTAAATATTATAAAGAGTGGGGCGAATGGATTATAAAGCAGACAGCTTCACTAATCGGGGAGGGATGATTTTGACCGACAAAGACGCATTTTGCGAACATATACGGCTTTGTGAAAAATCAATGTATTCTTTGGCTTTTTCTATTGTCAGAAACGATTCGGATGCAGGCGAAATCATCAGCGAATCCATATATCGAGCCTATAAAAATTTAGACACACTAAAAAACGAAAATTCTTTTAAGCCGTGGATATTGCGTATTGTTCACAATACAGCGGTTGAAACGATTCGCAAAAATTCAAAAATTATATCTATGGAGGAAACACCGAACATTCCCGATGATAGTCCCGAAAACGACATAACTGCAAGGCTTACAGTTCGTGAAGCTGTGAATAGCCTTAAACAACCCTACCGTACTGTTGTTGTACTGTTTTATTATGAAAATCTTTCGGTATCAAAAATCGCACAAATTACAAGCACGAATATGCCCGCTGTAAAAAAACAACTTTCCCGTGCCCGAAAGATGCTGCGAGAAATTTTGAAGGAGGATTTTAACGGATGAATTATTTTGATAAATATATAAAAAGCAAAGCGGCGGAAGAACAGACAGACATTCCTGATTCTGTGAAAAACCATATAGAACAAACACTTGCCGATTTACCCGAAAAGAAACCCGTTATAAAACAAATTCGTATATTACCCCGTATTGCAGCGGCTGCAGCTTGCTTTGTTTTTATAACACTTTTCGTATTGCCTAATGTAAGCGTAGCATACGCACAAACGCTGGAGCAAATTCCCGTAATCGGTGATATTGTTAGGGTGGTAACTATCCGTAATTATTTCTATGCTGACGATAAACACGAAATGAATATTGACGTACCGCAAATAGAGGGTGAGGATAGCGAAGCTGTTGATTATATAAACAAAGATGTCAGCGAGCTTACAACTGCTCTTGTAAATCAGTTTTATAAAGACCTTGAAATTACCGGAAATAATGGCTATGGCTCTATCCACGTTGATTATGAAGCGACAACGAATACAGATCGTTGGTTTACGCTCAAATTATCTGTAAGTGAAACGGCGGCAAGCAGTAATACTTATTTTGAATTTTATCACATTGATAAAAAGCAAGGAAAGATAGTCGAGCTTGGTGACTTGTTCAATACCGATAAATTTTCCGATATTCTTGTGGCAGAAATCAAAATGCAAATGCAAGAGCAAATGGCAAACGATGAAAATATCTCATATTGGATAAATAATAGTGGAATAGGCGAAGAATTTGCAACTGTCAGTGCAGACCACAATTTCTATTGGAATGAAAACGGTGATTTAGTAATTATCTTTGATAAATATGAGGTTGGTCCCGGCTCAATGGGAACTCCCGAATTTGTTATAGGTAGAGATGTTATTAAGGATATTTTGAAATCTGAATATGATCACATAACCACAGAATAGAAATATGCGTTGCAAGTAAATTAGTATAATATTCCCTAAAATCCGAAAAATATTCAAAACCCGTCGTAAAATTCTTGATTTACGGCGGGTTTTATGGTATAATATAATCCCTTTAAACGAGGGATTACAACTGAATACGATGTAAGATTGAGATGTGGCAAAGCCACCCAATGCCGGCGGTATGCTAAGAGAAAATACCGTCACCCATCACTCTATGCGTTTTGGTACTGTTAGCGAGTGTACGGGTGAGATAACAGTCCCGTCTTTGAATTTTAAAGCCGTTACATAGAACATCATTTTGAAGCGAGAGCAAAGCTCCCGCCGATTCTTGATGTCTGTGTAGCGGCTTTTTTGTTTTGCCTTTTTTCAAAAATAAATTGTCCAAAATCCGAAAAAAGTCAGCAATTAAATATTAGAGAAGAAATTTTGCAAAAAGGTGATATTTTTGCCCTTCTCGCTGCCTACTAATTGAGGGATAAAAATTTTTTTGAAAAAAATTTCGCAAAAATCGAATATTTTACCCCTTTTCGCTGGCTACTCATTGAGGGGGTAATTAAAAGCCGCTTGTACTTAACAACTGAATGACCGTCTGAATGGGATACTCCGCCAAGACTTCCTCTGTGGGAACGAGCGAGAAAACGCCGCTGAAAAAGCAGGGGCAGGAACGACATTCGGGTAGAACGGCAAATGGCTCTGCAAAAAACAAAAATAAGAAAGGAGCGATTAAGAATGAAGATGACAAAAGGTGAACGGCTCGTAGCCGAAATGCTCGGAGAAATACCGCAGACGGGGATGCCCGTACTGACCGAAGAACACCCTTTTCTCTGGAAGGTAGTTACCTTTATGCAGACAAGAAAAGAATGGCTCGGTACGGCTACCGATCTTTTGAACGCTGTCGGAGATAACTACACCCCGCCCAACACCGTTACAAAACTGTTACGGAAATATGATTATAAATATCTGTATAAGGAAAAAGGGATTGATGTATCTTTCCGCCGCACCAACCGCAAGCGGCTCATAGGCTTATGCAATAGATTTTATTCTCGTAGTGACAGTTCCGTGTACGGTAGCGGTGACGGTTATTTTCAGAGATAGGAGTAACCAAAAGAGAAAGCACTATGCCTGTCCACAGGTATAGCGAGCATCGGATTTTGACACCAAAATCCAATCCACACCCTAAAGGGATGTGGACTATGCTCAGGGGACACCCCTGAATACCCCTAATAAGAAGGAGATGATTTTATGAAAAACAAGGATTCCGTGCGTATCTCTGTGCGGCTATCCGAAGAAGAAAAAGTACAGTTGGAACGCTCGGCAAAGATATGTGGGCTATCTCAATCGGAATTTGTGCGTCAGCTCTGCAAAGGTAAAACACCTAAGCCGCAACCAACAAAAGAGTTTTGGCAGTTGCTTGAAGCACTCTATGAAGCCCACAAAGTCTTTAAGGAGTGTGCCAAGTACGAGTCATCTGCGCTAAATATCTGCAAAGAAATCGAGTGTCTTATCCTCGATTTACAGGAGGTGGGATGATGGCTACTACGAGTTTATGGCATATTGAAGGTCGGTTAAAAGACCTTATTGCCTATGTAGAAAATCCCGAAAAGACGGTAGCAAACAATCCGAGTTTACAACCGTTATGGGAGGTTATGTCCTATGTCAGCCGCCCCGAAGCAACCGAGCAGGGTGAGTACGTTTCTACCATAAACTGCTTAAAGGAAATCGCTCTACAACAAATGATCCTAACCAAAAAGCAGTACGGCAAAGAGAACGGATATATTGCTTGGCACGGTTATCAGAGCTTTAAGCCGGATGAGGTTACGGCAAAAGAAGCACACGAAATCGGGTTGCAGACCGCAAGAGAAATGTGGGGTGATCGGTATCAAATAATCGTTACTACCCACCTTGACAAAGACCATCTGCACAATCATTTCTGCTTCAATTCCGTGTCCTTTATTGATGGCGGCAAGTATGATTACTCGAAAAAAGAACGGTGGAGATTGATGCAAGTGTCTGACCGCATCTGTGCTGAACACGGCTTGTCGGTTATCAAGAACCCACACAAAGCACCCACAAGACAAGTATGGCTTGATGAGAAAAGCGGTAAATCTACCCGTTACAATGTATACCGTGAGGATGTGCGAGAAGCCATTGATTACAGCCGAAGTCCAAAATATATCGAAGAATATTTGCAGAGAAAAGGATATATTACCGACTTCACGGGTAAGCATTGGAAGATACGATTGTCGCAGTACCAACACTTTACAAGGCTTGATACCCTCGATGAGAGATGGACTCCCGAAAACCTAAAGTGGTCGATTGGCAGATACGCTTCTTTCGGTAGCAGACGGGCATATATCTCTTATCCCAAAGATATGCCGCAGGACTTAAAGGATTGGTTTCAGCCATTCCACCATACAAGCCATATATACCGCTTGTATCTACACTACTGTTATCTGCTCGGTTACTTGCCGAAAAATACCGACTATAAACCCACAAGTCCCTATCTCAAAGAGGACTTAAAGAAGCTCGACGAGATTTCCGAACAAGTGCGGTATATGGGCAAATACCATATCGAAACCTTTGATGATCTGTACGCAGGCAGAGTAAAGATTGAAAGCGATATGTATTCCCTCCGTTTTCTGATTTTTGAAAGGACAAAAAATCAAAAGACGGAGGCGGGGAGCGGCAGCGGGGACGCTTGGAAGCTGCGGAAACAAAAACGGCGCACAGACGGGCTTTCAGGCCCGTCCATGCGCCGTTTCTCTCCTTCATGAAGCCGCCGCTCCTTGGCAGAGACATGTCTATACCATGCGAATGGAGCTTTGATAAACATAAAGAGAGCTGTAGCTCACCTTCGTGAGTACAGCTCGCCTTAGAGGTTATTCTTTTATGCCGAGCCGGTCGATAACGATTGGCTCCTTTTTATCCCATTCCTTTCTGACAAAAATACGGCTTGTACATAATGATCCTCCAATCGGGCAAGTTAGTTTTAATGTACCTGATATGCAGGGTATGGTGATTTATAGCGGCAGGTATGCACACTACAATGAATGTGAGGTGAGCTAAAATGTATAATCCGGTGGATGGGTTCAGTAAAGAGCTTCGGGAAAAACGGGAGGCTGCCGGGCAGACGCAAAAGGGGCTTGCGGCAAAAATGGGCATGAGCCACCGCACAATCATGGACACGGAGCTGTGCCGCAGCAGCCCGAAGTTTGAAACCGTCGCGCTGCTTGCCAGAGAACTGGATATCAGCCTCGATGCGCTCGTTTTCCCCGATAGGGTTTCGCCGAATGGGATTCCCCTGTGCGTATATGATTATTTCAAGAACAAGACAGAAGCGCAGGCGCAGAAGTACATCGCACTGTGCCAGCAGGCGGATACCCTCAAGGGGGACAAGGAAAGGCGGTTGCTCAAGGCAGCCGCCTTTTGCTTGCCGTCATACGCCGCTATCTTTTCCTTGCGACCACCACGAAGCGCCCGTTTTCCGTGTGATAGGCGCAGGTGACAAGGGTGATGAGCTTATCGCCGTACTCGGCGGTCACGCCGGTGTCGTAGAGGCTCTTTTCCTTGTAGTTTCGTATGGCGCCGTCATAGTCCGCTTCATCCGCCGCTTTAATGAAGCGGTAGAACTTGAAGCAGTCCTCATAGCTGTAATAGACCCGGTCGTAAAAGGCTGCCAGCACCTCATATTCGCCCTGCTCATAGAGGGTGTCAAACCGGATCACGGGATGCTCCTGCCAATAGCTTTTATCTGCGTATTGCAGGATCTCCCGGAACATGGTGCCGTTTTTCATGTTGTGGCCGTAGATGATATAGTTGTCGCTGTCCAAGGCGCAGTTTGCGTCCATGAAGGGCGTCCCGGCGGTGCTGGCTTCGCCCGTAAAGGACAGGCGCAGGTATTTTTCCGGCTCCTCCGGCGTGTACATGACGGGATAATCCAAGACCGTATCCTCAATGCTGACCCAGCCGAACAGGTCGGGGTTCTGCCCGTGCAGCGCAAGATACTGCGGCAGGATTTCCGGCTCTTTTTCTTCTTCCGGCGGTTTGTCTGCGGGAATGGTGGACACAGGCTCCGTCTCCAGGCTTTCAGGGATGTGAACGGCCTGCGAGAGGGATTCAAACTCGTCCTGCCTGTCCCGGTCTCTCAGAATGCCGCCGACCGCCGCGATACCCAGTGCGCAGCATAATACCAGCAGCGCGGAGACGATCCACAGCCTGCGGCTGCGCCTTCTCCGTTTGACGTGCCGCCCTTTGACACTTCTAATGCTCGCTTCCTTATGCCCCACTGCTGGTGGGTGTGGCGTTTGTCCGTTATTCATATAAATTGCTCCAATTCGGAAAAAGGCAGCAGCGGGATTATGGCCCGCCGCCGCCCTTCCTCAAGATCATTGCGCCGTGTTATTCCGCGTTTTCTTTCTTCTTTCTGCCATACACAGCCGCGCTGGTTATGCCAGCGCCGGATACGAACAGCAGGGCGATCCAAAGGCTCAGGCTGCTGCTGTCGCCGGTCTTGGGCACGTTGTCCAGCGCGCCGGTGTCCGGGTTGTTCGGCCGAACCGGAGTGGTGCCGCCCGCAGCCGGGATTTCCACCGCCGGGCGCTTATAGCCGCAGACCGTGCATTCCTCATGCTTGGAGCCCTTTTGGGTCGCGGTCGCCGCCTTATCTACCACCCATTTGAAGCTGTGTGCGCCTATCTGCGCCTTGTCGCTGCAGGAGCACTCCTTCCAGTGATTCGCGGAATCGGACTTCCAGCCGCCGTAGCTGTGGCTGTGAGGCGTTTCGCCGCCGCCACCGCCTCCGCTGTTCTTTGTCCAGTTTGCAGTCACGGTAACATCCTTCGCAGGCATGGTGAAGCTGGCGTTTTTATTGTTGGCGTTGGTGATGGTGACATTATCAGAAGTCCAACCGTTGAAGCTGTAACCAGATTTCGTGCCTGCGTAGATGCTGACGGTAACGCCCACGGCGTAGTTACCTGCACCGGTCGCGTCGGAGTTAACGCCGTTCAGCGTCACGGTATAGCTGGGAACAGCAAACTGCGCCGTGAGTTTGGTAACGCCCGCCGGAACGCTGTCGCCGGTCGCGTAGAACTTCCCATCGCTGCCAAGCCACATAAAGTAATTGCCTGTATCTCCGTCCGGGCGGGTCAGACCGTCGGACACGGGGGCGGTAAATGTGCTGCCGTTTTTCACAATAATTTGAATATCATCGGAGCTGCCGCCCAGCTTGCCGCCGTTTAAGTCAAGGGTAACGGCCTTCAGCCCGTCAGAGCCCAGTGTGTCAGCGTTCAGGACTTCAAGGACGGGGCGGAAACCGAGGGTCGCGCTCTGTTCGGCAGGAGATGGGTAATACCAGTAGCGAGCCGAACTGAACCCACGGGCCGCGCGACGATCGGAAGATGTGGAAGATGTGGAAGATGAATCTTGTCCCTGTGAACCCATGCTGCTCCAGTTTTGAATATATCCGTCGTTTTTATCCAGTATCTTGTCCCACTCATTATTTGTGGGAGTGCCGCGTTCGGAATCGCCCGAACCCGTATGGTAACTTCCCCCGGACGGCGCACGCAGGGTATAATCCACGCCGCCGCTGGCGTAGCCTTTACCGAAAATCAGATTTTTCGCATTTAAGTCATCCCAGCTTACCGTATGTGTTACGGCATAGTCCGCCACAAACAGGCTGTGAGCGTATTCCTTCTGGTCCGCATACTCCTCGGTGGTTTCCATCTCCGACGTGAGCCTGTAGGCGTTCACTGTTCCGGCGTAGGTAAAGGGAACATAGTGCAGCGACGTATCCGGCAGAGAAGCCGCGCCATATGGGTTTCCACTGTTCGCCGTGCCGGGAATATTCTCGCCGGAAAGGTCAAAGTAATAAGTGCCGCCGGGGGTGAGGGAAAATTGCTCTTTATAGTAGGCGGTGTATGTGGGAGCACTGCCGCCGCTCTGGGGCGGGGTGCCCTTGTAAAAACCATTCGCCTGATACCGGGTGTAGAAGGTGTAGCTTGTGGCCGCAGTCAGGCCGCTGAAGGTTGTTCCACTCTGCCAGTTTATATTGTCCTTGCTGTATTCCACAGCCGTTTCACCGATGATGGGTTGGAGCGTAATGCTGTCTGCACTTACGGAAGCAATAACCGGGGCGCTGGGGAATGCCTTATAGGTCAGTTTCTTCTCTTCCGGCACAATGGAGCCGGAGCCGATAATGGTGCCATTATTGGTAAGATTGCCATTCACTGTAATTGTGCTGTTAACGGTCAGGGTCTTGCCCGAGGGAATGTCCAACGCCTTATTCTCGGGAATTGTCAGCTCGGCCGCCAGCGTCGGATTCCCATAGACCTTGCCCTCGTTGTCCTCAAAGATGATGCCGCTCCAATCGTCCTTATTGCTCTGGTCGCCAATGGAGCTTGCGAAGATCACCGCATTGCCGTTGTTGGTGGTCTGGAAGGTGCCGTCGGTGCCGCTGATGGTGTCGTATCTGCCGCCGCCGATGCCCTCGGCACCGATGACGGTGGCTTTTCCGCTGGCGTTGCCGGTGGCGGTGACGGTGCCGCCGGTGATCGTGACTTCGCCGCCGATGCCGCCGTTGGTGCCGTAGCCGCCGCCGATGGCCGTGCAGTAGTAGCCGCTGGCAGCGATATTGCCGCCGTTGATGGTGATCTTGCCGCCGTCTCCGCCCGTGCCGCCGCCGCTGTAGCCGCCGCCGATGGCCGCGCCCAGATTACTCTTGGCCTTGACAACGCCGCCGGTGATGGTGATCTCGCCGCCGCTGCCGCCGTAGTAGTCGCCCTGGCCGCCGCCGATGCCCGCGCCGTTGACGCCGGTTGCGATGACAGAACCGCCGTTGATGGTGATCTTGCCGCCGCTGCCGCCGTCGCCAGCGGCCTCGCCGCCGCCGATGCCCACGCCGAATTGGCTGCTGGCAGTGATGTTGCCGCCGTTGATGGTGATGGCGCCGCCGCTGCCGCCGCTGTGGGAACCGAAGCCGCCGCCGATGCCCGCACCGTCTGTGTTGGTGGCCTCGACGTAGCCGCCGTTGATGGTGATGGCGCCGCCGCTGCCGCCGTAGTCGTTGCCTTCGTTGCCTTCGTTGCCTCCTATGGCCGCATTGTAGTCGCGTTCAGCACCCTTGGCGATCAGCTTGCCCATGGTGCTTTCATCCGTGGACTGGGCGTAGATGGTCAGGGCATTGGTGTTGGGGGTGTTTGTAGCTGCATCACTGTTGTCCTGCACCTGAATGCCGCCGTGGACGGTGAGGGTGCAGCCGTTCGTCAGAATCAGGCGGACGTCGCCGCTGACGGTGACGCGCTGGGGAGCATCCGCCGTGCCGATGATCACATCGCCGGTGACCACGTACCAGCCGGGACTTGTTGTTGTGCCTGTCCATTCGGTGTCGCTGCTGGTTACCTTCGTTGCGCCGGTACTGGTCTTAAATGTGCCATCCGCGTCCAGATATGACACACTGCCTTCTGCAAATGCCATCTGTGGCAGCAGCGTCAGCGCAAGGCACAGGATAAGCAGTATGCTTAAAAATCTTTTTTTCATCTTGTTGCCTCCGTTTTGTTCTCCGCCAAATCATAGCGCGTAACGTCATTCCAGTTGCGGCGAATGACGATCTCGGCGGTGAACTTCTTGTTGTTGTAGTCGATCGACCACTGGGTGTTGCTGGTAACGCTTTCGGGATCAGGCTCCTGCGAGGCGGCTCTCAGCGCAGCCCACACGGTAGCATTGGTGTAGTTGCCCTCCTGCTGTTCAAAAACGTTCAGCACGGCGTCGTAACGCTCTCTGCCGTGGCCGTAGATACCGTTCCTCTGGTCGGGAAGCACCTTCTCCTTGTAAATCGCGAAGAAGTTTGTGACTGCGTTGATGGGCGTTGCCACGAGTTCCCGCGCTTCGCTCTCGCAGTCGTACTCAACAACCCTGCCGTCTCCATTTGCATCGGTGATGTAAAAGTGATAATCCCGCCCGCTTGAGGCGAACATATCGTAGCCCCGAAGCAGCTCAACGGCCTCCTCCGTGGTCGCGGCGCGATCCAGCACAATCCGTATGGCAAGGGTGGTGAAGACAATGGGCTTCCCGGTGTTGTGATGTACCGGCTCGCTGTCCAGCGTCAAAACAGCGATACATACGCCCTTCTCGTTCATTCCGTCAAGGCAGATAAACGGCGCGGTCAGGCTCGCCAGCTTCTTTTTCATGCTTTCGTCCGGCACATTTGCGGAAACGTTGTCCAGCGCCGCAAAGGCCACGGATTTATAGCCGTCCTTCGGAGCGCAGTAGACAAGCATTGCGGAGGTGTTATTCCTGAAATCGTAATTCCGTCCCATGTGTACATCGCCATCCACGTCTGTAAGCGTGAATGCCGTACAGCCGAACTCGGGCGCCTTGATTTTCACCGGAAGAAGGGGCAGAGCTTCCTTCAAAATGGCGTCGATCATGGTCTGATTGTCCTTAATTCCGTAATTTATCACATCGTCAAGGCTGTAATCGTATTTGACGTCCATGCGATAGAGATTGTAGCCGTCGGGATAGTCGGTCAGCTTTTCAATGCTGCCCATTGTCCGAATACGGGTGTAGTAGCTGCCGATGAACACAAGCACGGCAGCAAGCAGCAGCGCCAAGATGCCGCAAAGAAAAATCAGCGTTATTTTCAGCGGTTTTTTCATTGTTTTTTTCACTTCATCGCCTCCTCATCTTCCGCATTCTCCATGCGGGTCGATCTTTTCTTTTTGCACCGGATACAAATCACGGTCAGCGCCACGCCCGCCACGAAGGCGGCGACGCCGACCACGATGTATTCACCCGCGTTCTCCCGCAGCAGCACCGAGCTGTAGCCCTCCGCAACAGCGGAAATGCCGCGCGCCTGTACGCCTCGCAGGAGAAAGCCAATACCGGCAAGGAGAAACAGGCTGAACGCCGCAAGAGAAGAAAGCACCCGGTTTTCGCGCCGCCGCCTGTACCGCTGCGTCCTGCGCCGTATCTCCCGCACCCGGATTTCCGTCCTGCCGGTCATGGTCAAACCCTCCTTTCGCTTTTCGTTATCAGGGCATGTTTGATAGCCCTCTACTTACTAAAAGACATGAAATCCAAAATCCTTTCACCCAAAATCAAAAATTCTTCAAAAAAATTTGAGCCGCCCCAATTTTGAGACGGCTCCATATGCGAAGAAGCGTACTATTCATTCAAAGGATATGTTCAGCTTTGGCAGCAGGCGCTTTGCCAGATACAGGCAGAGGATCAGCGCAGAAGGGAAGAGATAGCCCGCCGTTTTCCACGCGCCGTCCGCCGTGATGAGCAGATTATAGATGGCGTGTAAGCCGGTGCAGGCGCCTAAGATACCCACCGTACCGGTCAGCGCCAGCCACCGGCGGCGGAACACATGGGAGATGCCGAATCCCGACAAAATACCGCAGAGGATATGCAGCGCGCCGGCAGAAATCCCACGGATGAGCAGAAAGGTAAAGTTCTCCGCTCCGTTTTCCGTCAGGTAGCAGACGTTTTCAAAGGTGGCGAAGCCTGCGGCAATGGCAATGGCCGCGCCGGGCAGCTCCTTCGGCTCCGGCTCGAAAATCAGGAGGAAGAACAGCAGCGGCAGCAGCTTCATCACCTCCTCGCAGACCGGGGTGATCTCAATGGCGGCAATGACAGAACCCACGCCGTAACAGCCCATAAAAAAGCTGCTGACGTAGGCGGAGAGAAGGCAGACGCCCATGCCGATGCCGAGAAACAGAGTAAAGCTGCGGGTACGGCCTTTCGTGAAGAACAGGGACAGAATCAGCGGAATGGCAAGGCAAAGCAGGATGTTTTCTATATAAGTCATTTCCTGCCCTCCTCCCGCAGATTGAGGGGCAGCAGCGCGGTAAAAGAAAGGGTCAGCAGGATATCCACGGCAAAGTAGAGATTGAACCGGGTATAATCCCTCGTAAAGCCCGATACCACAAACAAAAGCACCTGCAAAATTACACACGCCAGCAGCGCCGTATCCGCCTGTTTTCCCTCCGCTCCGCCTTGCAGCCTAAACAGCGACAGAAACGTCAATGCGCCGACCGTGAGTGCGAAAAGGGATGACATCAAATAGGACGGGCCGAAGATGTGAAAGGTCAGGATACAAGCGATGATCAGCAGTGCACCGCCCACGGCCGGCCACGAAAAAAGGAGTTTCATGCCCTCCGTCCGCAGGACCTGGAATGAAAGGTAAAACAGCCAGGACGCCAGCCACGACACCTCCGACACATAAAAGACCTTCGGCGTATGGCCGAGGATGGCAAGGCTCAGCACATAGTACAGCGTTCCCATGGAGAGGCAGGCATAGGCAAGGGCGAGAATCAGACAGCGGCGGCTTTTTTGCCGGAGCGCCGACACGGCGGCGGCAATGGAAGCGCAACCCAGCGCCGCTACCTGAAAGAGATTGTCAAAAAGCTCAAAGCTCATCATCCCTGTCCTCCCGGCGCCGAGGTTCCTTTCTGCGGCGCAGCCGGTATAAAAGCACCGTCACGCAAACGCCGAGAAGAAAGGCCATAAGCCCCATCAAAATATAGCCCAGCGCCGCGCTGCTCCCTATAAGGCTCGCGGCCCCGGAAGCGTGGCTTACGCCCCCCGCCGCAACGCCCGCCATCCATCCCGGCATGAGCGCGCCTATGCCGGCGATTAGCAGCAGACAGGCCGCCATGCAGACCGCGTCCAGCCGGCGCTGTTTCTTTTTCTGATTTTCCCGTTTTATCTCTGCCGTCCGTTTATGGATCAGACGTGCCCGCTCCTCATTCGTCCGCATAGATAAATCCCTCCTGCTCCAAAATCGTTTTCAGGCTCTGCTTCCCGCGATAGACCAGATTTGTGACCTGCGGCTCGCTTTTTGCCATGACCGCCGCCGCGTCCCGATAGCTCATACCCTCAAGGTAGACGAGGTACAGAGCCTCCCGGTATTCCGCTTTCAGCTTTTTCAACGCGGCGTAGAGCTGGCGGTCGCGTTCGCTGCGCATCAGCTCCGTATCCGCCAGGGCGCTGCTTTGTGGCTCAAAGTCCATCTCGTCCATCCGAAGAAAAATGATACGGCGCTTCTGCCTGTGCCGCAGGGCAAGGTTACGGGCGGTTTTGTACAGATATGCCTTGAAGCTGCCCTCGCCCCCGACAGGACGCTCCTTCGCAAAAATCTGTGAAAAGGCTTCAATCATGAAGTCCTCTGCCTCGTATATATCCTTGATATAACCGTTTATGTAAAGCGTCAGCGCATCGCCGTATTTTTCCACCAGCAGCTCGGCGGCTTTCTCCTCACCGCATAGATACCGCCGGTATGCGGCTTCATCTGAAATCATGTCTGCCGCCTCCCTTTGTGATTTTTCATGCGGGGGACGGAGGGCTTTTCCGTGTCCGCCGGGGCCTGCCGCAGCCTGAAAACAATATCGGGCTTATAATCAGAATGCGCGAAATATGCCGGATCGTTTGATTCATGTCGTTTTCTCCTGCTCCATATCCGTCGCTTCCAGCGGGAACTCAAAGCGCACGGCCAGCATATTGAAAAGCTCCTGCATGACCTGCTCGGAGATTGTCCGTACATCCAGCCCCTCGACAAAGCGGATGGCCTTTTCCAATTCCTCCTCCGGCACGCGGTAGGCCCGCAGGCTCATGGACAGGAAACGGCGCAGCTTGCGCTCCAGCGGGAAATACATGTCGCACTTGCGCGCCATATACCCGCGCATGATCCCGGCGGAGCCAAGCTCCATTTCATAAAAATCGCTTTCGGTATAGTCCGGCAGATATGCGCCGAATATGCTCATCAGCTCCGCCGCGGTGTGCTTGTGAATATACTCCGCCGTTTCGCTCTGGGTGTACGCCTCAAGGTAGATATCCCGCAGGTTCTCGTTCCTCTCCGTCAGAACGAGCTGCAGCGCCGTCTCCACGGCGTACACATATACCGGCGGCACGTCAGCGCCCGCCAGCTTTCTCGCTGCGCCGAACTGGTTGGAAAACATGAACTCCACCAGCTCGTTGAGTACGCCGTCCTTTGCGCGGAAGATATTCTGGAACGTACTGATGGACACACCGGCCGTTTTGGTGATCTCCGCCACCGTAGTGCGGGTGTAGCCCTTGTCCAAAAACAGCCTGACGCAAACGGCCAGAATCCGCTTTTTCGCCGCCATGCTTGCATTTGTAATCGCCACTTGAACTGCCCCTCCTTTGTATTTGGTATATATACCGATATTATAATACTATATCAATGGATTTGCAACATGATTTGAAATGCTGATTTTCTTAGTGAGAACGCATTGGCTTAGTTGCACCGAATTCGGTACAATTGTTGCAAGCAATGCTTCATGGTACCCATGACGCAAAAAATGAAAGCCCCCGCCTAAGCGGGAGCTCCATTTTGCTTGTCTAGGGCAGCGCCCCCAAGCCCCTTTTATCGCGCGTCCTCGCGGGCTGCGTATCCTTCGCCTCGCCGCAAGCGGCAAGGCTCATTCACTGCGCCGCTCGTCCTTTCCCCACAAAGCCACGGCTTTGCGGGGGACCCCTTCTGTGCGGCGGCGCATCCTTCGGATGCTTATGGAGCCGGATCAGCTCAGCGCTGTTCCTGCACCTTTTCGTTCCCGGCTTCGTATGCGTCCTTGCCGAGAATCTTCTCCGCATTGGCGCGGTAGGTGAGCAGCTTTTTCATCTCGTCCCGCGCCTGCCGGTACTCAGCATATAGAAAGCCCCGCTGTCAAGCTGCTCCACAAGCCCCAACTGCCGGAAAATCTCTAAAGCCCTTTCAACCGTCCCTATCTGGTGGCGGGTCAGTGTCGCTATCATCTGCGCTGTGTAGGGGATATGCTCGTCAAGCTGCAATTTCCCGCCGTTTTTCAGCGATTTTAAGTACAGCTTCAAGAGGATATTGGAGTATAAAATCCCGTCTTTCATATCTTCCAGCAGCACAATGGAGTCGCTGTCAAAAAAGTTCTCTTTCAGCTTGAGGTAGTAATATTTGCGGTTATCTGCCATTGTCCCTGTCCTCCTTTTTCCGGCGTTTGGAGTAGTAGCGGGGGCAGAGTATGATAACCGCCCGGAAGCTCTGCTTGCAGCTATGGGTACAGCCCCGGCAGAGGTCGTTGTATGTGATACGGTCGCAGGTGGTATTCCCGACTTTTACTTGCCGCAGGAAAAAAGACCATTCCAGCCGCCGTTTCTTGCTCATTCTTGGCATGGGTGCGCTCCTTTCTGCCGTTTCCGCTGGTGTGGCGGTATCGGCGGTAATTCTGTATCATCTCGGTATCATTTTCGGGGTTTTTCTGCCCTGTAAGCCCGTTAAAAAATCCTTTGGTATTGCGGGTAGGGTACGGGGCAGCCTCCTTGTTCTGTATGGGTTCGGGTACATTTTGGGGTGGTTTTTATCGTTCCTGTTCCTGCCTTTTCACAGGCTTGCGTTCCCGGCGTAAAATCTGGTCGATATTGCCCTTGACAGTCTGTAAGCGGCGGTATTCCTCCCGTTTTGCCCGGTAATCGTTGTAGCCGCTGTTTTTCTCTTTGATAAGGCTTTCAATCTCTGCTTGCAGGGCTTTATAGCTCGGCAGCTTGGAAATGCCGTTCTCCCTGAAATAACGGGCGGCTGCGTCTGCTATGATAAAGTCGCTTTCGTGCTTCTGACGGTAGGCTGCTTTTGCTTTGGCGTTTTTCTGCTGTTTCAGCCCGTCCCGGACAGGGCGGGTCTTGGAATAGGCAAGCACCTGCCGTTGCAGCTCCTTTTTCCCGTTCAGCGTCTTTTCCACCTGCTTCAACTCTGTAAGGCTTTCCTGCATGGCGGCATAAGCGGCAGAACAGGCTTCGTCCAGTTCCTCCGGGGAAGAAAAGCCATACTGCTGATAGGCGGTAACGGTAGCCGCCATCTGCTTTAGGTTGTGCTTTGCCGCCCAGCGGTCATAGCCCACGCCCTTGCCCTCGGCTCGCTTGGCTTCCCGGTCAACCATGCGCTGCAAGGTGTTGTCTGCCGGGGTGGTTTTTGCGGCTTTTTCCTCCCGCAAGCGTTCCTTTTGGGTGTAGGGGTATTCGGGTATGGCTGTGGTCTGTTCGGCGGCTCTGCGGGCGTTCTGCGTGAGCAGGGTAAGGACAGCAGCCTTGTCAAAATCGTCCCCCAGCTTCCGGGCTGTGATAGGCTTCGTCCTGTCCGGCGTGAGGTAGGAAAGTCGCCCCCGGCTCTCCTTGACGGTCACGCCCTCCCGCAGCAAAAGGGAAGAAAACTCGTCAAAGCTGCCAGCTTGGGAAAGTGCCTGCCGTATCGTCCGGCGCAGCTTCGCCTTGTCCGTTTCAAACTTGGTGGGCTTGGTCGGCTGTCCTGCGGCTTCTCTGACAGCGTTCTCTTTATCAAGGGCAAGCTGCCCTTTCTTTGCCGCCCAGTATTCCCGTTCCGTTATCCGTTCCTTGCTGCCGTTCAAGAGGTCGATTTGGTAAAGCCCCTCCCGGTGGCACATTTCCATGACTTCACTCTTGAAATATTCCATAGCGGCGTTGGTGCAGCGGTGCTTGCAGCCCTCCCTTGTGTCGGCTGGTCTGTCCATGTAGGGCAGAAGCGGGACTTCGTAAATCCGCAGGGAGTTGATGACGATATGCACATGGATATTGCCGCTGTGGTTATGCCCGTCCGGGTGGGTGCATACAAGGGCTTGGTGTCCGGGGAAATGCTCTTTACAGAACTGCTCGCCCAGCTCCTGCGCCCGGTCTACGGTCAAACCGTTGTCTGTCTCGTCCCGTGGGTCAAAGCTGATG
Source organism: Clostridiales bacterium (assembly GCA_004557075.1). Classification (GTDB taxonomy): domain Bacteria; phylum Bacillota; class Clostridia; order Oscillospirales; family Oscillospiraceae; genus F23-B02. The sequence goes on from SFEX01000028.1 coordinate 44,699, forward strand.
ATATAATGGTGGCTTTTCACATCTTCCCGTTTTTGGTTTTTCTCATAGCGGAGATTGGCTCGCATACAGGCAACGGCGAAATCCTCGCCCCCGCAGTTGAGGGAAGAAATGCGGTAATCCTCCCTCGGTATCAGCCGCCCGTTTTCATCAAGGGTGGGCTTCATGGTAAACTCGTCATGCTCAAATGTGAGGTAGGCTTCCGCTGCGCCATAGTCCGCATTTTTAGAGCTGATATGTTTGAATGTTGCCAACAGCGTCACCCACTTTCTGCAAGACTTCAAACTTTAGGGCAGCAAGGTCGGAAACCGCCGCCCGTACCTCCCCGGCAAGTTGCGGGTAGGGGCTGTGCCACTCGTTCAGTGTCCGGGCTATCTGGTTTAAGTTGCCGCCGATCCTGCCGTATTCGGCGGTCAGCTTCCCGACAGCGGCAAGCAGCTCGTCGTTGACGGGGGAAACGGTTATGATGGGGCGTATGGCTGCCCCGGTTATGGCTTGCCGGATAAACTCGGCTTGGCTCATGTTGTAAGCAGAAAGCCGCTGGGCAAACTCGGCGTATTCTTCCTCGGTCATGCGTGTCTTGACTACCCGGCTGCGGTGCGGTGTGTTGTATCGTTTTCGCATGGTAAAAACCTCCTTTCGGCTGCCGCATGGCTGCGGCGGGATAAGCGGCGTAAGCCGCATAAGCAGGGTTTGGGGAAGGCACTCCCCAACAAGATTCCCGCAGGGGCAAAATGAGCGAAAAGCGAATTTTGGTACTGCGGTAGAATCTTGCTCTAAAAAAGTGACGCTTCCGGCTGCGTCTGCCAATACTACAATTTCGGCGGGGCGTTTTGGCTTCTCCGGCTTCACTAACAAAGCGATTGCAACGGCGGTTTCTGCCCGCTTTTCACTAACAAGACAAATCAAAATGCCTTTTCTGCCCGCTGTTTCCCTCCACGGGGAAGAAAAATTTTTGCCAATGCTGCGGCGGATACTTTTCTCCTTAATACCTACAAACCAACAAAAGGTAAAATAGACGGAGATTTCAGAAATTTTCTTATTTTCCCTTTTCGTGGGGTAATACAGTGGTTTTCCAAAAACGCCGAATGAAACAGAATTTTTTTCTGCTTCGCTTTGCATAGGTAATGCGGGAAAGGCGATTCTGGCAACCGCAAGGCGCAAAAAAAGCAGGAAACCTTGTTCTTGATTTCCTGCTCGGTGTGCCGCTGCATGGCGACGGGTATTCAGTTGAGTGGTTATCGGTCAAGCCGGAACTTAAATAGGCTTTCTATCAGCTTCGTCTTGATGTAGTCCTCCATATCCACGTTGTAATGTCCGTAAATATGGGAGTAATAGCGGATATATCCGGCATAATGGGTAAGGACGGCGTTGACCGCTTCCGGCTCTCCGTTGGTAGCCTGTACGATTGTTTCATAGGGGAGAAGCCTGCTCATTGACTAACACCTCCATTTCCTCCCGTAGTCGGCGCAAGTCAAGATAAATGTGCCGTCCGGCTGTGCTACGTGTCCGTCCATACCGCTTGCCAATTTCCTCATGGGTTAGATGTTCAAAAAAGTACAGGAAGATGATTTCCTGCTCTGTTTCCGGCAGAGAGGACAGGGCGGCGGCAAGATCTGGATTGCTTAACATGACAGTCTGACCGCAGACCGTGAACGGGTATTCCTCGCTTGATGGTGGCTGTGCAAAGTATTCATCTGTGGCGGCAAACGGCATAAATTTTTCTTCGGACAGGTATTCAAGGGAGATTTCCCGCTTCCACTTTGAATACAGCTTGCGGGCTGCGTCAATGGACGCATGGCGAATAACAATCCTGCAAAAAGCATTATGCGTGTATTGGATATGCTCTTGATATTCTTCAAATTCGGTCATAGAAAATCCCCCTTTCTGAATAATGTGAGGGGCGGCAGCACTCCTTGCTGTCGCCCCTTGATTGCCTACCAGCAAAGGCGGGCGGGGCTGTCAACGGCGGCGCAGTATGCGCCGTTCATCTTGACCGTTGACTGGCTCGGCTGGCTTTGCTATTCATACTTTTTTAGCAACTGTTTAAATATTACGATACCTATTACAATTTGAAATATTAAATAGCCGCCAAGATATAACACTATTAAGCGTGAATTATCAATGATTTCAAGTTCCCCCAGTATGGAGAAGATGATTATTGAAATGCTAACTGTTATAAGCCCGATAGCATAAGCATAGCGTCCGGATTTATCTCTTAATTTTGATTTTAATTCATCATGAAGTTCGATTTTTTCATTTTCTATTTTTTCTTGATACCGTTCTTTATTTTTAGATGTATTCCAATAGAAATATTTACAAGTCATAGCAATACCAGAACAAATGGCTCCAGCAGCAAAACCGATAAGCAAACTGTCTAGCACACTATCAGTTAGCAGTGCTACACCCAAAAGAATAATGCCTCCAAAAATAAACAAAATACCCTCTAACAAATTACCTTTTTTCATCTTTGCAACTCCTTTCATGAATAAAAATTTCTTCAATTTGTTTACCAAAAAAATCTGATATTACAAAAGCTAATTCTAAAGAGGGATTATATTTCCCTGTTTCTATTGAACTAACGGTTTGTCTTGAAACTTTAAGTGCTTTTGCAAAATCTTCTTGATTCATGCCTAATCTTTTCCTTAATTCTTCAACCCTGTTTTCCAAATAATGTCACCTCCGTTTTGACAAGGTTCCTTTACAATTTTATTATAGTAGCATAAGGCAGCTTTGTCAAGGTTCCTTTACAAAAAGTTCTCATATAAGTTGTACGGAATAGCGGGTGGTTGCCTATCAAAATCTTTGTGTTACTTTATGGCACATGAGCATTGGCACCGCCCGGCTCCGAGAGCGATGACGAGGGTCTGGAGGACGTCCACTGCGCTGTTGAAAAATGCCATAAATAAATGTTGCCGCCGGCAAACGGTTATCCGGCCACCGTGTCCGCCGGCAGCGCTCCTTTCAAAATTTTTGTTTTTTTGAAAGGCGGCCATTTTTGTCTTAACCATGGGTTAAATATATATAAAAACCGCCCGTTCAGGCGGTTGTCGGCCCGTCGGATGCGTCCACCTCAAAAACCTCGTAGACCTCATCCGGCTTCGGCTTGAGCCGGGTGGAGAGGAACTTCTCGATGTCAAAGGCGTTCTTGGGGTTCGCGTCCGATAGATACTTATAGTTGGGGTGCTTGGTGATGTCGTACTTGTCAGAGAGGAAGGGGCGTACACCCCTAAGCTGCAAAATGCACTTGCCGCCGTCGAGGACGGCCAGCTCGTCGATGGTAGCAAGCTCCTTCCCGAGCTTCTGGTAGTTCAGGCTGTGGGAAACCTCCCGGCCACGGCTTTCTCCGGTGTTGAACGAGTCTATGGTCTCCTTGCCCAGCGCCTGCGACAGCTCCTTGAGCGTCGTCGGCTCCGAGCCGCCCAGGAAGATTCTTGAATCCATATTGCCGATAATGGTATCTGCATTGTCCTTGTAGAGCGCCTTTAGCTGGCTCTGCGCCTGAAGGACCAGGCAGGCCGAGATTTCGCGTGAGCGGATTGTTGCCATCAGCTTTTCCAGACGGGGGATCTGGCCTATGTTGGCCGCCTCGTCTATGAGGCAGCGCACATGGACCGGCAGTCTGCCGCCGTACACATCGTCGGCTTTCTCGCACAGAAGATTGAAAAGCTGGGTGTAGGCCATGCTGATTAAGAAATTGAAGGTATCGTCGGTGTCGCTCATGATGAAGAACAGCGCCGTTTTCCTGTCTCCGAGGGTGTCCAGCTCCAGCTCGTCGTAAGCGGTCAGTTCCCGAAGCTCCGCGATGTCAAATGGGGCTAATCTGGCTCCGCAGCTGATCAGGATGCTTTTTGCCGTTTTACCGGCGGCCAGCTTGTAAAGCCGGTATTGCCGCCCGGCGAAGCTGTTGGGCTTGGTTTTTTCCAGCTCCTCAAATATGAGATCGACGGGGTTTTGAAATTCCTCATCGTCCTCCCGCACCTCCATGGAATTCTTCACCCTATGTGTTGAAGGACTTGGACCGACACAGATCGCAAAGCGGCTCAAAGCCGCAAAGATGCTGACACCTACGGAATATTGGATTAGCATCGGCAGAAATTGCAGTAAACCGCCCGCCGTTCCGTATAATTGGTGTTCGGCAACTGTGGCAGATATTCTTTCAAAGCAGGAATACTGCGGAGATACGGTCAACTTCCGAAGCACGACAAAATCCTTTAAGAACAAAACGAAAATCGAAAGACCGCAGGAAGAATGGAAAATCTTCCCGAATACTCATCCGGCAATCATTGACCGAGAGGTGTTTGATTTGGTACAAGAGCTACGGCAACACCGCCGCAGACCTACCAAAAGCGGAATTGTCAGTTGGTTTTCGGGACTTCTCTACTGTGCAGATTGCGGAGAAAAATTGTATTACAGCGTAACAAACAACTACAAACGGGAGCAAGCGTATTTCTTTTGTTCTTCGTTCCGCAAAAACTCCGATGAATGTTCCGCCCACTATATTCGTGAAAAGGTGGTAATGGAAAATGTATTGGAAAGTATGCGGCGCATCTTACTGAACGTGCAAGCCTTTGAAAAGGAATTTGCCCGTAAACAGATGGAATGTTACAGTGAGGATAAGAAAAAAGAGCTTGCGGAGAAACGCCGAGAGCTTAGCAAGGCAAAGAAGCGTATCGCAGAGATTGACGGTTTGATACAGAAGCTCTACGAAGATAACGCTATCGGTAAAATATCCGATGAACGCTATGCCACCTTGTCAATGTCCTACGAGGAAGAACAGCGGGACTTAAAAGCTGCACTTCCCGATATGGAAACCTATCTCGAATCCGAAACGGACAAGACCGAGAGTTTACAGAGATTTATTGATAAGGTCAAGCGGATAACGGAACTCAAGGAACTGACCGCCGAGTTAGTACACGAATTTATTGATAAAATCGTAGTACACGCTCCGAGATACCTTGACGGCAAAAGAGTTCAGCTCATAGATATTTACTACAACGGCGTTGGCATACTCCGAGAACTCACTCCTGAAGAAATGGAAGAATCGTTCCAAAAGCATATGGCGGAACGCAAAGCAAAAACGGCATAGCCAATGGCTACACCGCTTAACGAAATCAATTATTCAGTTTAGATACAAGAGCCACCTTGGGGCACCTTCCTTACGGAGGGTGCCCCAAGCGGTGCTTTTTTGCTTTTATTTATCCTACCTGGCAGATATACGCCATTTTGCCGCTGTAGAAGCGGGAGAAGTCTGCCATCGGGTCCATCCTGCTGTCGTTATACAGCCATGTACCGTCGGGCTGCTTTACAAGCATGATGTAGTTCTCCGCCGCGCCGTCGTAAGAGTCGGAATATGACGGCTCTCCGGTGGCCCATTTGAAGTATTCCGAGCTCTCGCCGCCGCTCCATTTCAGATCGCCGCTGTCGTTACGGTAGCAGCCTATCCATATATACTGAGCATCCGTGCTCGCGAGCAGCTCGCATATTCTCGCATAGTCCTCGTCACTGCTTATGGTAGCCAGATGTCCGCCAAGCTCCATGCATCTCTGCTCCGCTACCTCCCAGTTCACATCCTCGGCATAAAGGCTGTAGTGCTTCTCTGTGGGTGGCGTGGGCGTAGGGGTGGGTTCCGGCGTCGTGGTCGGCGTGGGTGTAGGAGTCGGAGTAGGCTCCGGAGTCACGGCCACGGTGGGCGTCGGCGCAGGAGCAGGCTCGGGTAATGTAATGTCTATGCATCTCCCTGCAAAGCCCGATGCCGTCAGCAGCAGAGCTATGATAATAAGCGTGACGCAGGACACTGTCGCCGAGTGCTTCTGATGAATGTTCATCGCGGGCTTGGCCTGTTTTTCCTTCTTTGCCTCCGGCTTCGGCTCAGGTTTCTTCTCCGGCGCAGGCGCGGGCTTTTTCTCGGGTTCGGGCTTGGGAGCCGGCTTCTCAGGCTCCGGCTCTTTCTCCGGTTCCGGTTCTTTCTCAGGCTCCGGCTTCTCTGCCGGAGCTTCGGGAGCCGGTGCGACGCGCTCAGGCAGCTCCTCAGGCTCGTCGCCGCAGTAATCCCACAGCGCCTTGAGAAGCTCTTTGCTGTCCTGATATCTCTCCCGTACATCAAATGCAAGCGCCTTTTTTATGATCGCACCAAGCTTTTCATCAACAGGCGCGGGTATAGGCGGGATACTGCCGTTCATGCGGGTTTTCAGCGCGTTTACCCGCTCCTCGGCGCTTGGCTCGCCGCTCTCGGGCAAAAACGGCAGCCGTCCCCCGTTCAGGCCGGTGTACAGGATAAGGCCGATTGAATACACATCGGCCGCCGCACTTTTCTCGCCGCTCCAGAACATTTCCGGCGCCATAAACTCAAGCTCAAGCTTCGTCCAGCCCTCTTCCCCGGCTTTGCCGGCAGGGCCGACGGCGACGCGGCCGTCATCAGCGATATATATATTACCCGTGCGGAATCCGCCTCTGAATCCGTTCTCTCCGCATTCGGAAGCCGCGATCTTGCAGAGCTTTTTTATAAGGTCTAAAAGCTGCGCCGGTTCATACTTCGCAAGGTCGTCGCCGAGCAGTTTTTTGGGGTCAAATACCGGGTTATCCGCCATACTTGTACCTCCGTTTACATAATTTATCGCTTTACATAATACCACAACAGTATGCGCAAGTCAAACATTAAGCGCGCGAAAAAAGTCTGCAAATGACATTGCACACGGCAATAGCGTCTTTTATTTTGCCGCATTGTGTGATATCATTTACTAATAAGGTTTTTTGGAGGCAGACATGAACGGACACGAATGCTATATAATCGGCGCGGGCGATTTCTACGGTCTGCGCGAAGCTCCCGACGACAGCGACTATGTCATAGCCGCCGACGCGGGATATAATTACTGCCGTGAAAACAATATAATACCCGACCTCGTTCTCGGTGATTTTGACTCGCTCGGCGAGAAGCCGAAGCATGAGCATCTGCTGGAGCTTCCAGTTGAAAAGGATGATACCGACGCGATGTACGCGCTCAAGCTCGGTCTTGAAAAGGGCTACCGGCGATTTTATATCTACGGCGGCTTAGGCGGCAAGCGCCCCGACCACAGCATCGCCAATTTGCAGTCGCTGCTGTATCTTGCGAACAGAGGCGCAAGGGGCTGGCTTTTCGGCGAGAAATATGTATGGACGGCAATTAAAAACTCCTCCCTGCGTATCGCGGGCGAGGGCGATGTATCCGTGTTCTGCCTTGACGGGAGAGCCGAGGGCGTGTCCCTCAAGGGGCTTAAATACGAGCTTTCCGACGCGTCTCTCTGCTCGGATTTCCCGCTCGGCGTCAGCAACAGCTTTGTCTGCCCCGAAGCGGAGATATCCGTTTCTAACGGCGCTCTTATTATTATGTACGGCATTAAGGTGAACGAAATTGATTAAATACTCTGCTGGAAAATGCGATATCGCGGTCATCGGCGCAGGCCACGCGGGCATTGAGGCCGCGCTGGCGGCGGCCCGCATGGGGCTTGACACGATATGCTTTGCCATAAATCTTGACAGCGTCGGGAATATGCCCTGCAATCCGGCAATCGGTGGCACTGGCAAGGGTCATTTAGTGCGCGAGCTTGACGCTCTCGGCGGCGAGATGGGCAAAGCCGCGGATAAGGCATGCATCCAGTACCGTATGCTCAACCGTGGCAAGGGTCCCGCCGTGCACTCCCTGCGCGCTCAGGCCGACCGCCGCCGCTATCAGGAGGTCATGAAGCAGACCCTTGAGCGGCAGGATAATCTGCGCACAAAGCAGGCGGAGGTCGTGGAGATAGGCGTCAAAGACGGCGCTGTGTGCTCTGTGACAACGCACACGGGCGCCGTTTACGAGTGCCGCGCCGCGATAATCGCCAGCGGCACATATCTCGACAGCCGAACCATTGTCGGCGAGGTCATACGCTCCTCCGGCCCCGACGGGCTCGCCGCAGCTACAGGTCTGACCGCCTGTCTGCGCAAGCTTGGGCTTTCCATACGCAGGTTCAAAACCGGCACACCGCCGCGCGTGAACGCACGCAGCGTTGACTTTTCCAAAATGGAGCTTCAGCCCGGTGACGAGGAGACGGAGGGCTTTTCCTTTGATACCCTCATCCCGCCTGAGAACAGGGCGGTCTGCTGGCTTACCTACACAAACGAGCGCACGCACAGGATAATTCTCGATAACCTCGACCGCAGTCCCATTTACTCCGGCGTCATAGAGGGCGTCGGCCCGCGCTATTGCCCGAGCATCGAGACGAAAATAATGACCTTCCGGGACAAGCCGAGGCATCAGCTTTTCATCGAGCCGATGGGGCTTAACACCGAGGAGCTTTACATTCAGGGGCTGTCATCATCCCTGCCGGAGGAGGTGCAGCTAAAAATGCTGCACACGATAGCGGGGCTTGAAAATGCCGAGATGACCCGCTGCGCCTACGCGATAGAATACGACTGCGTAGACCCCACAGAGCTTTATCCGACGCTGGAAACCAAAAAGGTCAGCGGTCTGTACGGCGCGGGACAGTTTAACGGCTCGTCCGGCTACGAGGAGGCCGCCGCGCAGGGCTTTGTCGCGGGCGTAAACGCAGCGCTGAAGCTTCGCGGCGAGGAACCGATGATCCTAAAGCGCTCCGACGGATATATCGGCACGCTCATTGACGATCTCGTGACTAAGGGCACAAACGAGCCTTACCGCATGATGACCTCGCGCAGCGAATACCGTCTGCTCCACCGGCAGGACAACGCCGATAAGCGTCTGAGTGCCATTGGGCTGAGAATCGGGCTTGTGTCCCCGGAGCGGCATCAGGCGGTGCTTGATAAATACGCCATGGTCGATAAAGAGCTTGCGCGGCTTGAAAAAGCGCACCTTGCGCCGTCGGATGGGCTGAACTCGTTTCTGTTAGAGTGCGGCACGGCGCCGCTTTCAAGCGGCATATCGCTTGCAGAGCTTATCCGCAGACCTCAGCTCGGCTACGAGTGCCTTGCGCCCTTTGACCCTGCTCGTCCGGAGCTTCCGAGGCCGGTCTGGTACGCGGCGGAGATCAGCCTCAAATACGAGGGCTACATAAAGCGTCAGCTAAAGCAGGTGGAGGAATTTGCCCGCATGGAGAAAAAGCTCCTGCCCGACGATATTGACTACGACGCCGTCACAGGGCTTCGCCTTGAGGCGCGGGAAAAGCTCAAGAAGATACGCCCTCACTCTTTTGGGCAGGCAAGCCGGATATCGGGGGTCTCCCCTGCCGATATCTCGGTGCTGATGATATGGATGGAGGGCAGAAGATGAAAAAGGTCGTACTCGGCTTCTCCGGCGGCGTGGACTCCTCTGTCTGCGCAATGCTTCTGAAAAACGCAGGCTTCGACGTTCTCGGCCTGTATATCGACAACGCCGACGAAAAAGCTCGCTTTGATGCTGTGAGTACAGCAGAATTTATAGGCATACCGCTTGAGATATTAGACGCGAACAATGAACTTGAAGATCTCGTATGCAAGCCCTTCGCCGAGGCGTATCTCAGGGGCGAGACGCCGAATCCCTGCATAATCTGCAACCCGACGCTCAAATTCAAAGCCCTGCTCGAGCTTGCAGACAAAGTCTGCGCAGAGCACATTGCGACAGGCCACTACGCGAGGGCAGACGGCGGCGCTTTGTATAAGGGCCTGCCCGCCAACGACCAGAGCTATATGCTCTGCCGCATAAGGCGCGAGCAATTAAATAGGCTCATCCTCCCCCTCGGCGGATATGACAAGCAGCAGGTGCGGCAGTTGGCGGAGGAATTTAAGCTACCCGTCGCCAAAAAGCCCGATAGCATGGAGATATGCTTTATTCCCGACAAGGACTACATCGGCTGGCTCGGCAGACGCAGCACACTGCCGCCTGCCGGAGACCTCGTTTTCCACGGCGAAACCATAGGCCGCCACGAGGGCATACACCGCCTAACGGTCGGTCAGCGCATACCGGGGCTGTTTAACGGCAGAAAGCTTTATGTTTCCGCAATAGACCCTGACACCAACGCTATCGAGCTGGCACTCTGGGAGGAGCTTTTTAAAACCGAGGTGCTCGCGCGAGGCTTTAACTGGCTGTGCGATGTTCCCTCCGAGCCTGTTCGCGCAAGCGTCAGGGTGCGGCATACAAAATGGGAAAATCCCGACTGCACCGCCTATATTGAGGGCGATATCGTCAGGATAATCTGCGATGATCCAGTGCGCGCTCCCGCAAAGGGGCAGTCGGCGGTTCTGTACGACGGCGACAGGGTGCTCGGGGGCGGATTTATTACCTAATAGCAGGGTGAAAACCACGCAAAAAACCGTCGAATTGACAATTGACGGCGCTGCGCTTTTGTGAGAAAATATCGAACATTATAAACTATTAAATCTATATTTCAGGAGGCATCTTATGGCTATTTATTTTAATGAACCCTCAAGAACCTTCAGCGAGTATCTTCTAATTCCCGGATACACCGACGAAAACTGCATTCCCGATAATGTTTCGTTAAAAACGCCTCTTGTTAAGTTCAAAAAAGGCGAGACCCCCGCGCTGAGCCTGAACGTCCCCTTCGTCTCCGCCATCATGCAGTCTGTTTCAAACGACACTATGGCGATCGCGCTTGCAAAAGAGGGCGGCATTTCCTTCATCTACGGCTCCCAGTCTATCGAGGACGAGGCGGCAATGGTCGCCCGCGTAAAGAGCTATAAGGCCGGCTTTGTGCCCAGCGCCTCCAACATCATGCCCGGTCAGACCCTCGCGGACGTCCTCGCTCTCAAGGAGGAAAAGGGCTACTCGACCATGGCAGTCACTGAAGACGGCACTCCCAACGGCAAGCTTTTGGGCATCGTCTCCAGCCGCGACTACCGCGTCTCCCGCATGAGCCTTGACACCAAGGTTTGCGAGTTCATGACGCCGCTTGAAAAGCTTGTGACCGCCCCGGAGGGCACCTCTCTCAAGGAGGCAAACGATATCATCTGGGATAATAAGCTCAACTCCCTGCCCATCGTGAGCCCGGATGGCAACCTTCTCTATTTCGTTTTCCGCAAGGACTACGCCGAGCACAAGAACAACCCCGGCGAGCTTCTTGACTCCCAGAAGCGCTACGTTGTCGGCGCGGGCATAAACAGCCGCGACTACGAGCAGCGCGTTCCCGCTCTCGTCGATGCGGGCGCAGACGTACTGTGCATCGACTCCTCCGAGGGCTTCTCCTGCTGGCAGAAAAAGACCATCGACTTCATCCGCGCAAAGTACGGCGACAGCGTCAAGGTCGGCGCAGGCAACGTCGTTGACCGCGACGGCTTCCTGTTCCTCGCCGAGGCCGGCGCTGACTTTGTAAAGGTCGGCATAGGCGGCGGCTCGATATGCATAACGCGCGAGACCAAGGGCATAGGCCGCGGACAGGCTACCGCGCTTATCGAGGTCGCGGCGGCTCGCGATGAGTATTTTGAGAAAACCGGCATTTACGTCCCCATATGCTCCGACGGCGGCCTTGTTCACGATTATCACATGACGCTGGCTCTCGCCATGGGCGCGGATTTCCTCATGATGGGCCGCTACTTCGCCCGCTTCGACGAAAGCCCCACGGCAAAGCTCATGGTAAACGGCAGCTACGTCAAAGAATACTGGGGCGAGGGCTCCAACCGTGCGCGCAACTGGCAGCGCTACGACCTCGGCGGTCAGAGCAAGCTCAGCTTCGAGGAAGGCGTTGACTCCTATGTCACCTACGCAGGCCCCCTGCACGACAACCTTGAAAAGAGCGTTTATAAGATAAAGTCCACCATGTGCAACTGCGGCGTGACCGATCTTGACGCGCTCAAGCGCAACGCAAAGCTCACCCTTGTCTCCTCCGTCAGCATCGTTGAGGGCGGAAGCCACGACGTTATCCTGAAAAACAAGTGATGCATATATGAAAAATCTCCTGCTGCAAAAACAGCAGGAGATTTTTCCTTTATTTGTTGTCCATGTTTATAAGTCTGGTGTTTATATCGCACAGCGCCCGGCGTATGGCGGAAAGCTCCTCTGTAATGGGGTCGGAGATGTTGACCTGGTCGACCTCGGTCGCAAAGTCCATTTTCTCGCCCCTGCGCTTTACAACTCTTGCGGGGATGCCGACCGCGGTGCTGTCGGGCGGTATCTCGCTGAGCACGACGGAGTTTGCGGCGATTCGGCTGTTATCGCCCACCTTGAACGGCCCTAAAACCTTGGCTCCCGTGCCGATGAGCACGTTGTTGCCTATCGTCGGGTGGCGCTTGCCGCTGTCCTTACCGGTACCGCCGAGCGTGACGCCGTGGTAGATGAGGCAGTCGTCGCCTATCTCGGCGGTTTCGCCTATGACTATGCCCATGCCGTGGTCGATGACAAGGCGCTTGCCTATCTTCGCGCCGGGGTGGATCTCAATGCCGGTGCGGTGCCTCGCGATCTGTGATATCAGGCGGGCGATGAACATATAATTATGCTCATAGCACCAGTGCGCCTTCCTGTGATATCTGACGGCCTTGACGCCCGGGTACAGCAGCAGCACTTCGAGCGGATTTCTCGCCGCCGGGTCGCGGGCGAGATAGGCATTTACGGTCTCAAGCGTATCCTGAAATGACATGATCAGTCCTCCTTAAGCATAAGACGAGCATACGAACTCGCCTCTGCAAAGTCTTTTTTGTCCTTTCTCTGCGTTATCGTCCTTGAAATACGCCAGTATTCCTGCGTCCTCTGCCTTGATAAAGGACAAAAACTCATTTGCAGAGGTCGTAGATTTTTAAGTGAGATAGGGTTGGCACAGGCAAGGCTTCGTGATTGAGGGAGGCTGTCGCCTTGTGATTGAGCGAAACGCAGCCTGTGCCAACAATATCCGCTTAAAAACGGGTTCATATACTCGCCTTATGCTTAAACATACGGCTTGAGAGATATCTCTCTCCCGTATCCGGCAGCAGAGCCACGATGGTCTTGCCCGCGTTTTCGCGGCGCTTTGCCAGCTCCTTTGCCGCGTGCAGAGCCGCGCCGGAGCTTATGCCGACGAGCAGCCCCTCGCTGCGGGCAATCTCGCGTCCGGCGGCGTAGGCGTCCTCGTCCGATACGGTCATTATCTCGTCCAAGATATCGCGGTTGAGGGTCTCGGGCACAAAGTTTGCGCCTATACCCTGAAGGTCGTGCGGGCCCGCTATGCCCTTGGACAGCAGCGGCGAGCCGGCAGGCTCAACGGCGACAATTTTTACATCCTTATTGCGGCTTTTGAGGTATTCTCCCACGCCGCTTATCGTTCCGCCGGTGCCGACACCGGCGACGAATATATCCACCTTGCCGTCGGTGTCCTCCCAGATCTCGGGGCCGGTCGTCACTCTGTGCGCGGCGGGGTTTGCGGGATTTACAAACTGCCCCGCGATAATGCTGCCGGGGATGCTGCTTTTAAGCTCCTCGGCCTTTTTGACAGCGCCCGCCATGCCAAGCTTGCCCGGAGTGAGTACAAGCTCCGCGCCGTATGCTGTCATAAGCAGTCTGCGCTCTTCGCTCATGCTGTCGGGCATTACAATGATAACTTTGTAGCCGCGCGAGGCGCCTATGGCGGCGATGCCGATGCCGGTGTTGCCGCTGGTCGGCTCGATTATGACGCTGCCGCGTCCTATGATTCCCTTGGCCTCGGCGTCGTCCAAAATTGCCTTCGCGGCTCTGTCCTTGGCAGAGCCTGTGGGGTTAAATCTCTCCAGCTTGACCAGCACGCGGGCAAGCAGCCCGTTCTCTTTTTCGATATTTCTCAGCTCAGCAATGGGCGTGTGCCCAACGAGCTCGGACACGGATTTATATATTTTCATTTTCCAATAATCCCTTTCATTTATAATAAAAAATGACGATGCACACCGCATCGTCGCACAAAATAAGCCATTCGGCAAAATCAGAGCGTGCGGCGGCGGCAACATCGACAGGTACAGATGCTGCAACAGTAAGTCTTAGCGGCCGTAGTCCTCATTTTCATCGCTCCTTTTTAATTCCTACCGAAATTGTGGGTGATTGCCCTACTGCATAATACGTCTCTCCGCGCGATTTGTCAATAGCTTTGTTCAAATTGACGCAAAAGTTATCAAAAATTAAAAATTTACTTTTAATTTACCAAATTTTCTGATAATTTATGTATAATTATCAATATACCAGCATCTCGGAAAGGAGCGCAATATGAAAGGTATTTTAAAAGAGCATATCCTGCCCGCCTTCATGATACTCATAGGCGCGGCATGTGCCGCATTCTCGCTTGAATGCTTTCTCATCCCCAACACCATACTCGACGGCGGCGTTACCGGCATCAGTATGATGATAAACTACGTCAGCGGTGTCCCTCTGAGCATACTTATCATCGTCATCAACATACCGTTTTTCATCGTCGGCTACAGGGCGCTGGGAAAGCGCTTTCTGTTTAACGGGATCCTGTCCATGGCCGCGTTTGCGATATTCCTTGATCTGTTCGGCCCCGTACCGTCGGTGACCGATTCCGAGCTGCTTGCCGTCGTGTTCGGCGGAGTTTTGCTGGGCGTCGGCGTGGGTACGGTGCTGCGGCAGGGCGGCTGCCTTGACGGCACCGAGATCGCCGCGATGCTGCTGTCCAAAAAATCCAGCGTCTCAACGGGTCAGATCATATTTGCGATAAATATCGTCATCTATGTCACCGCAGGCATACTTTTCGGCTGGGACAGAGCCATGCTGTCTCTTCTGACCTACTTCATCACCTTCAAGCTCATTGACATCGTCGAGGAAGGCATGGAGCAGGCCAAGGCCGCAATGATAATAACAGAGCACGCGGACGAGCTTGCCGCCGAGATATATCAGCGGCTCGGCCGCACCTGCACCTTCATCTCCGCCGAGGGTCTTGTCAGCGGCAGCCGCAAAACTGTGCTCTACTGCGTTATCACCCGTGTTGAGGTCAGGGAGCTTAAACGTATCATCAGCAATGCCGACGTCAGCGCTTTCGTTACGATCTCCGAGGTCTCGGAGATCATAGGAAATCACATAAAGAAAATAGATGCTATTGACGAAGCGGCGGATGTGGAATAAAATTAAGCCCATGGGGGGAAAGATATGGATAACCGCACAAGTAAGGAAAATTACTATCTTGATATTGCCGACGCCGTTCTTCAGCGCTCGACCTGCCTGAGGCGGATGTACGGCGCTATAATCGTCCGCAATGACGAGATCATTTCAACCGGCTACAACGGCGCGCCGAGGGGCAGAATAAACTGTACCGACGCCGGGCGCTGCGCGAGGGAGGAGCAGAAAATTCCCTCCGGAGAGCGCTACGAGCTGTGCCGCAGCGTTCACGCGGAGGCAAACGCGATCATTTCCGCGTCAAGGCGGGATATGCTCGGCGCAACGCTTTACTTAGTCGGGCGCGACGCGCTCACCCGCGAGCTGCTCCCGGATGCGACAAGCTGCTCCATGTGCCGCAGGCTTATCATAAACGCCGGCATAGAGAAGGTAATTATCCGCGCCGGCAAGGGCGAGTTCAAAACGGTTGAAGTTGAGGACTGGGTCAAAAACGACGACTCTATATTCTGAGCGCTCCTCGCCGGAGGGGCAATTCGCCCGCCGGCTGGCGGGAAGCAATTCGCGTTAAAATTGGCGGTAATTGTTATTGCGTCAGCCCGGTTATAGACGATGGCAATAAGCGAAAAATGGAGGCAATCAAATGATTGCCTCCGAAATTTTTATATGCATTAATTAAACGCGCGAGTGCAAAAACGATAACAGGAATGTTACCGGTCGGGATACAGCAAAAAACGATTCCTTGAAGCCTTAACGCGGATCGCTCTGCGGCAGCCGCCGCCCGGTCGGGCACCGGCAGAAGCGACTGCTTAAAGCTTAAACGCGAATTGACCCTGCGTCAGCAGAAATCAAGGACGCGGAGCATGCGGATGAGCGTGAGACGGTTGCGGATAGCGGCGGAGATCGTGAGCATCTCTTCGCCAAGCTCCGGCTTCACGCCGATGTGCTCAGGCAGATACTTGCAGCCGCATGCGCTGTAAAGCGCCTCCATCTCCTCGGCCGAGGGTATCTCGGCTATCAGAGCCTTTATCTCGTCCCAGTGATCGACTATGTTCTGCGGATCAAAGGTTCCCAAAACGTCCTCGGCGTTTTCCTTGATGATACCCGGTGCGAGCCTGTCGCCGAATTTTTCTCTAATCCATGCCTCGCTCAGCGGCTCGAACGCCTTCGCCTTCGGCGTCGGCAGTGCCGCCAGCTCGTGGTACTTCTTTATGCAAGCAAAAGTACCTACTCCGACGCATTCGCCGTGGATGCCCTCGGCGCCCTCAAAGCGCGGCGGCTGCATCTCAACAAGGTGCGCCATCAGGTGCTCTGCTCCCGACGCCGCTCTCGAATGGTTCAGAAGCTGCATCGTAAGACCGCTCTTCATCTGCGCCATCGTCATCGCCTCATGGTCTGCAACGCCGGTTTTCGCATATTTGTCCGCGGCCTCGCGCATGATATCCAGCGCCTCCTGCGCAAGATCGGCCACCATCGGACAGTAGTATTCGCCGCTCACTATCTTAGCTATCTTCCAGTCGGTCAGCGATATGTACTTTGACAGAATGTCGTTTATGCCGCTGGCGACCAAGCGCGCGGGAGCGCCCTTTATTATGTCAAGATCCGCCACAACCAGAACCGGTGCGCACATAGCGGTGGACTTCTTCTGCCCCTTGATGATAGCTGAGCAGATATTCGCCGTGAAGCCGTCGGATGACGCAAGCGTCGGCACCGCCACAAACGGGATGCCTAACTTATAGGCGGGATAACGTCCGAAGTCCATTATCGTGCCCGCACCGTAAGCCACGATGACCTCCGGATTATCGAGCTTTGCCATCATGTCCTCGATGATGACGTCCTCGGCGCGCAGGCCGTTTGCCTCGAGCACTATCTCCTGGTCGGCGGCAACGTGCTTGCCCTCTGTGAGCTTATATATCACGCTGTCGTACACAACGGTGCGCTTTTTGCCCGCAAGACCCACATCCGCCATATACTGCTCAAAATTCGCTATTGCGTTGTACTCGACAACGACCTTTTTCGTCTCAAGCTCGTGGTCGCGGCCGCATTCGCATTTGCCCACATACTTTTCGCAATCCATTATCATAGAAATCAGCCTCCCTGTTAATATCAGACGGTATCAAGGCGTCCGTAGCCGTCGAAGGCGTAGAGCTGCTTTACGCTGTCGTCACCGCTGACGGATACGATGTCGCCGACATACATTGTGTGGTCGCCCACGGGGAAAGAATCGGTCAGGCGGCATTCAAATATGACCCTGCTGCCGGGGATGACAGCGCCGGAAATATTGCTTGCCGGAACGGTCTCGATCCCAAACTGCTCGCATTTATCGCAGGTGCGGCCCGAGATCTGTCCGCACTTGAGTCCGGCCTCTTTGAGCTCCTCCCCTACTATGTTCAGGGCAAACTCGCCGGTTTTGCGTATCAGCTCGCCGCTGTACCCCTTATTGCTGAGGCATACGCCCAGCTTCGGCGGGTGATTTGTAAGATAAGTCCACCATGAAATCGCCATCAGGTTGACCTTTCCCTCGCTGTCACGAGTGGACAAAAGTCCGAATGGCGACGGGCTTGTGAGTCGCTGAGCCTGACCAACAGTGATCTCCTTCATGTTCTCTCTCCTTTTTCCTGTCAATTATTTCTTTGCCATATAGTTTGCAACGGCTTCAAGGTTCTCGTAGAAGCTGCCGTTGGGGATGAAGTTCTTGTCAAACAGCGCAGAGCCCATAGTGAAGGTCCAGGGTCCGATGTCAAACATCGTGTCGATCCTCTCGTAGCTGCTGATGGAGC
>SFEX01000053.1 GCA_004557075.1 Clostridiales bacterium
AGCTTATTCATCGCAAAATTTCAAGACTGTAAGTTGTATACAATCATCTTGCACTCCTGTATACCTTCTTCCTATTGACACGATGCTCGCCCCTACAATGAAACGGCAAAGCTTTTACCGCTCCCACCGGTCGAGACACCGCAATAGCGATTACTTATGCCGTAAAACTCACGTCGCAGGCTCGGCTATGCCGCGGATGTAGTCGGTCACCTGCTCGGCGTTGATGCCGAGGACGTAGGAGAGCTCATCGTGCAGCAGCCGCTCGGCGGCCTTGAGGTACTGTGCGTCAACGTTGTGGAAATGCTTCTTCTGCTGCCGCAGCTCCTCGCGGTGCCGGTACAGCACGCCGACAAGCTGCATCAGCTCGCGGCGGCTGCCGGTTTTGATGACCTCGTCGCAAAAGCGCTTGCGCTCGCCGTCGTCGGAAACCCACGGCAGAGGCTCGCGCAGAGCGTCGCGGATAAGCTCGTCTGCCTCCTCGCGGCTGAGCACGGCGCGCATCTTGTCGAGAAGCTTGCTGTTTGTGGTCGGAACGTACACGACGCTGCCCTCGTCGGCAACGGGCGAGAGGACGTAATACTCACCCTTCGCCTTGCCCAGCTTGAGCAGGGAGATATCCTTTATGGTGCAGACACCCTGGGTGCCGTAAACAACAGTATCGCCGACCGAAAACATTACAAAAACCTCCGTAAAAATAAGCCACGTCCAACGCGGCTGTAAGCATTCTGTTCACTTCATTTTGTACTATATTTTATCACAATTTTAAAATTGTTGCAAGGAGTTAAAATATAGTATATAATATTCGCTTGTAAATGAAATCAAAGACAGGAGCGGTCAGATTGAAACACACTAAAATATCACATATATTCGCCGACGCCGAGAGCTTCGGCGGCAAGGAGATCACCGTTTGCGGCTGGGCACGCACTATCCGAGACATGAAGAATTTCGGCTTCATCGAGCTAAACGACGGCTCCTGCTTCAAGAGCCTGCAAATAGTCCTTGAGCGCGAGAAGCTCGCAAACTACGACGAGCTTGCCCGCCAGAACGTCGGCGCGGCGTTCATAGCACGCGGCGAGCTGGTGCTCACCCCGGAGGCGAAGCAGCCGTTCGAGCTGAAAGCGACCGAGGTCGTCGTCGAGGGCTCGTCCACGCCCGACTATCCCCTGCAAAAAAAGCGCCACAGCGTTGAGTTTCTGCGCACCATTCAGCACCTTAGGCCGCGCACGAACCTGTTCTCGGCGGTATTCCGCGTCAGGAGCACTGCGGCTCAGGCGATACACGAGTTTTTCCGCGAGCAGGGCTTTGTGTATGTCCACACGCCCATAATAACCGGCTCCGACTGCGAGGGCGCGGGCGAGATGTTCCGCGTCACGACGCTCGATCTCAACAACCTCCCCCTCAAGGACGACGGCACCGTTGACGACAGCAAGGATTTCTTCGGCAAGCCCACGAGCCTGACCGTGTCCGGCCAGCTCAACTGCGAGAACTTCGCCATGGCTTTCGGCGATGTGTACACCTTCGGCCCGACCTTCCGCGCCGAGGTGTCGTATACCCAGCGCCACGCCGCCGAGTTCTGGATGATAGAGCCGGAGATGGCGTTTGCCGACCTGCACGATTACATGGACAACGCGGAAGCGATGATGAAGTACGTCATAAACGCCGTGCTCGAGCGCTGCCCGCAGGAGATGGAGTTTTTCAACTCCTTTGTCGATAAGGGGCTGCTTGAGCGCCTGCACAATGTCATGTCGAACGAGTTCGGCCGCGTCAGCTACACCGAGGCCGTCGATATCCTGCAAAAGAGCGGTGAGAAGTTCGACTTCCCCGTGCAGTGGGGTATCGATCTGCAAACCGAGCATGAGCGCTATCTGACAGAGCGCGTGTTCAAAAAGCCCATCTTCGTCACCGATTATCCCAAGGACATCAAGGCGTTCTATATGCGCCTGAATGACGACGGCAAGACCGTTGCCGCCGCCGACTGCCTTGTCCCCGGCGTGGGCGAGATCATCGGCGGCTCCCAGCGCGAGGAGCGGCTGGATGTGCTGCTTGCGCGCATGGAGGAGCTTGGCCTGAAGACCGAGGACTACTGGTGGTATATCGACCTGCGCCGCTACGGCTCCTGCCGCCACGCGGGCTACGGCTTGGGCTTTGAGCGCCTGGTGATGTACCTCACCGGCGTGTCGAACATCCGCGACGTGGAGCTTCACCCCCGTACCACCGGCAACGCCGATTTTTAGTCCGAATTTTACGCTTCATGTAGTCGCTATTGCCATAACCCGACCGGTGACATTACTGTTATCGTTTTTGCACTCGCGCACTTAATTAGTGCGTATAAAAATTTAGGAGGCAATCATTTAGATTGCCTCCTTTGTTTTGTTTATTGCCAATTTTATAATCGAGCTGTCGCAATAACGACAATTTGAAGCCCCAAACCGAATCACTTTGCGCCAGTAGGCGCCGAATCGCCTCGATGGCAATCGCTGTCCGTCCTGCCGAGGATGTAGTCCACGCTCACGCCGTAGTAGTCGGCAAGGGCACAAAGCACATGCGGCGGGATCATCCTCTGCCCGCTTTCGTAATAGGCATAGGTTCGCTGAGGTACGTTTATCGCGTCGCCTATCTGCTGCTGTGTAAGATCCGCGTCCTCCCGCAAATCACGTATTCGAGGATATTTCTGCATTTTCATCACCGAATAAAAGTATAAAAAGAACAAATTGATCTATTGTATTTTTGAATATTTTGTTCTAAAATATATTTGGGAGGTGCGTGTAATGCCTGATTATAAAGAAATGTATTTTAAGATGGTGCGCGCGTCTGAGGATGCGATAAGGCTGCTTATACGCGCGCAGAGAGAATGCGAGGAGCTGTATATGTCCGCGCCGGAAGAAGATTCGGAAGAATAAAAAACAACGGAAGCAGTCTAATGATTGCTTCCGCTGTTTATAGCCGTGCTGACGCAAAAACGAGGCCTGCCGATCTCAACGCGAATTGCCTCTCCGGCGGCGGCTGCCGTAGAGCGATCCGCGTTAAGATTGGCGGGTATCGATATTGCGTCAGCCCGATTACAAACAATAGTAATAAACAAAAAACGGAGGCAACCAAAATGATTGCCTCCGAAATTTTTATGCATACTGATTGACTGCGCGAGCTGCCGCGAAGCGATCCGGATTCAAATTTCAGCTTGTCGATACTCTGCCAGCACGACCGTAGAGACTGGATATCTTCGTTATGCTCCATTATCACCGGTCGGGCACCGGCAGAAGCGACTATTTGAAGCGTGGCAACGACAGAGAAAAAGCGCGAGTGCAAAAACGAGTATTGCCATTATCACCGGTCGGGCTGACGCAGAATCAATTATTTGAAGCGTAGCAACGAATTGCTCGGCGCCAGTCGGCGCCTATAGTTCTTCGACGGTTATTACGTCGCCCAGCTCGGCGATGCCGTTTGCAAGCTCGGCGCCGGACTGCCCGGCTGTGAGCTGGAGCGAGATTATGGCGCAGCAGCGCTGACCGTCGCCCTCGCCGCTTGTCTTGCTTATCTCAAGGTGCGCGACCCGGGCGCCCTCCCTCGCCAGCAGCGCCAGCACCGGCTCTATGCCCTCGGCGTTGGCGTATTCGACATACAGAGTGCTCAGCATGCCGCTCTTTGCAAAGCGGTACTCGAATTTAACCAGCACGGTCTCCGCCAGCAGGATAACGAGTGTCGCGAACACCGCGCACTCGACAAAGCCCATGCCGCAGGCAAGCCCCACTATGGCCGAGGCCCAAAGCCCCGCCGCAGTCGTCAGACCCTTGACCTGCTTTCTGCCCGTCACAATGATAGTGCCCGCACCAATGAAGCCGATACCGGCGATGACCTGCGCGCCGAGACGTCCGACATCGGTGTAAAGCCCACGGCCGAGGAACAGATACTGACTTGTAAGCGCCGTGACCGCCGCGCCGAGGCATATGAGAATATGCGTCCTGAAGCCCGCCGGACGGCGCTTAAACTCGCGCTCGGCGCCGATGACGCCGCCGCAGACGAAGGCCAGCAGCAGACGCAGCAGCATCGCCGCAAACGTTGTATCTCTAATAAAATCAAAACACGACAGCATACGCGCGCACCTCACTACTGCACTTCTTCTATGGAGACGACTCCGGCAATGGTCGAGAGCTTTGCCAGCAGCTCCATGTGGTTGTATTTCTTCGGCAGATAAACGCTCAGCCGCACCGCCAGATGCGCCGAGTGCATATCCTTTTCCTTGCTGATATCGACATCGTGCACGCGCACGCCCTCTTCGCGCAGGAGGTTTGCCACCGCGCCGAAATGGTCGAAGCGGTCAAGCTCCGCAAGGATGCTCATGTAGCGCGATCTTGCGATGATAAGGCGCTCGGTCGCTGGCAGGGCGTACATACAGATGAGTATCAGCGCCATGCTCGCCAGCGCGCACTCATAAAAGCCTGCGCCGATTGCAAGGCCGAGGCAGGCCGACGCCCAAAGCCCCGCCGCAGTCGTCAGACCCTTGACGCGCGTTCTGCCGGTCAGGATGATAGTTCCCGCACCGAGAAAGCCCACGCCGTTTATGACCTGCGCGCCGAAGCGGGACACATCGTGCTGCGCGCCCACGGCCTGCGCCTGCGCCTGCCACTGCGTTGAGAGCATGAGGTCGATGTACTGGCTGAGCAGCATCGTGACGGTCGAGCCTATCGCGACCAGCATATAGGTGCGAAAGCCTGCCGGACTGCTTTTACGCTCGCGCTCAAGCCCCAGCAGCCCGCCCATCACGGCGGCAAGGACTATCCGCAGCATCATGGATGCCATATTCAGTTGCCTTAAATATTCAAACACATTTTCCATACTTTTTATTCGTTGCTACATTTTCAGTATTCGTTATTGCGTCAGCCCGACCGGTGGGATTTCAAATAATCTTTTATGCACTCGCGTGCTGAAATAGAACCAGCAAAGTTCAACAACCTCTGCACCCGTAGGGGCGAGCATTGCTCGTCCGGCGGCGGCTGGCGCTGCTGACGCAGGGTCAATTCGCGTTAAGATTTTTGATAATCGCTTTTGCGTCAGCCCGATTATAAGCAGTGGAGTGTAACGAAAATATCCATTCTTTACGGTCGGGCTGAGGAAGTATCGACAAGCTGAAGTTTTAATGCGAATGGCTGACACAATAGAGATTACTGCCAGCCTAAAAACGAATTAAAAAAACGCCCCAGTCTGGAACAGTATACCATACTGTCCGGGAAATGGGGCGTCTTTTTTTTAATTATTCGCTGGTTACTTTAATCCTCGGGGATATGAATCTCTTTAATCAGGAAATCCTGACCCGAGAGAACGGTCTTTTCAAAGCTTCCGCAGTTGGGGCAGTAGCCCTCGTGCTCGATGACGTTGAAAAGCTCGTTGCATTCGTCGCACTCTGCCATGCCGGGGACGATGTTTATCACAAGCTTGGTATCCTTGAGCCATGTGTCCTCAACGACTACGGGGTAGATATCCTCAACGTATTTGGGAATGACGAGCGACAGCTCGCCGATATCCAGAACGATCTCGGATACCTCCTTGATGTCGTTGGCCTCGGCAAACTCGGTGACGGTCTTTATCATTGAACGGACTACGCCAATTTCATGCATGGAGCCGACACCTTACTTTCTCGCGACCTTCTTGGTAACGAGCTTTGCGACGGCGGAAGGCGCGTTGCCGACTGCCTTTGCAAGCTGCTGGAAGTAGGGAACGCCGACATAGTCGGTGACCTTCTCGAGGTGGATTGCGTCGAACTTGCACTTGGTGGTGCAGATGCCGCAGCCAACACAGAGGCTCTCGTCAACGACGGCTGCGCCGCAGCCGAGGCAGCGTGCGGTCTCCTTCTTCATCTGCTCCTCGGTGAGAGTACCGCGCAGATCCTTGAAGGTCTTCTTTGCTTCCTTGGCGCTTGCGCCTGCTGCCTTCTGTCTCGGAGTGTTGTCGAAGTTTGCGACGGAGATGCCTGCGGTGGCGGTGTTCATTGCCTTGTAATCGCGGCGGTCACGGCCGATGACCTGGGACTGGCCGGGATGTACATAGCGGTGGATGGAGACAGCGCCTTCCTTGCCGGCTGCGATAGCGTCGATTGCAAACTTGGGGCCGGTGACGAGGTCGCCGCCTGCGAACACGTCGGGAACGCTGGTCTGGTAGCTGGGCATATCAACGACGAGGGTGCCGTTTTTATTGGCCTTGAAGCCTTCCATGCCGCACATATCGACCTTCTGGCCGATGGCGGAGATAACCGCGGAAACAGCGATAGTCTCGAACTTGCCGGTGCCGACGGGCTTGCGCTCGGCGTTGAGCTCCATGAGCTCGACCTTGAGGGACTCGACCTTGCCCTCGCCGCTGATCTCGGCGGGAGACGCGAGGAACATGAACTTGACGCCCTCTTCGATGGCTTCTTCGATCTCATCGTCGGCAGCGGGCATCTCGTCGCGGCTGCGGCGGTAGACGATGGTGGTCTTTGCGCCGAGGCGGACTGCGGTGCGGGCAACGTCGATGGCGACATTACCGCCGCCGATGACTGCGACGTTCTTGCCGACTGCGGGCTTGCCGCCGAGGTTTACCTCGCGCAGGAAGTCGATGCCGGTGAACACGCCGTCGAGGTCATCGCCCGGGCAGCCGACCTTGGTGCCCTTGGATGCGCCGATAGCCATGTAGAATGCCTTGAAGCCCTCCTTGCGGAGATCGTCGAGGGTAACGTCCTTGCCGACCTCAACGCCGGTCTTGAACTCGACGCCAAGCTCCTTGAGCACGTCGATCTCGGCATTGATAACGTCCTTCTCAAGACGGAAGGAGGGGATGCCCATTGTGAGCATACCGCCGAGAGCCTTTTCCTTCTCGTATACGGTCACGGGGTAGCCCTTGACTGCCAGATAGTATGCGCAGCTCAGACCTGCGGGGCCTGCGCCGATGACGGCGATCTTCTCGGGGTAGGGCTTGCCGATCTGGTTGACCATCTTGGGAACGAAGCGGTGCTTTGCCTCAAGATCCTTCTCTGCGATGAACTTCTTGATATCGTCGATTGCGATAGGATCGTCGATATCGCCGCGGGTGCAGGCGTCCTCGCAGGCCTTGTTGCAGATACGGCCGCAGACTGCGGGGAAGGGATTTTCCTTCTTTATCAGCTCAAGAGCCTCGGTGTAGCGGCCCTGAGATGCGAGCTTTATGTAGCCCTGAACGGGGATGTGTGCCGGGCACTGTGCCTTGCAGGGTGCGGTGCCGGAGTCCATAACGTCGGTACGGGTGGTGCGGTAATCGACGTTGTAGCTCTTCTTATCCCAGGGGACTTCCTTATCGGACTTGTAAGCGTCGGAGACGTGGGGATCGGTGGCGCAGAGCTTCTGGCCGAGTCTGACAGCGTTGGGCTGGCAGTTTTCAACGCACTGGCCGCAGGCAACGCAGTTGTCCTTGTTGACCTTTGCGATGAAGTTCGAGCGAACGCCCTCGGGAGCGCGGAAGAGCTCGGTGATACGCAGGGCGTAGCAGGAGCAGCCGCAGCAGTTGCAGATTGCGGTTACGCCGTCGAAGCCGGGGGACTGGTTTACGTCGTGGACAAGGCCGTTGTCCTCGGCGCGCTGGAGGATCTCATAAGCCTCCTCCTTGGAGATGAGGCGGTGCTCGCCGTTCTTGGAGAAGCTGATGGCATTGTCGTCAATGTACATGCACATATCCTCTTCAAGGTGACCGCAGCCCTCGCCCATCAGGCGGCGGGAACGACGGCAGGAGCAGGGGCCGACGGAGATGGCCTTTGCGTTCTCGATAATGGTGGTCAGCTCGTCATAGGAGGCGGCGTGGGAGTTGTTCTCGATAGCGCTCATAACGGGCATGACGCGCATGAAGTTAACGCCGTGGCCGAGAACGGGAGCCAGCATACCGACTCTCTTGCGGGTGTATTCCTCGAAGCAGACGCCGAGGTCGGGATATTTGTCGCACTGCTCGCGCATTGCGAGGATGCCTTCCATGATGCCGGGAACCCAGATGGGGTAGTAGTAGCAGGTCTTGCCGTCCACGATGCGGGTGCGGATAACGCCGGCCGCGACCAGCTTATCGAGCTGCTCCTGGGTGAACTCAACGCTCTTCTTTGCCTTCTTGGCAAGGTCTTCGACGGTGAAGTTCTTCTCAAGACGCATACGCATCATGATCGAGCACATATCGTCGTCGACGATGGGGGCAAGGATCCTGTACTCGGGGTCCTTATAGGTGATGCCTGTGTAAGTCAGGCTTTCAAGGCTGATCTTGGAGGCCAGCGCAAGAATATTGGGTCTATTTGCCATGTGTACACTCCCTTATACTATATTTATTTTTTGCCGTATGTTATATTTGTATCACAAGAGTATACACTCTGTCAATGTACAAAAACTTCTAATCGTCAGACATTTGGCATTTTTTCTTTTCGTTGCTACGCTTTAAATAGTCGCTTTTGCCGGTGCTCGACCGGGGAGCTTTGTTGTAATCTTTAGTGCACTCGCGTTCTTAATTAGTGCGTTCATGCCTTCCCCTTAAGGGGAAGGTGTCGGCAAAGCCGACGGATGAGGTGTTATCCGAAATTGTTTGTTTTAGTTCCGCACCAATTAAGCGCGCGAGTGCAAAATAGATTATATACTATGTTACCGGTCGAGCTGACGCAATTAAAACTATTTACAGTGAAAAACCGAATCGCTCTGCGGCAGCCGCCGCACGGTCGAGCTGACGCAGTAAAGATAACCAAAAATGCGGCAACGATGGGAAAAAATCAGGATTCGATTTCCTTATGCTTCGGAATTTTGATAGTCAGGATAAGCTCCTGCTCTGTCTCCTCGCGGTGCATGCCCGCGTCGATGCCTCCCTGCTTCATCAGATCGAGGCCGTGGAGTATGGTGTTGACGAAAACGCGCACATCCTTCATGATGAAGGTTCGCTTCGGCTCGGGCTTATCATTCTCCTCGGTACTCAGCAGGGAGTCTATGTAGCTGTCTGTCGCGGCGACGTTCAGGCCGTGGTCGATGATGTAGCACAGGGCGAGACGCTGCGCCTCAGCCGAGGGCAGGCGCAGCAGCGCTCTGCCGTGGCGCTCTGTAAGGCCGTTGTCGCACAGCGATTGCAGAACGTCCTCGGGAAGCTTCAGAAGCCGGAGCTTGTTCGCCACCGCCGACTGCGATTTGCCGATGCGCCGGGCCGCCTCCTCCTGGCTCATGCCGAACAGCTTTATGAGCTGGTCGATGCCGTTTGCCTCCTCCAAAAAGTCTAAATCGCGCCGCTGAAGATTTTCGACGAGGGCGATGAGACTCGCGTCCTCAAGGCTGACGTCCAGCAGGATGCATGGCACGTCGTACAGCCCCGCAAGGCGCGCAGCCCTCAGGCGCCGCTCGCCCGCGACAAGCTCGTAGCTGTTATCGCGCAGGCGCACCGTCAGGGGGTTTAGGATGCCGTACTGGGCGATGCTGTCGGAGAGCTCCTGAAGCTCGCCGTCGGGAAAGTTTTTCCTTGGCTGTACGGGGTTGGGGTCAAGCTCGTCCACCGGCAGCCAGATTATGCCGCCCCGCCGTGTGCCGGGGCGCAGTTTTGTCGATTGCATAGTGCTCCTCCTTATATTGTGGGATATAAGGAAAAAATACACCATATCTTGCGCAAAATATGCCGCATCGCGCCGGCTCCTCGCCGGAGTGGCTATTCGGATTGAAATTTTATGTAATCGCTATTGCGTCAGCCCGACCATAAGCACCAGCAGTAGTCTTTATTGCACTCGCGCTCTTAATTACACCGCACCCGTAGGGGCGAGCATTGCTCGTCCGCTCCTCGCCGGAGGGGCAATTCGCATTAAGGCTTAAAAGAACCTCTATTGCGGTATCCCGACCTTTACATTAGAAATTGTCGTCATGAGTCCGCATGTTGGTCAATTTCCGGAGGATAACGAGAACGTGATTTTGGCAATATCACCAACACCGATTTGAATAACGGTTATAACGACAATGGCCAATA
>SFEX01000054.1 GCA_004557075.1 Clostridiales bacterium
AGTGACAGGCGGGGAGATAACCGCTAAGCAGCAGCTTAACCTTACAGCGGGCGACTGGTGCGTATGGCTTGTGGGCAACTCCGCGCGGGACGGGGAAGTGATACCGCGCATTACTACAAACGTTGCGCATATCAGCGTAGCCCCGACAGGCGGCACGGAGGGTAATCCCTTCCCCGCAATCCCGCCCACGGTCGAGGAACAGCTGCGGGCAGACATGGGCAATCTTGCCGACCTGACCACAGAGGACAAGAGTAGTCTTGTGGCAGCCATAAACGAGGCGGCAGCGAGCGGGGGCAGCAAAGATGCCGTGACCTACACCCCGCAAACCCTGACGGAAGCACAGCAAAAGCAAGCACGGGCGAATATCGGGGCGGGGCAGCCCGTTTTTGCGGTAAATGTCACATTAGGAGTGGGGGAAGACGGGCGTTACAAATACACGGCAGACAAAACGGCCGCCGAGATAGAGGCGGCATATCAGGCGGGACGCACGATAGTGTGCAAGACGCAAGTGCATTTTTTGAGTGACTACATACCCGTTGAGCTGCCACTCGTATCACGTAATCAAGAACGGGTTTTCATATTTGCTGTCGAACAGCTCATAGGAATTGCGATATTTACGATAACCGTAAATATAAACGATAGCAGAGTAGAAGTCTCCACCCGGGGTGTGGAGATTTACGAACAACCCGCTGACGGCATACCCAAATCCGACCTTGCGGACGATGTGCAGACAAGCCTTGCCAAGGCTGATACGGCTATATCCCTCGGCCTGACTGCCGCCACTCCTGGCCAAATAATCAAAGTCAAGACCGTGCAGGACGGCAAACCGACAGAGTGGGAAGCGGTCAACCCTGATTATACCCTGACCGTGACTGTCAACACGCAGGACGGTGTGACAGTGACAGGCCAGACCGTGACCGTGCGGGCAGGTGACGCAGATGGCCCCGTGTACGGCACAGCAGAGTATAACGGCCAGCCCGTAAGCTTCCGCGTGCCCGACGGTTTTGCGTATTATGCCGAGGTGACAGACAATCTCGCCGCGCACTTTAGGCCGACAACTGTCAAGGGGGTTATCAATGGCGCGAATGCGGCTGTAACCCTGCTGTACAATGATTTTAGCACCATCCAGACTGCCCCAGATATACAGGCGGCGCTGAACGCGGATATGGATTTAACCGAGTTTGTGGGCCAGCAAATCACCTGCCAGCGCGGCAACGATACCTTATCATGGGACGTGGTAGACTACGACAGCGTGGCTAAGGTTGTAACCTTGTGTACGCATGATGTGCTGCCGGACAATATGCAATTTGAACTGAAGCAAGCCCTGATGTACTGCGAGGACGGCCTTGTAGCGGGAAGCTATACGTTTAAGTGGAACAATACGCAATGCTACTTTACACTGACTCAAGCCATACCGGTGGGCGGACAGCTCCGCGCGACAGACAGCGCATTTCAAACGTACGAGTCCGTGACCGCGATTGCGCAAATGGAATCCGGCACGGTAAGTACAGATGTGATTGACGGCGCGACCAATCTCGGCCAGACCGGCACAGGCGACCTTAACTATCACGACCGGGTAAACTACGGCAGTAACAATTTCGGCGAATCCGGTATCTTGCAATGGCTGAATAGTGACAGCCCCGCCAATACTCCCATGCCCCGCCTGACCAAATTTTCCCGCCCTTATGTGCCGACCAAGGCGGGCTTTAAGGCTGACCTTGATGCGGAGTTTTTAGCGTGTATACAGGACACAACGTGGGAATGCAGTGCGAATAACGTGTACGAATGTCCTGTCTCTTTGGGTGGCATCGCGCAGAAGGGTAACCAGTACACAGTAACGGCTAAATTTGCGCTGGCCAGCGAGATAGAGGTTTTTGGCGAGTATGGTGGCGTGCAGGACGGCGGTACTGTGTGGGATCTATATGTGGGCGCAGAAGCTACTGACCGCATTAAATACTATAATAATATCGCGCGGAGTTGGTGGCTGCGCTCCCCGCTCTGGAACTTCACTAACGCTGAACGTCGTGTGAATACTTCGGGCGCGGGCAACTATGGCTATGCTTTCGATAGCAGCGGTGTCGCGGTGGCCTGCAAAATCGCAAAATCCAACTAATCCGCCACGATAGTGGCAGGAAAGGAGACCATAATGACTAAAGACTATCACGCGCTTAAACTGCGCGAGTACGCCGCCGCACAGGCAGTAGCATTACAAGCAGAAATAGACGTAAGCAAAGAGCGTCTGGTGACGGTCGAGGAAGCCCTTGACCTGCTATTATCGGGGGCGACAGAATGACGGACGAATTGCGCAATAAAATCCTTGCATACAACCGCAAGATAAAGGCCGACCGCGCGGAGCGGGACGAGCTAAAAGCCAAGCTTGACCGCATCCGCGAGGCGGTAGAAGGCATGACGGGGCTGCCAAGCGTGTCAAAGCTGGCGGCATTTTTGGAGACTATTAGAGAGATTATAAAGCCGAAGGAGGGCTAAAAAATAATGAAAAGATACTTTGCAATGTTGCTTGCCGTTGTGCTGCTGTGCATATGCACGGGCGCAGTAGCAATGGGCTGGGGACGCACGGATAATCCGCCCCCGACTTACACCGTGACCGTAACTAAGCTGGACAAGGTGGCGACCACAAGCGGCGCGGCCTATACCCCTGCACCGGGCAAGGCTGCTACAGTCGGCACGGTGGTGTACTTTACGGCAAAATTTTTGGATGCCGAAGGCAATCCCGTGCAGGGCACTATCAATCTTACGGATATGGACGTGCTGTATCTTGATGGCGATGTAGTCGCCGCGATAGTCACAGGCACATACCCCGCCGTGCGGGCGCTGTACGAGTATACCACTCCATTGGCGGAGCTGACCTATGACGGCAAGCCCGTGACCATAAGCGGGGATACCGTGGCCATAGGCAGCTTGACCTTCACCCGCCGCAATGGCGTGGCGGTAGATGTATCCATAGCGGGCGGTCTTGCCGACCTGACCCGCGAGCTGAACGCGCTGAATATGACGCTTGACGACATCTACGCGGGCAAGATATATATGGACGATGCCGCGCTTGTGGCAAATCTCGGGCAGCACATCAAAGCCGAGGCCACGGCGGTATGGGGCGCTGATGGCGTGGTAGTGCGCACACCCGACTTGCCGCAGACCGGCGCCGCCCCCGTGTATATAGGCTATATAATGATTATTGTCGCGCTGGCCTTGGGAGTAAGAGTATGGGCAAAAAGATAGACGATTTTGTCGCATACCTTAATAGCCATCTGGGTGATGCTTACGTCTGGGGCGCACAGGGCGAAAGGGTAGACAACCGCGCCGACCTCGAAAAATGGGTACGGCGCAAGGAAACCTCACGCCGCGAGACCGACCGCGCCCTTGCATATATCAAAAAAGCAACCAAAACGCCGCTGTACGCCTTTGATTGCAGCGGCCTTATCATTCATTGGCTTAGGGATATACGCGGGCTGATAGACAGCGATACCAACGCCCAAGGCTTATACAGGCAGTGCAAGCAGCAGGGCAAGCTGGGCGCATGGAGAATGGAGCCCGGTGACCTTGTATTCCGGTACAGCGCCGCGAAGGGCAAGATGGGGCATGTGGGCGTGTATGTCGGCAACGGCATGGTGATAGAGGCACAAGGCCGTGACGCTGGCGTAGTGATGCGCCATCTGTCTTACGGCGGCTGGACGCATCAGGGCAGACACCCCGCGCTGGCCGAGGATACCGCCCCGACCGTCTTTAGGCTGACATCGCCCATGATGCGCGGCGAAAACGTGAAGCTTATGCAGACCGCATTGAACGCCTGTGGCTACGATTGCGGCAAGGCTGACGGAATCTGTGGCAAGGCCACAATAACGGCTGTAAAGGCCTTTGCAACAGCGCATACGGAGGTATAGCGTGGAATGGTGGGGATGGTGTGCATCAATACTGGGGGCTATCGTGCTTATCGCGCAAGGAATCAAGGCGATAAGGGACATAATTGCCCCCGCGCTGACTATGCGGGAGAAGCTGGAGAAAGTGCTTGAGCATGATTCGAATGATTTGAAGCGATTTGAGGAAATCAACACAAAATTTGCACAGCAGGAAGTCACAAATCAGGCCATTATAACCGGCCTTGTGGCACTGATAAATCACGAGATTGACGGAAACGGAATTGACGGGCTGAAAAATGCCCGCGCAGAACTTTTACAGCACATAATCGAAAGGAGATAAAATGACGAACGAATTTTTTACCTGGGCGGTGCTTTTGACTTACGCGGGGGCTACCCTCGCTACCAGCCTTGTAACCCAGCTTATCAAGGGCGTGGGCTTTATCGACAAAATTCCCACGCGCCTGACCAGCTATGTAATCGCGCTTGTGGTGCTTATAGCCGCGACCTTTTTCACCGGCGGCCTGACCCTTGAGGCGGGGGCGCTGTGCGTGATAAATGCCGTGGTAGTATCCCTTGCCGCGAATGGCGCGTATGACGCGATAGCCCGCGACAGGAAGTAAAATTGCCGCCGCCCCTCTGCGACAAAAAAGCCGGAGGTGATAGGCCGATGAGAAGCCGGCCTGAGTGGTGGACAAAAACATTTTGCAGACCCTCTCCCGCGCGGAGTGGGAAGGGATAAACGACTTAGCCGACCAGATTTGCGAAGAAATCGCGGACGCTGAAAAGTATGCTAAGTGGGCGCTTGCGGTCAAGGACGATATGCCGACCGTGGCGCAGACCCTGTACACCATATCGGGACAGGAGCTTACCCACGCATCCATGCTGCACGACCTTGTAGCCCGCGCTATATCGGACTACAAGGCGAAGCATGGCGACCCACCCGCCGATATGCTGACGCTGTACAAATATTTGCACGGCAAGCAGATAGACAAAACGGAACGTGTAAAAAGGTATCAAGAGATGTATAAGGCGTAACCTATTTAC
>SFEX01000006.1 GCA_004557075.1 Clostridiales bacterium
AGATTACCGCAGCCGAGGATATTGTCACTCTGGACGGAACGGTCAGAGCAAACAAGGGCGAGGTTGTGGATACCGTTACTACAGGAAAGGACGGTACAGCAAAAGTCGAGGCCTAACAAGGAGAAGCTACCGGCATGAAAGAACTTTTGACCTATATCGTACAGAGCCTCGTTGAAAAACCCGAATAGGTCTCTGTGACCGAGCGCGTTCACGGCGGCGAGACCGTATATGAAGTACGCGTAGCTGACGGAGACATGGGCAAGGTCATTGGCCGGCAGGGCAGGATCGTAAAAGAGATCCGTATACTCATGCGGGCTGTCGCCCAGAGACAGGGCAAAAAGGTTTCAGTCGATATTATGGACTGATTAAGAAACCGAGGCGTAAGAGCCCCGGTTTTTTTTACTGTCCGGATAAGCTGAAACGTTAAGAAATATAATAAATGATATGAAAAGACCGCGTGAATCACGCGGTCTTTTCGTTATAAAGGCATATTCTGAGCCTCTTCTTCAATTTTAAGGTTTGCAAGAAATTTTGATACGAGCTTTATGGCATCAAGCACCTCTCGTTGATCTGAAGACGACATTTTTGCAACTGTATTTTGCATATGGCTTATAAACCGGCGCTCACCTGTATCTATCATTTTTAAAGCGAATTCAGTGGGCTCGACAAAAACGGCTCTTCTGTCCTTTGCGTTATAACTGCGCTTGACCATACCACTCTCGCTGAGAGAGTCAATCATCTTGGTCATTGTTTGCCTGCTGACGTTCATAATAGATGCGAGCTGCGACATGGACATTATTCTATAGTATTTGAGGTAACACAACAAGTGCGTATAGCTGGGCATAAGTTGATAATTTGCTTTAAAGAAATCTTCAAACTTTTTGCCAAGACTTTCATAGCTTAAAAAAAGAAAAGACAGAAGTATCTCTTCATTCTTACCATCTAAATCTTGCTTTAAATATGTGTACTCCATTGGCGACATAGATACTACCTCATGTTTGCAGTGTTGGTCGGCGCGACAGCATTGTCTTATAATAATAGCACATTGGCTGGATGTTGGTCAAGAGAAGATAATAAAAAAACTCTATTGTCGCATTTTTCACAAGAAACATACAAAAACTTTGTACTGTTTAAACAATTGATTTTTCGAAAAACAGATAATAAAATAAGTATACAATCTAAACAACGAACAAATAAGCACTCAGGAGGAAAGACATGAAAAAACAGAACAAACCGTTCCCGCATCTTCTTGCTCCGGGCAAGATAGGCAACCTTCAGCTGAAGAACAGAGTGGTAATGGGGCCGACCGAAACGCTTTATGCGTCAAGCGACGGCGAGATCACCGATAAGATCATTGACTACTATGTTGAGCGCGCACGCGGAGGCTGCGGACTTATTACCGTCCATTCCGCACAGGGTGCGACCAAGGTAGATAAAATCGATCCGTATCCCGGCTCGATTCGCGTTGATGACAACATGTATGTTCCCATGATGGCGGAGCTCACCGAGGCAATACACCGCGCAGGTGCAAAGTGCACTATAAACGTCTCCACCGGCGGCGGCGCACAGTCTCTCGGTTTCCCGTACGATAAGGGAAGTCAGGGAGTATACAATGAGACTCGGGTAGCTCCCGGAACCTTGAAGTCACGCTTCGTCGGCGCTCCTGTTCGCCCGCTGACCAAAGAGGAGATCAAGACCATGATCGACTGCTTCGGCTACAGCTGCCTCAACTGCAAGCGTGCAGGCTTCGACGCTGTTACCATACATGCGATCGGAGGATATCTCATTTCCGAATTTCTCACTCCGTGGTTCAACAACCGTACCGACGAGTACGGCGGCTCACTTGAAAACCGCTACCGCCTCCTGCACGAGCTGATCCTCGACATTCAGGCCAAATGCGGCAAGGACTTTCCGATCATCGTTCGCTGGTCAGTTGACGAATTCCTTGGCGATGCCGGCCGCGGCATAGAGGAATCAAAGATACTCGCAAAGTGGATGGAAGAGGACGGAGTTGCGGCGCTCGACTGCGAGGCTGCGGTATTTGAGACGGTCGAGTGGATGATCCCGACCATTTATCAGCCCAAGGCTACGCTCGCTTACCTTGCAAAGGAAATTAAAGATGTCGTCAGCATTCCCGTCTTTGCTCAGGGAAGAATTTTCGATGCAGAGGTCGCCGAGAATGTTATCGCAAGCGGTCAGGCAGACTTCGTATCGCTCTCACGCGAGTGGATAGTTGAGCCCAATTTTGTTAAGAAGATAGAAAAGGGCGATCTTGACGGTATCCGCAAGTGCCTCAACTGCAACTACTGCATAGGCAAGCGCATATTTGCTCAGATGCCGCTGCGCTGCACATTCAACCCCATCGCCGGCCGTGAAAGCCGTTTCCCGAAGGGTAGCGTCGGCAAGGCGGAGGTAAAGAAGAATGTTGCGATAATAGGCGCAGGTCCTGCCGGCCTGGAGGCAGCATATATTGCGGGACAGCGTGGCCACAGTGTTACTGTCTACGAAGCCAGTGACAGGCTCTGCGGCGGCCAGCTGCGTATGGCGTCCAGCTCTCCCTGCAAGGATATTTTACAGCATGTTCCCGAATTTTTCAAGGTTCAGCTTGAGCGTATGGACAACGTTGAAATAAAGCTCAACACACCCGTGACCGAATCTAACGTAGGTGACCTCAACGCTGACTATGTTCTGCTTGCCACCGGCGCCACTCCTCTCGTTCTGCCGATCCCGGGTATAGAGAAGGCTAAAATCGCTCAGGACGTGCTTCTGCACAAGGCAGAGGTAAGCGGCAATGTTGTTATCTGCGGCGGCGGCCAGGTAGGCGTCGAGACTGCCCTGGAGCTGCTTGAACGCGGCCATAAGGTGAGCATAGTGGAAATGCTGCCTGACCTCATCCTCAAGGAAGAGCTTATGACCCGTATAGTCATGATGAAGAAGCTCGCAGATGCTGAGGTTCCTGTATACTGCCGGCACAAGGTATCCCGCTTCACCGACGGCGCCGTTGAAATTGAAGATATGCAGACCGG
The DNA here is from genome assembly GCA_004557075.1 of Clostridiales bacterium. Lineage (GTDB taxonomy): Bacteria > Bacillota > Clostridia > Oscillospirales > Oscillospiraceae > F23-B02. Next base: position 3,027 of record SFEX01000006.1, read on the forward strand.
TGAGAAGAAGCTTCTTGCCTGCGGTGATGCCGTCATCGCTTTCGGCACAAAGTCAGACAACAAGCTTTACGACATGCTCAGCGAGCGCTTCGACGAGGTTCGCATCATCGGCGATGCGCAGACTCCCGATACCATCACTACCGCAATACACGACGGCTTCTTTGCCGCTCTTGACATCTGAATTAATTATTCCGGCCGAATAATTACATAACGAATAATAAAATAAAAACTTAGGAGGTTTACAATGGCAACTAATCTTCATCAGGTAAAACGCGGATATGCAGATCTGAAGCGTTCAGGCACCCAAATGTATTATGAGAGGATGGGTCACGGTGATCCTGTAATACTTATCCATCAGTGCTGGTGGAACAATTTTGAGTTTGAGGGCGTAATCCCCATGCTCGCGAAGGAGTATACGATATACTCTCCCGATTCCCTCGGCTTCGGTTTCTCTCCCGCAGCGCCCCAGTGGTTTGAATTCACCGACTTTACCGACAGCTTCGTTGATTTTATGGATGCGCTTGGCATAAAGAAAGCAAGCTTTGTCGGACAGCATTCCGGTTCTTTGATCATGGCAGACCTTGCTGCAAGATATCCCGACAGAGTAGATAAGCTTATTTTCGGCGGCCTTGCAATCTATGAAGACAGCCTCCGCAAGGAGAAAGCGGCCAGAAGAGACATGATTGGCGGCAACAAAATGCCGTATACGAAGAGTCTCCGTCCCGGCGACCTCATCGGCCTTGAGTCTGGTCTGCTTCAGCGCAAAGAGGATGGTTCGCATATGGTGGCTTATTGGACTGAGCAGTATCGCGAGAATACCGACAGTAAGTTCGAGTATATCCAGCGTGCTGCAATAGCAAATCTTCTTCACTATGATAAAGGCGGCAGAGATATGATAAATGCGCTGCTTACCTTTGACCTTGAGCGCGTTCTCCCCAAGGTAACGCAGCCGTCCCTCCAGCTCGTAGGCGACAGAGACTGCGTGAAGCCTCCTCTGTTCAAGACTATCAAGGAAGCGGCCGATGAGCTCGGCTCGAAGATAAACAAGATCAAGATCGTAGAAGGGGCCGGCATAATGGGCTTCCTCGACTATCCTTTTGAGTTTGCAGAGGCAATCCTCGGCTTCCTGCGCGATCCTGAGGGATATGTCGGAACCGAAGGCAGAGCGCTTGAAAGAGCTATGAAGGAATACCTTGTTCCCGACTTTGATTCCCTGGTCTTTGAAGATAAGAACGTTTATATTGACTGATCAGATACTTAATATGCATCGGCCGCTTTTTTGCGGTCGATGCATAATAGAAAGAGGTGCAATATGACCGACAATGGAATTAAACGTATTTGCGTAAGCGTGACCGATCTCAACAAAAGTACGTCGTTCTTCGTTGAAGAGATGGAGCTGGAAAAGGTGTGCTCCGGAACGATGAATAAAGATGACGTTCAAATTATGTACGGGTTGGAAAACTGCGAGGCAAGTTATGTCATGCTTAAGAATAAAGAGCAGCCGACGCTTCTTCAGCTGATAGAGTTTTCAGCAAAAACAGGAAAGTGCAGCAGAGACGGCCGCCCAAGCTGGGATTACGGATATTACGATGTTGCATTCAGAACGAAAGACAATACAAAAGAAAAAGAACGCTTCGCAAACCTTGGCTTCGATTATTATTGCCCGCCGACAAGGTATGTTGCAGATTGGATAGGGCTTGATGTTCTTGAGGCTGTGCTGAAGGGCCCGGATTCAATGCCAATGGCGTTAATTGAGCGCCTGCGCGAGCCTATCCCCGTATTTGACGGCAGATTTTCAATTTTCACTGATTGTGCGATTACCGTAAAAGATGGAGATGAGGCAACACGCTTTTATTCGGACACGCTCGGCATGAAAAAGATATTTGATCAGGTACTGCCTGACGGCCTCGTTGACGAGATCGTGTCTGTGCCGAAGGGAACGCATACAAGAATGCTGATGTTTTCCGGAGGCAATACCCCCATAACCGAATGCCTCGAATACTCCCTCAAGGGAAAACCCATGTGTGATACCGCAAAACCGGAGAATGCGGGGATATTTGCCGTATCATATGAGGTTGAGGATATATATGATGTTTTAAATAAAGCTGAGGCAAATGGCTTTGAAACGCTGCGTGTTGCGTCGGAGATCGGTATGAAACCGTATGGCAAAATCCTCTCTGCGTTTATAAACGGTCCTTCCGATATACCGATTGAGGTATATCAGATACTGTAAAGGAGTTTTATTTTATGATTAATAATACATCCGAGAAAAAGCGCTTTTACGGCTGGACTATAGTTGTTTCACTGTGGATAATTTATTTCCTGAATGTCGGCTTCCCGATGTATGGAGGTCAGACGGTGAACACCTTTATGGCTGATGAAATGGGCTTTAAAAGAACAATACTCGGATTAGCTTTCTCTCTCTTCAATCTTTTTCAGGGATTGCCCGGACCTATAATTGGCTACACTATTCAGAAAAAAGGTGCCAGATTCAGTATAGCGTTGGGATCAATACTGATTTTGGTCTCGGCAATAATGATGGGATATGTGGTCAAGTCGCAGTGGCTATTCCTGCTGACGTTCGGTGTTATAGCCGGTGTAGGCGTCGGCTTCGGAACTGTTGTTCCGGTTCAAACCACAGTTACTCAGTGGTTTGACAGAAAACGCTCTCGTGCGATGGCAATTACGCTGACTGCCTCCGGATTCGGCGGTTTTGTTGCGGCTCCTCTGCTGACAAAAGTTCTGTCAGGCACCGGTAAGTGGAATAACTGCTGGCTCGTAGTGGCAGCGGCGGCCTTGATAGCGCTTCTCATAGACCTTATAATGGTCAAAAACAAGCCTGCCGATATAGGGCAGATTCCCGACGGTACGTCGTTTAGCGAAGAGAAAGAGACTAAGTCCAACAAAAAAGCAGTCTCGTATATACCGTATAGTACCAAGGACGAATGGACGGTAAAGGAAGCGCTTAAGAACTCAAAGTGCTGGCTGACACTGCTTGCGGCAATAGGACTTTATATTCCGTACATGATGCTTATCAGCCATGGAATTGCATGCCTTGGAGACCACGGGATATCCGCAGCAACTGCGGCATTCTCCATAAGCCTTATTACAGCGACGAGCATAGCCGGACGTCTTTTGGGCGGCGAGCTGTGCAACCGTATGCCCGCACGCTTCGTTTGGGCGGGATCTCTTGTTGTACTCCTTTTGGGATCCGTATTTTTGATGACAGCAACTGGAGTGGTCGGCATGGTGCTCTATGCTGTTTGCACCGGAATCGGTTTCGGCGCCTCCTTCGTGTGCATGCCGGTCGTATTCTCAAGCTATTTTGGAGCGAAAATTTACAGCAGACTGTTTGGAACGCTGTTCCCCATAATCACCATATGCTCTTCGATATCCCCGACGCTTGCCGGATATCTTTTCGATGCCAGCGGCAGCTATACATCGGGCTTTATTATGATAATTGCATTCAATGTGATCGGAATTGTCGCAAGCCTGCTGAATACTCCTCCCCAAAAACAGTAAACCGTATATAACCCCGATACCGGCGTTTTGAAAAAACGCCGGTATTTCTTTGCCGATCTAATCAATAGAGACACAACGGGCTCAGCGGCTGCTTATACGAAATGCAGCTTTTTCTTGTTAAACCGCGTCCTTTGTGTTAAATTATACGATGAATAAGTATGGAGGTTTTTACATGGAAAAGCAGCAGTATATCGAAGCGGGCAAAATCGTGAATACACACGGCGTGCGCGGCGAGGTCAAGATCCAGGTATGGCTTGACAGTCCGGAGTTCATGCGCCGTTTTAAGACTTTATATATCGACTCAAAGCCGGTCAGGCTCCTCTCATCGCGCGAGCATAAGGGCTTTCTTTATAGCCATGCTTGAGGGCGTGGAGGACATAAACGCGGCCATGAGCCTGAAGAATAAGACCGTTTACATCGACCGCGCGGATGCAAAGCTCAGAAAGGGCGAATACTTCCTGTGCGATATCATCGGCTCGCGCGTCGAGACCGAAAACGGCGAGCTTGTCGGCACGCTTGAGGATATCCTCGAAACGCCGGCGTCGTCTGTTTACATCGTGCGCGGCGAAGCAGAGCACATGATCCCGGCGGTCCCGGAATTCGTGCTCAAAACCGATGCCGAAAACGGGATAATAACCGTGCGACTGATAGAAGGCATGTAATATATTATGTTAACTGACGATAAGGAGAGCTTCCCCGGAATGAGAATAGATATAATGACGCTGTTCCCGGATACGATGAATGCGATAATGCATGAAAGCATCCTCGGACGGGCGGCGAAAAAGGGGATAATCGAGATAAATTGCGTGCAGATACGCGATTATACGGAAAATAAGCAGTGCCAGGTAGACGACTATCCGTATGGCGGCGGCTGGGGCTGCGTTATGATGGCGCAGCCGCTCAAGTCCTGCCTTGATGATATTATGTCAACCACACAGGGCAAGCGCAGCCGCGTTATCTACATGTCGCCACAGGGCAAGCCATACGATCAGGCGACGGCAAGAAGGCTTAAAAACGACTATGACCATCTCGTGCTCGTATGCGGCCATTATGAGGGCATAGACGAGCGCTTTATCGAGCAGTGCCTTTTTACTCCGCTTTTTCAAAGCGTCGAAAAAGTCCTCGTTAGGGGGAACCCCTAATACCCCGTGCAAGAAGCACCACACATTTCAGAAGAAAGGATGAAATCCATTTATGAAAAGAACGATCAAGAAGCAGTTTTGGTTTTCCCGTGACGAAGCGCAGGACTTGCAGAAGAAAGCCAAGAAAACCTGCCTCTCCGAAGCGGCGCTCGTCCGTCTGTTGCTCCGTGGTTATGAGCCGAAGGAGAAGCCCGACGACCGTTTCTACGGTGTGATGCGGGAGTTCTCCGCCATCGGCAATAATATTCATCAAATCTCCGTAAAGGCAAACGCTCTCGGCTTCATTGATACGCAGAAGCTGAACAGTGAGTTGGATCGCCTGCACAAGTTTCAGGCAGATATGTAGCGTCAGTTTCTCCGCCCCGGCGAGAGCAACCTGAAATGGCAGTAAGTAAGCTGTGGCCGGTCACGGTTCGCCTTGCGACCGTTCTCGACTACGCTTCCAACCCAGAGAAAACCACAAAGTCAAAGTCCAAGTACAGCAACGCCGATTATCAAGCGCTTCGTGATGTTGTTAACTATGTAAAAAACGGAGAGAAAACCGAGCAGGAATTATTCTGTGAGGGAATCAACTGCACTCCGGCGATTGCCCGTGAGCAGTTTGTCACTGTTAAGGAACAGTTCGATAAGACAGACGGTATCCAAGCCTATCACGGCTATCTTAGCTTTAAGGAAACCGACATCACACCGGAGCTTGCCCAGCATATCGGAATGGAGTTCGCAAATTCCGTTTGGGGGAAGAAATATCAGGTGCTGGTGACAACCCATCTGAATACAGAGCATCTGCACTGTCACTTTGTCATCAACTCTGTTTCCTTTGTCGATGGGAAGCGGTGCCGGGATACCTCGTGGTTTAAGTTCTATAAGGAAGCTGACCGCATCTGCGAAAAGTACGGTATCAGCACGCTCAAGGAGCCGGAGCGTTATCCCGACGCAAAGTACCTGACTCAAAAGGACAAAGCCGGTATGCCCACACGCTATAACCTCGCCCGTGCCGCCTTGGATGAAGCCATTGCAATGAGCCACAACCTCAGACAGCTTGAATACCATCTTTCTGAGATGGGCTACACCCTTTGTTCCAATCCCAAGCGGAAGTATTGGACAATTAGGGGCAAGGGCGATGAACGCCCGATCCGATTGCACAGGCTCGGTGAGGAATACACCAAGGAGCGTATCACCCAGCGGCTCATAGAAAACCGTGACAACATTGACTTCGAGCCATTTCAGCCGAAAACCTACCGACCGAAACAATACCGGCTCAGAACACGGAGCGACAGAATTGGAAAGGTCGGCAGTCTGTATGGGCTGTATCTCTACTACTGCTACCGGCTCGGCTATTTGCCGAAGTACAAGGCAGGACAACAGAATCACGCACGAGTCCACTATCTTTTCAAAGAAGATCTGATGAAGATAGATGAACTCACCAAACAAGTCACGCTGCTCGGCAAGCACCACATCGGTACAGACGAGCAGCTTTTTTCATATCAACACTCGGTCGAGGAGCAAATCAAGACCATAACTGCCGACAGAACGCACCTTCGAAATGAAATACGAAAAGTGAACATCACAGATGCAGAGCTCTCACAGGCAAAGGCAAGTATCTCGCTTCTTACCGAGAAGTTGAAAGAACTCCGCAAGGAGGTCAAGCTCTGTCAGGACATCGCCACCCGGTCAAAAGTCATCGAGGAAAAGGTGGATGCTGTCCGAGCAGAGGAAGAAAAATCAAAACGAAAGGAGAACCGCAACTATGAACAACGGCGGTGATGCGGCTGAGCAGGTCGTCAGGCTCTCGCTTGAAGGCTTTGAAGTTGCCGCAAAACTTACAGGCTCGGCGGCAAAGAATGTCGCCCTGCTTCTCGTGTCCGTGCTGAAGCAGGAACAGCAGACCAAAGGCAAGGCACGGCTCACCAATATGATCAAGTCCGGCAAGGAATTGAAGGTGTTTTCTATCCCGAACAAGGACTTGGCACAGTTTACCAAACAGGCAAAGCGATATGGCGTTCTCTACTGTGTCCTGAGAGACAAGAGCGCCAAGGGAGATGCCCATCGGTATGCTGGTCGTCCTCGACTCTATCCTGAACCGTATTACGCAGAACCGAGCCAAGGGCAAGAACACCTTCATCTTCATCGATGAAATCTACCTTCTGTTCCAGCACGAGTACAGTGCAAACTTCCTGTTCACCCTTTGGAAGCGTGTGCGAAAGTACGGCGCTTATGCCACGGGCATCACGCAGAATGTGGACGACCTGCTTCAATCCCACACGGCAAGAACGATGCTGGCAAACTCCGAGTTTATTGTGATGCTCAATCAGGCATCTACGGACAGATTGGAGCTTGCGAAACTGCTGAACATCTCGGACACCCAGCTCTCCTATATTACCAATGTGGACGCAGGACACGGACTGATCAAGGTCGGTTCCAGCCTTGTTCCGTTTGCCAATAAATTCCCCAAGAATACGAAGCTCTATAAGCTGATGACCACCAAGCCGGGCGAGAGTGCTTAACCATCGCCCTTGTTGCAAAGAAAGGAAAATCAATGAAAAAGAAAATCTGTATGATTCTTGTTGCGGTGTTTGTAGCCGTCCTCGGCACAAGCACCTATTTTATTATCGATCACTACAAAGAGGCGAACAAGCAAGCCGAGCTTTATGGCGAGCTGGCTAACCTTGTGAATGCTACGGTACAGACGGATGCTGCAACGGAACCGACGGAACAGATTCCGTACTCCGAGGAAAAGACACTTCTGCCGGAGCTTGCAGAGCTTTATCAGCAGAACGGTGATTTGGTGGGTTGGATCAGCATTGCAGATACCAATATCAATTATCCTGTGATGCAGTCGGTGAATGAGCCGAACTTCTATCTAAAGCACGGCTTTGACAAGGAATACTCCGACTATGGCTGTCCCTATGTGCAGGAGGATTGCGATGTGCAGAAGCCTTCCGACAATCTTGTAATCTACGGACACCATATGTCCAATAGCTCGATGTTTGCTCACCTTGAAAAATTCAAAAGTAAAGACTTTTGGAGTGAGCATCGGATGATCACCTTCAACACACTGACGGATAAGCAGGAGTATGAGATCGTTGCCGTTTTCCGCACGGTGGTCTACACCGACAGCCCCGAAGCATTCAAATTCTATCGATTTGTAGATGCGGAAAACGCCGAGGAGTTCAACAGCTTCGTTGCCAAGTGCAAGGAGCTATCCTTTTACGATACCGGCGTGACCGCCGAATACGGCGATAAGCTCATTACGCTGTCTACCTGTGAGTACAGCCGCAACAACAGCCGCCTTGTGGTTGTGGCGAAGCGCATAACGGAGGACGGTGGTGCGGATGTTACCAAGACTCACGCCGAAGCAACGGCAGAGAGCGAATGCCCTAATTAAGCACCTTTGTGCCAATTATGACAACGGCAACTGCCTTGCATTGGACGACGGAGAACCCTGCGTCTGTGTGCAGAGCATTTCCTATTCGCTGCTCTGCAAGTATTTCCGCAATGCGGTTTTACCGGCAGAACCCTTGTTAGAAGCGGCGATTCTTGGTACACGCTTTGAAAAATGCGTATCCTGCGGTGCGCCGATTATCAAGAAGGGCAATCGAAAGAAATACTGTGAGAAGTGCGCTCAAAGAGCTTACAGAGCACAGCAGGCAGAGTACGCAAGAAGAAAACGGGCAGAGTCGAAAAATAGGAGATGAAAAAGCCAGTAATATCAAGGCTTTTTAGCTCCCACACTTTGAGGGGTAAGGTGTTTATACCTTTACCCCTCGTTTTAATTTAGGGGCGTTTTGGTGCGCCCCGGAAAGGAGGGTTCAATGGCTGATATTAAAACGAGAGATGTCGTAAAAGGCACAATCAAGAAGATCGACAAGGCGGCAATCGCCGCCGACCGTATGCGATCCGCTTATGTGCAAACAAAGGAAAGAGCAGAACACGCAACTCATCCTGATGAGCATAATGCTGAGGAATACGCTTCTGACCGTGTGGAAGGCGGCGTTGACCGTATCACACACGAAGCAACGCACCAGTTTGATAAGCAGGGGCGCAAGGGGTTGGAAGAAACCAAGCGAAATGCTACACATCGGTAAACCGGGGGAGCGTCGCCAAACGCTTGAACAAAGGCATCTCCATTGAGCATTCGTGTGAATCACCCTATATTCAGGGGTGGAAGCTGGAAATGATGGCGGAACAAGTCTTTGACCGGTACATTGAAAACGCAGACAAAGTAATGGACTTGTCCTATGCGATGCTCGAAAAGCACATTGCGGATCAGGAGGAATTGCCGGACAATACAGATGTTATCCGTCGCAAGCAAGGCGAAATCGAGAAGCTGATGAATAAGCGGACAAACCTGATCGAGATGAGAGCCGAGGGTGACATTGATAAAGAAATGTTTCGCTCAAAGAAGCAGGAGATCGAGGATCGTGTTGCAAAGCTCACGGAAGAAATCAAAGGCTTGCAGCCTGAGAAGGAGCAGATAAACAACGAGGACTATTCCGTCAAGCTCTTGGAACTGCGAGAGCGTTTGAAGGAGTACACCGGATTTGATTACTCGGTTATCCCAGAAAGCATTGTGGAGGCATTTATTGAGCGCATTTGGGTGTCAAAGGATGAGTTCCGTTGGTATCTGAGAACCGGAAACAATGCAGATGGCGAATTTGACCCTGATGACCACATCAAAATCGGCGCCTTTACGCTGACGATCGACGATGCAAAGAAGTATATCTACAGCTTTTCGACCCGCAGGAGAGTCTACAAGTGGGCGGACTTGAATGTGAGCGTGTGGATATGAAATGATTGGCGCTATGTACCGATGGCAGCACAGGCAGCTATCAAGGATAACTAAGACATTCTTGATAAGAAAGATAAACAAAATTAGAGACCTTGCAGAAAAATTCTGTAAGGTCTTTTTTACTGAACAAGTAATAATCTATATCCGTGCTATACGGATATAGATTATTATAATATGTTCACGTCGTAGATACAATATATTCAGCAGAGAATCTAAAGTAAAAGAGGTGCAATATGGAACTCGATTATAAGGCGATTGGGAAAAGAATTAAAATTGCAAGAATAAAAGCAGACTTGACTCAAGAGAAGCTTTCAGAAATTGTCGGCGTTTCTCCTACACATTTGAGCAATATTGAGACAGGAACGACCCGTGTCAGCTTAAATGCCATAGTCAATATCGCAAACGCTTTGAAGGTTACAAGCGATGATCTGCTCTGCGACAATATAATTAAGGCCAAGGTTCAGTTTGAACAGGATATTGCACTCGTATTGGATGACTGCGATGAATACGAAATTCGTGTTATTCGTGATGTGGCGGAGGCAACGAAAGAAACGCTGCGACGAGACGCATATCTTCGTAAGCAAACCGATCGATAAAATGATATGATATAAAAAGATGCCGCCCCAAACGGGCGGCATCTTGTCGTATATTACTGATTCTTGTATGCATCTAACTCAACAAGCATTTTGTAGAGATGCTCCTGCTCTGATTTGCTTTTTGATGCTATAAACTCGTAGCACTTTAAAGGAATACTCTCATCGGTATCTTCACCGAGTTTTTCAAAAAGCTTTGACAGGGGAACATTCATTGCAGAGGAAATTTTCTCAATGCTCTCAAGCGTTGCATTCTTTTCCCCGCGTTCAACTTGTCCAATGTAAGTAGGATGGCATCCGGACATTTCAGCAAGCTTTTCCTGACTTAAACCTTTTTCGGTTCTATAATTACGGATACGCTGCCCGATAATTTTAGCAATTTCACTCATTCAACCAGCCTCCAATGCAATTTCAGAAAAAACGTGGCGTTTTGTGAATCTTACAAAATGCTCGCAGGACTTTTTGACACACTGAAAGGACTTTACCGTTATTAGCGGTAAAGTCCTTTTGCTTATGTTTAAATGTAGTATTCTGCATCAGCCGCCGTGCATCATGCCGGTCTGTTCCTTGCTGGTAGTAAACTTCCTGAGCGCGGGCTTATAAAGATTATGCAGCAGTATGAACAGAGGAATGAGGACGATTGTAATGAGCAGCATTATTAGAATATTCTTGAGATATACATGACCGTAGCTGCCCGCTATCGTCTCGCGCATTGCCGTCATTGCAAACTTGAACGGCATGACGTTATACATCACCTGGAACACCTTGGGGAGCATCTGGATAGGATATGTACCGCCGGCACCCGCGACCTGAATGACCAGAACGATGATCGCGACTGCTTCGCCGGTATTACCGAATGAGAACAGCAGGCCGTAGTTTATAACGGTAAACAGCAGACTTGCAACCGCTGCTGCCAGCCAGTACAGGAACGGATTGTAGCACTGGATGCCGATATAGAACAGGTTGCCGAGAACTGTAAGCAGAGCGCAAAGCTGACCCACGGCGAAGAAAATGAAGAATCGTCCGAAGAAAGACTCTGTTGTTGTAAGATTCGGGAGACCGTCTTTCCGCTTGATGTGAGTGTGCAGAAGCGAGACGCTCAGAAGCGCGCAGGCCCAGAGTGAGAGCACGGTATAGAACGGAGCCATGCCCGAGCCAAAATTATCGAGCGCGTAAACCCTGACTACCTCAAGGTTCGCGGGGGAGGCGAGGTATTCGACCAGTCCTGCGACGTCGTCGTTCATGAGCGAGAGAATGTTAGAGAAGCTCTCACTGGAGCGCAGATCGTTGATGTTCGACTGCACGTTCGTTACCATTTGCAGCATTGAGTTCATTACATCACGAGTGCCATTGATGCTCTGCGTGCAGGAGTTGAGCGCGGTGGTGTACTGCTGCAAGGTGTACGACTGACCGTCGACATCGGATTCGATGTTAGCCAGCAGCGAATCCAGATTGTCCAGCGAGGATTGCAGCGTTGTCATGGAATTTATGAGGTTGCTGTCGATATTGGTCTGCTGGAGTATATCGTCGAAGCGAATGACGCTGTCATGGAGCTGCTTGTTGATGTCGTAGTAGAGGTCATCGAGGATCTCGCCCTCATACTCGGTGATGCCGCCCTCTCCGTAGATCGCGTCCCAGTCTATGTACGACTTTCCGGCCTCGGCGGGGTCGCCGTCTACTGCGGAGTCAAGTTTTTCAATGGTGTTTCTCAGCTCCTCGGAGCTGTTTCTGATCGCGTCGGCGGCGTAGATTATATCCTCCTTGCTTGTCGCAAGGCGATCTTTCATGTCGGCGATGGAGCTGCGGCTGTTGTTGAGCATCGTTACGACGTCGGGCAGCAGGTTATTCGTCATCGAGGCGACGTTTGCGGCCGACTGCGTTACCGAAGCCATGGAATCCATTATGGAGACGTAGGTGCGAAGGTCAGATTTCACGTTTTCCAGCTCATCGCTGAGACCATCAAGCGTGTTTTCGGAGTTGACACCCATGCCGGAGAACAGGGAGGTGAAGGTCGACAGCTCTTCGACTATGGTTGCGACGAAGATACCGTTTATCTCATTCTTGATAAGGCTCTGCGCACGATCCGTGACCCTTGACGCGATAACGTTCATCTTCTGGTTGTCGTAGTAAAGAATCTCGGGCTGCTCAAATTCGCCGTCGGTAAAGCCGAGCATGCTGCTGCTGAAATCCTCGGGGATGATTATTCCGGCGTAGTAATCACTGCTGTAAAGCCCGTCCATGACAGCCTGCGAGGATTCGGGGAACTGCCAGTCTATCTGATCGTCGGATTTCAGGCGCTCAATGATAATATTGCCGACATTAAAATTCATGCCGAGGAAGGTCGTGCCTGCGTCCTCGGAGGCGACCGCTATCTTCAAATTGCTTGTGGCGTCGGGAGTGTAGGGATTCCAGTTGGAGATGATATTAAACCATGCGTACAGACAGGGGACAAGTGCAAGGCAGAACACACATACAACCGCGACAACGCTCCGGCTCAGACGCCTAACGTCCGAACGCGCAACGGATAAGATATTTGAAGCTGTTACTTTAAAGTTCTTCATATCATAACTCTTTCCTTTGGGAGTTTGTTTCATTGGGATGTGAGTCAGTTGTCACCGGCACTTTCATCATAGTTATCGTACCTGAAACCGCCCGAGTCCTGCTCCGGTGAGCGCTGCTGAACCGCCTGGCGTATCTCGCCTGCGCGCTGGGTTGCGGGAGCGGCGTCATTCGCGGCGGGAGCCGCAATAGCAGCCGATGCCTCAGCGTCGGCAGTGGCACTCTGCGCCTTGGCGACCATTTTTCTCAGCAGATAGTCCTGATACTCAACGACAATGAGCACAAACGCTATAATGAACATGGACGCTATCCACAGCACGAGGAAGATGGTTTTTGAGCCTTTTGTCATGAACAGCATGATAAGAATGACCGCAGGTATGATAAGCAGGCACCTTAGCGCAGCTTTGGTCCTTTTGACATTCTTTGCGTGCATTTCCTCAAGACCCTGTATGAGATTATTGTATTTGATTTCGTATTGAGAATCCATAACAACGCTCCTCTGTGCCAAAGATTTTACATCATTTCGGTCTTTTCAAGCTGCTCGTCCATGTATTCGCTCATGCCGGAAAGCGGACGCTTCAGCGTAAGTCCGAGAACCAGGAAAATTGCGAAGAAGAGCAGGAGCAGCAGAATATAGATAAGATACTGGTTGCCGTACAGACCTGCTATCGCCTCGCGCATTGCGTTAATTGCGTAGGGGAAGGGGAAGAGCAGATATATCTGCTGGAAGAAGTCGGGCAGAAGCTCAATGGGGTAAGAGCCGCCGGAGCCTGCGATCTGGATGATCATGATGACGACGGAGAGCATTTTTCCGACGTTGCCGAAGATTATGGCGAGGCAGTAGGCGATCATTGAGCAGGCAAGGGAAGAAACCGCGCCCGCGAGAATGAACAGCCCCGGGTGCACACAGCTTACGCCGAGGATGAGCATATTACCCACGATGATGATAAGGGACTGCAACTGACTGATAAGGAAGAACAGCAGGTATCTGCCGATGAATTTCTGAGCGGACGTTGCGCCTAAAAGCTCGACGGGAGTGTCGAACTTCAGAATAGCGTTTATCATGACGCAGCCGACCCAGATAGCGAGGATCGTGTAGAACGGAGCCATACCGGCGCCGTAGGACTCTATGGGATAGATACTCTCGAACCTCATTGACACGGGGTTAGAGAGGAAAGCGCCAATGCTTTCGGGGTTGACGTCAAAGAAATCGAATATACCCTGAATGATGCCGTTATCGTCCGTCCCGTTGAGGACGTCGATGAAATCGGTGATCCTGCTGCTGTAGGAGGCAAGCAGGTCCTGAACCTGAATGAGCGCGTTGTTAACTGCGCCGAAGGTGCTCCCCAGCTCGGAGACTATGGGCGTGGTCTTGCCGAGAATGCCGCTCAGGTCAAGCAGCAGGGAGGACACATCTCCCAAGCTATCCTGCAAATTATCGAGCAGGGTGTTGAGAGCAGGGTAAACGGTCTCGGTCAGGGTGACTCTAACGGTGCCGAGAGTATCGCTTATTATCTGGAGATCGTTTATAAGATCAATGTCACGGTTTCCGTTGAGGATATCATCGAGAATATCCCTTGCGGTCTTGGCGTCGCTGGCGGCTGAGTCAACAGCGGAAGCGGCGCCGGTGGAAGTGCCGGAGGCGGTTTCGACGGAGCTGAATGCCACGCTCAGAGCGGACATCTCCTGCTCAACGATGGCGGCGTCACTCTGCGCGCTCTTGAGAGCCTCGTTTCTGACCTCCGCGTCGGAGGTGGACTTCGCGGTGGCGAGCTTATCCTGAATGCTGCCGATGCGATCGCCGGTGTCCTCGACCATGAAGCTCATCAGAGAATCCATGGTATTCGCGGAGGACGTCTGGCTTGTAAGGTCGTCGTAATCGTTGCCGGTAACGGCCTCGTATACCTTGGGAACAGCGATGGTTTCGTAGTCGGTTTGAATTTCCTTGATAGCCTCGGCGTTATGCGCTGCAAGTACGTTGATCTGCGCGGCGTCAGCCGGCTGGTTAAGCCCAAGCTTATCGCGCAGCTCGGTGATCTTGTCGGTGATCTTATTGAGCGCGGTGAGCGCGTCCTCGATCTCAGGGCCGGTCAGGCCGGAGTGAGTGAGGTAGTCTATAAGCTCCTGGTACTGCCGCTCAAGCTCTGCAAGAGCTTTCTTGGCGGCTTCGGCGTCGTCGGTGTCGCCCTGATACAGCCTGTCAAGCTTGTATATAGCCTCCTGGACGGAGTCCTGCAAGCCGAGCAGCATGTTGTTTACTTCTTCGTTTATAAGCGCAAGATCTGTCTGAATGTCCTCAATATAGACTATCTGATCGGAAATGTTTACTCTCTCGTTGCCGATAAGATAAATGGAGTAGTTGAGGGTATTATTTGTGCGCTGGAGAGTGTCGATAAGCGCGTTGTTCGCGGAGATGAAGCGATCGATCGTGCCGCTGTAGCTTTTCAGGTTGTTGTTGACCTTTTCGAGAGTGTTCTTGAGCAGCTCTGCGGAGGAATCGCCCTGAACGTCCTCGGAGAAAGCGTTGAGCTTGTCAAACAGGGTCTCCACCATTGCGGAGATGTATTTCTGGTTAACGCTCTGCTTTATCTCGCTTGCCGCGGCCTCAACGATTTTGACGGCAACGGCGTTTTGCTTTTCGTTCTGGTAAAAGGCTATGGTGGGGTTATAGATGTCCGTTGTGAGGAAGTTATACATATTATATGTAAAGTCGGAATCTATAACTACCGCCGCGTAATAGTCGCCGGAGTAGACGCCCTCGATGGCCTCGTCGGCGTCGTCAATAAAAACGTAACCGAATGTCGTATTATCCTTTAGCTCGTCCACAAGATCCTTGCCTATGTTTATGATCTTGCCGTCGGAGTCCATGTAGTCCTGGTCGTTGCAAACGACGGCGACTTTGACCTGATCCGTTTTGCCATAAGGATCCCAGAAGGCATAGACATTAAACCACGCGTAAAGCGCCGGCAGGAATGTTATGGCAATGACGATAGTCAAAGCGAAGAAATGCTTTGACAAGGTTCTTATGTCATTTTGAAAGATTCTTAAAACATTACGCATATTGAATAATACTCCTATTGTATTAAAGAGTAGTATAGTATAAACGAAAGCTGAAAGCTGTCGAAATATAATTGGAAAAAAGGTAACGATACGGATACAAGGGTATTGTACAGTCATTCAAAATAATTGTCAAGTAGACATAAGACCATAATATAAATAAATTTTTGTCGATTTGTGCTTGAAAAAGAGCGGGTATACAATATATTGTGTGCCTATGTTTTTAGCAAGAATTACATCTTATGAATCAGAATATATCGACCTTACATGGCAATGATAAGTTACGGGTTGAAAAAGATGACCCAATACAGAAAAGGAGATGTAAAACTATGTCTAACAATTCCAGCAATCATCTTGTTGTCCCCGCAGCACGCGAGGCAATGGAGAAGTTCAAGATGGAAGCCGCAACTGAGGTTGGCGTAAATCTGAAGAACGGTTATAACGGCGATATCACCGCACGTCAGGCTGGTTCTGTCGGCGGCCAGATGGTCAAGAAGATGATCGAGGCATACGAGAACGGCCTCAAGTAAAAAGCAGAAAACAGTGTCCGCAAACGGCGGAAGTGATAAGGATATATTAAAAGCCTTATGACTTATGCCGAAAAAGCGGAAAACGGGAAATGCTATGCAAAAGGTTCGCCGATTGCATAGCATTTTTGTCGTCTTATGCTTAAAGGTGCACCCCACTCGTTAGCTATACTAACGAATGGGGTGCTGCCAATTAATCCCTGTATACAAATTCGAGATTGTAGATACTTACCGTATCGCCGTCCTGGATGCCCATATCCTCCATGCGCTTGTAAACGCCGTTGTCGCGCAGAACGCGGTCAAAGTACATGAGACTTTCGTTGTCCGAGAAATTAACAGAGCCCATGAGCCGCTGGAGCCACGGCCCCTCGACGACCCACACATCGTCGAAACGCTCAATGCTGAGCTCCTCAGAGGTGTCGATAACAGGCTCGGGGGGAACGTAGTCTGCTTCAAAGTGTATGACCGGAGGCAGCTCCTGAAGCTTTGCCGCGGCGATGTTCACAAGCTCCCGTGTGCCGCTGTGGGTGGCGGCGCTCATCTCGAAAAACTCATAGCCCAGCGCCTCGACATGAGCGCGCAGCCGCTCGATGTTCTCGCGCTCGCCGCCGCATAGGTCGCATTTGTTCGCGGCGACTATCTGCATACGCTCGGCAAGCTCGGGGGAATATTCGTGCAGCTCGGCGTTTATGGCATCAAAATCCGCGACGGGGTCGCGCCCCTCAGAGCCGGAGACGTCAACAAGGTGTATCAGCAGGCGGCAGCGGTCGATATGCCGCAGAAAATCGTGGCCGAGCCCCGCACCCTCCGACGCGCCCTCAATGATGCCGGGGATATCGGCCATGACGAAGGAGCGCCCCTCATCGACATACACAACGCCGAGGTTGGGGAAAAGAGTGGTGAAGTGATAGTTTGCTATCTTCGGGTGAGCCTTGCTGACAACGGAAAGCAGAGTGCTCTTTCCGACATTCGGAAAGCCCACAAGCCCGACGTCCGCAAGAAGCTTCAGTTCAAGGGTTATATCGTGGCTCTCGCCGGGAAGCCCCGGCTTTGCAAAGCGGGGCACCTGACGCGTTGGAGTCGCAAAATGCTTGTTGCCCCAGCCGCCCTTGCCGCCTTTTGCAACGGTAAAATCCTTGCCGTCGGACATGTCGTGCATTATTGCGCCCGTCTCCGTATCGCGCACGAGCGTGCCGCGCGGAACGCGGATATACATGCTCTCGCCGTCCTTGCCGGAGCAGCGCTTGCCCTGACCGTCGGCGCCGTTTCCGGCGACGTACTTGCGCTTGTACCTGAAATCCATCAGCGTGGACATATTGTCGTCAACAACGAAAACGATATCGCCACCCTTGCCGCCGTCGCCGCCGTCAGGCCCGCCGGCCGCGACATATTTCTCGCGGTGGAACGCGACGGCGCCGTTGCCGCCGTTTCCTGCGCGGACGCTTATTCTTGCTTTATCTACAAAAGAGGTAGCCATGTATTGTATCCTCCTTTAAAAGTTAAAAACAATGCCGGACGTACTTGTCCGGCATTGTCAAATCTTCATTTACTGCGCGATTTCTTCGTAAACAGAGACCTGCTTGCGACCCTTGTCCTTGCGCTCGAACTTCACCTTGCCGTCCACGAGGGCGAACAGGGTATCGTCCTTACCCTTACCGACGTTAGTGCCGGGGTGGATTTTGGTACCGCGCTGTCTGACAAGGATATTGCCGGCCAGAACAAACTGACCGTCTGCTCTTTTAAGACCAAGACGCTTCGACTCACTGTCGCGGCCGTTCTTGGTAGAACCCATACCTTTTTTATGTGCCATTAAGGTTACACCTCCATTATCAGTAGTAGCGGAATAAATTATGCATTGATGGTTTCGATCTGAACCTTGGTATAGGGCTGTCTGTGACCCTGAGTTCTGCGGTAGCCCTTTTTGGGCTTCATCTTGTAGACGCGGATCTTCTTGCCCTTGCCGGTCTTGACGACGTTTGCGGAAACGCTTGCGCCTTCGATGACAGGTGCGCCGAAAACGGTGTTTTCCTCGTCGATAACGGCCAGAACCTTATCAAACTTAACGGACTCGCCAGCCTCAACATCGAGCTTCTCGACGAAGATGACGTCGCCCTCTGCGACACGGTACTGCTTGCCGCCGGTCATGATGATAGCATGCTTCATGAACTTACAAATCCTTTCTTCAGGTCTCGCTCTCGTAGGTGCCGGGCTGCTCCCGAACTTCCGACCCACTCAATGCGGCCTTAGTAGTATACCATTCCGAAACTTCCGTGTCAAGCATAAAAGTGCTTGAAATACGGTAAAATTAATGGCATAATAAATGTGAACAGGAGGTATGTGCCATGACTAAGCTGCTGAAAAAAATTTTCTCCCGAACGGTGATAACCGCGCTGCTGATAGTAATTCAGATAGCGTGGCTTGTCGCGCTTTTCGGCGAGCTGAACGCCGCACTGCCTAATATTCAGAAGGTTTTTCGCGTGCTCAGTGTTTTGGCGATACTGTTCATAATAAAAAGCGAGATGAACCCGTCGTATAAGGTCGGCTGGATACTGTTTATTTCGGTGCTCCCGCTGCTGGGCGGACTGATGTTCCTTATATACGGCAACAAAAGACCTACCCGCCATATGCGCAGACTGCTCAATGCTCAGCTTGAGAAATCGGCGGGGTATTTCAAAGAGCGGGGGAGCGTCTCGGATGAGATCGCGCTCAGCGACCCTGCTGCGGCCGGACTGTTTAAATATCTTGAGAAAGCCGGAGGCTATCCTGCCGGACGGGATACAAAGATAAGCTATTACAGCGTCGGAGAGGAGCTGTATGCTGACCTCATACCCGAGCTTGAGAAAGCCGAAAAATTCATTTTTCTTGAGTATTTCATAATTGACATGGGCAAAATGTGGGACGGCGTTTTGGAGATACTAAAGCGTAAGGCCGCCGAGGGTGTGGATGTGCGCGTCATATACGACGATATGGGCTGCGTTGACCGCCTGCCGACAAACTACTGCAGCACACTGCGAAGCTGGGGCATAAAGACCATGGCCTTCAACCGCTTTATCCCCGCTGTAAGCCTTGTTATGAACAACCGCGACCATAGAAAGATAACCGTAATAGACGGAAAAACCGGCTTTACCGGCGGAATAAATATAAGCGACGAATATATAAATGAAAAGGAGCGCTTCGGCCACTGGAAGGACACGGGGCTGATGCTCAAAGGCCCCGGAGTCGAGAACCTGACGGTCATGTTCCTTGAGATGTGGAACGCGTTTAACCCCAACGGCGGCGAGTACGGCGACTTCGTTGCCGATAGCTTCGAGGAAAAGGGCGGCGACGCCGACGGCTATGTTCTCAGCTTTTCCGACAGCCCGCTGGATGACGAAAATGTCGGCGAGAGCGTGTACACCGATATGCTGTATCAGGCTCGTGACTACCTTTATATAACCACGCCCTATCTTGCCATAGACAGTGAGCTTCAAAGCGCTCTGTGCATGGCGGCAAAGCGCGGAGTTGACGTGCGCATGATAACCCCCGGCATACCGGACAAGAAGATGGTCTATCAGCTCACGCGCTCGTATTATCCGGCGCTGCTTAAAGCGGGCGTGAAGATATATGAGTACACCCCCGGCTTTGTGCACGCGAAGAGCTTTGTCTGCGATGATAAGCTGTGTGTTGTAGGAACCATCAACATGGACTACCGCAGTCTGTACCTGCACTTTGAGTGCGGAACGCTGATGTATAATAACCCGGCAATAGCTAAGGTTAAGGCAGACGACCTTGCGACAATGGAAAAAAGCCGCCGCGTGGAGCTTTCCGACTGCCGCACGAGCTTCTTCGGTGAGATCCTGAACAGCATACTGCGCGCCATCGCGCCTTTACTTTGACCGCCGGTTGGCGGAAAACACTTCGGATCAGGGCTTCAAATAATCGCCTTTGCAATAGCCCGACCAGTGATAATGGAAAGCCTCGTTATATTCACAATAAAAAATGCCGCTCCAAACGGAGCGGCATTTTAATTTAATGTAATGATCAGCTTACGATATCCTTGGTGTCGCGTGCGATAACAAGCTCTTCGTTTGTGGGGATGACGAATACCTTGACCTTGGAGTCAGGGGTGGAGATCATGATATCCTCGCCGCGCTTGGAGTTTGCCTCGTCGTCGATGGTGACGCCCAGGTAGCCAAAGTACTCGGCAATGGCCTTGCGGGAGCTTTTTGAGTTCTCGCCGACGCCGGCGGTGAATACAATAGCGTCAACGCCGTTCATGGCTGCGACATAGGAGCCTGCAACCTTTGCAACCCAGTAATGGAACATATCCAGAGCGAGCTGTGCGCGATCATTGCCCTCGGCAGCGGCGTTGTCGAGATCGCGGAAGTCGGAGGATACGCCGGAAACGCCGAGAACGCCGGACTTCTTGTTGAGAATGTTGAGCATCTCGTCTATGCTGATACCGTACTTGTTCATGATGAACTGGACGACGCCTGCGTCAAGATCGCCGCAGCGGGTGCCCATGGGCAGACCTACCAGCGGGGTGAAGCCCATGGAGGTATCGACGCACTTGCCGCCGTCGATAGCTGCGATGGAGCTGCCGTTGCCCATGTGGCAGGAGACGATCTTCAGCTCTTCAATGGGCTTGCCCATCAGCTCTGCGCAGCGGCCGGAGACATAGCGGTGGCTGGTGCCGTGGAAACCGTAGCGGCGGATGCCGTCGTTCTTGTAGTATTCGTAGGGAACCGCGTACATGTATGCCTTGCCGGGCATGGTCTGATGGAAAGCGGTGTCGAAAACAGCGACCATGGGAACATCGCCCATGACGTCGCGGCAGGCATTGATGCCGATTATGTTCGCGGGATTGTGGAGGGGAGCGAAGGGAGTGCACTCCTCAAGAGCTGCCATGACCTCGTCGGTGATGAGAACGGAGGATGCAAACTTCTCGCCGCCGTGAACGACGCGGTGACCGACAGCGTCGATCTCCTTCATGGAGGCGACAACGCCGTACTCGGCGCTTGTGAGCTTGTCGATGACTGCGGCTATTGCCTCGGCGTGGGTGGGCAGAGCGATATCCTCATCGAATACGGGCTTTCCGCCGACCAGAGGGCTGTGCTTGAGGTGGCCGTCGATGCCGATGCGCTCGCAGAGACCCTTTGCCATTACGGACTCGGTGTCCATGTCGATAAGCTGGTACTTGAGAGAGGAGCTGCCTGCGTTGATAACAAGAATCTTCATTCTAAAAATTCCTTTCTTATTGTAAAAATCAAAAAATAATTGTATGATGTATTGTACCTGAATCATTTTAATACATTTTGCACAAAAATCAAGAAATTTTTGAAAGGGATGGGAGTTTTGAGCGTAATCGGCATAGTAGGGGAGTATAATCCCTTTCATTATGGGCATAAACACCATATTACGGAGACAAAAAGGCTCCTCGGCGAGGACTGCCCTGTGGCCTGCGTCATGTCGGGCGATTTCATACAGCGCGGCGAAGCTGCCGTCTACTCGAAATTCGCAAGAGCCGAGGCCGCCGTGCGCAGCGGAGTTGACCTCGTTCTGGAGCTTCCGACAGCGTGGGCACTGTCCTCGGCGGAGGGCTTTGCGCGCGGTGCTGTCGGCATTTTAGGCGCGACCGGCGTTGTGACGCATCTGAGCTTCGGGAGCGAATGCGGCGAGACAGAGCCGCTTGAGACGCTGGCGGAGATACTCATTGACCCGCTCATCGGCGCGGATATCCGCAGGGAGCTTGAGGCTCAGGAGGGCATACCCTTTGCGCTCGCCCGGCAGAGAGCCGTGGCAAAGCGAGTGGGAGAGCTGTCAAGCCAACTTGAAACGCCGAACAATATCCTTGCCGTGGAGTATATAAAAGCAATCTATGAGCAGGGACTGTCGATAAAACCCGTTACAATACAGCGCTTCGGCTCCGGCCACGACGAGATAGGCGAGAGCGGACACAATAAATCCGCCGCGGAGATACGCAGAGCGCTTGCAAACGGCTCAAATATTGCGTCTGCGGTTCCCGAGAGCGCGTATGAGGTATACAGGCGCGAGGATAAGCTCGGGCGCGGCCCCGTGCTCATGGCAAATTTGGAGAGCGCTATGATGTCGCGCCTGCGCATGCTGCCCGACAGCGCGTTTGCGGCTCTGCCGGACGCCGGAGAGGGCTTGAGCAACCGCTTTGCGAAAGCGGCGCGGGAGGAGAGCGGGCTTGATGCCGTTATAGCCGCGTCAAAGAGCAAGCGCTACGCTCTCAGCCGCATACGCCGTATGGCGATGTGCGCCGTCCTCGGCATAAGCGCCGGCATGTCCCGGGAAATACCGCCTTATGCAAGGGTTCTGGCGGCCACCGCACGCGGCTGCGCGCTGTTGCGGGAGATGGATGGGAAAGCAAGGATACCTGTCATAACAAAGCCCGCGGCCGTTAAGGAGCTCGACCCCGAGTGCAGAGCCGTGTTCGATATATGCAGCAGCGCCCATGACCTGTACGTCCTCGGATACGCCGCCAAGGAGGAGCGGCGCGGCGGCGCCGACTGGCGCACAAGCCCGAAAATCATAGGATAAATCGCGGCTATATGTATTGAATATTAATAGAATATTCAAAAAATAGTTGCAATTGCTTCATTATTAGTTTATAATGCTCAATATCAACGAGCAAAGACAAATGTTCGCTCTATGCGGACAATATAAAGTTGAGAAATATTTTAGGAGGAAAAAATCCAATGAAGAAGTTTTTAGCACTTGTTCTTGCCGCGCTTATGGTGTTCTCACTGTGCGCATGCGGCAATGACGACGGCGGCTCCGGTGACGAGAAGGTCATCAAGATAGGCGTCTATGAGCCGCAGACCGGTAAAAACGGCGCAGGCGGCAAGCAGGAGATCCTCGGTATGCAGTATGCAAACGAGAAGTGCCCCACCGTTGAAATCGGCGGCGAGACCTATAAGGTCGAGCTGGTTTATGCCGACAACGAATCCGTAAATGAGAAGGCTGTCTCCGCAGCAACCGAGCTTATCGCTGAGGGCGTTTCCGTTGTTCTCGGTTCCTACGGCTCCGGCGTTTCCATCGCAGCGTCCGACACCTTTAAGGAAGCCGGCGTTCCCGCCATCGGCGTCACCTGCACTAACCCCCAGGTCACCGAGGGCAACGAGCACTACTTCCGCATCTGCTTCCTCGACCCCTTCCAGGGCACCGTTCAGGCAAACTTCGCAAAGGATCAGCTGAAGGCTACCAAGGTCTACTGCTTAGGCGAGCTGGGCAACGACTATGACCAGGGTCTTATCAACTACTTCAAGGAAGCTGCTGAGGACCTTGACATGGAAGTTATCACCGAATCTTTCCCCGCTGATAACTCCGACTTTACCTCTTACCTGAACAACGCTAAAAAGGCCGGCGCAGAGGCAATATTTGCTCCTTGCTCCATCCAGTATGCACAGCTCATCGTTGAGCAGGCTGACGCACAAGGCGTTGAGATCCCCCTGCTCGGCTCCGATACCTGGGATAACAACACCATCGTCGGTGCTACCGTAGGCAAGAGCACCGAGCTGTATGTCTCCACCTTCTACGCAGAGGGCGGCAATGCTGACTTCGAGGCCGGCATCAAGGAGTGGATCAAAGCTGATTCCAAGCGCCTTGAGAATAACGGCGGCGACGATATGCTCTCCGCAGTAACCGTTATGGGCTATGACGCATACATGGTAGCTATCGAGGCCATCAAGGCAGCAGACTCCGCCGACGCAGCGGCAGTTATGGCAGCACTCCCCGGCGTTACCTACACCGGCATCTCCGGCGATATCTCCTTTAATGACACGGGCGATGCAAACCGCGACACAGCATACATAAAGACCGCAAACACTGAGACCGGCGTATGGGACTTCGTGGTAGTCCAGAAGGCCGCATAATCCCACAGGTCACTGCAAAACTTTAATAACGGCAATTTAACAATGGTGGGGGCGTGCACTGCGTCCCCACCATACAGACTTTAGATAAGCAATACACAAGGAACGTGTAAATGCGCTCCAACGATGCTTATTGGAGCGGATCTATGCGTTCCTGTACAGAAATAGGAGAAAGAAGAAATAGGAAGGTAAACAGATGATTGATTTCTTGCATAACAATCTGCAATACCTGCTTTCCGGAATATCTGTGGGCGGCCAGTATGCCCTTATCGCCATAGGCTACACTATGGTCTACGGCATACTGCGGCTTATAAACTTTGCCCACGGCGATGTTTTCATGGTTGCGGGACTTATTATGATATATGCGATCGCAGGCGGTCTGCCGATGTGGCTGGCGATAGTGCTCGTCCTTGTACTGACTGTCGTTCTCGGCGTTGTTATCGAGAAGGTGGCGTATAAGCCGCTGCGCAGCGCTCCGCGTATGTCGGTCATGATATCGGCGATAGGCGTGTCCTACCTGCTGCAAAACTGCGCGCTTTATTTCACCGGCGGTCTGCCGCGTACATACCCCGTTATCCCGTTCCTTACAAAGAAGGTCACGATATGGGGAGCAACGACGAAAATGGTCACCATTGTTACCCCGATACTCACACTGGTGCTCATAGTCGTGCTTGTGCTGCTTATAAAATACACAAAGATCGGCATGGCAATGCGCGCTGTGTCCAAGGACTTTGAAACCAGCCAGCTCATGGGTATAAAGATAAACTCCGTTATCTCCTTTACCTTTGTCATCGGCTGCTTCCTCGCTGCCGTCGGCTCGCTGCTGTACTTCTCCAACTACCAGACGGTCGTCCCGACCTCCGGCGCAATGCCCGGCCTGAAAGCATTCGTCGCGGCCGTGTTCGGCGGCATCGGCTCAATACCCGGCGCTGTCATCGGCGCGTTTATAATCGGTATTTGCGAGAATATCATAAAAGGCATAGGACAGAACTGGACGATCTTCTCGGATGCGTTCACCTTTGTTCTCCTGATAGTTATCCTCCTCGTCAAGCCCACCGGCATATTCGGCGAGAAGGCAACGGATAAGGTGTGAGGTGAGGATATGAACGGTACAATGCAAAATTCCAAGCCTCTCCAGACTCCGGAGGAGGTTGCAAAGCGGCAGGGGATGTGGCTTACGATAGTGTGCCTCGGCATACTTTATGTTGCGCTGTTTGCACTGGATAACTTCGTTAAGCCCAGCAAATTTACCCTGATGCTCATTCCGGTTCTGAAA
The DNA here is from genome assembly GCA_004557075.1 of Clostridiales bacterium. Lineage (GTDB taxonomy): Bacteria > Bacillota > Clostridia > Oscillospirales > Oscillospiraceae > F23-B02. Next base: position 28,366 of record SFEX01000006.1, read on the forward strand.
AAAGGCGCTATCTATTCGCTGCTGTGCGTTTCGATGAATCTGCTAAACGGCTTTACCGGCCTGTTCTCTCTCGGTCAGGCGGGATTCATGCTAGTCGGCGCATACGCATACTCCATTTTCTCAATTCCCGTCGCGCAGCACGCCTCGGTATACCAGTATTTTAACGGCGGCGCTATTCAGTTCTCGATCCCCGAGGCTCTCGGCAACGTTCTCGGCGTTGACCTCGGAAACTTCCTCGGCGCTATCATATGCATTATAATCGCGGGTCTTGTCGCCGCGGTGTTTGCCGCGCTCATAGGCATCCCCGTACTGCGCTTTAAGAGCGACTATCTTGCGATAGCGACCCTCGGCTTTGCCGAGATCATACGCGCGATCTTCCAGTGGAACGGCTTGGGCACAATAACAAACGGCTCAAACCTTCTGCGTAAGTACACTTCATTCAGCGATATGAAGTTTGCCATCGGCGGTCAGGTATTCAAATTTGGCACCATATTCCCGTTCCTGATAGCGATGATATGTATAATTCTGATCGTCCTGCTGATAAATTCCTCCTACGGCAGAGCATTCAAGGCCATCCGTGACGATGAGGTCGCGGCGGAGGCGATGGGAATTAACCTGTTTAAGCACAAGATGCTGTCCTTCGTCATCTCGAGCTTCTTCGCGGGCGTCGGCGGCGCGCTGCTGGCGATGTTCCAGACAACGGTTCAGGCATCGGCGTTCATGTCGGCCATGACCTATGAGATACTGCTTATCGTTGTTATCGGCGGCATCGGCTCTGTCTCGGGAAGCTGCATCGCGGCGTTCCTGTACATCGCCTGCTCCGAGTGGTGGCTGCGCTTCCTCGACTCCGGCAAGCTCCCCTTCGGCAATATCGAGGTATCCTTCTTCCGCGACGGCTTCCGCAAGGTTGTTTTCTCCGTCGTAATCATGATAATCGTCCTGTTCTTCTCCAAGGGCATCATGGGCAATAAGGAGCTGTCCTTTGCCGGACTTATACGGAAGATCAAAAGCAAAAAGGCGGCAAAGGCCGCAAAACAGGAAGAGGGAGGCGCTGCATAATGAGTAATAATGTGCTTCATGTTGAGAATATAACCATGCAGTTCGGCGGCGTTGTGGCTGTCAACAATCTCTCTCTGGATATTCCCGAGGGCAAGATCATTGCCCTCATCGGCCCCAACGGCGCGGGCAAGACGACGGCGTTCAACTGCATCACCGGCGTTTATGAGCCGACAAACGGCCTTGTCGAGTTCATGGGCGAGCCTATCGTCCGCAACCACCCGCAGGGCAAGATGAAGAAAAACTATAAGGGCGAGAACGGGGATATGTATCTCGGCCATGTAGTTGCCAACACGCCCGATAAGATAACCAAACTGGGCATAGCCCGCACCTTCCAGAACATCCGCCTGTGGAACAGCATGACGGTGTTTGAAAACGTCCTCATAGCAAAGCACATGAACGCAAAGCAGAACGTGTTCTCCGCGACCTTCCGCGGCAACGCCAAGGAGGAGAAGCGCATGCGCGAGGAGACTATGGAGCTTCTTAAAGAGCAGGGACTTGACAAATACAAGGACGAGATCGCGACGAGTCTGCCCTACGGACTTCAGCGCCGTCTGGAGATCGCCCGCGCACTTGCAGCCGACCCGAAGCTCCTGCTTTTGGATGAGCCGGCGGCCGGTATGAACCCGCAGGAGACTATTGAGCTTGCGCACTTTATCCACGAGATACGCGAGAAATATAACCTGACGGTGTTCCTTATCGAGCACCACATGGACCTTGTCATGCAGATATCCGACTATATATATGTCATCGACTTCGGCTCTGAGATCGCACAGGGCACGCCCAAGGAAGTGCAGAACAATCAGCATGTTATCGATGCGTATCTGGGGGTTGTTGAAGATGAGTGAAGCAATATTGAAAATCAGTGACCTCAAGGTCAATTACGGCGGCATTGAAGCGGTCAAGGGCGTCAGCTTTGACGTGCCCGAGGGCGAGATAGTGACCCTCATAGGCGCAAACGGCGCGGGCAAAAGCTCCACTCTGCGCGCCATCGCGGGACTTGTAAAGCCCGCCGGCGGCAAGGTCGAGTTTAAGGGCGAGGACATAACGGGGAAGGACCCGACCTCGATAGTCACCAAGGGCATCACGCTCGTTCCCGAGGGCAGAAAGATATTCCCCGACCTGACGGTTCTGGAGAACCTTAGAATAGGTGCATATCTGAGAAATGATGACCTGACCGACGACTTAAACTGGGTGTACGACCTGTTTCCGCGCCTCAAGGAGCGCTCATGGCAGGCCGGAGGCACGCTTTCCGGCGGCGAGCAGCAGATGCTGGCGGTCGGCAGGGCGCTTATGAGCCGCCCCAAGATAATAATGATGGATGAGCCGTCGCTGGGTCTTGCGCCCATCATTGTGCGCGGAATATTCGACATCATAAAGGAGATCAACAACCGCGGCGTTACTGTACTTCTTATCGAGCAGAACGCGAATATGGCGCTCAAGACCGCCCACGCGGGCTATGTTCTTGAAACAGGCCGCATCACCATGAGCGGCACGGGCGCTGAGCTTCTTGCCGATGAAAAGGTCAAGGCAGCCTACCTTGGTACATAAAAAACGATAAAATCAGGAGACTTTTTGAGTCTCCTGATTTTTTTATGAAACATTTTCTTTGTTTGCTTCGTCAAAAGTGCAAATAATAGCAAATACAATGCTCAAGGAGGCAAATATGAAGAGAATAATAGCATTTGTACTGAGTGTAGTTATACTGTGCTCGCTTGCGGCCTGCGCTGCGCCGCAGAGTAAACCGGCAGCAAACAATAACGCCGCTGACTACTCGCAAGTTTACGCCGCCGTGAAAAAATGCCGGGCCGATACGGAGATATACGGCGATTACAACGGGGCGAGAAACTTTGAGACCGAAGCGGTAAAAGCCGCTGCCAGCGACGATGCGTTTTCCCAGACCAATGTGCAGGTTGAGGGCGTTGACGAGGGCGATATCGTAAAGACCGACGGCGAGTATATCTACGCGGTAAACGGCAACGGCGTTGTCATTTATAAGGCCGCGGGCGCGGAGAGCGCGAAGATCGGCACGATCGAAACTGCGGAGGATCAGTATATAAGCGAGCTGTACATCTGTGATAAGACGCTGGTGCTGGTCGAGAACAAATATACGATGTGCTATGGCATGCGCGAGGATGTCAAGACAGATGAATCGTCGAATGACACGGAAAAAACCATAGCACAGTTTTACGATGTCTCAGATCCCTCCGCCCCCAAGCTCAGGGAGACGGTAGGTCAGGACGGCTGGCAGCTATCGTGCAGGCTTTACGACGGCAAGCTCTACCTTATAAGCACCTACACCGTGTGGAGCGAGCCGGATGAGAGCAAGCCCGAAACCTTCGTTCCGAGCTTTTACAGGGACGGCGAAAGCATCGTCGCCGACTGCAAATCTATCACCATAGCGCCCGAGGGCGAGAGCGCAAGCTATATCGTCGTATCATCTTACGATGTGGCAAGCGGCAATCAGCTCGCTCAGCGCTCCATACTTGGCGCAGGCTCGCTGCTTTATATGAACGATAGAAGCCTTTACCTTGCCAGCCCGCGATTTGAGGAGACATACTCAAACGAGCGCAAGGAGGATGTATATACCGTCAGCGATTACACCTCCCGTATGTATACCGATATAACCCGCGTAAATGTCTCCGACCTTACCGTCGCCGCGACAGGAACCGTTGATGGACTGCTCGAGAGCCAGTTTTCCATGGATGAGTATGACGGCGCGCTCAGGCTCGTTACTACGGTCGATATCGACAGCTATACAGTCTACAAGGACGAAAAGCACGGCTTTGAAAATTGGGAGCCTGCGGAGGAGGGGATAAAGACCACAAACTCGCTGTATGTTCTTGACGGCAGCTTAAACGAGATATCCTCTGTCAAGGGGCTTGCCGAGGATGAGCGGGTGTACTCGGTGCGCTTTGACGGTACCTTCGTGTATTTCTGCACCTTCCGGCAGGTCGATCCGCTGTTCGCAGTTGATCTGTCCAATCCGAAAGCTCCCAAAATACTCAGCGAGCTGAAGATAAGCGGCTTTTCCGAGTACCTGCACCCGTGGTCGGACACCCGGCTTTTCGGGCTCGGCAACGAGGCTGACACCGACACCGGGGCGGTGAGCGGCATGAAGCTTGTCATGTTCGATATAAGCGACAAGGCAAACGTCACGGCAAAGCACACGCTGGAGCTTGACGGCACAAATTACAGCGAGGCACTGTATAATCACAAGGCGCTTTTAGTATCCCCCGAAAAGAATGTTATAGGCTTCGGCGCTGAAGGGAAATACCTTATCTATTCCTACAGTGATGAGGACGGCTTCAAAAAGTGCGCTGAGTCCGACCTTGGCGAGGAATGGAGCTCATCGCGCGGAATGTATGTCGGCGATTTCCTGTATATCGTTTCCGACTTTGGAATGAAAGTGCTCAGCATGCAGAATTTTGAGACGGTGGGTACTGTGGAAATATAAAAAAAGCAAAGACATAATATTGACAAAACCTCCGTGTAAGTGTACACTAACATATCATCAGTTTACACTTGCAGGGAGGTTTAATGTATGACGCTTGATAAGCTTCCTATTGGAAAGCCTGCTGTGATTTTGACGGTTGGCGGCGAGGGTGATCTGCGCTGCCATCTGCTGGATATGGGCATAATACCGCACACCGAGGTAACGGTGCGCAAGGTAGCCCCACTCGGGGACCCTATTGAGATATTCCTGCGCGGCTACACTATGACGCTCCGCAAGGACGACGCGGCCAAGATAGAGGTCAGACCCAAGGAGGAAATATAGTGTGAAAATCACACTATATCATTAGTATTAAATAAATGGCGTACTGCTCGCCGCTGACGCGGCAACCGCAGCATGTGCCAAAATCTCCATTCTGTCGCAGTGGAGATTTGAAAAATTGTCAGTGCTGCAATAATAGCGGCAGAATGGAGATTGACATATGGTTATTGCTCTTGTAGGAAACCAGAACTGCGGCAAAACCACGCTCTTTAACCAGCTCACAGGCTCGAATCAGCACGTCGGCAATTTCCCCGGCGTCACCGTCGAGCATAAGATGGGTCAGGTAATAGGCCATAAAAATTACAGCCTTGTTGACCTGCCGGGCATTTATTCCATACGCCCTTACTCCGGTGAGGAAAAGGTGACCCGCAATTTCATAATCGATGAGAATCCCGATGTTATAATAAACATTGCCGACGCCACCAATATTGAGCGCAATCTGTATCTTACCTTGCAGCTCATTGAAATGGGCAAGCCCATAGTGCTGGCGCTGAATATGATGGATGAGCTGCTCGGAAACCACGGCTCTGTGGATATAAACGGCCTGTCCGACAGGCTGGGCATACCGGTAGTACCGATATCGGCGGCAAAAAAAGACGGCATAGAGGAGCTTATGCGCGTCGTGGAGGAGACTGCCGAGAAAAAGCTCAAGCCCCGCAGGATAGACTTCTGCTCCGCAGGTCCAGTGCACCGCTGCATACATACCGTCAGCCACGTCGTGGAAGATCACGCCGATAACATAGGCGTGCCCTCGCGTTTTGCCGCGACCCGCGTCATTGAGGCCGATGAGGATATAATAAACGCGCTCAAGCTCAGCGATAACGAGCTGGAACTTATAGAACACGCGGTGGTCGAGATGGAAAACGAGAGCACGCTCGACCGCAACGCCGCGATAGCGGATATGCGTTATCGCTTCATCGAGGCAGTGTGTACGGAGACGGTCATAAGAGCGCAGGAGAGCAAGGAAATGCTCCGCAGCGTGAAGATAGATAAGATACTTACCAATAAGTATCTTGCAATCCCTACATTTATCGCGATAATGGCCTTCGTGTTCTGGATGACCTTCAGCGTGCTGGGCAAATGGCTGTCCGATCTGCTTGCCATGGGAATTGACAGCTTCACGGCGTGGATCGACGGCCTGCTCACGGCATACGGCTTAAACCCCGTTGTCCACAGCCTTGTTATCGACGGCGTGTTTGCCGGTGTTGGCAGTATGCTCAGCTTCCTTCCGCTTATAGTAGTGCTGTTTTTCTTCCTTGCGATACTTGAGGATACCGGCTATATGTCCCGCGTGGCGTTTGTTATGGATAAGCTTCTGCGCCGCATAGGACTTTCGGGCCGCAGCTTTGTGCCGATGCTCATCGGCTTCGGCTGCTCCGTTCCCGCCATCATGGCGACGCGCACGCTGTCGTCTGAGCGCGACCGGAAAATGACGATGCTGCTTGTGCCGTTTATGAGCTGCTCTGCCAAGATACCCATTTACGCGGTGTTCACGGCGGCGTTTTTCCCCGACCACGGCGGACTTGTTATGACCTGTCTGTATGTTTTCGGCATAATCGTGGGAATAATAGCTGCAAAGATACTCAGCAAGACTGCGTTTACCGGAAACCCCGTTCCCTTTGTCATGGAGCTGCCGAACTACCGCATGCCGTCGCTCAAGAGCGTGCTGCTGCTTATGTGGGAAAAGGCGTGGGACTTCATTCAGCGCGCGTTTACGGTCATATTTGTTGCGACCATAGTTATATGGTTCCTGCAAAGCTTTGATATCCGCCTTAACGTCGTTGAGGCGGGGAGCACCGACAGCCTGCTGGCAATAATAGGCGCGTGGATAGCGCCGATATTCGCGCCGCTCGGCTTCGGCGACTGGCGCGTCGCTACCGCGCTTGTGACGGGCGTCATGGCAAAGGAAGCCGTTATCAGCACCCTCGGCGTGCTCATGGGCGTGGGCGCAAACCTCACGGCGGCAACGCTCGGCGGACTTTTCACCCTGCGCTCGGCAATCAGCTTTCTGGTGTTCTGCCTGCTGTATACCCCCTGTATCGCGGCCCTTGCGGCGGTAAAGCGCGAGCTTGGCAGTGGAGTGAAAACGGTGCTGGTCATGATTTCACAGTGCTGCGTTGCGTGGCTCGTGGCGTATGCTGTGTATCTCCTTTCGGGAGTGTTTATCTGATATGGAGATTGTAATAATCGTCCTGCTTGCGGCATGGCTTGCGTATGCCATACACTGTATACGCAAGGGGAAAACCGGCTGCTGCGGCGACTGCGCCAAGTGCGCAAAAAAGTGCGAAAAGGAGAAGGACGATGAAGATTCAGGAATCGGCTGAGCACTATCTTGAGACGCTGCTGATATTGAAAGAGAAAAAGGGCATGGTGCGAAGCATAGACCTCGCAAACGAGCTTGGGTATTCGCGCCCGTCTGTCAGCGTTGCCATAAAGCAGCTCAGGGAGAACGACTATGTCACGGTTGACGATGGCGGTTACATAGAGCTTGCCGAGGCCGGCAGAGCAATCGCAGAGAAAATGTACGAGCGGCATAAGGCGCTCTCGCGCCTGCTTGAGAGCATGGGCGTATCGCCGGAAACGGCGGTGAAGGACGCCTGCCGCATAGAGCACGTCATAAGCGACGAGAGCTTTGAAAAAATAACGGAATATATGAAAGGCAAATAGTAAAGGGCAGGTGAAAACCTGCCTTTTGCTTTTATCTGCCAAATAAATGTTGTATATAATCGCAATATACGGTCAACAATATAGATAAATCCAACAGGAGGTTTATCTATGGAAAACAATAAGACTGGCAAGCTTGATAAGTTTTTTGCCGGCAAGGGCTTTTACATAGTCCTTGCGCTATGTGTACTTGTGATAGGCGTCTCAGCCTACAGTTTAGCATCCCACGAATCCCCCGGCACGGTGGATATTGACCCGGGCATCACGCTTGATAATACCCGCCCCGCGCCTACCGACAGCCCTGCGGCTCCGGAGACAAACGATGTTCCGCCCAAGACCGTCAGCGCGGACGACAGCGACATCGTAGCCGCCGGAACGTGGTCTGAGGACGATGTCTGGGAGGAGCCCACGTCGTGGATATGGCCTGTTATGGGCGATGTTGAGAGAGGCTACACCATGGAGGCGCTCGCGTATGACGTCACCATGGCCGACTGGCGCACGCATGACGGCGTGGATATTTTGGCCCAGCAGGGCGAGGTCGTGTGCGCGGCTGCCGACGGTGAGGTCGAGAGCATTGAGCAGGACGATCTTTACGGCACCACGGTCGTAATAAGCCATGGCAACGGCATAAAGACCGTGTACTCGAATTTGGCCGATACCCCCACAGTGGCCGTGGGCGATAAGGTCAAGAGCGGAGCTGTCATCGGCTCTGTCGGAAAAACGGCCATCTGCGAGATAGGGCAGGGCAGCCATATCCACTTTGCCATGAGCAAAGACGGCCAGAGCATCGACCCGATGAATTATCTGCCCGCCTAATAAACCAAAATTTTCGGAAAAATTAAAAAAGTTGTTGACAATCGGGGCTATGTCTTGTATAATTCCAATTGCTCATTTGAGAAATGGCGGCATAGCTCAGTTGGCTAGAGCATGCGGTTCATACCCGCAGTGTCCCCGGTTCGAATCCAGGTGCCGCTACCAAAAAGGCGCAGCTTAAATACTGCGCCTTTTATATGGCCCGTTGGTCAAGCGGTTAAGACACCGCCCTTTCACGGCGGTAACATGGGTTCGATTCCCGTACGGGTCACCAAAAAAGTCCACCTAAGGTGGGCTTTTATTTTTTGCAATTTATGGAGAGATTCGAGGGGATCAGTCGTCAGCTTGACCAAAAACCGGTTCACGCTCTTGTGCAAGTGGTAGAAAACCTGTCTAATTACAAATACCTGTTTACATATATAATACTCTAATGTATATTAATCACAGGAAATAAATGACTCGAACATTGTGGCGTCCACTCTGGCTAAGGGACAGTTAATAATGAGCAAAACAAAACTTATAGCACTCAAAATTATATACTGCCTGCTTTTAGTATCGTGGATTTTCAACATACTTTACGGTACTGGGAGATTCACGAGCATTGGGGATGTACACGCTTTAGCCTGCGTTGCCGCTGTAGCTTCACTGATAGGCAACTGGATAATTGAAAAATATATGAAAACCAAAACCGATCAAAAGTTTACGGCGTATGTTCCCGTCGGCGGCTTCCTTGTTGTCTCGGCAATATTTATCATAGCCGAACTGGTGCGCCCCCTGATTTGACACCTCAGCCGGAGTAAATGCTCCGGCTGTTTTTTTCATGCCTGCAAATAATCATAAACGTCTTGTTTAATCAGCCGTTTTCTGTTAAAATAAAATGTAATCTGATTGAGGAGGCAAAAGCGTGTCTGCAAAGTTCAAACAAAGAAAAGTCTCAAACAAGGTTTACATAATATGCGCTACAGTCGCGGTTCTGGCGCTTGCGGTCATTTTCGGACTGTTTTTGTCCCGGAACAGACAGGTAGCCCCGGTGTACGAGCTTGAAGTCGAGGGACTTGAGGCGGAGACTCCCGCCGAGGCTCAGGCGGCCTGCCGAGGCGATCACGAGCGCTTTGCCGAAGCCATGGAGAAATACGGCGAGAACTCGTGGATCTGGTGCGGCGGCAAGACGCTGTATCTTGTGAAATCGGACGTTCTTACCATTGACACCGAAAGAGAGCCGTCGAATTTTACCGCCGTAAAATTCAAGGACGAAAACCACGATGTCAAGAGCGGATATATCATCGACCCCTCTATCGCGCCCAAGGAGTTAGGGCGGCTGGAGATCAGCGAGTCGGAGGAGTATACCTTTGAAAATGTGAGCATGACTGTCCGCGTCGGGCTTCGCAGCGGCGATATAAGCTATGAGAATGCGGTGTATCTATGGGAAAAGGGGAGCAATCTTGTGCTTGCCGTCAGGCCGGACACATATGAGACCGTGGAGGGCAGCATAGTGAACTTCACCGATGACGGAAACGTGACCCATACCTGCTACATTCTTGATACTGCGATAGATTGAAGGGAAAATAAATGGCAATGGAGACGGGAGCGGACGCAAAGCGTCTGTTCGAGATAGTAAAAATAATAAGCAAATATAAAGTTACGCAGGGCATAAGCCCCGATAAGCTGTGCGATATGTTTAAGGAGCTGGGGCCGACCTTCGTCAAGCTCGGCCAGCTTCTCTCCATGCACCCGGAGATAATACCCATGGAGCACTGCAAAAAGCTCGAGAGCCTGCGCACGGACGCCTCGCGGCTCGTGACGGCGCAGATACGCGAGATAATTTCCGACGAATACGGAAAGCCGTGGAACACGGTATTTGAGCGCATCATGCCGTATCCTTTGGGCGCGGCCTCGATCGCACAGGTGCATGAGGCTGTCCTGCTCGACGGCACGCACGTCGCCGTGAAGATACAGCGGCCGGAGATATACTCCGTGATGGAGCGGGATGTGAGGCTTCTCAAAGCCGCTCTGAACGTTATTAAGCTGAAGAAGATAAACAATGTCATGAACCTGAGCGACACCATTGACGAGGTCTGGGCCGTTGCTCAGGAGGAGATGGATTTTGAGCGCGAGGCGGATAATATACGCCGTGTGCGCGAAAATATCGAGGGCATAAAATATGTCTACTGCCCGAAGGTGTATGACGAGCTGAGTACCAAAAACGTGCTCGTTATGGAGTACATCGGCGGCTTTGAAATAGACAACAAGGCGGCGATGGCCGAGCAGGGCTACGATGTTCAGGAGGTCTGCACAAAGTTTATAAATAACTATATTAAGCAGTTTGCGGAGGACAGATTTTTCCATGCCGACCCCCACCCGGGAAACGTCCGGGTCTGGAACGGGAAGATAGTGTGGCTTGATTTGGGCATGATGGGCAGGCTCACGGAGACCGACGCAAGGCTCATTAAAATATGCATGAAGTCTATCGTCAGCAACGACTATATTGTTTTTGCCGATACCGTGCTGTCGATATGCGAGCATGACCCGACGCTCGATAAGGAAGCGTATTATGAGCGCATGCGTGTGTATCTGGATAAATACCGCATTATATCCATGGCGGAGATGAGCAGCGCGGTGGATATATTCGCTGACCTTTACCGCATAGCCCGCGACTTCGGCATCCTTGTTCCGAAATCGCTGACGATGTTCTGGCGCAGCCTGTCGATAATGGAGGGTACGGTGTCCGACCTCTCGCCGGAAACTGATCTGGCGGCCATAATTGGCAAGCATCTTGTGGCGCAGAACATGGTGAGCGGCGTGGCCGGCAGCATAACAAAGAAAATATCGCATAAAAAGCTGGTGTCCGGCAGCGCGCTGCACTATAATGACAGTACCGAGCAGTACGAAGAGCCGGACGATGACGAATTTGACGAAGAGTCAGGCGAAGAAGAAAACACCGAGGAATGATCCTCGGTGTTTTAGCTTTGTAGATTGTCGGGGCTGCGCCTCATATCAAACAGCAGTGCGATAAAGCTTTTCATGTACGGAATGAATTCGCCGCTGTCCATGAGTGCGAACACCTCGCTCAAATCAGCCCAGCGCGCGTCCATGACCTCCTCGGCCTGAAACCTCAGCTCGGACAGCTCAACATCCCGGCAAATAAGATAGTAGTCGTCAAAGCCCTCGTCAAAATTAACTGTGAGCTTGGGACGGATGCTGACAAAATCAATATCGAGCCCTAACTCCTCCGAGAGCTCTCGGTGCATCGCCTGACGGCTCGTCTCGCCCTTCAGGGCGGCTCCGCCGACGGTGATGTCCCATTTCCCGGGGAATGTGTTCTTTTGCATACAGCGCCGCTGTATGAGCAGCTTGCCTTCGGAATTGAAGATCCCGACGTGAACCACCATGTGATACTGTCCGCCGGAAAGTCTCGTGCCGCGAACGCCGGTATCGCCGGTGGGCAGCCTGTCAATGTTGTAAATATCCCAAAGTTCCATAAATCGTGCCTTCTTTCAAAGCATAGGTTAGCAGATTTGAGGCCAAACGTCAACGCCCTTATCAAACGAAAAAGAATAGGCGCCGCCTGAGCCGCGCGGACAAATTTTGCTTTACATTGACAGCGCAATTTGCTATAATACATGAGCAAAAGCGCCCGTAGCTCAGCTGGATAGAGTGTCAGACTCCGACTCTGAAGGTCGTGGGTTCGAATCCCGTCGGGCGTACCATGAATAAAAGCCAGTGTTTTCAATGCTTTGCGGCATTTTGACACTGGCTTTTCTTTCATTTTTTGAGCGGGTTTTTAGGACGAAAATTCAACTATAATTCAACTCGCTGTTTATTTTATGCTTTTTTCAGGAGAATTTCACCTAAAATATCGGCGTTGCGCTTATCCGCTTCCTCCATCACATGAGCGTAAATGTTTGTTGTTGTGCTAACCTGAGAATGACCGAGCCGCTTTGATATGCTCACGCTGTCCATACCGTTGAAAATAAGCAGGCTTGTCATGGTGTGTCTGAAAGCGTGGGGGTTGATATGCGGCAGATCGTGGCGCTTGCTGAAGCGGTCAAGCCATGTCGTCACGCTGTCGGGGTGCATTGGCGCTCCGCTATCCTGAGAGAACACAAAATCATTGCGCTGATAGTATGAGCCCAGGCGAAGAATTTCTTCGGCCTGCCACGCTTTGTACTGCTTGAGGAGCTGCATCGTCTCAGCGGGCAAGGAAATGAAACGCTTGCTGCTTTCGGTTTTCGGGCTGCTTTCATATACCCCTTTATCCGGCGTGTATGATATGCTCCGGCAGATATAGACGCGGCTGTTCTCAAAGTCCACATTTGCCCATTTGAGCCCCAACACCTCGCCGCGCCTTGCACCGGTTATAAGCAGCATATGAACGAGCACACGCCATTTAAGTGGCTCTGTGTCCAGCGCCTCAAATATTCGGGGAATGTCGGAGGCCTGCAAGTAATTAGGCTCTTTACGCGCCCTCTTAGGGGCTTCAGCTCTTGCAGCGGGGTTAAAGGGTATCAATCCCTCTTTCACCGCCTGAGCAAGCACAAGTGATATAAAGCGGTGATAGCGTAATATGGTGCTGCTTGAGAGCTTGCCGCCTGTGCGCTTGTTTGTGCCATCCTGGGCAAGTTTCGAGTATAGGTCATTGAGATGATCGGGGCGAATCTCCCGGAGCTTTATATGCCCGATTTCAGGGTATATGCGAGGCGTCATGTTGCGGTAGTCTGCAATAGTGGTGTGCTTATCTCCCCGGCGCTCTTTAAGCTCCAGAACATACTCGCAGTAATCGGAAAACCTCTGACGGCTGTCAGAAGTTACGCCCTCTCTACACTCTTTTTCAAAAGTCGCGGCGAAAGCCTCGGCTTTTCTTCTCGCGCTTTTCTCCGTCCATGTGGGCGAAACTTCAAATGTTGCGGTATAGGGCTTTAGCTGCCGCCCGTCCGCACCCCTACCGCGATGAACGCGTATGGAGTACGAGACCAGCTTGCCGGACTTATCCCGCCGCTCTTGTATGTTAGCCATTGCTCCCGCTCCCTTCGATTAGTTTGCGGATTTTGTACTCTGCATAATCTGCTACGTCTTTTACTGTTTTTTCATATGCTTCTTTGCTGCATCGCCCTATTTCGTTCTTGCCATTATCAAGAAAACGCATCATATTTTGCCCGTAGTATTGTAAATCAACATCCAGTTTGTTCGGATCTTTCGATATCAGGCCATCGTGATAAAGATCGCACTGCTCAAAATAATCAAGCATAATATCTTCGTCTTTGGAAGACAGACGGGATTCACAAGCGTAACAGGTATAACCGCAGCGTGACAAATAGCAACGAAATGCATAATAAGCTAAATTTTCATAGTCAATCATTTTGAGTTCGCGTTCTTCTGCTGCGTCTGCCAACGCTAAAAAATAATCTTCATTGCTCTTATAGTTATCTTCTCCCATTATCCATTCAACACGAATATTAGAGAAATGTTTTTTGATTTGAAGCGCGGTATCTGATGTTACGGGAGCTTTTTGGTTGAACATCCTGCTTAGATGCTGCTGTGAGCAATGTAACACTGTTTCGGCGAAAGCCTGTTGTGTCATCCCACTCTCAGCAACAATGGTTTTAATGCGCTCGCAGCTTATAGGGTTAATATTTGCTTTCTTTTTAGGCATATGCTTCACCACAATGTGTAAATTATATTGATTTTAAAGTTAAAAAATTTTAAAATGTGCTTGATGTTAATTAACTTTGGAGTTATAATATCATTGACGATGCAAAAAGTCAACACATAATATGAAAGGATGCAAAAATGGAACAAAAGAGATTTTTATCAATTAAAGAGACTGCGAAAACGGGGATAATAACCGAACACCTGCTGCGGCAAATGGTAGCAAAAGGCGAAGCACCGGGATTCTACGCGGGTACACATTTCCGGGTAAATTATCCGATGCTCGTTGCAAAACTCGATGCCATGAGTGCTGGAGGTGTAGCGCAGTGAGAAAAAGCGAAAACGCCCGCTCCGGCGTGAGTATGCCAAAACGGGCGAGAACAAGGAAAACTATTTAATGACTTTTGTTAAAGCGAATAGGACAGTGTATAGGCTGCTGGTGGGGATGCTCGATGAGGGATAGCTTTGTGTTTTACAAATCCTTTCTTACGTCAATTAGTCTGCTTCCCGCGTCCAAGCGCCTTGAAGCATATGAAGGGCTTGCCAGATGCAGTCTCGGCGAGATAACTCCGGACGAGCTGAAGTATCCTGTAAACGCGCTTGTGGCGCAGATGATAGCATCGGTCAAGGCAGCGCAGGATCGCCATGACAAAGCTGAGGAAGACGGCAAAAAAGGCGGCAGGCCGCGTAAATGGGTAGATCAAGAAGAGGCAGAGGCACTTTTCGCTGAGCTTGGCACTTGGTCAGCAGTTGCGGAAAAACTTGACGTCTCCGAAAACACGTTGCTTAAAGCCCGCCGAGTTTGGGAGGCGCAAAAACGCAAAAACCTCAAAAACCTTAATGTTAATGATAATGTTAATGGTAATGTCAATGTAAATGACAATTACCAATTAACTAATATTAATAATAAAGCGTCGGACGGCACACGGCTTGAAGCCGTGCCGCCGCCGCGAGGATATGAGTGGAGCGGAGATGTTTTTACAATTCGCGGGACACATTACCGCGAGTGCATACGCAAAGAAACCGGAGAGGAAAAAGTGGTGCAGCTTGATTAATTTTGTCGAGAAAGTGCAAGAAAATGCCACCTAAAAAAAGAGACTTATTCCAGAGTACACCCGCTCAGAAACGTTTTTGAGAGCGGGAGAGCCGCGCAGCAATGGTATGTTGTCAAATACATTGTAATGCGGAGGCCTGGCAATGTCAAACGAAGAATTAGCGAATCTCATACACGACGGAGAACACGAGAGAATTATTGAGCTGTGGGAGCAAGTAAAGCGATTTGCAATGAAAAAGGCTAATAAGTGGCTTATGGCGTATAAGTCCCGCTCAGACGTCGATTTTGATGATCTGGTAAGCACAGCGTATATATCCATGTGTGAAGCCGTAGAGAGCTACAAGCAGAATAAAGGCGCTTTTCTGTCATGGTATGATTATTACCTGAGCGGGAGCTTTTCGGCGCTTTATGGTATGCGTACAGAGAGACAAAAGAACGATCTGCTCAATACCGCAACAAGCCTTGATATACCGGTCGGCATTACGGAAGATTGCAGTCTATCCGAGATTGTGCCCGATCCGGACAGCGCAAGAGCCTTTGAGAACGTGGAGGAGGATGTTTATATCTCTCAGCTTCACAACGCGCTGTATGACGCGCTGAGGTCTATTAGACCGTACTATGGCGACATCGTTGAGCGCCGATACTTCAAAACTCAGACGCTTAAAAGCATAGCTGAGGAACTGGGCGTAAATCCTAACGAAATACGCAGACGCGAAGATCTCGGCATTAGGGCGCTGCGCAAACCGCCTATTGCTTCAAAACTGAGGCAGTTTCTTGACTTCGACTATTACGGCGGTACGGGGCTGAGCTCGTTCAGGAACACCGGCACGAGCGTTCAGGAGCGGTATTTAATAAAAGCTGAAAAACGTGCAAATGCTTTACAAAACTTGACAAAACCTGACTTTTAAAGCGTAAATAAGCAATAATAAACCGCTATCCACATAACAGAAGGACGGCGGAAGCATCAAAAACGCTCTTATTGCACCCGCTCTTGCATTTCGTCAAAGGCTGTGTTATGCTGCCGTTGGCGCTTCATTGGAGCGCCGGGCGCTGCACAACGGCAGGCGGTTAGCCACACCACCCGAAAGGGGGGTGAGGCATATGCCCATAACACTGACGATACATATCTTCGGATATACGATCACTGTCAGAGTTAAAAAGCAAAACCGCCACCCCGGCAGGTGACGGTTTTAGTGTTTACTAAACAGATCATCGAAAAGGGCTAACCGCTTGTCGCAGCGCCTTTTCTGCGCCTATTATATCTCCCGCTCTGCACTGTGTCAAGTGTGGAGCGGGTTTTCGTTTTGCGAATTATTCAGAGCTGATATTTTGCACGTTGCCGTTAAATGCCGTTTAAACGCCATGTGAGCCGATTTACAAACGTATGACAAGAGAGACGCAGATGCGGCAAAAACCCGTCAGGACGGCTCCGGTGAGCTTACAGAGCTACTCAACGACGCTACTTTACCGTTCATGCTCTTCGCTGCACCTTGGATACCGGAAAAAGCAGCCCCGCAGAGAGTTGAGGCCACTTTTAAGGTGGCGTTTTGCTTTTGGGGTTAATGCAGGTTTAAATACTCCGAAAGCTCGGATATCCATTTTGGGCGCACATTGCCTTTAATAACAAGTTCGCCGTTTGCATATTCGGCAACCTCGACAAAGCCGTTGTCGTTATCGAAGAACCTTGCTTCATCGCAATAGGGCAGCACCTTAGCAACAGCCTCCCAGCGACCGGCAAAGCGACGCTGTACATCCTCATCGCGGATATCATGTCCGCCGCGCCTGACGCGGTTTTCTATTCTTGCAAGGCTTTCTTCCAGCGTGTCAAGGCCGACATAGTACAGCCGGACATAATAGCCCTGCTCCTTAGCTTTAGCAGCCGTCAACTCTGTTTTGTGCCCGCTCAGGGTGGTCTCCTGCGTGAAGCTTATATCTTTGCTCAGACAGTTTTTGATGCGCTCAAGCGCTATCTTGCCGCCCTTAAGCGCGCTCCCGCCGTTCTGAGCCGTTATCTTGTCCACGTCAATGATAATGCCGAGATCCGTTGTCTGCGTCTTTAAAACGCCCGTCAAACTGCTCTTGCCCGTGCCGTTGACGCCGCCGATGATGGTGTATATCTTCATTATTCGGTCTCCTCGCTCTCATAGGTCAGTATGTCCCCCGGCTGGCAATGTAGCAATTCACATATACGCGCAATATTTTCTAAGGTAACAAGCTCACCACGCCTGAACGCCTGAACGGTGCTTTCTGCAAGCAGCTTTTCTTTCCGTATCCGATATGTGCTATATCCATTTTCCTTTAGCGCGGCTAATACATCAAAGTTATACCGTATAGGCATAGCCTCGACCTCCTTAAATTCAGTTTGGAGGGGGGCGTTTTTTGCATCAACACTCCTCTCCTATTGTACATATTATAACGCGATTATGCACGAAAATCAATGTATAAAATACACAATATTGTGAACTGAAATTCGTGCATAATGTCAATAGACAATGAACGATTATTCGTGTATACTATAATCACAACAGAGAGATAAGCAGCCGGAAAGACCTTAGCGAAGAAGTCAAACAGTCTCTGTAATCTCTCAAAGCCCCGCAAACTGCCGGAAAGACTTACATGGAAGTAGTCAAACAGTCTCAGGAGCGGGGCAAAATATGAAAAGGAGATCAAAGCAATGAGCACACAGGACATTGAGCGTAAAATCAAGCTGCTGCGAGAGATGCAGCGTATGGCGGAGGAGGCACAGGCAGAGGCTGAAGCCCTCAAGGACGAGATAAAAGCCTTTATGGGCGCGTCTGAGGAGCTGAGAGCGGGAGAGTATAAAATCACATGGCGCACGGTAGAAAGCGCCAGAGTGGACACGAAAGCCCTTGCAAAGGCTATGCCGGACGTGGCAGCGGCATTTACCCGCACTTCAACGGTACGCCGCTTCTGCATCGCATGAAAAGAGCCCCTTGCCTGTGTGCCGGTCAAGCTTCAGGCGAGGAGCTACAAACAACCCGGAGCGGGTGTGATTTGATTATACCGCACCCGCTCCACGATTTCAAGAGGAGAAACAAAAGTATGACAGTGAAGAACCCGATCCGGCAGCTCATTGAGCCTGACGAAGCAATGAAGCTGTTTCACTATGCTGAAGAAATGCACATAGTAAAAGACTTACACGACACTTACAGAACGCAGCGAGGGCGAGGCAGCGACGGCATATGGGATATGCTGAGCCTGCTTACTTTCGCCTATGATACCGGCAGAGTACAGGGAATCCGAGAGGAAAGAGCCAAAAAAGCCCCGGAACGTAGAGTTACGGAAGCTTTCCATTGCGCTATGGGGAGATGAACATGAATGGCACACGCGAGTTTTTGAATGACGTAAGTAGAGTAAGGGCGCAGGATGGGGGCAAATATCTTGCGCTTCTGGCTATGATGCTTTTCATGACGGCTGAAGAAGGGAAAAATGCACCGAATATACGGGGGCAATTACAAAGCGCTCACCGTGACGATCTGGAACAAGCTATAAAACGCTTGCAGGACATACGGAGCGGGTTTAAGTGGCCGGAGCTGATAGATGGAACAGTATCTTTTATTCAGCAGCTTTTAATCAAAACAGACTAATATTTTGGAATCATTCGGAGGATAAAATCACTATGGTAGACGAAAAGCACCGCGAAGCGTTGACAAATGAAGTCATGCGACAGCTTGAAAAAATGAGTGTTAAAAATATCCGGCTCGTACTTATGTTCGTGCTGGAAATGAGCAGAGGCGCATAACATACCGGTTAATGAAAGATGTCAAAAGATGACATTAAATCCCATATTAATACCCGCTCCGGAAATGAAAATTCCGAGCGGGTTTTTAGCTAAAAATAATTCAACAAAAATTCAACTCCATTGCAAAAAGTTGAATTATTCTGCACAACGATACAAAACGTCAAAATAAAAAAATCCTGATTTATCAATGCTTTATGGCATGTTATGAAACGATAAAAAACGCCATTTTTAAAACTCCGACTCTGAAGGTCGTGGGTTCGAATCCCGTCGGGCGTACCACGAAAAGTCCTGAAATTTCAATGGTTTCAGGGCTTTTTGCTACTTTTGGAACGCCCATTAATTAGGCGATTTTAGCTGTTTTTAGCGGTAATAGGCTATCAAGTGTTGCACCTATTAATGTCTAAAGCCCCGTTGAAAACGCTTGGGTCAACGCCTGCCCATTAGCCCCGGCGTTGATTTTTAACCGCACCGAAGGACTGCTTTCTATGCCCGTTAGGACAGGAGCGGCAGTCACTTGCTTTCAAAAACTAAATCATGCTATTGACATTAAAACAACAGCGTGCTATTATATTTTAACGGATAGGAGGCGTACTAATGGAAGAACGTAAGGATTGCGGGGCGCTGCTGAAAAAAATAAACGACGAGCTGGAGAAAAACGCAAACAATGCTCTCCGCGGTCAGGATCTGACGATAGCGCAGTTGGGTGCGCTTTTGGAGTTGAACGACGCCGAGGATGGACAGCTTACCTTAAAGGAGCTGGAAAGGCGGCTTCATGTGGCGCAGTCCACGGCGGCAGGTATCGTTTCCAGACTGGAGCGCAAGGCTCTGGCGGAGTCTTTCGGCGATCCGTCGGATAGGCGCATTAAGATTGTCAAAATCACTTCTGCGGGAGCAGAGCGCGTGAAAAAAACAGACCTGCACCGCATACAGACGGAGGAGCGCCTACTCTCCGGACTGACCGAGACGGAAAGAAGCATCTTCTATTCGCTGCTCAAAAAGGTCTGCGACACATTACGCTGAGAAAATACCCGATAGACGGGTACTTTCTTGACACATAACAATAGCTTGATATTAAAATCATGCTGATGTTTTTTTGGAGGCATTTATGAAAAATCAGGATTCAACGGAGCTGTTTCGCAATATGCCGGTTCCGAAGGCGGTCATGAAAAACGCGCTGCCTGCGATGGCCGCCATGCTGATGGTGCTTATCTATAACTTAGCGGACACATTTTTTATCGGCCAGACTCATGACGACCTTCAGGTGGCCGCCGTATCCCTTGCCACGCCGGTGTTCCTTATCTTTATGGCGGTGGGCACCGTGTTCGGCATAGGCGGCACCTCGGTCATCTCCCGCGCTATGGGACAGGGCCGGCAGGATCACGCGAAAAAGGTCTGCTCCTTCTGCATGTGGGGCTGTGTTGCGGTAGGCGCTGCCATGTCCGCTTTTTTCCTGCTGTTCATGGATGAAATACTCGGCTGGATAGGCGCTACGCCGGATACATGGGACTACGCCAAAACTTATCTGACGATTGTAAGCTGCTGCGGCCCATTTGTCCTTATCGGAAACTGCTATTCCAATGTTATCCGTGCCGAGGGGCAGTCCGGGAAGGCTATGATGGGTCAGCTCATAGGCAACCTGCTGAATGTGGTGCTCGACCCTCTGCTCATTCTGGTGTTTGGCTGGGACATCGCGGGAGCCGCTGTCGCCACGGTCATTGGCAATGTCGTAGGCGCAGGCTACTATATTCTGTATTTCCTGCGCGGAAGCTCAACTCTCAGCATCCGTCTCAAAGACTTCGCCTTGGGCGGCGGAGTGTGCTCCGGCGTCCTCGCTATCGGCATACCGGCCTCATTGGGCTCGCTTCTGATGAGCGTCAGCCAGATCATTGTAAACGCCCTCATGACCGACTACGGCGACATGGCGCTGGCGGGGATAGGCGTGGCGATGAAGGTCTCTATGATGACCGGCATGGTCTGTATCGGCTTCGGGCAGGGCATACAGCCCCTTTTGGGCTATTGCGTTGGGGCAAAGCTGTGGGAGAGGTTTAAAAAGGTCATGAAATTTTCCCTCGTGTTCTCGCTGGCGCTCAGCGTGGTGATGACCGGGGTGTGCTATCTGTTCACCAACGGTATCGTCAGCGCGTTCCTTACCGATCCTGCCGCCTTTGACTATGCCGTGCAGTTTTCCCGCATCCTGTTGACTACCAGCTTCCTGTTTGGTGCGTTCTATGTGCTCAGCAACGCTCTGCAGGCTATGGGCGCGGCCACGGCGGCGCTGATCGTAAACCTCAGCCGTCAGGGAATAATCTATATACCGGCGCTGTTTATCCTGAAAGCGGCCTTAGGCGCGGCGGGTTTAGCCTGGGCACAGCCGGTGGCTGATCTGCTTTCCACGGCATTGGTGGCGGTTCTCTATCTCTATACCCGCAAAAGAGCCGAAAAAAGCGCAGATATCGGCGGCACATAAGAGCTTGCGTAAAATGGATCGTGATAAATAAAAGATTTTACGGCTATTGACATGATTACAGCCGGGATCACCCGTTTCTTATTATTACAAAATTACAAATGAAAAAACGACAGCCTGTAGGCTGTCGTTTTTTGCGTTAACGTTCTGCGGCGAAGCGCCGTGCCGGGCGGCAGCACAGCACCGCTATCAGCATCAGAAGTGCAGTCAGCGCAAGGGAGATGGGGAATACCGCCATAATCGTCTGGAAGGTCTGGCTCTTTGGAAATACCCAATATATCCAGCTCAGTCTTGTGCCGCACACGCCGACCATAGTCAGCACGGCAGGCAGAACGGATATCCCGAAGCCTCGCAGGTAGCCGGAGAGCACCTCATAGCAAAGGCTGAATATGTGCGCCGTCATGAGCGTCACCAGCCGGATGTAGCCGACGTCAATGACCTGCGGGTCGTTGTTGAAAACAGACAGGAGCTGCTTGCCGAAAGGCAGGATCAGCGCAATGGCTAAAGCTAAGGCGATAGCGCCCTCGAGAAGGCACAGCAGCATTGTCCTTTTGCAGCGCTTAACGTCCCCGGCGCCGTAGTTTTGCCCAACAAAGGTGGTGCATGCCTGGCTGAAGGAGTTTAGAATATTATAGGTGATTATCTCAATGTTAAATGAAGCGCCGGAGGCCGCCATGACGATGGTACCAAGGCTGTTGATAGCGCTCTGAATAATTATATTCGCAACGGAAAACACCGCGCTTTGCAGACCGGCGGGCAGACCGATACGCAGCATGCGCTTCATGCTTTTAACGTCGATGCGAAGCGCCTTCGGGGACACTCGGATGATCCTGTCGGTGCGGCGGAGCTTGTAGTACAAAATCGCGGCGCTTACGGCGTTTGCGATAACCGTGGCCGTTGCCACGCCGTCAACCGTCATGTGCAGTATCGCTACAAAGAACAGATTGAGTATCACGTTCAGTATGCCGGATAATGTAAGCGCCATCAGCGGTATTTTCGTTTCTCCGACGCTGCGGAAGATAGCGGCCTCAAAGTTATACAGCATGATGACAGGAAGCCCCGCAAAATATATCCGCAGATACAGAAGCGCCAGCGGGAAAACCTCATCCGGCGTGCGAAGCGCCTCAAGCAGCGGCGCAGCTATAAGCTCGCCGACGGTCGCGGCCAGCAGGCCGCCGAGCACTGCCAAGACTATGGCTGTATGTACAGCGCGGCTCACGGCCTGCTCATCCCGCTGCCCCACGGCATAGGCTATCGTCACGTTCGCGCCAAGGGAAATTCCTATAAAGAGGTTTATGACAAGACCGATTATCGCACTGGTGGCGCTTACAGCGGCTACCGAGGCCGTGCGCAGATCACCGGTGAAATTGCCGACGACCGCAATATCGGCCGCGTTGAAAAGCTGTCCAAGTATAGCAGTCGCCGCGATTGGCAGGGCAAATCTTGGGATTTTGTCCCAGATGGGCCCGTGCAGCATATCTAACTGCTTTCTTTCCTTTGCCGTTTCCAATTTATACATCTTCCTTTTATTTTTATCCGCGTTGCACAGTATAACACGGTTTCGGAAAAATGCAATAATACTTTATTATTATAAAACCGCGCAAAATAATTGCCATTTGGCCTCTGGGATGGTATCATATATACAACTATAATTAAGGAGTGCGATAAAATGAAAGCAAAAAAGGCCATATCACTTATCCTGTGCATGGTGATGATCTTCGCTCTTGCAGTGCCTGCTCTGGCGGCTGAAGATGTTAAATTCACCGACGTGCCGGACGGCTACTGGGCAAAGGATTCAATATACCTTGTTGCAAAGGCGGGCATCGTCGGCGGCTATCCCGACGGCTCCTTCAGGCCGGAGAATAACATCACCCGCGAGCAGTTTGCAAAGGTAGTCGCAAACTTCATGGGCTACACCGAGAAGGCGGAGCTCAATTTCAGCGACGTTGACCCGAACAGCAATCTTACGCCCTATGTCGCGATGTGCGTCAAGGCCGGAGTTATCAACGGCTACCCCGACGGCACGTTCAAGCCCAAGGCGTATATCACCCGCGAGGCGGCGGCGACTATGCTCTGCCGCGCCTTTAAGCTCGACACCACCGGCATGCAGCCGAAATTTACCGACAGCGCGAGCATAGCCGATGTGTTCAAGGCTTCCGTTGCCGCAATGAACCTCACCGAGGTCATCGCGGGCTACCCCTCCGGCGAGTTCAGACCCAAGGCAAATCTGACCCGTGCCCAGATGATGGTCATGATAAGCCGCCTGCTCGTGACAACCGACGAGAGTGTCATATCCGTAGCCGCCACCGCTGGCGACGCAAGCCTGAGCTTTGACGTGCTCGGCGACTACAGTACGCTGCTGTACATTCCGAACAATGATGTCAGCACCGCAAAGGTGACTGTGAGCGTGGTGCCCGGCGAAGATCTCAAGAAGCTTGGAATGACTGAGACAAGTGCTGAGTATGAAACCGGCGTTGACGGCAAGTTCAGTCCCAGGGACATGTTCTCCGCAGCGTATGACTACAATTTTGCGACCGTCAAGGCGAGCGTAAACGGAAAAGACTGCACCTTCAACGTCTATGGTCAGAACGCCGAGGGCGGCAGACTCATCACCTCGACCCCGACCGACAGCGCCAAGGCTGACGCCGCGATGCAGGAGCTTGTAAGCGTTAAGAATTTCTTCATGAACCTGCTCAAAACCGGCAACTCCGTTACCCTGGCAAACGGCTCGTATATCCAGATAGGAACCGAGCGCCTTGGCTTTAAGGACGACGTTAAGGACAACCTCACCATTGATAACACTGCCGACCCTGCGACCATCGCTGCCGCGATAGAGCAGTGCATTGACCTTAAAACCGGCGTTCAGAACGACGGCAATGAGTTTACAGTAGTTATAAAGAAGGGCACAAGCGTTGCCACGGAAAAGGGCACCGTCACTCTTATCAAGGATATAACCGTGACGGCCAACGGCGCCGGAACTGACTTTGACGGCATTCTCAGCAAGCTGCTGACTGCCGACGAGAGCGATGCCGGTATGCTCATCGGCCTTGCAAACGAGATAATCGCGGCTATAGACGGCCACGTTGTCTATGTAAACGTAACGATAAAATAAATACAAGAGGAAATATCGGCGGGTTCCCGCCGATATTTTTTAGCTAATTATTGACAATTTAGAGGTAATCTTGTAAAATTAATACAGGCTGACAGCCGCCAGTTCGTATTCGTGGGTAGTTTGGGACTCGAGATACTGACAGGAGGTAATCGATATGAAAAAAAGTCATGTAGTTTTGCTTTGCATAGTCGTTCTTGCCGTGATCGTCTCATTGGGAGCTGTAGTATTTGCTATGCCTGATGAACAGGACACGGACAAAAATTTGGCCGTAGAAGGTAGCACTGCGGTTTTCATGCAGAAGGAAGTCAGGCTGACGGGCTCTGTTGAGGAAGTAAAAAGCAGCACTCATTTTGAGGATTACAGATATAAAATCGAGGAGCTGAGCGACGGAGAACTGAGCAGAGCCAAAGCCAATATGATAAGCCGCGACAAAGCACTTGAAATTGCGGTTTCCGAAGTTGAGCAAATGGCAAAATCCGAGGCCAAATCTATAAACGCCGTTGCAGTGAGATTCACTGATCCCGAGACTGCTACAGTCCCAGGCACGGATATGAGTCTTAAAGATAAGGCCGTATGGCTTGTAACGTTTAACGACGTTGCGATGCAGCGCGGCGGCCCTGCGGGAGACTATGACAGAAGCATGGTCGCCGACGTCAATGTCGTTATAGATATTGCAACGGGAGAGGTTCTTGAAACGATTTCTCATGCGGCATAAATAAATACTGCTAAACCCGAAGCGGCGGCGCGCAAAAGCGCCGCTGCTTTTTTCGTTTACACATGATGAAAAATGTGCTAAAATAATCTATTATCATAATGTATGCACAGGAGACAGCTATGCATGGAAAACTGAAGCAGCTTGACAACAGGTACGCCGAGATCGAGCGGCGCATGGAGGAGGGGACTATCTACGCAGACCCCGCCGCCTACACGAAATGCGCCAGAGAGATGAAGGAGCTTGAGCCAATTGTCATGGCTTACAGGGAATATGAAAAGTGCCGAGCGGCGATGGTGGGGGCGGAGGAGCTGATGTCCGACCCTGAGTTTAAGGAGCTTGCGCAGGAGGAATATTCCGAGGCAAAGGAAAAATGCGCGCAGCTTGAGGAAAAGCTGAAGATACTGCTTTTGCCCAAGGATCCAAACGATGAGCGCAATATAATCATGGAGATACGCGGCGGCGTCGGCGGCGAGGAGGGCTCGCTGTTTGCATATGACCTGTTCAGAATGTACTCCATGTACGCCGAGAGCAGGGGCTGGAAGATAGACGTTGTAAACGTAAACGAAACGGAGCTTGGCGGTATAAAGGAGATAAGCTTCGTCGTCGAGGGCGAGGGCGCGTATTCGAGGCTCAAATTCGAGGCCGGAGGACACCGCGTGCAGCGCGTTCCGGAAACCGAGAGCGGCGGCAGGATACACACCTCGGCGGCGACGGTGGCGGTGCTTCCCGAAGCCGAGGAGGTCGAGTTCAGCATTAACCCTGCCGACCTTCAGATAGACACCTACCGCTCATCCGGCGCTGGCGGTCAGCATGTTAATAAGACAGAGAGCGCCATCCGCATAACCCATATCCCCACGGGCGTTGTGGTCGAATGTCAGGATGAGCGCAGCCAGTACAAAAACAAGGACAAGGCGATGAAGATACTGCGCTCAAAGCTGTATGAGGCAGAGCAGGCAAAGCAGGCCGCCGCCATAGCCGCCGAGCGCAAAAGTCAGGTCGGCACGGGCGACAGATCAGACAGGGTGCGAACCTATAATTTTCCGCAGAACCGAGTAACCGATCACAGGCTTTCCGGCGATGTGCGCAACTTCAATATTTCAAGCGTCATTAACGGCGACCTTGACCCGATCATAGACGCGCTTGTGACCAGCGATCAGGCGGAAAAATTAAAAAATCAGGCGGAACAGTAATGAAAACTGAGATAATTACGGAAAAATTGAGTCACGCGGCGAAGCTCATAAAGGACGGAGAGCTTGTAGCCGTGCCGACCGAAACGGTGTACGGCCTTGCGGGAAACGGCCTTGACGCGACTGCTGTCGAGAAGATATACGAAATAAAGGGCAGACCGGAGGTAAAGCCGCTCTCGCTTATGGTCTCGGGTAAAACGGCTATGTCAAAATACTGCGAGGCGGTTCCCAAGCAGGCAAAGCGCCTTGCCGAAAAGTTCTGGCCGGGGCCGCTGACTATCGTGCTGAAGGCTAAGGATATCGTTCCCGATATCGTGCGCGCCGGAGGCGAGACGGTTGCGCTGCGCTGTCCGGATCACCCCATGACGTTGGAGCTTATCAAAAAATCCGCGCTGCCGCTTGCAGCTCCCTCGGCAAACCCATCGGGCGCCGAAAGCCCCAAGACGGCGCAGGAGGTCATGGAGTATTTTGACGGTAAGATCGCCGCTGTAATTGACGGCGGGCGCTGCGGCATAGGCACGGAATCAACTATAATAGACATGAGCAGCGTACCGTATAAAATACTGCGCTCCGGTGCGCTTTCGGAGCCGAGCATACGCTCGGCCCTTGCGGATAATCTCACCGTCATAGGAATAACCGGCGGCACGGGCTGCGGCAAGACCACGGCGCTCAGAGCGCTTGAGAAGAAGGGCGCAATGATAATCGACTGCGACGCGCTCTACCATGAAATGCTGGAGACAAACACCGCGATGCTCGCAGATATCGAGCACTTTTTCCCCGGCTCTGTCGTGGACGGCAGGCTCGACCGCAAGAACCTTGGCGCGGTCGTGTTTTCAAACGATGCGGCGCTGGAGGATCTTAATGCCATAACCCACCATTATATCGGCCTTGAGGTGCAGCGGCTTCTGGAGGATTGGGCGATGCGGGGCGGCACTCTCGCCGCTATTGACGCCATCGCGCTTATCGAAAGCGGATTAGGCGCAAAGTGCAGGTCGGTCGTAGGCGTCGTGGCGGATAAAACCACGCGCATTGAGCGTATAATGAAACGTGACGGCATAGAGCGCGAATATGCCATGATGAGGGTAAACGCACAGTATCCGAACGAATATTTTGAGGAACGCTGTGATTATATACTTCGTAACGACGGAAGCGAAAAGGATTTTGAAAAACAATGCAACAAACTGTTTAAGGAAGTGCTGAAAAATGGATGAAATTAAAAACGCGCTGTTTTATAAGCAGCAAAACGGCTATGATGTGATGGACACCGACCAGCGCATCGCCATGGAGGATTATTGCCGTGGCTACATGGCTTTTCTGAACGAAAACCGCACAGAGCGGGAAGCCGTCAAGACGGCGATAGAGCTTGCCGAGGACGCGGGATTTGTCGAGTTTAAGGCGGGCATGAGCCTGAAGGCCGGCAGCAGAGTTTACAGCAATAACCGCAGCAAGGCGCTAATGCTGGCCGTCATCGGAGAAAAGAAGCTCGATAATGGCTGTGTCATCGCCGGAGCGCATGTTGACGCTCCCCGCATCGACTTAAAGCAAAATCCCATGTACGAGTCCGACGAGCTGGCGTTTTTCAAAACGCACTATTACGGCGGCATCAAGAAATACCAGTGGGTGACGATCCCCCTTGAGCTGCACGGCGTTGTGGCGCTCAAAAGCGGAGAGACGATAGACGTCAGCATCGGCCGCGCCCCCGACGATCCCCAGTTTGTGATTACCGACCTCCTGCCGCATCTCGGCAAGGATCAGATGAAAAAAACAATGGAAGAGGGCATAAGCGGCGAGGGACTCAATATCCTCATCGGCAGCGTGCCCTATGCCGGGGAGGGCAGCGACAGGGTAAAGCTTGCCGTCATGAGCATACTCAATGACAGATACGGCATAGTCGAGGAGGATTTCCTCTCCGCCGAGCTTACCGCTGTGCCCGCGTTCGAGGTCCGCGAGATCGGACTTGACCGCTCTCTTATCGGCGGCTACGGCCACGATGACCGCGTGTGCGCCTATGCGGAGCTGAAAGCAATTCTGGATATTGACGGTGTGCCCGACAGAACCTGCGTCTGCATACTTGCGGACAAGGAGGAAACCGGCTCTGACGGCGTGAGTGGTATGCAGAGCAGGGCGTTTGAGTGCTTCATGGAGGAGCTTTGCGAGATCCAGCAGGTGCCGATGCGCCGCTGCTTTGAAAAAAGCTTCTGCCTGTCGGCAGACGTAACGGCGGCCTTTGACCCCAACTTCCCCGAGGTATCGGAAAAGCGCAATGACTCAAAGCTCAATTACGGCATGGGCATCTGCAAATTCACAGGCGCGCGCGGCAAGAGCGGCACGAGCGACGCCTCGGCCGAGGTGGTCGCGTATCTGCGCAGGCTGTTTGCCGATAACGGCGTTGTCTGGCAGATGAGCGAGCTTGGCAAGGTAGACCAGGGCGGCGGCGGTACGATAGCAAAGTACATGGCAAACCGCGATATCGACACCATCGACGCCGGAGTCCCGGTGCTGAGCATGCACTCTCCCTTTGAGGTCGTTGCGAAATTCGACTGCTATATGACCTATCGTGGAGTGCTGGCCGCGTATACGGACAAATAAAAGACTAAAACCGCCTCATACCTGCCAAAATAGGTATGAGGTGATTTTTTGGAAGAGATAAAGGAATTAGGAAGCGCGCAGCAGCAGGGCAGGGAGGGGATCATCCACTGTCTGACGATAATCGGGCAGGTGGAGGGCCACCAGCTTCTGCCGGAGGATAACAAGACAACGAAATATGAGCACATTATGCCGCTGCTTGCCGCCGTTGAGGAATCCGAGGAGATAAAGGGACTGCTTATCCTGCTCAATACCGTCGGAGGCGATGTTGAGGCGGGACTTGGCATAGCAGAGCTTATAGCGGGAATGAAAAAGCCGACGGTGTCGCTGGTCTTGGGCGGAGGCCACTCCATCGGCGTGCCGCTGGCGGTGGCTGCAAAGCGCAGCCTTATAGCGCCGTCGGCAGCGATGACGATACATCCGGTAAGGCTGAACGGCGTCGTTATAGGAGTGCCCCAGACCTATAACTATTTTGCGAGGATACAGGAGCGCATAGTCGGCTTTGTGACCTCCCACTCCGGCGTGAGCCGCGAAAAATATACGGAGCTCATGATGGCGACTGACGAGATAGCAAACGACGTCGGCAGCGTTATCTATGGCGAGGAGGCTGTCGCCTGCGGGCTGATAGACGGCATAGGCACTCTGTCCGACGCGCTGGATTATCTCCACGGCGAGATTGAAAAAAACAGCAAATGATTTGAAAAGAAGACGGCGCCACCGTCTTCTTTTTTGGGTATTGTACTTTTGGAGCTTATATGATAAAATAACAAAGTTAGGTATACATAATATCCGAAAGAACATAAAGGAGAGCGGGTTATGAGCATACTTGAAGCCATAATTCTCGGACTTGTGCAGGGCATTGCGGAGTTTTTGCCCATATCCAGCTCGGGACATTTGGCAATACTTCAAAACTTATTCAACATGTCCGATATAGAGGGCGGGCATATGCTGTTTGATGTGCTGCTGCACTTCGGCACTCTGGTAGCTATATGCTTTATGTACTGGCCGGACATAAAGTCGATGTTCACGGAGACTATCGACCTGTTCACAGGGCGAAATAGCGCGCCTGCCGGACAGCGCAGACAGTATCCTGCGGCGAGGATGTTCATGCTCATCATTGCGGCAACGCTTCCGCTGGTGCTCATTCTTCCGGTGCATCATTATATCGAAGGGCTGTCAAGCTCAACCTTGTACGTGGGCATCGCGCTCATCCTGACAGGCTGCATGCTTTTTGTGTCCGATAAAATGCCAAGGGGTACAAAAACGGAGAAGAATATGCTGTTTAAGGACGCGCTCATCATCGGACTGTGCCAGTGCGTAGCAACGCTGCCAGGTCTTTCCCGTTCGGGAACGACCATCACGGCGGGCATAGCCACGGGGCAGGATCGCAGGTACGCGGTGAAGTTTTCACTGCTGATGAGCATACCGGCGGTGCTCGGCGCAACGGTGCTTGAGCTTGTCGACGCTATAAAGGTCGGCATTGATGCATCTCTCATCCCGGCCTATCTTTTCGGCATGATCGCGGCCATGGTGTCGGGCGTGCTTGCGATAGGACTTCTTAAAATGATTGCAAGGAAAGCCAAATTCGGCGGCTTTGCCTACTACTGCTGGGTAGTCGGCGTGCTGACGATCGTGCTTTCAATGATATTCTGATGAAGGCAGGGGAACCTGAGTAATGGCACAGACCACAAAGAAGAAAAAAACCAATACAAAGGGAAAAAGCCCGGCAAAGTCTGAGAGCAGGGCTAATACTGCTGTCGCAGAGCCGAGCGGCTCTTTCCGGCGAGAGGGCGCGGCGATATGCTTCGTGTTCGCGGCGATGTTTGTTGTGATAGGAATTTTCGCTCACGACGGCTTTGTCGTGGGCTGGATATGCTCGCTGCTCAAGGGACTGTTCGGCTATGGCTTCTGGGTGTGCGCGCCGGTGTTCATACTGGTCGCGGTCATCCTCGGCTTCCACAAAGGCAGACCCGTTGTCTGGCGGACGACTGCGGCCCTGTTGCTGCCGCTCATGGTCGGCGCGCTTATGGATGTTCTGCTGTCGCATATAGTCGTTGATAATATTGACGGCGTCGGCGCTGTTTTCAAGACCCTGTACAGCGGCGGCATAGCCATAAAGTGCGGCGGCGTTATAGGAGGACTGCTGGCGTTTGTGCTCCAGAAGGCGTTCAGCATTTACGGAGCGGCAATAATACTGTTCCTTGCGCTTGTATATTTCCTCCTTGCCTCGCTCAATATAACTATCCGCAAAATTATAGTTTGGCTCGGCAGCCGCAAAACGAAAAAAAGCGAGCCGAAGCCCGCGAAAAAATCCGAGCCTGAAAGCGCTGAGGACTTCATAGAAGAAGAGGACGAGGAAGAAAAGCTTCGCGCAAAGACCGCAAAGCGCAGGGCGATAGACATTCCGATGGATGACGAGCCAACCTTCTCCAAAAAAGCTCGCGGCAGGGAGGAGCCGACCGTAAACGAGGCGGCGGAGAAACGCGGCGGGCGCTCCGGCAAGAAGGCGGCAGAGCCAAATACCGATAATGTTGAACCGATATCCGTCGAGGAGGCGGAGGCAATAGCCGGAGTAGCTCCGGTGACGCTCAGCGGGCGCGGCAGCGTCAGGAGCGGCGCCGTATCCGACCCGCCGAAGAAAGCCACAGCCGCGGAGGTCGCAGCCGAGACGGAGGCGATATTGGACGAGATCGAAGCCGCGCCCAAGGACGGCGAGTATGAAAAGCCCCCGATATTCCTGCTCAAGAAGGGTCATGCCACCACTCCCAACGCCGACGAGGAGCTGCGTACCA
Organism: Clostridiales bacterium; assembly: GCA_004557075.1. GTDB lineage: Bacteria > Bacillota > Clostridia > Oscillospirales > Oscillospiraceae > F23-B02. The sequence goes on from SFEX01000006.1 coordinate 59,993, forward strand.
ACCGCGAGCGCCTCGAAAGCACGATACAGAGCTTCGGCGTAAACGCGAGAATAGTCGATACGACGCACGGCCCGACCGTTACGCGCTATGATATGGAGCTTGAGCAGGGAGTGAAGCTCAGTAAGCTGACAAATCTTGCGGGCGATATAGCGCTTGCGCTGGGCGTAGTCAGCGTCCGCATAGCGCCGATACCCGATAAGATATCCACTGTCGGCATCGAGGTACCAAATAAGCTTATAAGCACCGTCTATCTGCGGGACATAATAGATTCAAAAAAGTTTGCTGCGTCCAAATCCAAGCTCTCATTTGCCATCGGCAAGGATATCGCGGGCGAGGCGGTTGTCGGAAATATCTCAAGGCTGCCGCATCTGCTTATCGCGGGCACGACCGGCTCCGGCAAATCGGTGTGCATGAACTCGCTTATCATAAGCCTGCTGTATAAGTCGAATCCCGACGATGTGAAGCTCATCATGATAGACCCGAAGATGGTAGAGCTGGGAGTGTATAACGGCATCCCGCATCTGTACATCCCCGTTGTGACCGACCCCAAAAAGGCGGCGGGCGCGCTGCAATGGGCGGTTACAGAAATGCTCAAGCGCTATCGCCTGTTCTCGGAGCTTGGTGTTCGCAATCTTGAGGCGTATAACCAGCACCTTATTGAAAATGACCAGCCTAAGATACCGAACGTTGTCGTTGTTATCGACGAGCTGGCAGACCTAATGCTTGTAGCGTCGAAGGACGTTGAGGAGAGCATATGCCGCGTTGCACAGATGGGACGCGCAGCCGGCATGCACCTTGTCATCGCCACCCAGCGCCCCTCTGCGGACGTTATCACCGGGCTGATGAAGGCAAATATCCCGAGCCGCATCGCCTTTGCGGTGTCCTCCGCGCTCGAGAGCCGCATAATACTCGATAATTCGGGCGCCGAGAAGCTCATAGGCATGGGCGATATGCTGTACGCGCCCATCGGCTGCGGAAAGCCTATGCGCGTTCAGGGCGCTTTTGTCAGCGACGAGGAGCGCGACGCCATCGTCGAATTTATCAAAAAGCAGGCCACCGCGCAGTACAGCGAGGACGTCATGGCGCAGATCGAAAAGGCCGCCGAGGACAAAAACGCAAACAGCAAGGGTCATAACGACGATGACGAGAGCGGTGGAAAGCCCGATTATGACGAGCTGCTGCCCCAGGCTGTCGACGTTATATTTGACACAAAGCAGGCATCTGTATCCATGCTCCAGCGCCGTCTCAAGCTCGGCTATTCCAGAGCCGCCCGCATCGTCGATCAGATGGAGGAGCTTGGCATCATCGGGCCGTTTGAGGGCTCAAAGCCCCGTCAGATACTCATAACCCGCGATCAGTGGCTTGAAATGCAGACCACTCAGGGCACAGCGCCGACCGAGATACTTAAAACGCAGATGGAGTTTGCTGAACAGATCGAGGAATAAACCACGGAAAAGCCCGACCCTGTCGGGCTTTTTGGCCTTTTCGGTTCTGTAAAAAACAAATCAGCGCATGATCTGAGATAACGGACGGGGGAGCTCGAGGGGGCGGCAGCCCTCCTCAAATCGGATAAATAGCCATCAAAAATGTCTGGCTTAGCAGACTTTTTTTAGGAGCGAAGCGAGGTTTTTATGAAGCCTGCAAAAAAGTCCTAAAGGACATTTTTGATATGCTGATATACTGGAGGATAGGATGAAGGATTATTTCTGCCCGCATATGGAAGCGCGCGAGATAAATGAGATAAGTATGCTCGGCCTTGCCCATATAGGCGACGCCGTGTACGAGCTTTTAACGCGCACGATGCTGTGCTCCGACGGGAACAAGGCAGTCGGTCAGCTCCACAAAAAAACGGTCGCGATAGTGAACGCCCCTGCTCAGGCGAGGGCTGTAGAGCGGATTCTCCCCCTGCTGACGGAGCAGGAGATGAGCATATATAAGCGCGGCCGCAACGCAAAGGTAAACTCCGTTCCTCAAAAGGCCGATATCTCCCAGTACCATGCCGCGACGGGGCTTGAAGCCCTGTTCGGATGGCTGTACCTTCTCGGCGATACGGACAGGATAAACAGGCTGTTTTCGGCCTGCGTGGAGGACGAACATGGCACTTGACGCAATACTTTTGTCCGCGCTTGCGGACGAGCTTTCGCCAAAGCTGCTTGGCGGCAGAATAGATAAGGTTCAGCAGCCCGAGCGCGATCAGGTGATAATATCGCTGCGAAATAACGGGCAGAACATGCGCCTGCTGATAAACGCGGGCGCCGGCAGCGGCAGGATCCAGCTCATAAGCTCGGGCATCGAAAACCCAGCCGAGCCGCCCATGTTCTGCATGCTGCTGCGCAAGCATCTCATCGGCGGCCGCATAGAAAAGCTTACGCAGCCGGACTGGGAACGCCTGCTTTTGGTTGACATAATGTCGCACAACGAGCTTGGCGACAGTATCAGCCTGAAGCTTGCCGTTGAGCTTATGGGACGCAGCGCAAACCTTGTCCTCATAGGCGATGACGGCCGGATAATCGACTGCCTGCGCCGCATGGACTACGGTGGGGACGCCGAGCGCAGGATGCTGCCCGGCATGATATACCGCCTGCCGCCAAAGCAGAAAAAGCCGATGATATTTGATATGGACAGGGAAGCGGTATCCGCCGTTATTTCCGCCTCCGACGGCACAAGGCCGCTGGATAAGCGCATTATGGACGGCTTTTCCGGCCTTTCGCCGCTAATATGCCGCGAGCTTGCCTGCCGCTGTGGAAATGCCCCGGAGCTTTTCCCCGCCGTGGCCGAGGCGTTTTTGGACAGCGTAAGGGCGCGGGAGTTTACGCCGATGCTGCTGCTTGATAACGGAAAGCCGAAGGAGTATTCCTTCATGGCGCTGCATCAGTACGGCTCAGAGTATGAGCAGCGCGTATTTGAAAGCTTTTCCGAGCTGCTCGAGGCGTATTATTCAAAGCGCGAGCTTTTGGAGCGTCGCCGCCGCCGTGCGCGCGAGCTGAGCCACAGCGTCAAAACCGCGCGCGACCGCATCGCAAGAAAGCTTGCCAGTCAAAAGGAGGAGCTTGCGCGAAGCTGCTGCCGCGAGGATATCCGAAAATGCGCGGAGCTTGTGACCGCGAATATGTACCGCATAAAAAAGGGCGATAGCAGCGTGACGGTGGAGGATTACTACTCCGATGGCTGCCCGCCGCTTGAGATAGCGCTCGACCCGCTGAAAACGCCTCAGGCGAATGCCGCCGCAATGTTTAAAGAGTATAATAAGCTCAAAACTGCAGAACTTCACCTGACGGCGCTTGTGGCAGAGGGCGAAAAGCAGCTTGACTATTTAAACAGCGTTCTTGACGAGATCGAGCGCGCGGAATCAGAGCGCGATCTGTCGGAGATACGCCGCGAGCTGATTGACACCGGCTATATAAAAAAGCAGCGCGGGGCAAAGCCCGAAAAGATAAAAAAGCAGGGGCCGATGGATTTTGTATCCTCCGACGGCTTTGAGATATTCGTTGGCCGCAGCAACAGTCAGAACGATGAGCTGACGACAAAGCTTGCCCGCCGCACGGATATCTGGCTGCATACGAAAACCGTACACGGAAGCCACGTTATAATATCCTGCGAGGGGGTAGAGCCGCCGCAGCGTACTATAGAGGAGGCGGCGTCTTTAGCGGCCTACTATTCGCAGGCGCGCGAGGGCGGCAAGACGGCGGTGGACTATACCATGGTGCGCTTTGTGCGCAAGCCCTCAGGCTCCATGCCCGGCAAGGTCATCTACACCGATTACAGCACCGTCATGGCAGAATCCGACGAAGCTCTGTGCGAAAAATTAAAGAGGAATTAATTAATGCCTTCCATTTGAGGGGAAGGTGTCGGCGCGAGCCGACGGATGAGGTGTCTGCTGACGCAGGGTCAATTCGATTTAAGGCTTAAAAGAATCTCTTTTGAGACATCCCGACCGGTAACAATGGCAATACTCGCTTTTGCACTCACGCACTAATTGTAGGGGCGAGCATCGTGTCAATAGGAAGAAGGTATACAGGAGTGCAAGATGATTGTATACAACTTACAGTCTTGAAATT
>SFEX01000029.1 GCA_004557075.1 Clostridiales bacterium
GAACTTGACCCTGCTGTCCTACAGCTATTGTATCACGGGCACCTCAAAGCCTGCTGATATCTGATTTTATTAACTTTGAAACTTATTATACGAGGAGGAGACAAATATGGAAGTCACTATGAAGATCGAGGGCATGATGTGCGGTCACTGCTCGGGCAGGGTGAAGGCTGCGCTTGAGAAGCTTGAGGGCGTCAGCGAGGCCGTTGTCAGCCACGAGAGCGGCACGGCGATAGTAAAAGGCGAGAGCCTCGACCCGGCGGCCCTGAAGGCGGCCGTCGAAGCCCAGGGCTACGACGTCGTAGGATAAATGATAAAAAACACGCCGGATTGATCCGGCGTGTTTTTTATATTCGGGTTCAGGCCAAGTCGCGGTAGATGAAGGTAACGATCTGTGCGCGGGTGCAGACACTGTCGGGTGAGAAGTGGGTACTGTCCGTACCGTTGGTTATGCCGTTTTCGACAGCCCAGAGTATTGCGGTGTAGAAGGGATTGTCGTTGCCGTTATCCTGCTTTGCGGAGACATCGGCGAAGGGATTGACCGCCGATGCCGGTTCAGGCTGACCCTCCGCTCTCCACAGAAAGGTGACCACCTGTGCGCGGGTGCAGGTCTTGCTGGGCGCGAAATGCGTGGCGTCAACGCCGTTGTGCTTTGCGAAAACGTCAACGAAGGGATTGTCCTCGGACTTGGGTGCGGGAGAGCCTGCCGCTCTCCACAGGAAAGTCACTACCTGCGCGCGGGAGCAGTCTGCGTTGGGCTTGAAGATACCGTTGCCGTAGCCGGTGGTAACACCCTCGTTTACTGCCCACTGGATGGCCTCGGCAAAGGGAGCATGGCGGCCTGCGGGGTCAACGTCGGTGAAGGGGTAATAGCTTCCAAAATGCACTGTGGCGGTCTCGGGAAGGCCGAGAGCATCATGCTCCGGGTTGGCTTTCCACTGCGCCTCGGTGCCGCCAAAGTATACGTCCGTCAGATTGTTGCTCTCTGCAAACAGACCGTAGCCGGTTTTTGTTACTCCGGCGGGGATGCAGATGCTTTTTAAGTTGCGGCATAACATAAATGCCTGAACGCCGATGCTCGTAACGGTAGAGGGGAGGATTATGCTTGTAAGCTCATCGCAGCCCTGAAGAGCCTGATTGCCTATGCTCGTAATTCCTTCGGGCAGTTTTATGCTCTTGAGCGATTGGCATTGGGAGAACGTAAAGTCGCTTATGACCTTAACTCCGCTGGGTATATTTACGCTCTCAAGCTTCATGCAAGCCAAAAATGCACATTTGCCGATGCTTGTGACGCTGCCGGGCAGACTTATGGTCTTGATAGCGGTGCATGCCTGAAATGCACGTTCGCCAATGCTCGTAACGCCGCTTTCGACGACAACGCTTGTAATGCTGCCGACATAGGCTTTCCACGGAACATTAGAATCGGGGTAGTTATACATATCTCCCGTGCCGGAGATGGTGAGTACGCCCGCGTCGTCGAGCGTCCATGTGAGGTTATCGCCGCAGGTGCCGCTCTTGGGGGCGTCGGCGGCGGCAGACACCGGCAGCAGGCTGCATACCATCAGCAGAGCCAGTATCAGACTAAGGGTTCTTTTTTTCATATTCATCCTCCTGTATCTTTCAAAAATAGGATATTATGTATTATATATTGTTTTTCCAGATATGTACAGGGGGTGTTTTGTAAATTTATTTGATTGAATACAAAAAATCTCCCGCGCATACCGTAAGAGCATACGCGGGAGGCTTGACATTTTCTTTCTGGCAGCACAGTATCAAGCAAGCGGAGGCGTTGTGCATCCGCTTTTGCTATGCGATTGTGCAGCCACTGCTTGCAATGTCGGAGAAACCAATGAGACTATGCTCTGCTCATAGCTGTTCATGGTCTTTTCTCTGAGGTCTTTGCTACGGCAATAAACTAAATATTCGTCGATCAGACCGTCAAAGCTCGTATCTCTCATATATAGAAAAACTCTCCTGTTTATAGGTATGGTTTCTACCCAATAAAGCAGGAGAGTTTATAGCTATAAGGAAAATTATTTATTGGTCTGAGCGCCGTTTTTCACCGATACGTTTAAGGCGTTCATAGGCTTGACACCATTTTTAACCAGCCGTCAAAGCATTGATACGCTACGGTTTTTTCACCGCACGCCCTGTTTTTGGCGCAAACTCAGGTAGTCGGCGATCATGGCGATGAACTCGGAATTCGTGGGTTTGCCCTTGATATTCGACACGGTGTAGCCGAAGAACTTTTGCAGCACCTCGATATCGCCCCTGTCCCACGCAACCTCTATCGCGTGGCGGATGGCTCGTTCGACGCGGCTGGGCGTTGTGTTGAACTTCTTCGCCACCTCCGGATACAGCACCTTGGTGACGGCATTTATGATGTCCATGTCGTTTATTGTAAGTATGATGGCCTCGCGCAGATACTGATAGCCCTTGATGTGAGCGGGCACGCCGATCTCGTGGATTATCTCGGTGACGAGCGCTTCAAGGTTGGCGTCGTTCGGCCTCGACACGATGGGAGGCGCTGCCTGCTGCGAAAAGGCGTTTATCTGACGAATCCTGTCGAGCAGCGTGGGAACGTCGCAGGGCTCGGGGATAAAGTATGCCGCACCCAGTGCGGCGCACTGCTTGACTATTTCACTTCGGTAAAGATGCGAGACGACGATGGCCTTCGTATCGGGGCATGCCTCGGGCAGACGCCTTAGCACCTCGAGTCCGTCGAGCTTCAGCAGCACGAGGTCCAGTATGAGAATGTCTGGACGCAGCTCGGCGCAGAGCGCAAGGGCGTCTACACCGTTATCTGTACTGTCAAGGCAGTCCATATCTTCCTCACGGGACAGCACGTCGGTCAAAAGCCGCCGGAAGTCCTCGTCAATATCAGCAATAAGAACGCGGGTTTTGGTTTCCATAACATAAATCCTCCAGTAAATTCCACAAACAGCGAAATGCCCACCAATTTGCGCAAAACAACCGCTTTGTGGTATAAATTTACCATATTTGAAGCGTTTTAACACACGAACCGTGTCGAGGAAATAAGAAAATTGTTGACATAATATTACACGATCTACCAAGCATACGCACTATTCGACATATTTTTCGCGGTTTTGTAGAAATTTGTCGAAAATTAATGTACAAAAATGACGCCGCGCATGTTTTAAGCGCGGCGACGCCAGATGACGCTGATACCATTTTGTTTCCGTTAAGGCGAAAGCTCCATATCCATCAGCGCCATCTTCCTTTCCGAATCGAACCCACGGGTTCGTGCTTCGACTCTCTTATGCTATTTAAAGACGAAATACATGGTGATGAACCAGCCGAGAAGAGCGAAGGCCATAGCGGCGATCGTCAGCTTCAGGGAGCTTTCGCGCTCTGCTTCGCTTTCGCCGTACTGCCCGGCGGCGTCCGAGGCGCCGCGAAGGTAAGCTCTGTACATATTCATGAAGTGGCGGCTGTCCCGCTGTCCTGCGGCATAGCTTTCTGCGGCTTCTTTGCGGAAGATATCGAGCTTTTCCATCTTGCTGTCACCTCGGGATTTTTTTGATGTTACTAATTATATCATATCCCGTGTATATTTCAAGTTACAAAAATTGCTTGGCCCCTCCGGCGAGGAGAGGACGAGCAAAACTCGCCCCTACGGGTGCGGTGTAATTCAATGCGCGAGTGCAAAAGAGATAATTGCCAATCTTACCGGTCGGGTTATGGCAATAACGACTATTTGAAGCGCAGCAACGACAGGAAAAAAGCTGCCCTATGCTTTAAACAGCAGCATGCCGCCGGTCATGAGGGCAAGGCCGGCGTATTTTGTCCAGCCGAAGGCTATTTTCTCGCTGCCCATAAGCCCGAAGGCGTCGATAAGCGCGGCTATCAGGAGCTGCGAAATGAGGATGATGGATATCGCAAGCGTGGTGCCGAGGCTTTTGATGCCGAGCATGACGGTCAGCGTTATCACGATGCCGAGCACGCCGCCGAGCCAGTAGAGCTTGTTGACCTGCCCCAGCGCTGTGAAGCTGCCCTGCCGCCAGAATATGAGCACGATAAGCGCCAGCGCAAAGGCCGTACCCTGGACGAAGGCGTTGGCCTCCATGTTGCCTATGCCCTCGCCCAGCCGCGTGTTCATAACGCCCTGAACGCTCATCGCCATACCGGCCACGATACTGAAAACTATTCCCCAAAGCATAATCGATCTGCGGAGCCTTTTAGGCTCCATCCCTCCTTATTTTTTGTCCGCGGCTATTGCCATGTCTGCGGGATTGTGATAAAATCCGTAATACAAGCACAAATGTAAGCCGGTTGCAGACAAGAGGTGTTGATATGGCTGTTGCGAAACCAAAATATTATCTGGTCGAGGCGTCTGCGCTTCCCGAGGTTTTTGTGAAGGTAACGGAGGCGAAATCCCTGCTTGAGACGGGCGAGGCGCGCACCGTCGCCGAGGCGGTGGAGCGTGTCGGCCTGAGCCGCAGCGCCTTTTACAAGTATAAGGACTGCATCGCGCCCTTCCGCGATATGAAGCGGGACACCATCATGACCTTCCACATCAAGCTGCACGATAAGCCCGGAACGCTTGCCTCGGTACTGTCTATTTTTACCGAGTCGGGTGCAAATATACTCACGATAAACCAGTCTATCCCGGTAAACGGAGTGGCGGTCGTCACGATATCCATAACGACGGAGACTTTTATCATCAGCACCGAGGAGCTTATGTCGCGGCTGTACGCGGTGGCGGGCGTTGCCGACGTCGGGCTTATGGCGGGCTGAGGGGCAAGCGAACGGTATATTGAATAATATGAGGTAGGGTACGGAGTACCCTACTTCTTTTTATTAGGTGGTAACAATGTTAACTGTTCAGAAATTCGGCGGCAGCTCGGTGGCGGATGCCGGGAAAATAAAAAGAGTTGCCGGAATAATCGCCGAGCGCGCACGCGACGGCGGCTCCGTCGTCGTTGTGCTGTCGGCGCGGGGCGACACTACGGACGAACTTATAAGCGACGCAGCGTCTATAAGCTCCGAGCCTCCCAAGAGGGAGCTTGACGTGCTTCTGAGCACGGGTGAGCTGAGCAGCGTCGCGCTTATGGCGATGCAGCTTGCGAAAATGGGTCTTAACTGCGTGTCGCTGTCCGGGCGGCAGGCGGGTATCATGACCGACGTAAACCACGGAGAGGCGAAGATAACGAACATAAATACCGATAGAATAAGCCGGGAGCTGGGCGCGGGCAGGATAGTTCTTGTCGCGGGCTTTCAGGGCGTAAGCGAAAACGACGATATAACGACGCTCGGCCGCGGCGGTTCAGACACTACGGCGGTGGCGCTTGCGGCGGCGCTGCATGCCGACCGCTGCGAGATATACTCCGATGTTGACGGGATATACACGGCAGACCCCCGCCTTGTTACCGGAGCGAGGAAGATGGACGCGATAGATTATGAGGATATGCTGCGGTTATCGCTTGGCGGCTCGCAGGTGCTCCACTCGCGCTCGGTCGCGGCGGCAATGAAGTACGGGGTGGAGGTCTGGCTGCTGTCAAGCTATGTCAGCGCGCCCGGAACGAGGCTTGCGCGGCTCGACGGCAGACCCGATATATGCGGGATCACGCGGGATAAGGCACTTAGCCGCATAAGCATTGTCGGCAAAGGCGTCGGTCGCAGGACGCTTGCCGAGGCGGTAGCGGCGCTCTCTCAGCACGATATTCTGACGCTGTCGGCCGATACCGGCGATGGCGTGTGCGAGCTCACGGTGGAGCCGCAGCACGTCATGCCCGCCATGGAGATCCTGCATAAGCAGTTTTTCCTTTCGTTGTCACATTCTAAATAGACGCTTTTGCGTCAGCCCGACCGGTGAGATTTCAACTAATCTTTCCTGCACTCGCGCGTCTAATTAGTGCATATAAAAATTTTGGAGGCAATCATTTCGATTGCCTCCGTTTTTTCATTTTTTATATGTCAGCTTGGGTCTGTAGTATTCAAATATGACCGCGTCGTGACCTTTTTCATTCAGCCACTCGTGGCTGGTCCAGCATATCTTCATGGCGCCCAAAAGCTCCGACAGCCTAACGCAGAACGGCTTTTCCGCGAGCTTATACGCGATAAACTGCGGCCGGCCGAGGAAGTTTAAAAGCACATTGCCCAGCAGGAAGCCGGTGACGGGGTTGACCTCGCCGTTATAGGCCGAGGGCGGGTTTGCAAGCTGGCCGCGCATGACCTCGGGCGCGTTGCGCTTAAACCAGCGGACGATGAATGGGTTGAAGCTCTCAATGCAGTAATCGCCGGAGTAGCGGCGCAGAAGCGCATAGGTCTTTTCGCACAGCTCCTTGTTGCGCCTGCCGTTTTTAAGCTCGACTATAAGCGCGCCGCGGCCCCTTACGGTCTTGAGCACCTCGGCAAAGGTCGGGATAGTCTCCTTCGTGCCGCACAGCGAGAGCTGCCTCAGTTCGGCGAGCGTCTTTTCGTCCACGCGGGAGTCGACGCCGCAGACACGGTTTAGCGTATCGTCATGGAAAACGACGACCTCTCCGTCCTTGGAAAGCTGAACGTCCAGCTCCATGCCGTAGCCGTATCTTGAAGCACGCTCAAAAGCGGCAATGGAATTTTCGGGTATGGATTTATCGCGCTTGTGCAGGCCGCGATGGGCAAAATTGCGCTGCTTGAAAGGCGCCTTCTGCTTTTTGCTTATCTTGCCGGGCGCAACGAGAAAAACAAGTCCCGCCGACACTGCGGCTCCGACCAGAGCTGCGTGAGATAAAAATTTCGACGAATCCTTCATAATGGGCACCTCCGTTTAAACTATTCTATACTTATTTTACACCAATAGTACGCCCGGGTCAAATATAAATAGGCCCCGACCGAAGAAAAATCGGCTCACGCGGGTGAAAATCGCTATTGTGCAAAAGTGATTTTTGATGTAAGATTATCCCGATTGAAAGTACGGGAGGCTGCATATGAAACTTGACAATAAACGTACCATACTGACGGGACTTGCGTTCCTGTCAATCTGCGCTTTCTGGCAGATGTACAACAGCATCGTGCCGCTTATACTAACTAACACATTCCATCTCAACGAGACATATTCCGGCATTATCATGGCTGCCGACAACATCCTCGCGCTGTTCCTGCTGCCGCTGTTCGGCTCGCTTTCGGACAGGACGAATACCAAGATCGGCAAGCGCATGCCCTATGTGCTCTTCGGCACCGGCATCGCGATAATACTGATGAACATTCTGCCCATCATAGACAACAGCTATTCCGCCGCTCCCAGCGGCTTTAAGACCGCGTCCTTCATCGTCGTGCTGGGTCTGCTGCTTGTCGCCATGGGAACCTACCGCTCGCCCGCGGTCGCGCTCATGCCGGATATTACCCCCAAGCCCCTGCGCAGCAAGGCAAACGCCATCATTAACCTCATGGGCGCGCTCGGCGGCGTGATCTACCTCGGCGTTGCCGCCGTAATGTACCCCAACAGCAAGGTCGCAAACCTTGCGCATGTAAACTATCAGCCTCTTTTCATCGTCGTGGCGTCTATAATGTTCGTCGCGATAGCGGTGCTGTTTTTAACGGTCAAGGAGCCGAAGCTCGTCGCCGAGCAGCGCGAGCTTGAGGAAAAGCACCCCGAGTGGAACCTCGCCGAGGACGACGGCAGCGGCAACGAGACTCTGCCCGCCGGCGTCAAAAAGAGCCTCGGCTTCCTGCTGGCGTCGATTGGCCTGTGGTTTATCGGCTACAACGCGGTCGAGACGTGGTTTACCACCTATGTAAGCAACGTCATGGGTCAGGCGCTCGGCGGAGCCTCCACCTGCCTGCTCATTGCAACGGGCGGCGCTGTTGTGAGCTATATCCCCATCGGCGTGCTCGCATCCAAAATCGGCAGGAAAAGAACCATCATGGGCGGCATCATCCTGCTGGCAAGCTGCTTCGGTCTGGGCTATTTCCTCACGACTACATACAGCGAGATCAATCTCATCATGTTCATCGTGTTCGCGCTCGTCGGCCTTGCGTGGGCGGCGATAAACGTAAACTCCCTGCCCATGGTCGTTGAGATGTGCAAGGGCTCGGATATCGGCAAATTCACCGGCTACTACTACACCTTTTCCATGGCCGCGCAGGTCATAACCCCCGTTCTGGCGGGCTATCTCATGCGCAACGTCGGCTACACGACGCTCTTCCCCTATGCCGCGCTGTTCGTGGCGCTGAGCTTCGTCACCATGCTGTTTGTCAAGCACGGCGATAACAAGCCCGAGGCGAAGAAGGGGCTGGACGCGTTTGAGGACATGGACGACTGATATGAATATCTGCATTTTCGGCGCCTCCGGCAGAGAGCTGGACGAGGTATACTATGAGGAGGCCGAGTGCCTCGGCGCTCTCATCGCGCAGCGCGGGGACGCTCTGGTGTTCGGCGGCGGCAGAGAGGGGCTTATGGGCGCGGCGGCTCGCGGCGCGCATGAAAACGGCGGCAGGATAATCGGCATCGTCCCGCGCTTTTTCGACGAGCCGGGCATAATCTACGAGCACTGCGACGAGCTTATTTTCACCGAGACCATGCGCGAGCGCAAGCAGCTCATGGAGGAGCGAAGCTCGGCCTGCGTCGTGCTGCCCGGCGGCATAGGCACGTTTGAGGAATTTTTCGAGATGCTCACGCTGAAGCAGCTCGGCCGCTCGGATCGAGCTATCGCCCTGCTCAATACAAACGGCTACTATGCGCCGATGCTGCATATGTTAGAGGAGACTGCGCGCGGCCGCTTCATGTCCCGCGCCTGCCTTGAGCTGTACGAGCCCGTGGACACCCCCGAGCAGGCGCTCGACTATATCGCGCGCTATGTTCCGCAAAAGGGCAGTATCAGGCGGCTTGAGGACTACAACAAATGAGCACTGTTCAAAATCGCAGACACGATATTGCTATCGTTTTCATTTCAAGCTTTTTCTTCCTGTCAAGTCCGATGCTTGTCACCCCTATAATTGCGGGCTATTCGGAAAGCTTGGGGGCAAGCGCGGCAATGATGGGCGTCATTGGAGGGCTCATGAATATATGCGCCCTTTTTTGCCGCCCTTTCTTTGGAAATTTGGCGGATCAGGTAAGTAAATATAAGCTGTCGTTCATTGGAGCGGCTCTGATGGCGGTTTCATGCGTCGGCTATATCGTCGCGTGGAACCCCGCTTTTTTGATCGTTTCCCGCATTGTAAACGGAGTTGGATGCGCCTGCTGCTCTGTCTGCATGACTACGTGGATGTCAAATCTGCTGCCGCAGTATAAAATAGGCTCCGGGATAGGAATATACGGAACAATGAACGCCCTCGCTATGGCCATCGCACCGGCCATAGGCTTGAGCATGTATGAAAAGTTGGAGTATAAAGCGGCGTTTGTGGTCGCCGCGATATTTTCCGCGTTAACGGTGCTGATGATCCAGTTTGTACATGATAAGGGCGAGCCGGTATCGTCGAGAGAAGTAAACGCAGGCGAGCGCCGAAAGCTGGAGATCGCAGATAAAAAGGTCATACCCGTTGCGGCTATCATTATGCTGTTTACGATCCCGTATTGCGCGACGCAATCTTTTTTGGTAAGCTATGTTGCCGCGAAGCATTTGAATGTTACGGTCACGCTCTTTTTCCCGCTGTATGCTGTGATGTTATTTGTGCTGCGCATATCGCTGAGGAATCTTTTTGACAGGAAGCCGTTTTCCTTTTTCATGATTCTGAGCTCCGTGAGCGCTGCAATAAGCATTCTCGCGCTGACTGTTATGAAAAATAATTATTTAATTATTTTTGCGGCGCTGTTTATGGCCGGCGGCTATGGCATCATGTGCTCTGTCTGTCAATCAAAGGCCATTTTGTTGGCGGATAAAGAAAAAAGAGGGCTTGCCACCAGCACATATTACATCGGGTTTGACTTGGGAATGTCCTTGGGCCCGATCATAGGCGGCATACTGTATGGGCATGTTGATATAAACTATTTTTATCCATGCCTTGCGATTACGGTGCCCTTAGGCATAGTTGTGTTTTTGCTGAATAAAAATAAACTCTGCCGCTGACGCGGGGTCAATTCGGCGGCTGCTGCCGCAGAGCGATCCGCGTTGAGGCTCAAAATAATCTCTATTGCGGTATCCCGACCGGTGATAATGGCAATTGTAGTTACTGCACTCGCGCACTAAATCAGAACGGCAGAGTTTAGATTATATATAAAGCCTTCCCCTCGTTTTTTATTCATTGTTTACTCAGGGGGAAGGCTTTTTATTATATTACAATATCTTGTGATTATCTTGACACTTTGTGGCAAACAATATATACTTTATCTATTAGAAAACGGAAAAATCTAATACTTGGAGGGAACCATGAAAGACCTAAAGCACCTTATCTACTTCGAGCATCTGCTGGACGAGGCGGCCAACGAGCTTGTGCTTCAGGCTGTCGGCGAGGGCAGGCACGCCGTGGGCTACACCTGCTATCACATGCCGGAGGTGCTGCTCAACCTCGATAACTGCTTCTCGGTACGCCTCAGAGCGCCGCGCACGGGCAGCGTCGATATCTCGACCTATTACATGACAAACTATCTGTGCGGCTACTCAAAGGCGCTCGTCGAGCGCGGCATCGAGGGCGGGTATAACTTCCTGTCGGCCCTCGCAGGCGGCGAGACCTGCTCGGAGATGAACCGCACTCTCGAGCATTTTGAGCTTTTGCAGCTTGTAAAGAACGAAAACTTTTTCGTATCCTTCATCGACGTGCCGTTCAAGATCACGCCCCACGGACTCAAGCACTACAAAAACCAGATAACCAAAAAGGTGCTCGAGCCTCTGCACGAGAAATACGGCACCGATATCTCGGACGCCGCCATAAGAAAGGCCGTCGCAGAGCACAACGAGGTCTGCCGCATCCTCACCGAGATCGGCGACTTCCGCAAAAAAGATAACCCGCCCATCACGGGCTATGAGTACCACGTCCTCTGCCTCGTGTCCTACTGCTGCCCGAAGTACCTTATCGTCGATAAGCTCAGGGAAACGCTCGAGGAGGTCAGGACCCGCAAACCCGACGATAAAAAGCAGCACCGCGCAAGGGTTGTCGTCGTCGGCTCGGAGATAGACGATCTCGACTTCACCCGCACCGTCGAGCAGTCCGGCGCGCTCATAGTCGCCGACCGCTTTTGCTTCGGCTCCTTCCCCGGCAGGCAGGAGATAATCCTGAGCGATGACGAGCCTGCGCTCGATCAGGTCTGCCGCATTTATCAGGAGACGAGCCAGTGCCCGCGCTACATGGAAAAGTCGAAGGTTCAGAACCGCTACGACTTTGTCGATAAGCTCGCGAAGGACTTTAACGCCCAGGGCATACTGTACGAGCAGATGAAGTTCTGCGAATTCTGGGGCTACGAGCGGGCGCTGGCCTCCCACGTCATGACGGAGCTTTACAACTATCCCGCCGTCTGCGTTGACAGGGAATACACCGGCAACGCCTCCGGCCAGCTCCGCACCCGCGTGCAGGCATTTGTCGAAAGCCTTGAGATAAAACAGATAAACAACGCGAAGGGAGGGCGCTGAAATGGCAGTTAAACCGAGAAATTTAGGTCTTACATACATTGACAAGACCGGCGTTCGCAAATGGCGCGAATGGCGCGGCATAAAGGATACCCTCGTCGATTACGCATGGTGGTGCGTCATGTGGAAGGACATGATAAAATTTGTCCTCAAATCTCCAATTCAGGTCGTCAAGGGCATATTCAGATACCGCTGGATGTTCACCTACCTCACTCTGCCGCAGTTTATCGACCGCCAGCTTGAGGGTATGCGCGGCACGCAGCTCAAGTCCGGCCATCTGCTCTACGACATCATAATCAAACACACCATCGACATCATTGCCGATACCTTCAACGCCGACCAGAAGATAGGCGGCAAGAAGGCTCTGGCCGATCGCATCGTCTGCTTCGACGAGCTTGTGCCGACCGAGCTCATGGCGGGCTTCCCGAACCTCATCGGCATCCCCGTCCAGACCATACCCATCTTCCTGTCGTCGATGATAAACCAGCAGCTCCCGCCGGTGTATCTCGACGCGATAGAGAATTTCGGCGTTCCCGCCGACGTCTGCCCTCTGCCGTCTGCCGAGGCCGGCGTCGCCGCAGAGGGCGACTTCCCCATCTTCGGCAAATGCTTCGTAGCCTGCAACATGCCCTGCGACGGCAGTATAATGACGACCTCGTTCCAGGATCGCTATTTCAAGCTTCCGACCTACTATCTCGGCGTGCCGCTGCGCTACAACGACGATGTTGACGCGCAGGAATACGCCGTTGAGGAGCTGCGCGGCTGCATCGCATTCATCGAGGAGCACACCGGCGAGAAGTTCGACTGGGAGGCGCTGCGCAGTGCGCTCGAGCGCTACAACGAGGTCACGCGCTTCCACCTCGATCTGTGGGAGATAAACCGCACGGATTATCCTCAAGTCACCGGCGCGACGCCGTGGCTCTACCGCATGTACTCCTACCACCTGCACGGCGGCACGGACGACCGCTTTTTAAAGGCCGACAACAAGGTGCGCAAGCTGATGACGCGCGCCTACGAAAAGCGTCAGCCCTGCGCGCTTGAAAAGCGGCACAAGGCGCTTGTGTGGTCGTGTCCGGCAAACTACTACACGAACTTCGCAAACTGGCTCGAGCAGTGCTGGGGCATAGTTTCGGTGATGGATATGGAAACGCACATCTCCCAGATCATCATCGACACCTCCACGGAGCAGTCCATGCTCGAGGGCATCGCCCTGACTTTCCAGCGCGCCACAATGCGCAAGCACACCAAGGGCGGCTACCGCAACTCGGTGGACGAGATGTGGCGCGTTGCCGAGGAGTACAAGGTCGATACCATCATCATGTACGACCAGATCTCCTGCAAGGGCATGGACGGTCTTCAGGGCATTTTCGACGAGCAGGCGCGCGAGCGGAACATAAACTTCATCTGGGTGCAGCAGGATCTCATGGACCCGCGCACCATATCCCGCCGCGATATGCGCCGCCAGGTCAACAACTACATGACCAGCGTCCTGCGCGAGGAACCCCTCGACCCCACCCTCCTCGACTTCGACGACTGCGACGCTTTTTAGACCGCGTTAAGATCGGCAGTAGGTGTTTTTGCGATATCCCGACCGGTGATAATGTCAGTTATCGCTTTTGCACTCGCGCTCTTAATTACATCGCCCCTACGGTATCAACAGTTTAAAACACGTCATACCTTCATCGTCAGAGGGAGCTATGAGATTTGGCAATAGATGAAAAACGGAGGCAGCCAGATGATTGCCTCCGTTTTAATCTATTTACTTAACTTTTCAGCACCTATGCGAATTCTGCGCAGAGTTTCATCCTTGCCGAGGATGCGGCAGATCTCCACCGCGCCGCCGGGCGTTACCGCCTTGCCGGCCACGGCGATGCGCACCGGCCACATGACCTTCGCGTTCTTGCACTCGCACTGCGCCGCCATATCGGTCATCGCGCCGAGGATGCTCTCGTCGCTCCAGTCCTCAATCGCCTCGAACACGGGCAGCATCCTATTGAGCATCTCAAGCGAACCTGCCTCGTCGGTCTTGGACTTCTTGTGGACATAAAGCGAGGTGTCGTAATCGGGCAGCTCATCGAAAAAGTCGAGCTTTTCCGGGATATCCGACAGCACCTCCGTGCGCTGCTGGAGCAGGGCGGCGATCGCCGCGGGGTCGATGTCGGGTTTTTTCACCGCTTGGCGTATAAACGGCTCGGCGGCGGCGGCAAAGTCCTCGGGGCTCATGGCGCGGATATATTCGCTGTTAAAATACTTGAGCTTTTCCACGTCGAAGATCGCGGGCGATTTGGATATTCCCTTTATCTCAAACACCTCCGCGAGCTCGGGGAGGGAGAATATCTCCCGCTCGCCGCCGGGGCTCCAGCCCAGCAGGGCGACGTAGTTTACAACGGCGTCCGTGAGATAGCCCTGCGCGATGAGATCCTCATACGAGGGGTCGCCGTGGCGCTTGCTCATCTTATTGTGCGCATCGCGCATGACAGGCGAGCAGTGGACATACGCCGGTACGTCCCAGCCGAAGCTGCGGTAGAGCAGATCGTACTTCGGCGCCGAGGACAGATACTCCGAGCCGCGCACGACGTGGGTTATGCCCATGAGGTGGTCGTCGATGACGTTCGCGAAGTTATAGGTTGGCAGACCGTCGCGCTTTATGAGCACCTGATCGTCGAGCGTTGAATTTTCGACCGTGATATCGCCGAATATCTCGTCGTGGAAGGTCGTTGTGCCGCCCTCGGGTATCTTCTGGCGGATAACGTAGGCTTCCCCGCTCGCTGCGCGCTCATCGCTCTCGACGCGGCTGAGGCTGCGGCAGGGGTCGGCGGCTTTCTCAAAGCCCTCGCCCTCGGCGTCCGATTTTTCGCAGAAGCAGCGGTAGGCGCAGCCCTTTTCAATTAGCAGGTCTGCGTATTCCTTGTAAAGCCCACGGCGCTCGGTCTGGATATACGGGCCGACGGGGCCTCCGACATCCGGACCCTCGTCGTGGTCAAGCCCGCACTCGGCGAGGGTGCGATAGATGACCTCCACGGCGCCGTCAACATAGCGCTCCTGGTCGGTGTCCTCGATGCGCAGGATGAACTTGCCGCCCTTATTTCGGGCGATGAGCCATGTGTAGAGCGCGGTTCTGAGGTTTCCGACGTGCATATATCCCGTGGGGCTGGGGGCAAAGCGGGTACGCGTTCCGCCCTTGGGAATGCGCGCTTCCTGCTCGGCGTACCAATTCATATCTTTCATACTGTTCCTCCAAATCACTGTACGACTTTATTATATAGTGTAATTTGGATTTTCCCTGTTGTCAAGAGACAGTTAAAATGGTACAATGCTATTTTAGATATAAGCATAAGGCGAGCATAGGAACCCGCCTCTGCAAAGCATTTTTGCCCTTTCTCTGCGTTATCGTCCTTGAAATACGCCAGTATTCCTGTGTCCTCTGCCTTGATAAAGAACAAAAACTCATTTGCAGAGGTCGAAGATTTTTAAGCGAGAGAGTGTTGGTACAGGCAAGGCTTTGCGATTGAGGAAGGCTGTCGCCTTGTGATTGAGCGAAACGCAGCCTGTGCCGGCAATATCCGCTTAAAAACGGATTCCTATGCTCGCCTTATGCTTGTCACTATTACTATAGGAGTGTAAATATACATGGAAAACGAAGCGAAGAAAAAAATAATGCTCTCCGGCATCCAGCCCTCCGGCGATCTGCACCTTGGCAACTATTTGGGCGCTGTGAAAAACTGGGGCGCGAGAGCCGATGAGTTTGACTGCTACTACTTTATGGCCGATCTCCACACCCTCACGGTGCGCCAGAACCCCGCGGAGCTGCGCCGCCGCTCGCTCGAGCAGCTTGCGCAGTACATCGCCTGCGGCCTCGACCCCGAGAAGAACACCCTGTTTATCCAGAGCCACGTCCACGAGCACGCGGAGCTTGGCTGGATACTCAACTGCTACACCATGTTCGGCGAGCTGAGCCGCATGACCCAGTTCAAGGACAAGAGCGCGAAAAATGCCGACAACATAAACGGCGGCCTGTTCACCTACCCCAGCCTCATGGCGGCCGATATCCTGCTGTATCAGGCAGACTACGTCCCCGTCGGGGAGGATCAGCGCCAGCACTGCGAGCTGACCCGCGATATTGCCGTGCGCTTCAACAACATCTACGGCGATGTGTTCAAGGTGCCCGAGGCGTACATCCCCAAGGCCGGCGCAAGGGTCATGGGACTGGGAAATCCGACGGCGAAGATGAGCAAGTCCGACCCCAACGGCTGCGTGTTCCTAATGGAAAAGCCCGAGGACATCGCCCGCAAGTTTAAGCGCGCCATAACCGATTCCGATACCGAGCGCTGCGTGCGCTTTGACCCGGAAAACAAGCCCGGCGTTTCAAACCTCATGAACATCTACGCCGCCGTCACCGGCAAGACCCTTGACGAGATCGAGCGCGAGTTTGACGGTGCAGGCTACGGCGCATTCAAGCCCGCCGTGGGCGATGCCGTTATCGAGACGCTTCGTCCAATACGCGAGGAGGCGCAGCGCCTGCTTGCCGACAAGGCGTATTTGCAGCAGGTCTACACCGAGGGCGCGCAGAAGGCGAGCTTCATTGCCCGAAAAACGCTGCGAAAGGTCTATAAAAAGGTAGGGCTTGTGGAAAAGCCCTTCTGATAATTAAATTCACCTGTCCCCGGAGATATAAAAAATGGCTATTTTCAATTTAGACGTCTGGAAAGATATAATCCTCGCCCTTGCCGTCGCTTTCGTGATATCGTTCGCCGCAACGCCCGTGGTGCGTTCCTTTGCTACAAAGGTCGGCGCAATTGACATTCCCGATAATAAAAGGCACATCCACAAGCAGCCTATCCCCCGCATGGGCGGGCTTGCCATCTTCATCGGCTTCCTGCTCTCGGTGCTGCTGTTTGCGAATATCACGCCCCAGGTGCGCGGCATCCTTCTCGGCGCCATACTCATCGTCGTTGTCGGCGCTATCGACGACGTCATGAACCTCAACGCGTGGCTTAAATTCTGCGTGCAGATCGTCGCGGCGGTCATCGCCGTGCTCTCGGGCGTTATCATCAACGTCGTGTCAAACCCGCTGCTCATAACGGGCGAGCAGGCCATAACCGTCGGCATCCTCGCGGTGCCGGTGACGATACTCTGGATAGTCGGCGTGACAAACTCCGTCAACCTCATCGACGGGCTTGACGGGCTTGCCTGCGGCGTGTCCGCCATAGCCTCGATGTCGATGCTCGTGGTGTCCATGCTCGTATCGAATGCCAATGCCAACGTTGCCGTGATACTCGCCGCGCTGTGCGGCGGCTGCCTCGGCTTCATCCCATATAACCTCAACCCCGCGAAAATATTCATGGGCGATACCGGCGCGCTGCTGCTCGGCTATATCCTCGCAACGGCATCGGTAATCGGCATGTTCAAATTCTATGCCATCGTGACCTTCATCCTGCCCGTGCTCGCGCTGGCCGTGCCGCTTTCGGACACCATCTTCGCCTTCACCCGCCGCATTCTCCACGGGCAAAGCCCCTTCCACGCCGACCGCGGGCATTTCCACCACAAGCTGCTGGACATGGGATTGAGCCAGAAGCAGGCGGTCGCCGTGCTGTACGCGGTGTCCGCGATCCTCGGCCTCACGGCCGTGCTGCTGACATCGTCAGGGCCTGTCAGGATAGTTGTTGCCGTCATCGCCTTCGCCATTGCCGTGTGCGTGTGGCTTTTCGTGTTCCGCAATAACAAGAGCATCCATATCCCGCACCGCGACGCCGGCTCCGCGAAAGAAAGCGAGGAAGAAAGTGAGTAAACTCAAGGTAATGTCAGTTTTCGGCACAAGGCCGGAGGCCATCAAAATGGCTCCGCTTGCGCTCGAGCTGGGCAAACGTGAAAATATAGAAAGCCTTATCTGCGTCACCGCGCAGCACAGGGAAATGCTCGATTCGGTCATGCGCTGCTTCGGCCTGCGCGCCGACTTCGACCTGAATATCATGGGTAAAAACCAGACCCTCACCGACGTGACCGTCAAAGCGCTCAAGGGGCTTGAGGGCTGTTTTGCCGAGGCAAAGCCCGATCTCGTGCTTGTCCATGGCGACACCAGTACGACCTTTTCCGCCGCGCTCGCCGCGTTTTACGCAAAGATCCCCGTCGGCCACGTCGAGGCGGGGCTGCGCACCTACGACCGCTACAGCCCGTTTCCCGAGGAGATGAACCGCTGTCTCGTCGGCAGGCTCGCCACGCTGCACTTCGCGCCGACGTCGAAAAATGCCGAAAACCTGCGCGCCGAGGCCGTGACGGGCGACATCTTCGTCACCGGCAACACGGTCATCGACGCGATGAAATACACCATCGGCGACGGGGAGTTTACGTCCCCGGAGCTGCGCGCACTCGACCTGTCGGGGCGCGTTGTCGCCATGACCTGCCATCGCAGGGAAAATTACGGCGAGCCGATGGAGAATATCTTCTCGGCCGTGCGTGAGATCGCCGAAGCGCGGCCTGATATCGAGGTCGTGTACCCCGTTCACATGTCGCCCGTTGTGCGCAGCGCCGCGCACGGCATCCTCGACGGGCAGAGGAATATCCACCTGATCGAGCCGCTCGACGCGATGGATATGCACAGGCTCATGAGCCGCAGCTTCATGGTGATGACAGACTCCGGCGGCATACAGGAGGAGGCCCCCTCGCTGGGCAAGCCTGTGCTCGTGCTCCGGCGGGAGACCGAGCGCCCCGAGGCTGTTGCGGCGGGCACGGTCAAGCTCTCGGGCGTTGACAGAGCAGATATCGTCCGCGACGCGCTGGAGCTTTTGGACAGTGAGAGTGCGTATGAGCGCATGGCGCGCGCCGTCAACCCCTACGGCGACGGCGAAGCCTGCCGACGCATCGCCGACGCGATAGAGTTTAACGCCGGGCTCAGAGCCACCCCGCCCGATAATTTTAGCCCGCGTTAAGATTTTCCCCTGTCGTTGCAACGCTTTAAGCGGTCGATTTTGCGGCGTCACGCCCGGTCGGGCACCGGCAATATAGATTACCCAAAGCGTAGCAACGGATAAAAAAGTCTTCCCCTTGAGGGGAAGGCTTGACGAGGTCTAAGCTCTTCTGTTTCTAATTAAACCCGCGAGTGCAATAACGATTACAACAAATCTTACCGGTCGAGAACTGTAGTAACGACTATTTGAAGCGTAGCAACGGTTTAAAAAAGGTACATGGCACCCATTATTATCAGGAGTTCCTTATCGCCGCTCTCGCGGTACATGAGGTACAGGATAAGGATAAGCAGCAGATCCTCTGTCTCCAGCTCGCCGAGCTTTTTCGGCAGGTCGCCTAAGATCGGCAGCTTTTGCAGCGATAGGCCGCTCTGCCGCGGCGCATTGCGCGAAGGCTGGGGTTGAGGCGCGCCGCCGCGTTTGGGCTGCATCGCATTGCCGCCGCTCCTGCCCGACGGATTGGGGTTTCGGGAGGGCGGCTCCTGTATTTTCTCGGCGCGGCTGCCGTTGCCGCGGTAACGGTTATACGTCGCCATCGTCACTGCCTCCAAACTCGCCCGCCGCAAGCTCCGCCAGCCCGGCCAGACGCGCGATCTTCATCGCCCTGTCCATCTTGCTGCGCCTTCTTTCGGACAGATACGGCTTCATGGCCTCCAGCAGCTTTTCGTCCTTGCTGCTCCTGCCCCCGCCGCTCATGAGTCCGCTTATTTTTTTCAGCATCCCGGCGTCGGGCACGGGCACGTTCTCCTGCTCAGGTTCTCCGCCGCCCATGAGCGATTTCGCGAAGCCCGCAAACCGCTCCATCTCTTTCGGGTCGTTCAGCAGCTTATTGAGCTTATCCTCAAAATCGCTCATGGCCTTTCACCTCACTCCATAGCCTTTTTGAGGCTTTCGGCAAGCCTCTTGCCCTCATCGGTGGAAAGTACGCCGCGCAGTATGTTTTGCAGCGCCGCCATATCGCCGCTTTTGGCGGCTTTTTGGACGGCCTCGGAATCAACCATGCGGCTGACGGCCTTGCCGTCGGCGGAGTCGGCGAGGCTCTTGAGCTTATCGCTCTTGCCGCTTTTGCTGAGCTGCTCGCCCAGCTTTTCCAGATCATTCATAAACTATCACCCGATCTATTATATTCACGCGCTGCGCGGAGGTTTACTATGAAGTCTATGAAAATTGCCGTTTTTTCCGATACTCACGGCTCGTCGCGGGGCATGATAAACGCCGTCGCGGAATATATGCCCGACCAGATAATCCACCTCGGCGACGGTATGCGTGACACGGATGAGCTGGAGGATAACTTCCCCGAGATCCCCATCTGCCGCGTCCCCGGCAACTGCGACCGCGATTTTGAGAGCGATGATGATTACAAGGTCGTGCGCCTGGGACCCGTAAAGGCGTTTATCACCCACGGCCACCGCTACCGCGTGCGCGGCGGCAAGCTCGATGTGCTGCTGTACGCGGCACAGTGCTGCGACTGTCAGATCGCAATGTTCGGCCACACACACCGCGCGGTGTTCGACCAGATAGGCGGGATGTTCGTCCTTAACCCCGGCTCCTCCGGAAGCGGCGCGGACAGATCGTGGGCAAAGCTCGAGATATCCCCCGACGGGGAGATAAGCTGTGAAATTTGCAGTATCTAAAGTTAGTTTACAAAAAAGTATAGATTATGCCACTCAATGGTATTAATATAGAAGAATAATCAAAAATTCAGGAGACACATCATGAAGAAAACAATAGCAATGCTCCTTGCCGCCGTCATGCTCTGCGGCTGTCTCGCCGGATGCGGCGGCACAAAGGACGACACCGTTATGACCGTCAACGGTACCGAGATCAGCTACGACGAATATATGACCTGGCTCGGCAGTGCGGTCAGCGATATCAAGAGCATCTACAGCACCTATTCCGGCACGGATGTTGACTGGGACGGCAATTTCCTGTTCGACGAGAGCATCACCAACGCCGAGTGGTGCATAAAGCACGCAAACGAGAACCTCACGAAGCTCCACTCGGTCGAGAGCAAGGCCAAGGAGCTGGGCGTGACCGTCACAGACGAGCAGAAAGAGGATCTCGAGGACGAGATTGAGGAGCTTCGCAGCACCTACGCCACCGGCGACGACACCGAGGCGTCCTTCAAGGACTTCCTCGCAGGCTACAACTATACCCAGGACAGCTACAGGACGCAGCGCAACCTCAACTACCTGTACTACAACGTGTTTGCCGAGCTGTACGGCGAGCAGGGCGAAAGGCTCGACGAGGCAAAGGTTCTCGACTACGCCGAGAAGAACGACTATGTGACCTCCGCGCACATTCTGATAAAGACGACAAGGGACGTCGCCGACGAAGACGGCAAGACCACCACCGAGGAGCTTTCCGAGGCCGAGAAGGCCGAGAAGCTTGCTCAGGCGCAGGAGCTGGCCGACGAGCTGAAGGCGATAGACGATAACGAAAAGCGCTGGGAGCGCTTCAAGGAGCTCATGGACGAGTACAGCGAGGACCCCGGCAAGGAGAGCTTCCCCAACGGCTACTGCTTCACCACCAATACCATGGTCGAGATCTACGACACCACCAGCCGCGAACTCGCCGAGTACGAGGTCTCCGACCCCGTTGAATCGACCCACGGCTACCACGTCATCATGCGTCTGCCTATGACAAGCTCCGACCTCGTGTCGTACACCAACGGCTATCAGCAGAGCATCGTGCCTCTGTCCTATGTCGCCGCGCCGAGCTACTACGATACCGACGTGTCCGGCTGGGCCAAGGACGCCACCGTCAAGTACACGAGCCTGTACGAGAAGGTCGATTTTTCGCAGTATCTAACCGACGACGGCTTCAACTTCGTCAGCTACGCCGACTATTGCCATAGCGGCGATTCGGATTAAAAATGGTGGTTGTCGCTTTTGCGACAGCCCGACCGGTAATATTGGCAATAATCGCAACCTCCATTGTCATCGGTCGAGCTGCCGTAATAACAGCTATTGGAAGCGTAAAAACGGACTAAAAATGGAAACGGTAATTATAAACAACTGCAAATTTCTTTTTGACAAGGAAGCTACTGCAAACTACGTTACGGAGTTTAACGCGCCATGCGACTGCGCTTACTGTAGGAATTATTACAAGGCTGTGCAGTCGGTTCCGGCCGTTATTGATTTTCTGAATACATTCGGTGTCAACGTGAACAGACCGGAAGAATGCATGGAATGGGATACGGATTTCGAGGAAAAGACGCTTTGGTACAATGTGTGGTATTCCGTGAGCGGAGAGGCAGAGCAAAGCGTGACGGTCCGGCTTTCGCCTGATGCGACAGCGGAAATCTCACCGCCCGATGGTCGTTCGCCTAACACATGGCATGACGATAACTATTTCTTGATCTGCTTGGATATGCACCTCCCGTGGGTGCTGGATGAGGACATCGATCAGCTCAGAGTGCCTGAAAAGAAATCTATCCTAAAAAGAGTTGCAGATTTATTCAAAAGATAAAGCCATGAGAAAATATCAATCTCAAAACGAAAAATAACAACGGAGGCAATCAAATGATTGCCTCCATTTTTTCATCTATTGCCATTCCCTTTGGCTCCCTCTGACGAGGGAGCTGTCGCGGCGTTAGCCGTGACTGAGGGAGAGATACACCGAGACTTATTACTGCGACATATCTCTCCCTCCGTCAAAACC
>SFEX01000030.1 GCA_004557075.1 Clostridiales bacterium
CTGATGGTGACGGTTGCGGCTGTTTTTGCGCCGTTTCAACTCCACCTGAACCTGCTCCCATTCCCAGGGTTCGATGATGGCGGGGTGGCTGTCCTCCACATAGTACTGGGGAACCTCTCCCTCATTGATCTTGGTTTTCTTGGTGAGGAAATCCACCGTGAAGGACTTCTGAAGCAGAGCGGAGCCTTTGTACTTTTCATTCCGCAGGATACTTTCCACGGTGGCTCGCTGCCAGACGGTCTTTTTGCCGGGGGTAGGGATGCCCTCCTCCGTCAGCATGGTGGCGATGGCGTTGGTGGATTTCCCTTGGAGGAACGCGCGGTAGATACGTCTGACGGTCTCCGCTTCCTCCGGAACGATCTCCGGCAGTCCGTCGGCACCTTTGCGGTAGCCCAGGAACTGGCCGTAAGGGATGTGGGGAGATCATATTCGTCAAAAGGGATGGGCGTGTCCCAGACTACGGGGCCGGTACTGTTGTAAGCATCCGGTGGAATGTATCCGGGTTGCTTGCAGATTTTGGCATAGAGCCGTTGTTTTCCTGCCCAGATGCTTTCCAACTCCCGATCCTCCAGAGGTGGGGAGCATTGCTGGGCAGCTTGGAAAAACAGATCCTTTGCCTCCGGGGTATCGCCGTATCGTTTGATGATCCTGGCTCCGATTCGGGACATGGTGCTGTTGCGGCTCCCCTCAGGAATGGCGCACCCTATGTCGGCAAAAGCCTGTTCGTTCTCCAAGTCATCCAGAAAGGCATTCAGGGTAATCGTGCCGGGGTGATAGATGACCTGGGGATCTTCCGTGCCGAACAGGAACCGGGCGGCGTCCATGGCGTTGGCGTTGCTTCAGAGCCGTATAGCGGTCTGCATCCTGCTCCGGGTCAATGAGGAAAACAATGTGAAACCGGGGGCGGGCGCTTTTCTCTCCTTTGGGCTTCATGTGATGGCGACTGTAGTGCAGCACATAGGAAACATCGGCAAAGAGGTCTGCAATGTCCTCCGGGGTGACCCAGTCCGCCGGTTCATCGGAGTGGCCATTGTCGCAGTCCCCGGGCAGGGCGTTGGCAACCTCAAAGTTTGCGGTGTTCCGATAGTTGTTTTTGTACCGGGCGCAGACCATGTCTGTGGCAAAGGCCAGCTTCGCGGAGACCGCATCCGTGATTTTGACTTCGTTGGGGTACAGGCAGTTGGCTGCGTTACCAATGCATTCTGCCGTGTATACGATGATTGGTGTATTGTCGGCCATGGTGATCACTCCTTCCTTAGTTTTTCTTGTTCAGCCAATCATCCAGTGCAGAGCGTGCAATGAGCCACCGCTGTCCCACACGGCGATAAGGAATAGCTCCGCTCCCCAGCAGCCGCACCAGGGTGGGTACGCTGATTCCCAGGTAAGCGGCCGCTTCCTTGAGATTGAATACGGACTTGTTAGAACTCGTTTTCATATATTTCACTCCCTTCTCTTGTGTTTGGCTGTATTATCGCATATAATAGGGACATAAATCTTCGCTCTATCGGTAAGAGTAAATATAAAATACATGGTTCTAACGGTAAGATTTTCGGTAATAAAGGAGAGTGACGCTATGGATCTGAAACGAGAACTGACGGATTATGAGATCGGCGGCATCGGAGACATAAAAAAACACACCCTCCGGTTCCATTCATACAGAATCGGAACGGAGGATGGTAAGCTAACGATATTTGCGGAATACAACCCCGGGCAATTTCCCAAGGTCTATAAGGGCTACCCTTCCGGGCAGGAGTTGCTGATTGAGCTTTGCAATCTGAATCTGGAACTTCGGAACAAGTCTCTGGAGGAATGCGCCAGGATACTAATCCGCTGGAGTCTGGAGAATATGCATCCTTACTATTTCTACGGAGATGATGTGGCGCACCTGGAAATGAACAACGATGATCCGAATGGCTTTTGGGACTGCATGGTGAATATATTGGAATCCTATCGCGTTTTTGTGGAAGATATGGTGCGGGATTTGGAGCAGCTCTATACCGACACCATGACAGCCTTCGCCATCCGCAGTCTGATGGAGGGAAAATTAGCCGATGCTCAGAGAATCTACGATGGCGTCTGTGTACCGGAACAGGAGAATTTGCTCCGGGAGTGGTATCGAACGGACAGCGCCCACCGTCCCCTGGTGCTGCAGCGGTTTGTCGAGAAAATATCGAAGCTGAATATGGGACTGGAATATGACCTCGCCACCGGGCAGATCCAGCTGCAACCCTCCGTCAATTCCGTGGTGGATGCAGCCTATTTCGGCCTTGCCAGATTTATGGCGGTGAATGCCAGCGCTCTGGATGACTACGGCGGGAAAACCAATATTGCGTTCTGCCAGGCTTGCGGTAAGGCGTTTATCAAGCGGGGTAACCGGCAGAAGTATTGCGGCACTCTGGAATGTCAGAGTGTGAGGAATAAACTCAAATCAAAGGAGTATTACTACCGAGAGAAAGCAAAGGGTAAAACGAAATAAGTGCTGCGCTCTGACTCCAAGGGGGATCCGAATCTCTACGCCCTTTCACAGAAAGACCGGCGCAGGGTTTCACGCAAATTTTTGCGGAATTCGCAAGGGGGGATACCCCAAAAACGGGAAACGGCTGACTGTACAAGCAAATTATCGGAGTGGATATGCCAAAAGGTAGCAAAATCACACTTGGATATGTGCATGATTGGCACAGAGTTGAAAGGCGAAATGCTGCGATTTCTGTACCTTACCGCAAGCATGAGTTCAACTATTTCGTTATATAATCGCACGATCTTGCGACGGTATCTTGAAAAATCTGACAAAGTGTGATATAATTATTTTGTATACTTGTAATGTTGTCAGGAGGTTTCCTATATGGCCGTTTCGTATAACAGACTGTGGAAGTTGTTGATTGACAGAAAGATGAGCAAAGCCGATTTGCGCAAGGCTGCCGGACTGGCCCCCAATACCATGACAAAACTCCGCAGGGACGAACCCGTGGCCATGGGTGTGCTGGAAAAAATCTGCGGCACTCTGGATACGGACTTTGGGGATATTGTGGAGTATATAAAGAATTCGGAAGTCTGAAGATAGATGGTTTATTGGACAGAAAATGCAATAAAATGATAATTGATGGAGGAATCATCATGGATAAATACGTTGAAACGCTTGATGCGTTGATGAAGGTAAAAAAAGAAAAGAAAAAGAAAGAGCCTACAATTAAGGAAAAAGAAGCTTTTCGCAGCGCATGGCTTAGCCTTGTGGCGGATACAGGTTTGGTCGGTCGCGCCGAACAGTTTTTGTATGAAGGATTTGCTTTCTGTGGAGCAGAACCTTTCTATGCCTATTTGATTCAAACGGAAGATCAAAATGCAACACTGGCAACAATGTTCAGTGGAAAATACTACGGTATTGACAGCAATGTATCTTTCCGCTTGGTGACACATTTGCTTGCGTTGATGCTTAATAACAATGCTCCCAGGAATATACTGGCGCCCATAATTAAGCGGTTGCCGGGTGCATGTGTTAATAAAGATAAAAAACGACTCGGCACGGCTGAGAAAACATTGGAGAAGTATTTCCTGGCGGAACTGCGACCGGATGCGGAACTATGTCCTCTTGCAGATATTGGAACCAAACCGGTATTCATTAACGAGTTTGTAGCGCTTGTTTCTTCCATAATGGATGGCATTGAAAATGCTGGCTCAGCAAAAGGGGTTGTTGCAAAAAATATTGTGAAGATTCGCAAGTGGTTTGCTGATTATGATATTTCCCAAAGTGTCAGTGCAGACACAAAGACTGATCAAGTAATCCCTGAGGCAACAACAATTACAGAAGAAAAAGCGAAGACCGTATCTGTTGCAGACAATTCCCAAGAAGAGAAAGTTCAAACACCGAGAGTAGTCGTTGCTCAGCCCGAGGAAAAGGTTCCCGCAGACATGATAGCATATCTTACTGAGTTGCTTGGGAAAGCTGCTAAAGTTACAACCGTTGTCAAATCTGTTACCGTTGTTGATACAATATCAGCAACGGTAACTTTTTCTTTATTGCGGCAGTTCCGGTAACTGATCAAGCCTGTTTTAACATATCAGAAGGAACACGATATGCTCTCCTTTGCTCCCTTATCCTACCCTTATACGTCCCGGCGCGATCCGGTGTATGCCGCGCGCGGACGGCTGCGTATTGGGTTATTGATGAGCGCTATGTAAAATAAATCACCGCTGCTGATATAATATCGGCAGCGGTATTTTTTGCGAAATCCAGAAAAAAACTATCCTTTTGTGTGGGGCGATTATATAATTATTCCTATATCATAGAATAAATAATTACGCCTGTTTTTCGCAGGGCGCAAAAAGGAGGGGTACTGAAAATGACGGCTCGGCAAAGGCAACTGCGCCTGAATATTTTAGCGTTCCTTCTGTTATTCTCAGTGTCTCTTTACCGGCAGCTCAGCCTGAGATACCTGCCGGATGACGTTTTCAGAACGTATATTTTATACGCCTGCTATGTGCTCCTGATCGGGGCGTGGATCGTGTCCATAAATGCCCGAATCACCCAAAAAAGCATGCGGCTGTTCCTCACGCTGGAGGCCGTTGTCATGCTTATCGGGCTGAGCATCCGCTTTCTTCAGGACACCTTCTGGTACGACAACATACCCCTCATGAGGGTGAGCGGGATGTATATAGAGTCCACGCTTTTAGTGGGGCTGACATTTGGTATCTTTGCCTCGCTGGGCATCGGGCAATGGGATAATTATCGCCCGCCGAGGAAATGGCTGCTTCTGCTTATCCCGGTCATCGCGATGACATTTTTGAGCGTCACGGATGAGAGCCGCCACTTTATGTTCTACATCATCCCGGACGAGCCTCAGCCCAATTTGAATTTCCATCCCAACGTCGGTCTGTTTTTGATGGTCGGGCTGGCGATCGCTTTGATGATCGTCCGCATTTTCCTCATATACCGGAGAAACCGCATTATACTGCACAGCCGCTTCCTCAGATGGTTCATCCCGTTTCTCGAACCGTTTCTTATCGTCGTCTTTTCCTTCACCTTTTTCCTGGTCTCGCTGGGGCTGCTGCCCGAGGAAGCGCAAATCGAAGTCATCGAGCTTTTCGCGAGGATATACTACATTGAAGTGCTGACATGGGAGATATATATCTACATCGGTCTTGTGCCCATCAGCACCAAATATCCGGAGATATTCAGGCACGCGACGGTCGGGATGCAGATAATCGGCAACGACGGCAGCACTCTTTTGTCTGAGGCCGCAACAGAGGTCTCGCCCGAGCAGCTTGATGCCCTGACGCGCCAGGAGCATATTATCGTGCAGCCGGGAAAGGAGCTGCATATGCACAGCTTCCCCGGCGGGGCGCTGCTCTGGAACAAGGATATATCGCTCCTGCAAAAAACCATTGACGAGCTCAACCAGAGCGCGGAAACTCTGGCGCAGGAGGGCGCGCTTTTGGACGAGGAGCTGAAAACAAAAAGCGAGGAGGCAAGCCTGCTCGCGAAAAACCAGATCTATGACGAGCTGACCAAAGATGTAAAGGATCAGCTCTGGCTGATGAAGGAGATCACGAAAAAGCGCGACACAGGAAAGAGCAGCGTGCAGCTCCTCCGCAGCCTTTGCCTGCTCGGAACTTATATAAAGCGGCGCTGCAACCTGCTGCTTATCCAAAAGGAAACGGGCGCAATTTGCGATGACGATCTGCTGCTGAGCTTTCAAGGCATGGTGTCGGCAATGAACATGATCGGCATCCGCTCTGAGCTGGATTGGCATTCCGACAAGCGCTTTTCCCCCGGATTTTCCGTCTGTTTTTTCGATGCGCTGGAGCTTCTGCTGGAGTATGAGCGCTTTTCCGTGGGCGAAATGCTTATCTCCGCCGAGCGTGGGCGGGCGCGCTTTGCCGTCACGGGCTCTACCATGAATTCGCCGGAGGCGTTTGTGCAGTTGATCTGTGCAAAAGGCTATCCCGCCTCGTGCCGGGACATACCGGGCGGCTATGAGATCATCCTAACGGAGGGGAAGTGACTGATATGTTTCGCAGGCTGAGAGAGCGTTATCGCATGTCCCGCGCGATCCGAAGCGCTATCGATTCGTACCCCGACGGGATCTGCTTCGCCGCGGCCGACGGACGGCCAATTTTGGCAAACAAGACGATAAACTCCGTTTGCTATGAGCTCACGGGGCACACGGTCACGAACGCCGACTCGATGTGGCAGGATCTTGAGAGCCGAGCGCTGCCGAGAGAGGCGGAGGAGCCGACGCAGGATATCCTCCTTTGCCGGCTCAGGGACGGGGCAATCTGGCAGTTCCAGCGGAAAAATCTCATCATTGACCGGGCGAAGATAACGCAGTTTGAAGCCTCGGACATCACGGAACTCTACCACTACCGCAACCGCCTGCGGGAGAACAACATCTGCGTGTCCGAGCTGCATGACAGGCAGCGGGAGCTGCTGAAAAACATCGTCCAGAACAACATGGATAAAGAGCTTCTGCGCGCGAAAATGCGCATACACGATAATTTCGGGCGGCTGCTCATCATGACGGAAAACGCACTCGCGGACAACAGCTCCGAGATGAGCGAGCGAGAGCTGTTCTCGGCCTGGGAGAACGTCATTTCGGACATGGAAAACGCGGCCATCGTGCCCGAGGCGAGGGACGCGTCGCCGCAAAACGAGCTTGTTCAGGTCGCCGATCTCATCGGCTGCCGGGTGGAGTTTGAGGGCAGGCAGCCCAGGGAGCGAAAGGCACTGCTGCTTCTGTACGCGGCCATCCGCGAGGCGCTGACAAACGCCGTCAAGCACGCCGGAGCGGACAAGCTCACGATAATTATAGATGAGGCGGACAGCAAATACCACGTCCGCATTTTGAGCAACGGCCACCCCGGCAGCCCGCCAATACGCGAGGGCAGCGGGCTCACAAATCTGCGCAAAAGGCTGGAGCAGGAGGGTGCGACGCTCGATTATCGCTATGAAAACGGCGTCGAGCTCGTGCTGACCATTCCAAAGGAGTGATACCATGGTAAACGTTTTAATTGTGGAGGATTCCCGGATATCCAGAGAATCGTTTGAGCGGCAGCTTGCCGCTTCCCCGGATTTCATCGTGCTTGCCGCCATAGAGAACGCCGCCAACGCGGAAATCGCCTGCATGCGCAACAAAATCGACCTCGTTTTAATGGATGTCTGCACCGCCGACGACGAATCCGGGCTTGAGGCGGCGGCAAGGATCAAGAAAAACTATCCCCGCGTCAAGGTCATAGTCATGACCTCCATGCCAGAGCATTCGTTTTTGCAGAAGGCGCGGCTGAGCGGCTGCGACAGCTTCTGGTACAAGGAATACGGCAGCGTAGATCTTATCGACATTTGCAGAAGGACATTGAGCGGCGAGCGGGTATGGCCGGAGGAGACCCCGGTGCTGCGCATCGGCCTTGCAAGGAGCGACGAGTTTACAGACCGCGAACTGGACGTGATACGCACGATAGCCCAGGGCATGAGATATGAGGAGATATCCGAGGCGCTCTGCATGTCCGTCAACACCGTGAAATACCATATTCGGAACATACTGCAAAAAACGGGCTTTCACAGCACCGTTCAGCTCATATCCGAGGTCGTTGAAAAAAGACTCGTGCTGCCTAAGTACTGAAAAGCAGAAGAGTTAAAAAACGCCTTGACGATAATCAATGCGCATAAAACAACGGAGGCAGTTCACTCGACTGCCTCCGATTTTATATACAAGCAATTAAGAGCGCGAGTGCAATAGAGATGATTACCGCTCTCACCGGTCGGGCAGCGGCAAAGACGATATCCGCCGGACTTAACGAGGATTGCTCTGCGGCAGTAGCCGCCACCTCATCCGGCTCGCCGTAGGCGACCCACCTTCCCCTCAAGGGGAAGGCTTTTTTTATCCGTTTCTACGCTTCATGTTGTCTCTTTTGCCATAACCCTACCGGTGATGTTTAAACTAATCTTCATTGCACTCGCGTATTTAATTAGAACGTCAGAATAAAGGCCAAATTCAAGCCTTCCCCTTGAGGGGAAGGTGTCGGCGCAAGCCGACGAATGAGGTGTTTTTTTAATCCGTTGCTATATTTTAAGTATTTGCTTTTGCGTCAGCCCGACCGGACGGCGGCAAAAGAGACAACATGAAGCGTAGCAACGGTTTAAAAGACTACACTTTCGGGTGGGGTGTTTTCGCTTTATTATCTATATAATTATGCAGAATATGCTGATACGCTGGGAGGCGAATAAACTTGGACGTTTTGGATGTTTGCAGCAGCTTTTCCGTCGGAGATAAAGAAAAACTGAGCGCGGATTTCATCGGACGTGGAAACCTTTGGATAAACAATGTCTATAACGCTTCCGTGAATGATCTTGCCCGCTACGTTTTGTGCGAGGCGATCTTCAAAACCGCGCCCGGGCAGCTTTCCATACTGGGATATGACGGCGACCTCTCCGGCGTGTTCGCGCCCTTTGCCGCACTCTCAGCCGGAGAATCACGCATCCTCAATTTTATAACGGACGAAAAGCAGCTAATGCCAAAGCTCAGGGATCTCCAGCAGCAGATATTGGCGGTGCAGAATGTCATTCAGGGGCGCGAAAATTCGCTTATTGAGTTTCGCAAGCGCGTGCAGCGCTCAATAGAGGGCTACAAGCTTGTGGTGCTCTCCATGGACATGGGTCTTATAAATTCGGAGCTTATGGCGCAGCTATCGCGCCTGATGCGCAGCGGCCCCGCCTTCGGCATCTCGTTTCTTATAATCTCCACTACATATATAACCCTGCAAACCTCCGACGGCCGCGAGATCGAGAGAAGCATACGCTCGATTGCCCCGAACATCACCGTTTTAGAGCCGGGGACGGGCAGTGTGTCAATAGAGGGCGGCGGCAGAGCGCCGTATCAGCCCGTGCCTGCGGAGACGATAATCCGGGACAGCGAAGCCTTTGTCGAAAAGGTTCGCACGGCACAGCTTCCGACGGTGCGCTTTGCCGAGCTGCACGATATGGAGCATTTCTGGACCGAGAGTAGCGTCGACGGCCTGACCTTCTGCGTCGGCAAATACGGCATAAACAACATGGAGATCACCATCGGCGATGAGATAAATCAGCGCCACAACGCCGTTATAACAGGCGCTGTCGGCCAGGGCAAATCAAACCTCATTTCCGTTATAATACACAGCCTTTGCATGAGATATTCGCCCAGGGAGCTGCAAATGTACCTGCTCGATTTTAAGGAGGGCGTCACCTTCAAGGCGTTTTCAAACATCGGACAGCCGGATTATCTGCCCCACGCGAGAACGCTCGGACTCGAGAGCGACGTCAGCTTCGGCCTTGCGGTGCTAAATTCCCTTTTCCACGAATACCAGAGCCGCATGAAGCTGTTGAAAGAGAAAAACATGAAAAGCATCCGCGAGCTGCGGCTGCGCTTTCCCGAGATAGAAATGCCGCGCATAGTCGTTATCATCGACGAATTTCAGATGATGTTCGGCGACGATAACCAGACCGGGCAGAAGATAGCCGATATGCTCGAAAAATCGGTGCGATTATTCCGCGCGGCGGGTATACATTTTATCCTCGCCTCGCAGACGCTGAGCGACAGCAGGGCGCTGGCGAACAATAAAGAGAGCATTTTCGGCCAGATACCCATCCGCATCGCGCTGAAAAACTCGGAAAGAGAGGCGCGGGAGGTGCTCTCGCAGAATAACCCCGCCGCGGCCTATGTCCGCCCGCGAGAATCGGTCGTGAACCTCGATTACGGCGAGCTGTCGCAAAACCGCAAAACCGTCATTGCCTTTGCAGACGAGGCGATACTGAGACCCATTCGCCGCAAAATGTGGGAGAGTGCGCGCGGCTACACTACCCCGCCCTATGTGTTTGAGAGCGAGCGGCGCATAAGCGTTTCAAACGGCATCGAGACGATCAATGGGCTTCGCAAAACGTCCAAAGTGCCCGTGGCCGTTATCGGCGATAAAATTTCCATCGACGGGGAGCGCATCGCCCTGCCGATGCTCCATGAGCCGGGGCGGAATATCGCCGTTTTCGGCGCCCCTGACGGCGACTGCAATCAGGCCGTCGGCATTCTCCAGAGCGCGGCGGCGTCCCTCGCGGCGCAGCATCCCAAGGGCGACGCCCGCTTCATGTTCTGCGATTTTGAGGAAGCGGGGCAGAGTTACGAGCGGAAATATCCGCATTTTGCGTTGCTTATGGAAAACCTGGGCTTCTTCATCGAGGATATCCCCCGCGAGCAGTTTTCCGAGACCATTCAGGAGCTTATGGCTCAGCCGCCGGAGGGCGAGACCGTTTATATATTCGGCTCGACGATGGATCGCTGGGAGTTTGAGCCCGATCCCTTCGGACAGGCGTCCGTGCTCAAGGAGTTTGTCGAAAAAGGCCCATCCAGGCGGATACATTTCATTGGCTGGTGGGTCAAGGCGTCCAAATTCACGGCTCAGGTCGCGGGCTTTGGCAATTCCGACGCCTTCAACTCCAAGATCTTTCTGCGCATCGACGAGCGGACGATACAGTCGCTGACAAGTCCGTTCATCCGCTGGTCTGCGCAGGTAAATCGCGGCCTTATCATCGACGATGTTGAGTTTTCCGAGGAGATGCCGTTCATTCCATACGCGCCGGTGACGCAAGCCGACGCAAACGCATTCCGGAATCTAAAATAGGAGGAACAAATTATGTCTGCGGTACAGCAAATAATTCAGGCGGTGGGCGCGTCCGAACGCCAGATAGAGGAGCAGATCAGCAAGCTGACTGCCTACAACGACCAAATAGACAGGGCGATGCAGCAGGTTCAGTCTCAGCTTGCCGGCAGCACCATGTCATACGACCAGAAAATGCTCCAGCAGCTTCAGCAGACCAAGAAGCAGCTTGAGGACACCATAAAAATGCTGCGCACAGCCAAGGAAAAATTGGCTCAGGTTCGCGCGATTTAAAAGGAGGAGTTCATGATGGAATTACAGGAACTTGTCGTTTCTATACAGCAGATAAAGGCCAGCTCTTCCGAGCTTTCCGGCATGGTCTCCGCCGCGGGTCAGGGGCTTTCGACTCAGGCGCGGAATATTGCGGCTCTCACCCGCCCCAGCCAGAGCGGTCAGCAGGCGGCCATGGCGGTGTCCACCGCGTCTCAGGCGCTCCTGCGCGCGGCGTCGTCGATGAAAACGCTCGAGCGCACCTGCGATGATTTCATAAACAGCGTGCGGAAATAAGCATGGAAGTCAGCAATAATCAAAAGGTTCAGGCCAAGACCTATGCCCGCAACGATCTGCGCAGCAATGTGACTAATATCACGCGCGAGAGCGGCGAAATTCAAAACACCCTCGCTCTGCTCGACAGCCTTTTAAACGGTTCTCTAACGGGTATGGGCGGCAAGGCGTCAGCGCTCTGCCAGAAGGCCATAAGCGACCTGTCCCAGGCGATGCAGCATATAAATCAGGCAGGCTCGCATATCGACAAGCTCAAGACGACAGAGGAGGTGCCCGACGATGAATATTGAGGAGCTTTGCGGTCGGATTCACGCGGCTCTTGGGCGCATAGACTCCGGCATCGCGAATTTAGAGCGGGAGCGAAATTATATTCTGAGCACCATGAATAAATTGCAGTCAAACTTCGGCGATCAGAGCGCGGGTCAGCAGGCGGTAACGGAGCTGTACAGAGCCATAAACAGCATAGCCGCCGCCGATTCATCGCTTAACGCTTTGAGGGTGGAGCTTGGCAGATACACGGATGAAATAAAACGGCGATAGATGGAGGATACACATATGGAACGAAAAGCCTTTGGCATTGACCTCGGCACTACATATTCGGCCATCGCGGTCTATGAGGACGGCGAAACACAGATACTTAAAAACGCGGAGGGCACGGAAACCACCCCCTCGGTCATATTCTTCACCGGCGTCACCTCTACAGGCGAAGACGATCTTTTAGTCGGTCAGGAGGCGAAAAACTCCGCGGAGACAGAGCCCGATAACGTTGTGCAGTTTATAAAGCGCAAGATGGGTCAGAACGGCCCGGCTGTAAATTTCCGCGCTCCC
Organism: Clostridiales bacterium; assembly: GCA_004557075.1. Classification (GTDB taxonomy): domain Bacteria; phylum Bacillota; class Clostridia; order Oscillospirales; family Oscillospiraceae; genus F23-B02. Next base: position 12,007 of record SFEX01000030.1, read on the forward strand.
AGCGGCAAGAGCTACACGCCGGAGATGCTCTCGTCATTTATCCTGCGCAAGCTCTGTCAGGACGCAGAGCAGTATGTCGGCGAGGGCGAGATACGCGACGTTGTCATAACCGTGCCCGCATATTTTGACGACGCCCGCCGCACCGCAACAAAGCAGGCCGGCGTCATTGCGGGTCTGAACGTCCTCGCCGTCGTAAACGAACCCACCGCAGCGGCCATTGCCTACGGCTTTGGCAGGGATACCGACGCGCGCGTGCTCGTTTATGACCTCGGCGGCGGCACTTTTGACGTCACCATCATGGATATCAAGGGCAAGCACTTTGACACGCTGGCCACCGGCGGCGATTCCATGCTCGGCGGCTATAACTTTGACGGCAGGCTCTCCGAGCTTATCCAGAAAAAGCTCGCAGAGCAGGGTGCTGAGCTCGACGACGATGATGACCTACTGTTCGCCGAGATACGCGAGAAGGCCGAGCGCGCAAAGCGCATGCTTACCGATAAGGAAACGGCGCGACTGCGGCTGAGAGGCATAAAGCAGGCCGTGGAGATCACCCGCGAGGAGTTTGAGGAAGCCACCGCAGACCTGCTAAAACGCACTCAGGTGAAGCTCGAACAGGTGATGGCGGATAAGAACATCACATGGGACGAGATAGACGAACTGCTTGTAATCGGCGGCTCGACCCGCATGCCGATGGTCAAAAAGATGCTAGAATCGCTCTCGGGCAAGCAGGTGAAATACAAGGTCGACCCAGACACGGCTGTAGCTCAGGGCGCAGCTATCTTCGCCAGCACCTTTGAGCCGGACGCCGAGAGCGGTGAGCCCCGCCGCGACGCCAGAACGGCAAATGCGGAGGGCGCAGGTGGCGCTCTGGCAAACCAGATCACCATTTCCGACGTTACAAGTCAGTCCCTCGGCGTCGTCCTGCTCGATTCCGCGGCAAACCGTAAATACAATCAGGTGATTATCCCGCGCAACAGCAAAATACCCACCACCTGCTCGCAGACGGCCTACACCGTCGTCGATAACCAGACGGAGCTTCTCGTTCAGGTAACTGAGGGCAATGACGCAGAGCTGGAGTTTGTCAAGATAGTCGGCGAGAGCACGCTGTCGATACCCGCCTACCCCAAGGGCTCGCCCGTTGAGATAATCTATGCCTACGACCCGGATCAGATGGTGACTATCGAGGTCATCGACAAGGTCGCCGACAAAAGCCTCGGCACATTTGAGGTCGACCGCTCCTCGAATATGAGCGCGGAGGAAGTCGCCCTCGCCGCCGAGATAGTGGGCAGAACAAACGTGGAATAAGGAGAGTGACGCATGGAAAATCCCGAGGATATTGTAAAGACGGAAGCCGCGCCCGATGACGGAAAGCTTGCGGCTGTTGAAAATGAGCTTCATGAGCTGCGCTCGGAGCTAACTGCCCTGCGCGATCTGTTCTCTCGCAGGCTTATGAATGACAAGCAGAAGGCAGAGCTTATCCAGACGCTCACGGCAGGCGCAAATTTTGCCTGCATAGAGCCGTTTCTCTATGATCTCATCCTGCTGCTCGATCGCATCGACGGCTCAGATGACGAGCTTGTGCAGTCTGTTCAGGAGGAGCTTATGGAGATACTCGAGCGGCGCGGCGTCGAGAAGATAGAGGTGGCAAGCGAGTTTGATCCCCGCCTGTGCAAGGCCGTTCGCGTCGTCGAGAGCGAGGATGCAGGCGCCATGCGCATCGGCGGAGTTTTGCGCAGCGGATACACTTTTGCCGGTCGGGTGGTACGTCCGGCGGAGGTCGTTGTAATCAAGCCGAAAAAGCCTGATGAGCCGGAAGAGAGCACGGTACAATGATAAATTACTACGAAGAGCTAAAGCTTGACAAAAGCCGTTCCGCGAGCGAGCTTGCGGACGATCTCATCAGGCTCGAGAGCGTTTGGACGGATCGCGCCGCCACCCGCCCGGAGAAGTCGATGGAGATGCTGACGCTGATAGCGCAGGCGAAAAAAGTCTTTGCCTCGGAAGCCTCCAAAGCCGACTACGAGCGCAGGCTTTTCGCTCCGCCAAAGCCCGACGAGGCAGCCGACCCCGACGCCGCGCGCAGAGCCGAGTTTGAAAAATGGAGCAAGACCGCCGAAGACTACTATTCCCGCGGGGAGCTGGACATGGCGAAAACGGCGCTTGGCCGCGCCATGCCGAACGCCGACGAGAACGATTTTGCCTTCATGAACCTTGCGGCACAGATCTATAACGAAAACGACGAGCCCTCGGTAGCTCTCGACTACATAAACAAGGCCATTCTGCTCGCACCCGAGCTTGCGGAGCTGTACCTCACCAAAGCGGATGTTTTGCAGAGCCTTTATATTGAGGAGCGTCAGCACCGCTACGGAAATCCGCAGCTTCACTTCCGGCAGATGAAAGATATGCTGCGCATGGCATCGCAAAAGGCGAAGGCGCAGGGCGATAAGCCCACGCAGTCCCGCGCGGACGGAATATTGGCCTACACCTGCTATTTTAACGACGCAGGCAGCGGCGAGGACAAAGCCCTCGGAGAGCGGCTTGCTATAGAAGCCGTCAAAAGCGGCGACGCTTCCGGCCTTGGTCAGCGGGTGCTCGATGATCTGGCAAAGAAGCGTGACGCCGCCGACAGAGCGGCAAAGCTCGAGCAGGAGCGCCGGGCGGAGCTGGAGCGGAAAGAGCGCGAACGTCAGGCGGCAGCCGAGCGCGCCGAGCAGGAGCGGCTGGAGGCCGAGAGGCTCGCCGAGCTTAAAAAGAAAAAGGCCGCAGCCGCAAAACGCCGCCGGCGCATCATCGCGCTGTCCTTAGCTCTGTCCTTAGTTCTGATCCTCATACTCGCGGGCGGCTTTTCGATGCGGCGTAAGCTGGTGCTCGTCGGAGATCACGTTAATTACTCCTTCGACTCTGCAAGCGGCGAGCTGCGCATCAGCGGCAGAGGGGAGACATGGGACTTTCCCTTAACGGGTATTTTCGGCCACGGCGGTATCCGTGCGCCATGGGATGAACACCGATTCTTCGGAGTAACGAATACTTTAGAGCCGATTTTGGACATTATCGCAAAGCGGCCTGATTTCACTCAGAATGACGTCCAATCTTTGGTCATTGAGGACGGCATCACCTATATCGGGAAAAATCTGTTCCAGTATTTTGGCTCGATCACCGACGTCACGATACCCGAGAGCGTAAAAGGTATCCAAAGCTGGGCATTTGAGAGCTGCGGCAACGCTGTTATCCATCTTCCGGGCAGCATTGAATATGTGAGCAGTAGCGCTTTCTCCGGCTGCAAGGCCGTGGAATACGACGGCACGTTAGAGGATTGGCTGCGGCTTTGCGGAGATTATTACAATGTCTTCGACAGCGGCGTTTTAACGGTCCAATGCAGCAACGGGCATATCGAGCGGCCCGAAGTGTATGGCGAGATCGACGTCTATTACGACGGCACATGTCAGGATATGCAGGAGCTGCTGGCGTCTCTGTCCACGGAGGTGGAGAGCACCGTGACCATCCATTGCTCCGACGGGAACATTGTGCTTAACAGTGAATACTAATTTTCAAAAATAGAGAAAGGATGTATGGGATGACAAACTTTTATGAAGAGTTGAAGCTGGACAAGGCCATGTCCTCTGCCGAGCTTCAGGATAACCTGATACGTCTGGAGAGCATATGGACAGACAGAGCCAGCACCCGCCCGGAGAAGGCGACAGAGATGCTGGCGCTGATTGCTCAGGCCAAAAAGGTCTTTGCCTCCGAGACCTCCAAGGCCGCCTACGACAGGGAGCTTTTCGCACCACCGAAAATTGAGGAGGCTGCCGATCCCGAGGCCGCGCGCAAGGCCGAGTTTGAAAAATGGAGGGACACCGCCCGCGATTATCTGTCCCGCGGGGAAAACGACATGGCGAAAACCGCGCTCGAGCGCGCCCTGCCTAATGCGGATGAAAACGATTTTTCTTTCCTCGATATGGCGGCGCATATCTGCAAGCTAAACGGCGAGTATCAGGCAGCGCTCTCCCACATAAACAAGGCCATTTTGGTTGCCCCCGACCTTGCAGACCTCTACATAACCAAGGCGCAGGTATATGAGTCGCTTTATCATGAAGAGAACAATGCTCGCAACAAGGATGCCGCGCTCGCCCTCCGTCAGGCGCGCGAGACCATGCGTATGGCGTCGGACAAGGCCGCGAGGCAGGGCGATACCGCCGCTCAGGCTCGCGCCGACGGTGCCTTGGCTTTCCTTCTGTATTTCAACGAGCCGAGGGACGTCGCCACGGCCGAAAAATACGCTAAAAGAGCCCTTGAAAACGGCGACAGCTTTGGCAACGCCAAGAGAGTTCTGGATGACCTTGCCGCGTCCCGTGATGCCGCCGAGAAAGCCGCAAAGCTCGAGCAGGAACGTCGTGCGGAGCTGGCGAAGAAAAACGCCGCCGAGCGCGAGCGGCAGGCAAAGCTCGAGCAGGAGCGGCAGCAGAAAATTGCGGCAGCGGATGCGGCACAGAAAAAAGCAAATTCCCTGTATGTGTTCGGCTGGATAGCCGTAGTGCTGTCGTTTGCGCTGGTCTTCGTTATAAAGCAGCCGGCTACCGCCGTGCTTGTGGCGCTCATTGCCCTCGGCAGCGTCGCGCTGCTAAACTACGCCGATAACTTCAAAAATGTCTTCGGCTCCAACGTAGTCATAGGCGCAAGCTTTGTTTTGGGCTTCACGAACAGCTTCATAACGGCGACCGCCGCCTATGATATGATCGGACACAACGCCTCCGGCGCGGGCAAAACCTGGATCATCTTCGGTATCCTGCTCGCCATATACGCCGCCGTCATCTTCATCGCAAAGGCGATAGGCAAGCGAGCAAGCAAGCGGACAAATTATAAATAAAAAAGGAGATAGATATTGTGGGAAGCATAAAAACAGATTCCATTGAATTTGCCACGCAAAGATCACTGAAAGATCTTACAAATGCCCTGCGTCGGGCGATAAGCACCACCAAAGCGCAGGTGGATCGGCTCGAGGCGGATGACGATCCCCTCGGCAACGACGACGTTCAGCCCCAGGTCGCGGTGCTTCTGTCCGGCCGCAGCCTCATGATCGGCACTCGTATGTGGGGCGTACAGGTGTATCTGTACGATTTTGGCGACCGCCGCTTCGGCGAGCTTGTCGCTCTGGGCGAGAGTTTTCTTTCCGGTGCTCTGAACAGCTACTACAACGGCGAAAACTTCCAGCTTGGCGACAGCAAAAAGCGCAGCGCTCAGATACTTTCCATTCTCACGGAAAACGACCCGACCGCCCTGATCGGCGATCAGATTGATGCGGCTCTCGATCAGGAAGAAGCCGCGATTGCTGCGCAGTCCTCGCCCGCATCTTCCGTCGTGCCCGCTGTTTCGCCCGACGGCGTTGACCCTCTCAAAAGCGAACTCTACACCAGCATTTACAAGCTCAGATGCGGCCTCAGCCGGGAGGAGTACGCCAATGCCGCCCACGCTCTGTTTTCCAATGCCTGCGTGGAATTTGCGGACAATAACCCCGATTTTCCGGCTTGCAGCGAGCTGAAGCTCATCTACGCCATGGGCACGGGGGAAGGCAGCGAGGACAGGTATGTTTACCAGCCGTATCTTGACCTGTTCCCGGATCAGGGCGCTGCGGTGAAAACGGCGTTCACGGCGCTGATGGACTGGGTGGGGGCACACCCCGACGACGTCAAGGCGCTCTGCCTTATAGCGGGCGGCTCTTCGTCGGTGGATGCCTTTGACGCCGTAAACGAGCGCTTGTACGACGTTCTCGTTCAGGAGAGCCTTGGGGTCAACGTTGAGAATGTTCTCCTGCTGTGGACGGAGCTGGCTCTGGCCGCGGATTTCGAGTCATGGTATATCGACCAGTTCGGTGTGCGCGAGGGTGAGGTTCCGCCCGCGCCCGTACAGCCCGCACCGCAGGTCAGCAGCGCGCCAAAGGCTGCGCCGAGCACTGCTCCGAAGGCGGCGTCCTCCTCCGCCGGAGCGGGCACAGCCGCTGCCTCTGCCGATAAATTCATGCCGCTGGCGGATAATCCCGAGGGGCGCAAGATCGCACTGATCTGCGCCGGAGTCTCGACGGCGCTGAATTTGTTCCTGCTATTGGCGGGAAGAGCAGCTTTCACCGCGATTCTTGCTCCCGCGATCCTGTTCGTTTTGCTGATGATGAACAAGGATGTTGATTCTTATCTTATGGCGATCCCCATAACGCTCAATGCAGTTTTGAGCCTGTTGAATATTTTGAATCTCTCAAATTATATGGTCGTTCCTGCTATATTTTACATCTTTTTCCTGATAAGCGCCGCCGCAGCCGTTGTGTATTGGCTTCTGGCGCTTAAAAAGGCGCTTCCGACCAATAAGGCGACGGGTCTGCTGCTCCTGCTGTTTGCAGTGATTGCCCTGCTCGATCTGATCAACCTGTTTAGCGCACTCAGCTATGGCATTATATCCGCACTAAGCGTCCTCGCGGGCATAGCATACATCGTATCGTATTTTGCGGCGATTTTCTTTGCAGGCAAGCACCTGCTGGGCTCGCTTAAAAAATAATATCCCACAATCAAAACCTCTGAATTGCACCCCATTTGTTAGACAGTATGATATACTATCTAACAAGTGGGGTGTTCATTATGCCAAAAGGAGTACCAAACAAACGATACACGCCAGAGTACAAGAGAATGGTCGTAGAAACCATGAAAAAAGAGCATCTGAGTGTCCGTTCAGCAATGAAGGAATTTGAAATCAACGACCACAAAATCATAGAGCGTTGGGAACGTATTTATTTGGAGGAAGGACCGGAAGGCTTGTCGGTTGAGCGACGAGGCCGCAGCAGCACCGGCAGGCCGAAGAAGCTATCGAAAGAGGTAGAAGAAGATCTGCTGGCCGAAGTGCAGCGGCTGCGTGCGGAGAACGAATACCTAAAAAACTTGCAAGCCTTGGTTTTGGAAGACGAGCGACGCCAGCGCAGAAAACGCAGGTAGTTCAAAAACTGAGGCAACATTTGTATTTGGTCTGGATGAAAAGAGCGGTTTTTCTAAGGTCGGCGTGTATGATGCCCAAGATCTTCAGAAAAAGGTGATGGAATACTGCGAACAAATGACCCCCGTAGTGCGGCCTGTATTTACAGTGTGCAATGAAGACGAACTGGTATTCGTTTCAGCAGAGATACCACCTTTGGATGTTGCGGACAGACCTTGCTTTAAGACGGCGAAAGGAAGACTGCAAGGCTCCTATATCCGCGTTGGCGATGCTGATAAGCCGATGACAGAGTATGAAGTCTACAGCTACGAGGCTTTCCGAAAAAAATACCGGGATGATATTCGAGCCGCAGAGAGAGTATCTATCGATACGCTGGATCGTGACAAATTGAATGAATATCTCTCTCGTAAGAGAGCGGATCGTCCCAATCTTGCGCAATCTCCATTAGAACAGCAGTATGAATTCACTGGGATTACCAGGGAGCACCAAACCACGCTTGCCGCATTATTGCTGTTTGGTATATATCCACAGGCATATTATCCCCAACTGAGTATCATTGCAACTTGTGTGCCAGGCAATGAAATGGGTAATGTTGATTTGACCGGCAATCGGTTTACAGATACCAAACGGATTGAGGGCACTTTGCCGGATATGTTGGACGGGGCGCTGGCGTTTGTTCGCAAAAATATGCGGACTGCCACTAAGATTGATACAAAAACCGGTGCAAGAATTGACTTGCCGCAATACCCTATGGATGCAGTTCGTGAAGCAGTACTCAATGCGCTGGTTCACAGGGACTACAGTTTCCACACGGAAGGAATGCCAATACAGCTTGTGATGTATTTGGATCGAATGGAAATCATCAATCCCGGTGGCCTGTATGGGCGGCTTACCGTCGATCAACTTGGTCATGCACAGCCAGACACGCGCAACCCGGTTTTGGTTACGGCAATGGAGACGCTGGGAAAAACAGAAAATCGGTACTCCGGAATTCCCACGATTCGATATGCAATGAAGAAAAGATCGTTGCCAGAACCTCGGTTCATAGATTCGCGGGGAACATTTAAGGTTATCCTGTATCATCAGAGTGCGGATGCGGCTGCACAGAATCCAGTTCAATCCATTAAACCGCCGAAAGGCATTCAGGATGATAAAGGATTGATAGATTTTTGCCGTACGCCAAGAAGTCGGGCAGAGATAATTGAATATCTGGAAATTGCATCCGGTCAATATGCGCTTCGACGCTATCTTGACCCATTGATTGAATCTGGAGCAATTCTGCTGACATTTCCTGATACACCACGCAGTCCGAAACAAAAATATGTAACTGCAGAAAAGTAGCAGAAAGGCTTGACTGACGGAGAATTGGTCATGTGATATGATAAGAACGTAATCAGGGGTATACACCGGTTGAAATTTACGAGGCGGGGGTTCAGACCTCATGGATGAGAAGGATCGGCGGATTTTGCAACTGCAGATCCTATAATGGAGGGACATACCATAATGAATGACGAATTAAGCAGCCTCAAATCCGCCATGCTGGGTCACGCTGTGGCGGATGCCATGGGGGTGCCGGTAGAGTTTGAGAGCCGGGAAACGCTAAAAAAAGATCCGGTGACCGGGTATCGGGGTTACGGCTCACATTCGGTTCCGGCGGGAACCTGGTCGGACGATACCAGCATGAACCTGGCATCTCTGGACAGCTTGAGTCGGGGACTGGACTATGGGGATATGCTGGAGCGGTTCTGCCGGTGGAAGAACCAGGCCGCCTATACGGCAACAGACGAAGTATTTGACATGGGCATTTCCACAGTCGAAGCCTTGCGCCGGTTTGAACGGGGCACAACGCCTCTGGAATGCGGCGGCACGGGGGAGCATGACAATGGCAACGGTTCTCTCATGCGGATCATCCCGGCGGTGTTCTACTGCAAATATCGGATGACCAATGCTGCCCTCCCAGAAAAGCTCACTGTAATCCACAACATTTCCGCCCTGACCCATGCCCATCCCCGGTCGAAAATAGCCTGCGGCATTTATGCCTTTGTACTGTGGGCACTTCTTGACACCGGGGATAAAACCGCCATCGCCAATGGCCTGCGTTTAGCTGAAGCCTTTTACAGGAATGAACCGGAATTTCAGCAGGAATTTCCCCGCTACAAGCGGACTTTCCAAATGGCAGATACTCTGCCTCTGGAGGAAACGATCCGAAGCGGCGGCTATGTTGTGGACACTCTGGAAGCGGCACTGTGGTGCCTTCTCACCACCGAAAATTACCGGGACTGCGTTCTCAAAGCGGTGAATCTGGGCAGGGATACGGATACCGTGGCCGCCGTTGCCGGAGGCCTGGCCGGTGTTCTCTACGGTGCGGAGGACATTCCGGAGGAATGGCTGGATGGCCTGATCCGCCGGGAAGCGATCGAGAAGCTCTGTAAGCAGTTTGCCGAATCTAAAGCATCCTAAACCAAGCGCACGCTACCCCATCCGGTGTGGAGCGACTACTTTCATTGACTGGTGCAAACCGTTCTCGGGGAGAAAGTCAAAGCCTCTGAAAAGTTGAACGTTGTCATAAAAAGTCGCTTGAAAAAGTTTGTGTTTTTATCAAGAAGTCCCTTGAAAAAGTTGCATCTTGCGAGTTGCTGTTTCAGTGTCCTTTCTGTCCCCATTGTCCCCGCACATTAAAACCGAACCCATAAAATAATGCACCACGCCCTCAAAGCATGGTGCATTGTATCAAATAGCAGTAAGTTTGCCAAATCAGTTACCGTTGTTGATACAATTTCAACAGCGGTAATTTTTTATTTGTTCCCGTTCTGGGGATGTATTTGGCATGAAACCGGGGATATTTCGAACATTTCCGGTCATAAGCAAATTGTATACCCGGATT
>SFEX01000055.1 GCA_004557075.1 Clostridiales bacterium
CGTTGAGATTGGCGGTAATCGTCATTGCGTCAGCCCGATTATGAACACTGGAGCATAACGAAAATATCTAAGCTCTAATTAAGTGCGCGAGTGCAAAAACGATTATTGTAAATCTCACTGGTCGGGTTATGGTAGTAACGACTATCTGAAGCGTAAAAACGGATTAAAAATATGGAAGTTATTAAAATTGAAACAGAATTTATAAAGCTTGATTCACTGCTGAAATTTGCGGCGCTGGTGGGTACCGGCGGCGAGGCGAAATACGTCATTGCCGAGGGTCTTGTCGAGGTAAACGGCGAGACATGCACCATGCGCGGCAGAAAAATTCGCCCGGGCGACCGGGTGAGCTTCGGCGGAAACGAGCTTGAGATAGTGCAGGCATGAGAATAAACCGCATAGCCCTAAACGGCTTCAGAAACTACGATTTTGAGACGGCCGACTTCTCCCCCGGCACGAACGTCATCTACGGCGCAAACGCCCAGGGCAAGACGAACCTGCTCGAGGCGGTATATATTTTAGCCTCCGGCAAGAGCTTCCGCACGAGATTTGACCGGGAGCTTATCGGCTTCGGCTGCGACTCGGCGGAGATACTCGCCGACGTCATGAGCCACGAAAGGGAGCAGACCGTTAGAATACTCTACCGCAGCGGCCAGCGCAAGCAGATAACGGTAAACGCAGTGAAAAAAACCGCAACCGAGCTTGGCGGAACGCTGACAGCGGTGCTGTTCTCGCCGGACGACTTAAACCTCATAAAAGAGGGCGCGGCGGCGAGGCGGCGGCTTATGGACAACGCGATAAGCCAGATCAGGCCGCGATACTCGGAATACCTGTTGCAGTTTAACAAGTTCTACGAGAGCAAGACACGGATACTCAAGGACTGGCGCGAGAAGCCGTCGCTATTAGACACGCTCGACGAGTTTTCCGATGGGCTCTGCCGCGCGTCGGCTCAGATAATACGCTACCGCGCATCCTACGCGGCGCGCCTTAACGAGGAGGCCGCGCCAATACACAGCGAGTTCTCCGGCGCGGGCGAAAAGCTTGAGATACAGTATCAGACCGTGTCGACAGTGAAAGACCCGCTCGGCTCGGCGAAGGGTATATTTTATGATCTGTGCGACCATTTGGAGGCGCACCGTAAGGCCGAGCTTGAGAGCCAGCAGTGCCTCTCCGGCGCGCACAAGGATGATCTTCTGATATCAATAAACGGCAAAGCGGCGCGCAGCTTCGCAAGCCAGGGTCAGACGCGGACTGCGGCGCTTTCGATAAAGCTTGCTGAGCGCGAGATCTGTCTCGACGAGACGGGTGAGTACCCCATTCTGCTGCTCGACGATGTGCTCAGCGAGCTTGACACGAAGCGGCAGGAGTTTGTTCTCAACCGCATCGGCGGCGGGCAGACGCTCATCACCTGCTGCGAGGACGAGGGCATATCAAACCGCACCGGCGGCAAAGTGCTGCATGTCGAGAAAGGGAGGATACGCTGATGTATCTGCATCTCGGCTCGGGCACGGTCATAGCGTCAGAGAGCATCGTCGGGGTGTTTGACCTTGACAATACAAGCCAGTCGCACATAACGCGAAAGTACCTCGCGGCGGCGGAAAAGAGCGGGCAGGTCGTGAACGTCGCGGAGGATATACCGAAGAGCTTCGTCGTGTGCAGCGACAGAGCCGGCATGAGGGTGTATCTGAGCCAGCTTGCGCCGCAGACGCTATTAAGACGTACAAACGTATGAAGAGCGGCAAAAGCTTTGTTAAATCTCATAGCTCCCTCTGACGAGGGAGCTGTCAGCGAAGCTGACTGAGGGAGAGAACTCGTTAAAATATGAAAGAGTATAACAGAAATAACATCCCTTATGCGAAAAAACTCAGAAAGAACATGACGCCGTGGGAAACAAAGCTGTGGTATAAATTTCTTAGGGGTTATCCCATGCGCTTTCAGAGGCAAAAAGCAATAGGCAATTACATAGCCGACTTTTACTGCGCAAAAGCAAGACTCGTAGTGGAGCTTGACGGAGGCGGACACAATATGCCGGAGCAAACGGAAAAAGACGAAATACGCACAAAAGAGCTGGAGAGCATGGGACTAACTGTGCTGAGAATATGGAATTTGGATGTTGACCAAAACTTCAGCGGTGTATGCGAATACATTGATTCTTTTGTAAAGAAGTCTCTCCCTCAGTCGCCTGCGGCGACAGCTCCCTCGTCAGAGGGAGCTATGAGATAGTCTAAACTCTGCTGCTTCTAATTTAGAGCGCGAGTGCAAAGGAGACAATTACAAATATTACCGGTCGGGACATCGCAATAAAGATTATTTGAAGCCTTAATGCGAATTGCCCCTCCGGCGAGGAGGAAAAAAGATGGCGGATATTAATGAGAAAATAACGCAGGAATATGATGCGTCACAGATACAGGTACTCGAAGGGCTGGAGGCTGTAAGAAAGCGCCCGGGTATGTACATCGGCTCGACGTCGGCGTCGGGACTGCACCACCTTGTGTATGAGATAGTCGATAACTCCATCGACGAGGCTCTGGCCGGTTACTGCAACCGCATCGAGGTCATCATCGAGGAGGGCGACGTCATCTGCGTGCGCGATAACGGCCGCGGCATCCCCGTCGATATCCAGGAGCAGACCGGCAAAAGCGCGCTGGAGGTAGTATTTACTGTCCTCCACGCGGGCGGAAAATTCGGAGGCGGGGGCTACAAGGTCTCCGGCGGCCTGCACGGCGTCGGCGCGTCCGTCGTCAACGCCATGAGCGAGTGGCTTATCGTCCACGTCCACAAAAACGGCAAGATATACGAGATGAAATTCTCCCGCGGCAACATCACGCAGGAGATGAAGATAATCGGCGACACCGACTATACCGGCACGACCGTGCGCTTTAAGCCCGACCCGGAGATGTTCGAGGAAACCGTGTACGATTACGACACGCTGCACACCCGCATGCGCGAGCAGGCATTTTTAAACGGCGGCCTGTTCATCTCCACCGAGGACAGACGCCCCGGTAAGGAGCAGAAGGACGAGATGTGCTACGCCGGCGGCATACGCGAGTTTGTCTCGTATATAAACCAGAACAAAACGCCGCTGCACAACGACGTTATCTACATGAAGGGCGAGAGAAGCGACTCCGAGGCGGAGATCTCCCTGCAATATAACGACAGCTACAACGAGGTCATAGTATCGTTCGCAAATAACATCCACACGCCGGAGGGCGGCATGCACGAGACGGGCTTCCGCACCGCGCTCACCCGCGTGCTCAACGCCTACGGCACGAAGGTCGGCATCCTCAAAAATGACGACAAGCTCTCCGGCGAGGACTGCCGCGAGGGCATGACCGCGATAATCTCCGTCAAGCTCACAGAGCCGCAGTTTGAGGGTCAGACCAAGGCAAAGCTCGGCAACTCCGAGATGAGAACGCTTGTCGATTCCGTCGTGTCGGATAAGCTCGAGCAGTTTTTGGAGGAAAACCCCGCCGTCGGCAAGGCGATACTCGAAAAGGCAATGACCGCTTCCCGCGCGAGGGAGGCAGCGCGCAAGGCCCGTGAGAGCGTGCGCCGCAAAACGGGGCTTGAATCCGGCCAGATGCCCGATAAGCTGCGCGACTGCAACGAGCGCGACGCTTCGCTGACCGAGCTGTACATCGTCGAGGGCGACTCGGCAGGCGGCTCGGCGACGCAGGGGCGCGATTCGCGCTTCCAAGCGATACTGCCGCTCTGGGGCAAGATGCTCAACGTCGAAAAGGCGCGCGCGGACAAGGTCTACGGCAACGACAAATTAGCGCCCGTCATAACCGCGCTGGGCGCCGGCATAGGCGACGAGTTTGACGTGAACAAGCTGCGCTATCATAAGATCGTCATCATGGCCGATGCCGACGTTGACGGCGCGCACATAAGAACGCTGATGCTGACATTTTTCTTCCGCTTCATGCGCCCGCTCATCGAGCAGGGCTATGTATATTCGGCGGTTCCGCCGCTGTATAAGCTCACACGCGGAAAGACCGTGCGCGTTGCGTTCTCCGACGAGGAGAGGGACAAGATATCCTCCGAGCTTCGCGGGGATAATCCCAACGTGAAGGTCGATATATCCCGCTTCAAGGGCCTCGGCGAGATGGACCCGCACGAGCTGTGGGAGACGACGATGAATCCCGAGACGCGCACGCTGCGCCGCATATGCATCGAGGACGCGGTCAAGGCCGACGAGATATTCACCGTGCTCATGGGAGAGCAGGTCGAGCCGCGCAAGGCGTTCATCGAAGAGAACGCAAAATACGCGGTCAATCTCGACTTTTAATGGATAATGTAAAACAATTTGCAATCTCAATAGATATTATTACAGACCTTTCTTCAAACTTTTCTTTGCGTTGCCAAAGAAAAGTTACAAAAGAAACGCAAGCAAGGCGCCGGCTGGCGCTGAGCTATTCGGATCAAATCTTCAGATTGTCGATACTTCCTCAGCCCG
>SFEX01000007.1 GCA_004557075.1 Clostridiales bacterium
CTGGGGCAGCAATGTCATAGACTTTGTGTATGACGAGAATAACCAGCCGTATGCCATGCGGTATAACGGCACGGTGTACTACTATGTCTTGAACGTACAGGGTGACGTAGTCGGACTGCTGAACGCAAGCGGCGCGATAGCGGCAAAATACACCTATGACCCATGGGGCAAGGTAACGGTGCAAAACCCGAGCGGCACTACAAATATCTCAAGCTCGTTTATAGGTAATATAAACCCTCTGCGCTACCGTGGCTACTATTACGATACCGAGACCGGCTTCTATTACCTCCAAACCCGCTACTACGACCCCGCAATTGGTAGATTCATAAATGCTGACACTTATGCTACCACTGATGCAGAGGGTCTACTCTCAACCAATATGTTCGCATATTGCGAGAATAATCCTATATCCCGCTTTGACCCTACGGGAGAGCTTTTCTGGGATGTTCTGGACTGGGCTATGGCGGCAATGAGCTGGGATGAGTTCCTGAACGGGAGCTCCCTCACTAAGCTAAGCCTTGTGCGGGAGCCTTGCAGCAGCTACAGCTATATCAACCAACGCAAAAAATAGGCGGACTATCAAAACGATAGTCCGCCTATTGCTGTAGCCCGATTTAATTGCTTGAAATGACAGAACCCTCGTGGTATAATAAAATGCTATGTTGGATTCTTGAAAAAGTAGCAACTTTGAAAGCATTGAAAAATCAAGATTTATGATGTTATAAGGAGATATACGACATACATGTATCTCAAAGCACTCGAACTGCAGGGCTTTAAGTCCTTCCCGGACAAGACCCGCATAACATTTGAAAAGGACGTTACCGCGATAGTCGGGCCAAACGGCTCGGGCAAGTCCAATATAGCGGATGCGATACTGTGGGTCATGGGCGAGCAGCGCTCGAAAACCCTGCGCGGCGGCAAGATGGAGGATGTCATTTTCGGCGGCACGGAAAAGCGCGGGGCATTGGGCTTTGCGCAGGTATCGCTCATCATTGACAATTCCGAGCACACCTTTGATTGCGACAGTACCGAGCTTATGCTTACCCGCCGGTATTACCGCAGCGGGGACAGCGAGTATTATATAAACCGCGAGGCCGTAAGGCTCAAGGACATAAACAGCCTTTTGATGGACACGGGACTCGGCCGCGACGGCTATTCGATAATAGGTCAGGGCAGGATAGCTGAGATAGTCTCTACGAAAAGCTCCGACCGCCGGGAAATATTCGAGGAGGCCGCGGGCATATCGCGCTACCGCAGCCGCAAGGAGGATTCCGAGCGCAAGCTTGCCAAAACCGAGGAAAATCTCCTGCGCATAAACGACAAGATAGGCGAGCTGGAGCTTCAGGTCGAGCCGCTGCGCCGCCAGTCGGAGACGGCGAAAAAATACCTTGTGCTCAGGGACGAGCTTCGCGTGAGGGAGATATCCGTCTGGATGGCGAGCCTTGACAGGCTGCACAGTCAGGCCGAGGCGATAAGCGCGGATTATGACAGCGCAAAGCGCGAGCTTGACGAGGCTCACCGCAGCCTTGAGGCGCTGTACGCGTCATCGGACAACATATCCGAGCGCATGCGCGAGAAGGACATCGAGGCCGACAAAGCAAGGGAAAGACTCTCGGCTACCGAGGGCAGAGCGGCCGACTGCGATGCGCGGGCGGCGGTGCTGCGTGCGAACATAAAAAGCGGCGGGGAATCCGTCGAGCGCATGAAAATTGATATCTCAGAGTCCGAGGCTCGCGTGAGGGAGATCGGCGGTCAGATAGAGGATAACAAGGCAACCATCGCAGACCTTTCCAAATCCCTGTCGGAGCTTTCGGATAAGCTCTCAAGCAGCGCAAATGTCATCGAGGGCTGCCGTATGAAGCTGCAAAGCCGCGAAAACGCCGCCGAGCTGCTGAGAGAAAAGGTGAGCAAGCTGTCGGTCGACTGCCGCAGCATGGATGCCCGCATACATATGCTCTCCGAGATGGAGAAGGAATACGAGGGCTTTTCAAAGGCGGTAAAGACCGTCATGCGGGAGTCGGCGCGTGGCAATCTGCGCGGTGTGCACGGGCCGGTCGCAAACCTTGTGAAAGCCGACAACGAGTGCGCGCTCGCAATTGAGACCGCGCTGGGCGCTGCGATGCAGAATATCGTGATAGACAGCCAGAACGACGGCAGAAGCGCTATCGAAATGCTAAAGCGCAGCGATTCGGGAAGAGCGACTTTCCTGCCGGTCGATACCGTGCGCGGCAGCGTTATGAGGGACGCGCCGGTAAACGACCCCGGCTTTGTGGGGGTCGCATACGATCTTGTGAGCTTTGACCCGAAATATGACGGGATATTTGCAAATCTGCTGGGCAGAACCGTCGTTGCTGAGACGCTCGGCGACGCGGTGCGCATGTCAAAGGCAAACGGAAACCGCCTGCGCATTGTCAGCCTTGACGGACAGCTTATAAACGCCGGAGGTTCTATGACCGGCGGCAGCGCCGCGAGGGGTACGGGTATACTCTCGCGCGCAAATGAGCTTGAAGAACTCAAAAAGCGCAAAACGGAGCTTGAAAAGCGCCTGAATGCCGCTTCCAACGAGCTTGACAAGGCGAGGAGCGCTCTCTCCGGGCTTCGCTACGAGCTTGATATGGCGCTTGAGGAGCAGGCGGAGCTTCTGCGCGACAAGGCGTCATTGGAGGCGCAAAAGCGCACTACCGAGGCGGCCGTGAGCCAGTTTGCCCTTCTTATGGAGAGCCTTTCCGGCGACAGCGAACAGCGGCACAAGGCGATAGAAAAGGCCGAGGCTTCAATAAAGACTATCGAAGCGGAGCTTGACGAGGTTTTGAAACAGCGCGACGGTATCATGAATGATGCCGAGAAGATACGCTCCGAGATAAGCGAGATTAACAGCAAGCGCCTTGAGCTTGAGGGGCGCAGGACGAAAACCGATAAGGAAACTCAGGAGCGCAACCGCAAGCTTCTGGATCTTGAGCGGAGCTGCGCGAGATTCGAGCAGAAAAAGCTTGCCGCCGATATGGAAGAAAAGCAGATTCTGGACAAGCTCTGGGATAACTATGAGCTGAGCCATTCCGCCGCGCAGGAGCTGCGCCAGCCGGTCACAAATCTCCAGAGCGAGACGCGTGGCATAAACGAGCTGCGCCGCAAAATATCCGCGCTCGGCACCCCGAATATCGGCGCTATAGAGGAATATGAGCGCGTGAGCACACGCTATGAGTTTTTGGCCGGTCAGCGCGACGATGTTGAGAAAGCAAAAAAAGAGCTTTTGGATATAATCAGGGACGTGACCACCGAGATGCAGGATGTCTTTCTCGGACAGTTCAAGCTCATTGACGAGAAGTTCCGGGAGACATTTCTTGAGCTGTTCGGCGGCGGCAAGGCTGCGATATCGCTTGAGGACGAGACCACCCCGCTTGAGTGCGGCATTGAGATCAAGGTTCAGCCGCCGGGCAAGGCTGTGTCGAACATAAGCCTGCTCTCGGGCGGCGAGAAAGCGTTTGTCGCCATCGCGCTGTACTTTGCCATACTCAAGGTTCGGCCTACGCCGTTTTGCGTGATGGACGAGATCGAGGCGGCTCTTGACGAGTCAAATGTCGTAAGATACGCTGATTATATGCGCCGCATGTGCGACAGAACGCAGTTTATCGTCATAACGCACCGCCGCGGCACCATGGAAGAGGCCGACCACCTGTACGGCGTTACCATGCAGGAAAAGGGCGTGTCAAGGATCATTGAGCTTGACCTTGAGCAGGCGCAGAAATCAATAGAAACAAATTGATGAGGTGAACGCAATGGGCTTTTTCGATAAAATGTTCTCGGGCCTTAGCAAGACCCGAAAGAATATCGAGGAACTTGAGGAAATTTTCCGCAATTACGACCCGGACGATATCGACTTCTATGATGAGCTGGAGGAAATGCTCATAATGGCCGATGTCGGCGGCGAGACTACCGCAAAGATTTTGTACGATTATAAATACATCCTTATCCGCCGCCGCATCATGAAAGGCAGGGACGCCAAGGCCGCATTTGTCGAGTATATGCACGATATGCTCGGCGATATGGACACGCATCTCAAGCTCTGCACAAAGCCGTCGGTCATCCTGATGGTCGGCGTCAACGGTGTCGGCAAGACCACGACCATAGGCAAGCTCTCCGCCCGCCTCAGGGAGGACGGGAAAAAGGTGCTGCTGTGCGCGGGCGATACCTTCCGCGCCGCCGCCGCCGAGCAGCTTAACGTCTGGGCCGAGCGCTCGGGAGCCGATATAGTGCGCCATGAGGAGGGCGGAGACCCGGCATCGGTCGTGTATGACGGCATCTGTGCCGCAAAGGCGAGGGGCGTTGACACAATTATTATCGACACCGCAGGTAGACTGCATAATAAGGCAAATCTCATGAATGAGCTTAATAAAATAACCCGCGTTATCCGCCGCGAGCTTCCCGAGGCCGATGTGGAGACGCTTATGGTGCTCGATGCCACTACCGGCCAGAACGGACTTATCCAGGCAAAGCAGTTTCTTGAAACGGCTGGCATAACGGGCATAGTTCTGACTAAGCTCGACGGCACGGCAAAGGGAGGAATAGTATTTTCCATCGCAAACGAGCTGAAGCTGCCGGTCAAATATGTCGGCGTGGGCGAGGGGATAGACGATCTTATCCCGTTTAACTCTAAGGAATTTGTGGAGGCGCTTTTTAAGTGAAGCTTATTTTGGCAAGCAATAATAAGAACAAGCTGCGTGAGCTGAAAGCCATACTTGCCGACATGGATGTTGAGCTGCTCACTCAGAGCGAGGCAGGCTGCGACTTTGAGGTCGAGGAGACGGGAACTACCTTTGCCGAGAACGCTTATCTCAAGGCAAAGGCCGTGTTTGATGCCTCCGGCGAGGCGGCCATTGCCGACGACTCCGGCCTGACGGTCGAGGCTTTAAACGGAGAGCCGGGAGTTTACACCGCGCGCTACGCACCCGGCGGGCATGACGCCAGCGACCGGGAAAAGTACGAATATCTGCTCTCAAAGCTCGGAGACGAGGAACATAGAGCCGCAAAATACGTCAGCAGTATATGCTGCATCCTCCCGGACGGGCGCGTGATCAGAACCGAAGGCGAGATGCCGGGCAGAATACTTTACGAGCCCGTCGGCGACGGCGGCTTCGGCTACGACCCGATCTTTTTGCCGGACGGCTGCGATAAAAGCATGGCGGAGCTTGGTACGGAGGTAAAAAACCGTATATCACACAGAGCGAAGGCGCTCATGGAATTTAAGAAGAAATTGAGGGAACTTGATGGCACTTACAAGTAAGCAGAGAGCCCAGCTCAGAGGCATTGCGATGACCGAGGACACGATCATCCAGATCGGCAAGGGCGGAATAACGGAAAATACGGTAACGCAGGTGAAGGACGCTTTGGCTGCGCGTGAGCTGATAAAGGGGCGTGTTCTTGAAAACAGCCTGCTGACCGCGCGCGAAGCGGCCGACGCTCTGGCCGAAATGTGCGCGGCGGAGACCGTGCAGACGATAGGAAGTAAGTTTGTGCTGTATAAACGCAATGCAAAAGAGCCTAAAATAACTCTTGTGAAAGAAAAGAAAAAATGAGAATAGCAATTTACGGCGGCAGCTTTAACCCGCCGCACTGCGGACATGTCGAGGCCGCCGCTGCGGTGCTTGACAGATTAAAACCGGATAAAATGCTTGTGATACCGGCTAGCATCCCCCCGCATAAGGAGCTTGATATCGAAAGCCCCGAGCCAACCGAGCGTCTGCTGCTCACGCAGCTTGCGTTTTCGGATATCGAAGGCGCGGAGGTGTCGGATATCGAGATCATGCGCGAGGGCAAGAGTTACTCGGCGGATACTTTAGAGCAGCTCATGAAGCTCTACCCCGGCGCGGAGTTTTACTTTGCCATGGGAACGGATATGCTCCTGAGCTTTGAGCAGTGGTATCGCTTCCGCTTCCTGCTTGAGAACATGACGCTTGCGGTGTTTTGCAGGAACGAGGGCGAGGATGCGAGCATAGCGGAACATGCTGAATACCTTGAGCGTGAATACGGCGCAAAATGCGTGCTCATTCCGCATGAGGCGCTGCCCATATCATCCTCGGATATAAGGGAGCTGCTGCGGCGCAGAATGGGCGCGTCGTACCTGCCGGATAAGGTGTACGCCAGAATAATAGAGAACAGGGATTACGGTGCAAAGCCGGAGCTTTACTGGCTGCGCGAGAAGGCTCACGCCATGCTCAAGCCCAATCGGATAGCCCATGTCGTCGGCTGCGAGGCCGAGGCGGTGCAGCTTGCCCGCAAATGGGGCGAGGACCCCGAAAATGCCGCAGAAGCCGGAATATTGCATGATATTACGAAAAAACTTGTATTATACGACCAATTGATATTGTGTCAGAAGTATGGTATTATAAACGATAACGCAGAGGAGCATAACTTCAAACTCCTGCACGCTAAAACCGGCGCCGCGGTCGCGCGGGCGCAGTTTGGCGTGAGCGATGAGGTATATAATGCTATAAGGTGGCATACCACGGGAAAACCCGATATGACCCTGCTGGAGAAAATCATTTATATGGCCGATTACATAGAGCCGAACCGTGATTTTCCCGGTGTGGAGAAGCTTCGAGAGCTCGCGTATGAGGATCTGGACAAGGCCATGGCCTTGGGACTCGAAATGAGTCTTGAGGACATAAGAAGCTACGGGCAGGAGCCGTATAAAGATACGGTGCAGGCGTATGAGTGGTACAGCCGCCTGGTTAGCGGACGATAATACCGGAAGATAAGCCGACAGAAGGGAAACAAAGATATGCAGGTATTCGGAAATAAAAAAGGCGGAAAGCACAGCGGCGGCTCGAACAATACCGAGAGAGCCGAGGCTCACGTGCAGCGTGAGGATGAGTACATTCCTCAATCGGACAGCGTTGAGAAGATAAAAGAAAAACGCAGCAAGAAGGCAAAGAAGAAAAAGACCCGCAAGGTGATCCTGACGATACTTATAATACTCGCGGTTCTTTTAGTGGGCGCCTATATTGCGATCGAATATTTTACAGAGCCGCCCGATACGGATAACAGCGGACTCAAGGGCGACGAGGATAAGATCGAAGCCGGTGTTACAAACGGCCGCTATAACGGCATGTATACATTCATGGTCGTGGGTCTTGACAAGGTCGGCAACAATACCGATACCATTATGGTTGGCTGCCTTAACGTCGTCGACGGGGAGCTGAATGTAATAAACATCCCCCGCGATACGCTTATAAACAGCGGGTACAATGTCAAGAAGATAAACTATGTCTATCCCGCCTGCATCAACAATAATAAGGACGCCATCGGCGAGCTGAAGCTGGCTCTTGAGGATATGCTCGGCTTCGGCATAGATAAATACGCCGTTATTGATATCAGCGCTGCCGAGCAGATAGTTGATACCATCGGCGGAGTTGAGTTCGACGTTCCCACCGATATGCACTATGACGATCCCGTTCAGGATCTGCATATAAATATCGATGCCGGTCTGCAAAAGCTCAACGGCGAGCAGACGGTTCAGGTGCTCCGTTTCCGCAACACCTATGCCGGCGGCGATATCCAGCGCATAGGAGTTCAGCAGGATCTTTTCAAGGCTATGGCGAGCCAGATCCTCAGCCTCGGAAACGTTCCCAATATCGGAAAGCTTATAGATATTGTTGAAAACAACACCGAGACCGATCTGACGGCAGATAATATCCGCTTCTATATAAAGGAGTTCCTGTTGCTGGATAAAGACAATATAAACTTCTATACTCTTCCGGGCGATACCTCCGGCAGCATATTCGGCTTGAGCTATGTATATCCCTATATTGACGAGTGGCTCGAGCTTGTCAATGACAAGATAAATCCGTGGGAGAAGAAGGTCGATATCGAAAACGTCAATATGGTGACCTATGCAAACGGCAACTTCTACTCTACCACGGGCGAGCTCAAGGGCGGTGTGACCTCATTCATGCATTATGAAGCGGGCACATCAGTAGCCGGAGCGGGGGTATATCCCTACACAAGCTCGGTAACGGATAATACTAATTGATAAGGATGATAATTCATGATGACAGCAAGTGAAGTCGTAAAGATCGCCGCCAAGGCGCTCAGCGACAAAAAGGGTAAGGACATCAAGGTTCTCAGAACAGAGGATATAACCACTCTGTGTGATTATTTCGTCATCTGCACCGGCACATCCTCTACCCACATAAAAGCTCTTACAGACGAGATCGACAAGGCAATGAGCGAGGCCGGCGAGCCTCCGCTCCGCCGTGAGGGATACCGCGGCGGCAACTGGGTGCTGCTCGATTTCGGCTGCGTCGTGGCTCACGTTTTCACTGAGGAAGCGAGAGAATTCTATAAGCTGGAACGCCTGTGGTCAGACGCCGAGGAGGTCGAACTCTCATCCCTTATAGGCCCCTGCTAAGGGGCATTCGGACAGAATAAAATTAATAAGGGAGAGAGTAAAAATGAAATACGAGTTTAACAGAATAGAGAAAAAATGGCAGAGCATCTGGGAAGAAAAGAAGCCCTATGCGGCGGTCACCGGCGATAAGAGCCGTCCCAAGTTCTACGGACTCATCGAGTTCCCGTACCCCTCCGGTCAGGGACTTCACGTCGGCCACCCCAGACCCTTTACGGCAATAGACATTCTGACGCGCAAAAAGCGCATGCAGGGCTACAATGTGCTGTTCCCCATCGGCTTTGACGCATTCGGCCTGCCGACGGAAAACTACGCCATCCAGAATCATATCCACCCTGCGGACGTTACGAAGAACAACATAAAGCACTTCACCGATCAGCTCAAAATGCTCGGCTACGGCTTTGACTGGGATCGCTGCGTGGACACGACAGACCCGCAGTATTACAAGTGGACGCAGTGGATATTCCTCCAGATGTTCAAGCACGGCCTTGCCTATAAGAGCAATATGATGAGTGTTAACTGGTGTACGAGCTGCAAGTGCGTGCTCGCAAACGAGGAGGTTGTCGAGGGTGTGTGCGAGCGCTGCGGCAGCCCCGTTGTCCGCAAGGAAAAGAGCCAGTGGATGCTTGCCATCACAAAGTACGCCCAGCGCCTTATCGACGACCTTGACGATGTCGATTTTATCGAGCGCGTCAAGATCCAGCAGAAGAACTGGATTGGCCGTTCTACCGGCTCCGAGGTCGATTTCAAGGCCACAAACGGCTGCACACTTTCGGTATACACCACCCGCTGCGACACGCTGTTCGGAACTACCTATATGGTCATCTCTCCCGAGCACAAGTACCTGCACGAGTGGAAGGATCAGATAACAAACTGGGACGAGGTTCAGAAGTATATTGACGAGGCCTCCCGCAAGTCTGACCTTGAGCGAACCCAGCTGAGCAAGGACAAGACCGGCGTCCGCATAGAGGGCATCGAGGTAATAAACCCCGTGACCGAGAAAAAAATGCCGCTGTTTGTGTCCGACTACGTACTTATAAGCTACGGCACCGGCATCGTCATGGGCGTTCCGGGTCACGACCAGCGCGACTGGGACTTTGCCACAAAGTTTGATCTCCCCATCGTCGAGGTCGTTGCCGGCGGTGATATCACCAAGGAAGCGTTCGCGCTCAAGGATGATACGGGCATAATGGTAAACTCCGGCTTCCTCAACGGCATGACCGTTAAGGACGCTATCCCCGCGATGACAAAGTA
The DNA here is from genome assembly GCA_004557075.1 of Clostridiales bacterium. Taxonomy (GTDB): domain Bacteria; phylum Bacillota; class Clostridia; order Oscillospirales; family Oscillospiraceae; genus F23-B02. The sequence goes on from SFEX01000007.1 coordinate 9,659, forward strand.
CCTTGAGGAAAAGGGCATAGGCCGTCCCAGGGTGAACTATAAGCTGCGCGACTGGGTGTTCTCCCGCCAGAGATACTGGGGCGAGCCTATCCCCCTTGTTCACTGTGACAAGTGCGGCTGGGTAGCCATCCCCGAGGAGGAACTGCCGCTGCTCCTGCCGGATGTCGAGTCGTATGAGCCGACCGACGACGGCGAATCGCCGCTGTCGAAGATGACCGACTGGGTCAATACGACCTGCCCACAGTGCGGCGGCCCGGCAAAGCGCGAGACCGATACCATGCCGCAGTGGGCCGGCTCAAGCTGGTACTTCCTGCGCTATATGGATCCTGACAATGACAAGGAGCTTGTATCCAGGGAAGCCGAGGAATACTGGGGACCTGTCGACTGGTATAACGGCGGCATGGAGCACACGACCCTGCACCTGCTGTACTCCCGCTTCTGGCATAAATTCCTGTACGATATCGGCGTTGTTCACACCTCCGAGCCGTACTCAAAGCGCACCGCCCACGGCATGATCCTCGGCCGCAACCCGCGCTATATCGGCAATTTTGAGACTCAGGAAGAGAAGGACGAGATGCTGAAAAAATACGGCAATCAGTGCCTCTCTCCGGCTGTCAAGATGTCCAAGTCTCTCGGCAACGTTGTAAATCCCGACGATGTCATCGCCAAGTACGGCGCGGACACGATGCGCGTGTATATCATGTTCATCGGCGATTTTGAGAAGGCCGTTTCGTGGACGAACGAGGCCGTCAAGGGCTCGAAGCGCTTCCTCGACCGCTGCTGGAACCTCATGGAGCAGGCAAGCGACGATGAGGGCTACTCTGCGAAGAACGAAGCTGCCATGCATAAGACCATCAAAAAGGTCGGCTCCGATATCGAGGAGCTGAAGATGAACACCGCTATTGCGGCGCTCATGACCCTGGTAAACGATTTCTACGCAAACGGCTGCACCAAGGGCGAGATGAAGACTCTCATCACGCTGCTCAGCCCCTTTGCGCCGCATATTGCTGAGGAGATGTGGGAGCTGATGGGCTTCGCCGCCGCCGAGGGCAAGATGGCGATGCAGATGCCCTGGCCTGAGTATGACGAGGCCAAGACCGTTGACGCCATGCGCGAGATGGCCGTTCAGGTAAACGGCAAGCTCAAGACCACCATTGTCGTGCCGACCGACTCCGAGGACAGCGTTGTTATCGACGCGGCCTGCGCCGATGAGAAGGTAAAGCGTCTCATGGAGGGCAAGAATCTGTTCAAAACCATCGTGGTTAAGAATAAACTTGTCAATCTAATCATAAAGTAAAGGTTGACATCAGACGCAAGAATGAGTATAATATCATTCGTTAAGCCAAGAATTTGGCCCTTAAAGCGTCGCAAGACGTATATGGAGGGAGTGAAATAAATGTCTGAAGTCTATGTCAAGGAGAACGAATCTCTGGACAATGCTCTTAAAAGATTTAAGCGCAGCTGTGCCAAGGCCGGTGTTCTGGCTGATCTGAGAAAGAAGGAGTACTACCAGAGCCCCAGCGTCAAGCGCCGCAAGAAGAGCGAGGCAGCACGCAAGAACAAGAATAAGCGTTACTACTGATAAGCAATAAAAATCCCGCATCGAAAGATGCGGGATTTTTGCTGCCCATTGTGCTTTTAGCTTGACAGTATTTGCTAAAGCAACTATAATAAACCCAGAAGAATCCATACTTATTATACTATAAAAAGGAGAAAAACATGAAAAAGAGAACCCTTAGCCTGATACTGGCTCTGCTGATGGTATGCAGCCTGCTGCCGGTATCTGCCGCCGCCGACGCTCCAAAAAGCGGCACATGCGGCGAAAACGTCACATGGACGCTTGACGACGCGGGAGTGCTGACCATAAGCGGCACGGGCGAAGCAACGGAAAAGCCCTGGCTTGAGTACAAAGACAGCATCAAATCCGTCGTTGTAAAAGAGGGCGTAACGAGCCTTTTCGGTGGCTCGTTTGCCGGGTGTACCGAGCTTACGAAAGTTGATCTTCCCGGCAGCCTTAAGAGCATGGGCTATTTCTCCTTCGGTGAGTGTACGGGACTTAGCAATATTGATATACCCGTCGGCGTAAAAGAGATCGATGCCAACGTTTTTTCTGGCTGCACCGGACTTACAAGTGTCAACATCCCCTACGGCGTTGAAATTATAAAATCCGGAGCCTTTGCAAACTGCACAGGACTTAAAAATATAACTATTCCCAACAGCGTTAAGGAAATTTGGGGCGAGGTTTTTTCTGGATGCACGGGACTTACAAGCATAACTGTCCCCGAAAGCGTAACAAGTTTGAGCAGCGCCGCATTTTCCGGCTGCACTTCGCTCACAAGTGCAAATATAAAAGGTGGTATAAAAACACTTAACGCCTCAATGTTTGCTGACTGTTCTTCACTTAAAAGCGTCAGTATTCCCAGCAGCGTAACTAATATTGTCAATTATGCATTCGATGGCTGCACCGCACTCAAGGACGTATACTTCGGCGGAACGCAGGCTCAGTGGGAAGCTATCAAGATAGGTTCAGCAAACGAGGCTCTCAAATCCGCAGTTATACATTACGGAAGCACTTATCCCTTCACCGACGTTGACCCCGCAGGCCGCCACGCACCCTTTGCCGAGGCCATCCAGTGGGCTGTAAACGAGGGTATCACCACCGGCTACGGCAACGGTATCTTCAAGCCCAACGCAGACTGCTCCCGAGCACAGGTAGTCACTTTCCTGTGGAGAGCGGAAGGCTCTCCCGCACCCAAGTCCGAGGACAATCCCTTCGTTGATGTTTCCGCAAAGCAGGCTAACGGCAAGGATAACCCCTACTACACCGCCATCCTCTGGGCAAATGAGAACGGCATAACCAACGGCGTTGACGCCACGCATTTCGCGCCCAGCAAGACCTGCACCCGCGCACAGGTGGTCACCTTTCTGTGGAGAGCGGAGGGTCAGCCTGATAATCCCTTCTACACCGCTATTCTCTGGGCAGTGGGCGAGGGCATAACAAACGGCACGGATAAAACTCACTTCTCACCGAATAACACCTGCACCCGCGCACAGGTCGTGACCTTTATCTACCGTGACATTGCCTGAAATTAAATAGCAACAAGGCAGAGGCGAAAGCCTCTGCCTTTGTCATTCTTGGTGAATATTCGCTGTTACATCAGCTCAATTAGTTTACATAATACATCACAAGCTTTTTCCGAGGCGAAGGCGACGTTCTTTTCAAAGCTGCCGAGGCCGGATTCCTCCTTGGTGTCGGACACGGCGCGGACGGCGTTGAACGGAACGCCGAGCGTGCGGCACATATGGGCGGCAGCGGCCGTCTCCATATCGCAGGTGAGCGGGTGAAATTTTTCGATAAGCTCGTCCCTGCCCTCGTCCTCGATAAAGCTGTCACCGGTGACTGTCCTTCCGAAACGCATGGGCAAAGCCCGCGCAAGCTCAATAAGCTCGGTGTCGCACTGAAACACGGGGTCGATGGGGCTTGGATGATAAGCTTTGAGAAGTCCCGCGTCAAGATCGTGGTAGAGCGTGTCCGTTATCATGACCGCATCCCCGATGTGCAGCCCGTCCGCGAGCGCTCCCGCGACGCCGCTGAGAATTACTCTGTCGGCGGAAAAATCATTTATAAGCAGCGTGGCGCCGATAGCGGCGTTTACCTTGCCCAGCCCGCAGCATATGACAGCTACGCCCTTGCCGCAAAGCTCACCCTCAAGCACGAGACAGCCTTTATGTGCTGCGGCTTTTTCTCCGATGAGCCGCTCGAACGGTGCAAACTCCGCAGGGCAGGCGCATAAAATACCTATTTTCATTCCTCTATCCCCCATGGCAGCTCAACAAGAGCGTATTCATGCCCGACCTTGGGCAGAAACTTATCCGTTATATCCGCTGTCCTGATTCTCAGCGTCGAGGTGTTTATGCAGGGATGACAGCCGATAAACTCATCGGACAGCAAGTCTTTGTCTATGACAAGATGCACCTTGCCGCCGTCATTCATCAGCCCCAAAACGCTCACAGAACCGGGAGTTATATCAAGATACTGCTCCATGTGCTCGGGCGATGCGAAGGAAAGGCGCGCTGTGCCTATCTGCTTTGAGAGAAGCTTCGTCTTGAACGGTTTATCGCCGGGCATGAGCAGAAGATAAAACTCCGTCTGCTGGCGGTTTGTGAGAAACAGGTTTTTGCATATTTTCGCGCCGAGCGTACCCTCTATCTCGTGGCAGGCTTCTATCGTGTCGGCGTGCTCGTGATCGACCCTTGCGTATTCTATACCAAGCTCGTCAAGCAGCTCGTAGCAGAGCTGCTCTTTTCTAAGCCTTTTTTCCATATCGTCCGGACGTCCGAAATATAAAGAACTTGTATTCATACTTCACCTCTTGTTTGACGGCAGCCAGATGCGCTGAGCCTCGGCCGCTTTTATTAGTTCATCTCTGAAATCGGGATGCGCGATGCTTATGAGAGCGTCGGCTCTCTCCCATGTGGTAAGCCCCGCCAAATTGACTATCCCGTATTCCGTCGCAAGATAGTATACCTGACTTCTCGGCGTTGTGACAATATCGCCGCTAAAGCTCGGGACGATGCGGCTGTGCATATTGCCGGAGCGGTCTATAAAGGAGCTTGTCATGCAGATAATGGCCTTTCCGCCGCGGCTCATCGAAGCGCCGGTGACAAAATCGAGCTGACCGCCTGTGCCGCTTATCTGCCGAGTGCCTGAGCTTTCCGATGACACCTGACCGTAAAGGTCTGCGGATATGCAGGAATTTATGGATATCATGTTATCGTTTTGAGCTATAATGTACGGGTCGTTGACGTAGGAGAGGGGATAGCCCGCAAAGCCGGGATTATCGCTGAGCCACTGGTTCATCTCGTGACTGCCTATGGCGATACCGAGAACGCCGACGCCGGGATGCAGGCTCTTTTTCGCGTTGGTGAGCTTTCCGGCCTTGAACATGGCAAGGTACCCGTCCGAGCAAAGCTCGGTGTGCATTCCGAGATTCTTCAGGTCACTGTCGGCAATAAGCTCGCCGAGTGCGTTCGGCATACCGCCGATGCCGAGTTGGAGAGTCGCGCCGTCGCATATATGCGGCAGAACGAGGTTCGCTATCTTGATATCTGTCTCGGTCGGCGCGGGATTGGGCATCTCGTAAAGCGGAGGATCGCCGCTCTCGACTATCATGTCCACCTCGGATATGTGTATCCTTACAGCCTCGCTTCCCTTGATGCGGGGCATATTGCGGTTTACCTCGACTATGACCGTGTCGGAATTATCCGCAATGCACTTTGAAACCCCGAGCGAGCTGCCAAAGTAGAAATACCCCTCGCTGTCCATACCGGAGACGGTTCCCATAAAGACGTTCGAGCGCAGAAAATTTTTGTAGTACCAGCCGAGGTTCCGAAACACCATCGGCTCAAAAAACGCAAGCCCCCTGTCGCACAGCTTCCGCTCATATGCCGAGCAATGCCATGTGTTGTACACAAAATGCTCCTGAGTCGGGTCGCACTCGACGACCTGAATAGGCCCGAAAATAAGGTCGCCGCGTATTTTGACGCGGTGGAGCTCGTCGCGGCGCTTGGAGAGAGCAAGATCAAGCACTACGGGAAAGCCTAAATTTGTAGTGTATTCCACCCAGTCGCCGTCTTTCACGCACTTTACAGCATCCTCTGCGCTGCAAAGCTTGCTGCTGTATTCATTCAGATAATCCATAGCCACCCTCCTTGTGCCGTCCAATTATCGCACATTTTGTCCGTTCGTGCAAGCGCTTGTAAAAAGCACACTTATGTTATATAATTAATCAATAATTTTGCGGAGGTAGTGCAGCATGAAGCTTGAGCTATGCGATGTAGGAAGCCTTGATATAGAAAAAACCTTTGAGTGTGGCCAGTGCTTCCGCTGGAACGTCGATGAAAACGGCGTGTACTGCGGCGTCGTTTCCGGTCATGTTGCCGAAGTCGCCGTCGAGGGCGGAAAGGTTTATATAACATCTGACGCGCCCGAAGCGCTGTGGAGGGAGTATTTTGACCTCGACACGGATTACGCGGATATAAGCCGCAATTTTACGGGGCAGTATCTTGAAACCTGCACCGAATACGGCATGGGCATACGCATACTGCGCCAGGACAGCTGGGAGGCACTGTGCTCGTTTATCATATCCCAGTGCAATAATATCAGCCGCATAAAGGGCATAGTCGAAAGACTGTGCACGGCATTCGGCGATGAGATAGAGTATGGCGGCAGAAAATACTACAGTTTTCCGACAGCCGAGCGCCTTGAGCCTCTTGATCCGGATGACCTTGCCTGCATACGCTCAGGCTACAGGGCAGAGTATATTATTGCCGCAGCCAGAGCGGTGACAGACGGCAGCATCGACCTTGAGGCGCTTAAAAGCTGCGGCTACAAGGACGCGATAAAGGCACTACGGAGCATACGCGGCATCGGGGAGAAGGTCGCCAACTGCGTGGTGCTGTTCGGACTGTGGCACACGGAGGCGTTTCCGATAGATGTCTGGATGAAGCGCGCGCTCAAGGAAAACTTTCCCGCCGATTTTGACCCCGAGAGCCTCGGCAAATACGCGGGGCTTGCCCAGCAGTACATTTTTTACTATGCAAGAAGCAAAGGAAAAGAAAAATGAAATATAAGCTTTTTGCCGCCGATATGGACGGCACCGCACTAAACTCAAAAAAGGAGCTGACTCCGCGCACGGTCGCGGCGATGGAGAAAGCGATAGAGCAGGGGAGAACCGTCGTGTTTTCAACAGGGCGAAGCATAAGCTTTGTCAAGCCCTATATCGACATGGTAAGGGGCATGCGCTATGCCGTCACGGCAAGCGGAGCGTCGGTCATCGACCTTGAAACGGGCGAGAAGCTCCTGTATGAGACGATAGACGCTGAGACTGCAAAGTATGTTATAGCGGCTGCGGCAGGCTGCGGCGTGATGCCTATAATATTCGTAAAAGATAAGGCGTACAGCAGCGCATGGTGCGTTGAAAACTGCGCCGATTTTGCCGTGGGCAGCTTTAAGCCGGTATATAATATCGGCATGACTATGGTCGACGATGTGTTCGCGCATTTCATGGAAAACCCGGAGCGGGCCGAAAAGATAAACCTGTTTTTCGATAACGACTATGAGGCGGATATGGTGTACGACAGGATAAAGGATCTGCCAGTCAAATTTACGACCCGCACGAGTCATTCGCTTGAGATAAACGCATCGGGTGTGAGTAAGGCGAAGGGGCTGAAAGCCCTTTGCAAAAGGCTCGGCATTGACATATCCGAGTGCATGGCCATAGGCGACGCCGAGAACGACGAGGAGCTTTTATCCGCTGCCGGTTTTAAGCTTTCTATGGCAAACGGCAGCGACAAAGTGAAGTCAATTTCGGATGTAACGGTGCCCGATTGCGACAGCGAGGGCGTAGCCGCTGCAATTGAGCAATATTTTCTTGATTAGGAAAAATAAATGTTGTATAATAACTCAATTAGGAGTGTGCGCTATGGACGATAAAATAATGCAGCTTAAAAAATGGATAGACGAGAGCGACAATGTTGTGTTCTTCGGCGGCGCGGGTGTTAGCACCGAGAGCGGGATCCCCGATTTCCGCAGCGTTGACGGACTGTATAACCAGAAGTGGAAATACCCTCCCGAGACGATACTCAGCCATTCCTTCTTTGTCAGATACCCCGAGGAGTACTATCGCTTTCACCGCGAAAAGCTCGTTATCGACGGCGTGAAGCCCAATGCGGCGCATTTGAAGCTTGCCGAGCTTGAAAGAGCGGGAAAGCTCAGGGCGGTCGTGACGCAGAATATCGACGGTTTGCATCAGGCGGCCGGCAGCAAAAAGGTTCTGGAGCTGCACGGAAGCATCCTGCGCAGCTATTGCTCTGCCTGCGGAAGACCCTATCCTGCGGATAAAATGAATCATGGCGAGGGCGTGCCGCGCTGTGCCTGCGGCGGCGTTATAAGACCCGATATCGTCCTTTACGAAGAACCTTTGGACGATAACATCGTCACCGAGGCGGTGCGCGCGATATCCGAGGCAGATGTGCTCATAATCGGTGGAACGAGCCTCAACGTGTATCCCGCGGCCGGACTTATAAATTATTACCGGGGCAATAAGCTTGCTCTGGTGAACCTGAGCAGTACGCCTTATGACGATGAGGCGGATCTTGTTATAAATGAAAAAATCGGAAAGGTATTCAGCCAGCTTTGAACAGAGTAGATGTGTTGGGTGTCGGCTTTGACAACCTGACGAGTGAGAACGCAATAAAATTATGCAAAAATCTTATAGATGAGCACCGCTCGGCGTACATGGTAACTCCGAATCCGGAGATAGTAATGGCGGCGTGGGATAATAGCGAGCTGCGCTCGGCTCTTGAGAGGGCTGACCTTGTTATTCCTGACGGAATTGGCGTTGTCAAGGCGGCTAAGATACTTGGAACCCCGCTGAAAGAGCGGCTTCCGGGTATAGAGGTGGGCGAGGCGATACTCGAATACCTTGCGCAGACCGGAAAATCTGCGTTCCTGCTTGGCGCAAAGCCGGGCGTTGCCGAGCTTGCGGCGGAGCAGATCAAAAAGCTCTACCCCGGAATAAATATCTGCGGCACGAACGACGGATATTTTAAAGAGGACGCGCCGGTTGTGGTAAAGATAAACGCCGCAAAGCCCGATTTCCTGATGGTGTGCCTCGGCGCTCCCAAGCAGGAGATATGGATGGCGCAAAACGCAGCTTCGCTTGACGTCGGCCTGATGGCAGGGCTTGGCGGTTCGCTGGATGTGTTCGCCGGAACGGTGGAGCGAGCGCCCAAGGCGTGGCAGAATTTGAACCTTGAGTGGCTCTACCGCTGCATAAAGGAGCCGTGGCGCTTTAAGAGGATAGCCCGTCTTCCGCTGTTCCTCATAAAAGCGTGGGCAAAAAGAATAAGGAAGTTTTTCAATGGAAAAGGGTAAGCTTATTGTATTCGAGGGCATTGACGGCAGCGGAAAATCCGCGCATTACCGTCGGGTGTGCCAGCACCTGGAAGCCGATGGCATAGATTATAATCACATCGTTTTTCCCAGATACGATAAAGAAAGCTCCGCACTGCTGCGTATGTACCTGAACGGCGAATTCGGCTCAAATCCCTCCGACGTGAACGCCTATATCGCGTCCACCTTTTACGCTGTGGACAGGGTGGCGGCCTACCGCACCGACTGGGGCGAGGCCTACAACGCCGGCGGCTTTGTGCTCTCGGACAGATATACCACGTCAAATGCGGTGCATCAGGGAGCCAAGCTCAAAAACGAGGAACTGGGTGAGTTTTTCGAATGGCTCTACGACTTTGAATATGTAAAGCTGGAACTTCCGAAGCCTGATCTCGTCATTTACCTTGACGTTGATCTTGAGACCTCGCTTGCGAGGATGAAGCACCGCCAGGAAAAAACCAATACGAGCGCTGATATACATGAAAAGGACGTTCGGTATCTCGAAAACTGTCTGCGCGTCGCGGACAGAGCCGCCGATCATTACGGCTGGCTGAGGATACCGTTTATGAAGGACGGGATCGAGCGCGAGATAGATGAAAAGCATGAGGAAATCTATTCGATTATAAAAGAAACCATTGGACATTAAAGAGAAAAAGGCGCGGCTTAGGCTGATGAAAAAAGTCGAGATCAGCGAGCTTTCAAGCGAATATATTAAGCAGAGCGACGCTGCCATTGCCGAAAAGCTGCGCAGCCTTAAAGAGTATAAAAACGCGGGCGTAATTTTCGCGTATTATAGTATCGGGCGCGAGGTATCGACTAACGAGCTTATAAGTTCGGCGCTCCGGAGCGGCCGCAGGGTCGCCCTACCGGTGAGCGGTGAAGCGGGAGAAATGTACTTCCGGCTTGTCAGCAACGTTGACGAGCTTATTCCCGGGAAATTCGGGATACCGGAGCCGTCGTCGGGCGATATTACAAACCCCAAGGAGAACGATATTATGATCGTCCCCGCCCTGTGCTGTGACAGGGCCAATAACCGCCTCGGCCACGGCGCGGGCTATTATGACCGCTATCTCTCGGAACATAAGTGCTTTAGCGTCTGCCTTTGCAGGTCGCGGCTTTTAGAGGACAGCGTCCCGGCAGAGAGTACCGATGTTCGGGTGAATCTTGTGATCTCGGACTGACATAAAAAGGAGGCTCCCGAAGGAGCCTCGTGGATGACTTAGCAGCCGCAGCCGCAGTCGTTGTTGTTGCCGCAGCCGCAGCCGCAGCCGTTGCCGCAGCCGCAGCCGTTGCCGCAGCCGAAGAAGATGATTATGAGGATGAGGATGATCCAGATGCAGCTGTTGTTGTTATTGCAGAACATATAATTACCTTTCCCCGCGCAAGAAAAATTCCGCGGTCTGTGTCCGGCGCGGCGGACTGATGACGCGATGATTATCGAATGAATACGCAGTAATGACTGCGTCTGTGATATATTATGCCGACAGGGCAAATCAGGTTACAACCGGCAAAGGAGATATCTATGGCAGACAAAAAAGTGGATTTAGACGAGATATTCAGCAAGAAAAACAATAATGGCAGCCAGAATAAGGCTGATATGAAAAAAACCGCCCCCGATGGCAAGACCACTCAGCAGCCGCCCTCTCAAAAGGACGAGAGCAAAAAGGGACTTATGGGCGGTGCGCTGTATTTTGTCTTCGTAATAAGCGTCAGCGTTATCCTTGCTTGCCTTGCGTGGGCGGCGGCAACGGATGTTTTGGGCTTCAAGGCATCGGACACCGTTGCGACGATAACCTTGCCGAAGGACAGCTTCACCTATAAAGAGGTCGAGGTCACCGATGACGACGGCAACAAAAAGACCCAAAAGGAGCACTATGCCGACATAGACTATGTCGCCGATGAGCTTGAGGAGCAGGGGATAATTAAATATAAGTGGCTGTTTAAGCTCTTTGCCTCTGTTTATAACGCCGACGAGAAGATAGACCCCGGCACATATGAGCTCAAGGCAGTCTATGACTACAAAGCGCTTATCAAGAAAATGACCTCCGGCTCGGGCGCGATGGTGACGAAGAAGATCACCTTCCCCGAGGGCTACAGCATGGAGCAGATATTCAAGAAACTCGACGAGGAGGGCGTCTGCGACTACGACGAGCTGATGGACTCTGCGGCGAACGCGACCTTCAACTACTCGTTCCTTGAGGGACTTGAGAAGGGCGATGCGCGCAGGCTTGAGGGCTTCCTCTTCCCGGATACCTATGAATTTTACGAGGGCATGCCCGCGTCCTCGGCCATAAATAAGCTGCTCGAGGGCTTCCATTATAAGCTCACGGCGGATATGCTCGACTGGCAGGAGGAGAGCGGATATACCATGCGCGAAATAATCATCGTAGCCTCTATGATAGAAAAGGAGGCCGCGAACGATTCCGAGCGCTCAGTCATTGCGTCCGTTATCTATAACCGTCTCAAGAACGATTGGCCGCTGCAAATAGACTCTACGACCCTGTATGAGTACCCCGACCACAGCGGCGCGCCGACTGCCGATATGCTGGCAAAGGACAGCCCGTATAACACGAGAATCAACAAGGGGCTCACGCCCTCTCCGATATGCAGCCCCGGCATAGCGTCCATCAAGGCCGCGCTCCAGCCGAGCGATACAAACTACATGTTCTATGCGCTCAACACGGCCACCGGCACCCATGAATTCTTTACCAGCAGTGACGCGTTCAACGCCTTCATTGCAACGCAGAACTATGAATAAGAAGCCGGAGCTTCTTGCGCCTGCCGGAGATGCCGAGCGCCTTGCCATGGCGCTGCACTACGGCGCGGACGCGGTGTACCTTGCCGGCCGGCAGTTCGGAATGCGCGCCGCTGCGGGGAATTTTGACCCAGAGGGGCTTAAAGAAGTCTGCAAGCTTGCCCACGAGAAGGGCGCGGCTGTGCATCTTACCTGTAATACCCTGCCGCGTGAGGATGAGCTTAAAAACCTGCCTGCCTTTCTCGAACAGGCGCAGGACGCGGGCGTTGACGCGCTAATAATCGCCGATCTCGGCGTTATGGACGCCGCTGCGCGATATGCGCCAAAGCTTTCCCGCCATGTCAGTACCCAGCTCGGCGTTATAAACAGCGCAACGGCAAACGTGCTGCACGGCATGGGTGCGGACAGGGTGGTTCTCGCCCGCGAGACGCCTATGAAGGATATATTTGAGATTCGCGCGAAAACCCCGCCGGAGCTTGAAATTGAGGCATTTGTCCACGGTGCGATGTGCGTTTCGTTTTCGGGTCGCTGCCTGCTGTCAAATTACCTCACAGGCCGTGACGCAAATCGGGGCGCCTGCGCCCAGCCATGCCGCTGGAAGTATTATTTGGTCGAGGAAAAGCGGCCGGGCGAGTATTTTGAGATCACCGAGGATAAGGGCACATATATCTTAAACTCCCGCGATATGTGCATGATCGAGCATATTCCGGAGCTGATAAACGCGGGCGTCACGAGCTTCAAGATAGAGGGCAGGATGAAATCGGCCTACTACGCCGCCGCCGTGACAAACGCCTACCGCCACGCGATAGATTACGCTGTGGCAAACGAGCCTCTGCCGCAGGTGTGGGCAGACGAGGTGAACAAAATAAGCCACCGCCCGTACTGCACAGGCTTTTACTACGGCGATCCGGGGCAGCATTATGCCGAGGCAAGCTATTTTTCCGACGCCGATGTGTGCGCAGTCGTCGAGGAATGCGATGAAGAGGGCTTTGCGTGGCTGAGCCAGCGAAACCGCTTTTGCAGCGGCGATGTACTGGAGCTGCTCACAAACGACGCAGAGCCTGTCGAGTTTACGGCGGGAGCCATGACAAACGAGGCGGGCGAGGCGATAAGTTCAACGCCGCACGCCATGATGAAATTCAAGATGAAGCTGCCGAGGCAGTGCGGCAGGCTATCTATACTTAGGAGAATGAAGAAATGAAAGCATACGGACTTAATGAACTCAGAGAGATGTTCCTGAAGTTTTTTGAGAGCAAGGATCATCTCAGGCTCCCCAGCTTTTCGCTTGTACCCTGCAACGATAAATCCATACTGCTCATAAACGCGGGCATGACCCCGATGAAGCCATGGTTCAAGGGTGAGCAGATCCCGCCGCGAAAGCGCGTGTGCACCTGCCAGAAGTGCATTCGCACCGGCGATATCGAGAATGTCGGCCATACCGCCCGCCACGGCACCTATTTTGAGATGCTCGGCAACTTCTCATTCGGCGATTACTTCAAGAGCGAGGCAATTGCGTATAGCTGGGAGTTTCTCACCTCGCCAGAGTGGGTCGGCCTTGACCCGGACAGGCTCTATCCCTCCGTTTATGTTGACGATGACGAGGCATGGAATATCTGGCATGACGAGATCGGAATACCGGCAGAGCGCATATTCCGCTTCGGCAAGGAGGATAACTTCTGGGAGCACGGTGCCGGTCCCTGCGGGCCTTGCAGCGAGATATACTATGACCGCGGCGAGGAATACGGCTGCGGTAAGCCCGGATGCACCGTCGGCTGCGACTGTGACCGCTATATCGAGGTCTGGAACAACGTGTTCTCCCAGTTTGACAATGACGGCGCCGGAAACTACACGGAGCTTCAGCAGAAGAATATCGACACCGGCATGGGGCTTGAGCGCCTTGCCGTCGTGTGTCAGGGCGTAAATTCGCTGTTTGACGTCGATACGGTTATGAATATAACCAACAAGGTGTCCGAGATAACCGGCGCCCATTACGGTGAGAGCGAGGGGCGCGATGTTTCGCTTCGCGTTATCACCGACCATATCCGCAGCGCGACGTTTATGATCTGCGACGGCATCCTGCCCTCGAACGAGGGACGGGGCTATGTGCTCCGCAGACTTCTCAGAAGAGCTGCCCGCCACGGCAAGCTGCTCGGCGTCAATGAGCCGTTCCTGTATAAGATCATTGATATGGTAATACACGAAAACGAGTGCCAGTACCCGGAGCTGCGCGAGAAGCAGAACTACATCACCCGCGTTGTAAAGAGCGAGGAGGAGAGCTTCGCCAAGACGATAGATGCCGGAATGCAGATATTCGCGTCCCTGCTCGGCGAGCACAAGTCCAAGGGCGAGACCGTGTTCTCCGGCGCTGACGCCTTCAAGCTCTATGATACCTACGGCTTCCCCGTTGACCTGACCGAAGAGATGGTCAAGGACGAGGGCATGAGCCTCAACACTCAGGAGTTTAAGGCTCTCATGGAAGAACAGCGCGTCCGCGCACGCGAGGCGAGGAAGGCTCTCGGAGACCTCGGCTGGGAGGGCATCGACTTCGGCCTTGACGCAACGCCGACCGAGTTCACGGGCTACGATAAGCTCAGCGACACGGCGAGCGTTCTTGCTATCGTAAGCGACGGCGAGCTTGCCGGGGAGATAAGAGAGGGCTGCGAGGGCATAATCGTGCTTGATAAGACTCCGTTTTATGCGGAGATGGGCGGCCAGCTTGCCGACAGAGGCGAGATCGGCTTCAGCCTTGAGGACATAGAAAACGGTCAGTTCAGCCGCTTTGAGGTCAAAAACGTAAAAAAGGACAAGGGCGGCAAGTACCTGCACTACGGCGTGATGCGCTCGGGCGAGATATCGATAGGCGAGAGCGTTGTTGCCAATGTGTCTGCTGAGCGGCGCAAAGCCATATCCCGTGCGCACTCTGCGACGCACCTGCTCCACAGCGCCCTGCGCAGCATCGTGGGCGACGAAGTGCACCAGGCAGGCTCCCTTGTTGATGAGGACAGCCTAAGGTTTGACTTTACCCACTTCAGCGCCCTCACTCCGGAGGAGATCGAGCGGGTCGAGGAACTGGTGAACAACGAGATCCTTGAAGGTGTAGATATTTCCGTTCGTGAGATGAGCATTGACGAGGCCAAAAACAGCGGAGCCGTGGCGCTGTTTGAGGAAAAATACGGCGACGTTGTCAGAGTGGTATCCATGTGCGATTGCAGCCGAGAGTTGTGCGGAGGCACACATCTGGATAACACCGCCAAGATAGGCACATTCCATATCGTGAGCGAATGCTCCGTGGCAAGCGGTGTGCGCCGCATCGAGGCAATAACCGGCAAAAAGTGCTTGGAAATGGCCAAAGACGCCAACCGCATATTGGGCAAGGCTGCGGCGGTGCTTAAAACCAAGCCGAACGATCTTATCGAAAAGACCGAGGGTATACTTTCCGAGTTCAAGCAGCTTCGTCAGAGCCTTGACCGTATGAAGGACAGAATGCTCAACGCCGATGTCGAGCGCTTCCTGTTCGCGGCAAAGAATATCGGCGGCTTTGATGTTCTGACCGCAACGCGCACCGACCTTGACGCAAACGACCTGCGCAAGATAGGCGATTTCCTGCGCGACAGGAATCCCAAGGTAGTCGCTGTCATGGCGACGGCCACCGAGAGCAAGGTTACGTTCGCGGCAGTGTGCGGCAAGGAGGCTGTCGCGGCCGGGATAAAGGCGGGCGAGCTTGTGAAGGCAGTGTCGGCGGTTGCCGGAGGCAAGGGCGGCGGCAAGCCGGACTCCGCTATGGGCGGCGGCACCGATGTGCTTAAAACCGATAACGCGCTTGCGATAGTTGATGACTTTGTAGCCGAAAAGCTCGGTATTTAACAGGAGGATTACTATGAACGACTGTCTGTTTTGCAAGATCATAGCCGGGGAGATCCCCTCGACAAAGGTTTACGAGGACGAGTATGTCTACGCTTTCCGCGATATCAATCCTCAGGCGCCGGTGCATGTGCTTGTACTGCCGAAGGAGCATATCTGCTGCGCGGATAAGATAGATGAGTCCAATTCCGCGCTGGTCGGAAAGTGCTTTGAGGCAATTGCGAAGATCGCCGCTGCCGAGGGACTTAAAAACGGCTACAGGGTGGTCAATAACTGCGGTGAAGACGGCGGCCAGACCGTCAGGCACCTGCACTTCCATCTGCTCGGCGGGAAGAAGCTTCCCGAGGGCATGGCATAAATAAAAAACACAAAAAAGCGGCTTGCGGCTGCTTTTTTGTGCGTTTAAAACGGTTCGACAATAAACTAAAGCTACGGAGGGCCAGACGCTATGAGGGGCGTTCGGAAGCTCGCTTTGGCTTCAATGGGATATTGCGCAGCAATATTTACAGCGCACTACGTTCTGCCTCGGGAGTTGCTTTCAACGGCTGCCATCCTGTCCGCGCTATTGCTGCTGCCGGCACTTTTGCTAAAAGGCAGAAACAGAAAAAGATTAGTTATATTGGCTGTATCGGCCGCACTGGGCTTTGCGCATTATGAGCTGCACGCGCGCATGACCGTGGATGAGAGCGCTCAGTATGCCGAGCGCGAGCTTTATGCGGAGGCGAGAGTAACGGAATATCCCGACGTGCGGGATAGCTGTACTCTCCTGTATGTAAGATTTGACGACCCGGAGCTTCCGAGGGTGAACGCTCTGGTGCTTGATTACGGCAAAAGCTGCGGCAGCTTGGAGCCCGGCGATGAGATACGGGTAAAAATAAAGCTTCGCAGCGCCGCGGAGCGCTATGGCGAGGAGACTGATTCCAACACCTCCAAGGATATCTATCTTACCGGCTATACATCTGAGCCTATCGAAAAGACGGGCACATGGAAATACTCGTTCCTGTACTTTCCGAAGCAGATAGCCGGCGCCCTGCATGACTGCGTGCGCAAGCTGTTTCCGGACGATACAGCGCCGTTTATGCTGGCGCTTTTATCCGGCTATAAGGGCGATTATTACGAAAACGACAGGCTCTATTCCTCAATGAGCATATCGGGCCTTGCGCATGTTGTCGCGGTGTCGGGCATGCACGTTGCATTCCTTGTCGGCGTTTTGCAGAGCGCCTTGGGCAAAAACAAACGCTCGTCTGTCCTGTGCATCGGCCTTGTCTGGGTGTTTGTGCTTATGACGGGCTCATCCCCGTCGGCCGTCAGGGCGGGCATCATGCTGAGCATGCTTCTGCTCGCGCCCATAGCTGGCAGAGTTAACGACAAGCTTACCTCGCTCTCCTTCGCCGTCGCGCTGATACTCTTGTCAAACCCGTTCTCGGCCGGCAGCGTATCGCTCCAGCTATCGTTTTGCGCAATGGCGGGAATATTGCTGCTGTCACAGCCGATATATAATTATTTTGACAAAAAGATCGATCCGCCCGCGCTTATAGAGCCTGTTTGCAGGTATGTTATTGCAACGCTGTCAAGCTCCCTGGCGGTAACGGTGTTTACCGTTCCGCTTATCGCGGTGCACTTCGGGTATGTGACGCTGCTTGCACCGGTCGTTAATATACTTTGCCTGTGGACTATATCGCTTTTGTTCTGCAGCGGGTACGTCGTGTGCATAATAGGAACTTTCCTGCCGATTGTAGGCACCGTCGCGGCTGAGATTCTATCGTATCTTGTGCGGTACATAGCCTCTGTGACAGGGTATGTCTATAAACTGCCGTTTGCGGCGGTTTATACGGAAAATCCGTATATGCTCACATGGCTTGTCCTGAGCTACATTGTGTTTGCCGCGTTTTTAATGCTTCGTCGCGGCAGGAAAAAGTTAAGCCCTGTTTTGCCCTGCGCTCTCAGCGCCGCCGTTCTGCTCTGCGCGTTTTATATTACGCGGCATGAGAAGCTTAATGATGCCGGAACTATCAGCATTATGGACGTTGGAAGCGGCCAGTGCATAGCCGTGACCGAGGGCGCAAATACGGTAGTCATTGACTGCGGCAGCTCCGGCATCGCGGAAAACGCGGGCAACATGCTCTCGTCATATCTCCATGCCAAGGGCAGATACACCGTTGACTATCTCATGCTGACGCACCTGAACGATGACCATTCCTGCGGTGCAGTTCGGCTGATGAACCTCATGAATGTGGGAACGCTTATCCTGCCTGACAATGCCGGGGACACAGACCCCGGCGGAGTGCTCGACGAGCTTCTTAAAACAGCGGACTCCAACGGCACGCAGGTCGTGTATATAAGCTGCGATACCCTGTTTGAGGCGGGGAACATAGACCTTGACGTGTATCGCTCATCAGAGCGCGGCAGACGCAGTGAGAGCGGTATTATGTCAACCGTGAGCTTAGGCGAGTACGATATGCTGGTGACGGGCGACGTTGAGATGAGCGTTGAGCGGGAGCTTGTGCGAGAGAAAGACCTTTCGGGCACGGAGCTTCTTATCGTGCCGCACCACGGCTCAAAATATTCAACGAGCGAGGAGCTTTTGGCGGAGACAAGACCCGATACCGCAGTCATTTCCGTGGGCTATAACCGGTACGGTCATCCGACCGATGAGGTGCTCGAGCGCCTCCGAAATTACGAAATACGCATTCTGCGCACGGATGAGATGGGCAGAATAATAATTGATACGACGGCAGGTGATTAAATGGCTAAAAAAAGAGGGCAGGAAGAAAAATTTAATTACAGGGAAAATGTCCGGCGCATCAAAGAAAACGGGCCCAAGAATCTTTACCTTATCTGGGGTCCTGAGGATTATTTAGCCGACCAGTTTTTTTCGGAGCTGAAAAAGCTGTGCGTTACCGACGAGGGCGACGATTTCAGCTATCGCAAGCTGACAGAGCGCGATTTTGACGCGCTGTCTCTGCGCGAGGCCGTTGATTCAGTGCCGTTTTTGTCCGAGCGCAGCCTCGTTGAGGTGAGGGGCGTAGATCTTAACAAGCTCAGCGAGGCTAACGAGATAATAGAAATACTCAGCGATATACCTGAATACTGCACCGTCGTGTTCATGTGCGGAACGGGCTTTGAACCCGACAGGCGGCTGAAGCTATATAAGAGCTTTGCGAAGTACGGCGAGGAGCTGTGCGTGACCGCGCAGACGGGAAATCAGCTTATAAAATGGATAATAAAGCGCTTTGCCGCGGCAGGCAAGGGGATAGAGCTCAACGCCGCCCAACGCCTGATATCCGTCAGCGGCGGACTTATGAACAGGCTGATACCCGAGATAGAGAAGATAGCGAGCTACGCAAAGGGCGACAGCGTGACTGAGGCGGATGTAAACGCGGTCGCGCACCACATCCCCGAGGCCGTCGTGTTCGATATGACCGAGGCGCTGGCGCGGGGAGAGAACAACACAGCGATGCGCCTGCTGCGTGAGCTTCTTGCGGATAAAAACACCGAGCCGACGCAGATGCTTGCCATAGTCGGCAATCAGATGCGCCAGCTTTACGCCGCGAGGGTGGCGATAGATCACGGCCTTGACAAGAGCTATGTTATAAATACGCTCGGTTTGAAGTATGATTTCATCGCAAATAAGCTCATGGCGTCGGCGCACAGATTTTCTGCTGCTCAACTAAAACGCGCCGTTGAGCTTTGCGCGGAGATGGACTATGCCATGAAAAGCAGCAGAACAGAGCCCGTGGAGCTGCTCAAGGAGTGCATTGCGCGTATAGCGGCGGGTGAGTGCGGTGCATAGAATATCAGAGGTCATTGTAGTCGAGGGAAAATACGATAAAAATACGCTGTCCCAGGTCGTCGATGCCGTCATAATCGAGACCTCCGGCTTCGGTGTGTTCAATAACCGCGAAAAGCAGCAGCTTTTGCGCACTTTAGCCCAAAAGCGCGGGCTTATTGTGATGACAGACTCCGACGGCGCCGGCTTTGTAATACGAAATTTCATAAAGGGCTGCGTTGACCCGAAGCTTGTAAAGCATGCATACATCCCCGATATCTACGGCAAGGAGCGGCGAAAAAGCTCCGCGTCAAAGGAGGGCAAGCTCGGCGTCGAGGGCATGAGCCCCGATGTGATACTCGACTGCCTCCGCCGCGCGGGAGCGACGATAGACGGCGAAAATTCCCGCACTTCGGCGGGGATAAGCAAAGCCGATATGTATAAAAAGGGGCTCACCGGAAAGCCCGACAGCGCAAAAAAACGCGCAGAGCTTCTGAGGAAGAACGCTCTGCCCGAGAGAATGACCGCCGAGGCTCTGCTTCAGGTTGTCAACGCCATAATGAGCCGCGAGGAGTTTATGGCGGAGGAATATTAAAATGGTCTGGCAAAATCCAACATATTGTGTTATAATAACAAAAATAAGTACACTATTGTGAGCATTTGGAGGAATAAGCTATGAAATGCCCGTTTTGCGGATTTCTTGAGAGCAAGGTTATCGACTCCCGTCCCGCCGAGGAGGGAACGACGATTCGCCGCCGCAGAGAGTGCCTTGCCTGCCAGAAGCGCTTCACCACCTATGAGACGATCGAGCATCTGCCTCTTGTCGTTGTAAAGCGCGACGGCTCGCGCCAGCAGTTTGACAGAGTCAAGCTCATAAACGGTATGGTTCGCGCCTGCGAGAAGCGCCCCGTGACGCTCTCACAGCTCGAGGGAATAGCCGATGAGATCGAGCAGGAGCTGCAAAGCGCGCTTGAGCGCGAGATAAGCACCGTCGATATAGGCGAGATGGTCATGAAGCGCATAAAGCTCGTTGACGAGGTGGCTTATGTCCGCTTTGCGTCGGTCTACCGCAGCTTCAAGGACATTAACACCTTTATGGAAGAGCTTACAAAGCTTTTAAGCGATAAATAACTTAAAAAATACTGCCGAAGCTTATCTGCTCCATAGTCATCAGCGAATCGAGATCGGCCATGAGCAGACTGTACGAGCCCTCGGCAGCACCGATATCCTCCGCGTAAATATCGGATTTGAGCTGAAAATATGCCTCAGTAGTTGAATTTATCTCGCTGTGGCGCATAAAGATATGGGTATAGCCGTCAAGGGACATCCAGTGCTCGATGGCGGCGTCAAGCTGCGGCTTTGCACGGTCAAAGTCGCCGTTTCTGGCGCTTTCATAAGCGGCGGTAACGTCGTCTTCAAGGCTGAGTATAATATTGCCGGAGACTTTGATGTTTACCATCACGCCGGCAAAAAGCGCAATGAGTATTATAGCTGCGGCTATTTCCTTTTTCATCTCAGCCCTCCTTTGCCTGACAAAATACGCTGCCGTCCTCCGACAGTGTGAGGATATATACATCGTCGGCAGAGCCTACGTTCTGCCGCTTGAGCTCATTTGTAAGCCAGCGTCTGTCGCGGCCGAGAAGCGCAAGATTTTTGTCGAGTATCCGGCCTTCGTTTATTATAATGTGCGCATAGCTCACATCGCTGCCGTCAACGCCCATCTGCGCCGCTGTGGCGGGCTGGTCTGCGGAGTTTAGTATAACGCTGAGCTGACCGTTTGTCTCGAGAACGGCGTATTTCACTTGGCTTGTGTCCGTAAGCCCCTGAGCGCGCAGCTCCTGCATCAGCTCATCGAGAGTAAAGCGGTTTTTGAGCATGGCATCCCGAAGTATTTTGCCGTTTTTTATAATCATTTCGGGGCGGCCGTAGGTCAGCTTTCGCAGCTTTACGCTGTGCATGTTGAGCCCTGCTATTATTATTTCAAGGCAGAACATTATTACTATCGGCACAAGGCCGTTGAGCAGAGGTATGCCGATATCCTGCAAAGGCGTAGCGGCAAGATCCGCTATCAGGGCGGCGACAATAAATTCGGATATCTCCAGCTCTCCCAACTGACGCTTTCCCATGACTCGCATGGATATGAGTATGGCAAAGTACAGTATCACTGTGCGGATAAAAATGATTGCCAATTAAATCGCCTCCCACGGTATTTTTTCCGTTTGAAGGTGAATTATTATAATAAAAAGGAAGCAATAAAATGAAAATAATTGTTGACAGTAAAGAAAAACTCAATAAGCTTGCCGCCGAAATGATAGCGGGGCACGTTTCCGAAAAGCCGGACTGCGCCGTGGCGTTCGCTGCGGGCAACACGCCCGTCGGCGTATACGAGGAGCTTGCAAACATGCAGAACGTTGATTTTTCAAAGTGCGAGGCGTTTAATATCTGCGAATATGAGCACCTTGCGGCTGACGATGAGCGCTCCTGCGCAAACCAGCTTAAAGCTCAGCTTTATTCTAAGCTCGGAATAACGAAAATACATACGCCGACGGCAGAAAATGCCGAAGGCTTTGACGCGGAGATCGCCTCCTGCGGCGGCCTTGAGATGATTCTGCTCGGCATCGGAACAAACGGCCATATCGGCTTTAACGAGCCCGCGACGCTTTTCGCTACCGAGACTCACGTCGCACAGCTCACGGATAAAACAAAGCAGATGAAGGCAGAGCACTTCGGCGGCTCGGAGAACGTGCCCGACACCGCGGTGACTATGGGGCTTAAAACCATATGCAGTGCAAAGAACGTGATACTCATGGCCTTCGGCGAGGAGAAAGCCGAGATCGTGCATAAGCTTGTATATGGCAAGACCTCGACCTATGTTCCCGCCGCCATGCTTCAAATGCATATGAACATGACGCTCATGCTCGACCCCGAAGCTGCGTCGAAGCTCGACTGATAGATAAGGAGACTGGAAATGGGTAAATATTTCGGAACCGACGGCTTCCGCGGCGAGGCTAACGTCGGGCTTACGGTTATGCACGCTTTTGAGGTCGGCCGCTATCTCGGCTGGTATTACGGCAGGGAGCACAAGGCAAGAGTTGTCATCGGCAAGGATACCCGCCGCTCAAGCTATATGCTCGAATCCGCACTCTGCGCGGGCCTGACCGCCTCCGGCGCGGACGCATATCTTCTGCACGTCACGACGACGCCGAGCGTGTCGTATATCGCGCGCTCTGACGATTTCGACTGCGGCATTATGATATCTGCAAGCCATAATCCCTATTACGACAACGGAATAAAGCTCATTAACTCCGCCGGTGAGAAAATGGGCGATGAGCTGCTTGACGGCATAGAAGCGTATATCGACAAGGCCGCCGCCGGTGAGCGGGACTGCCTGCCCTACGCGACCGGGGAGAAAATCGGCCGCACCGTGGACTATTCGGCGGGCCGCAACCGCTATATAGGCTACCTCATATCCCTTGCCACACGCTCGTATAAGGGCAAAAAGGTGGGGCTTGACTGCGCAAACGGCTCAACCTGGATGATGGCAAAGAGCGTGTTTGACGCTCTCGGAGCCGATACATATGTGATAAACAACAATCCTGACGGCCTGAATATCAACGTCGACTGCGGCTCAACCCACATTGAGCAGATGCAGAAATTCGTCCTCGACAACGGCCTTGATGTTGGCTTCTCCTTTGACGGCGACGCCGACCGCTGCCTTGCCGTTGACGATAAGGGCAATATAATCACTGGAGACCATATACTGTATGTCTGCGGCAAGTATATGCACGACAGCGGAGTCCTCGGCAATAAAAAGATAGTCACGACCGTGATGAGCAATATAGGACTTTATAAAGCCCTTGACGCTCTTGGCATAGGCTATGAGAAAACTGCTGTCGGCGATAAATACGTTGCGGAGAATATGCGCGCAAACGGCCATATCCTCGGCGGCGAGCAGTCCGGCCATATCATTTTCGGAAACCTTGCAAACTCCGGCGACGGCCTGCTGACCGCGATAAAGATAATGGAAGTCATGTGCGAGAGCAAGCAGCCGTTGTCTGTGCTGGCTTCTCCCGTCGTTATGTACCCGCAGCTTCTTAAAAACGTTGTCGTCACCGATAAGGACGAGACCTTAAACTGCGTCGAGGTGAAGGCGGCTGTTGCGGAGATGGAGGCCGAGCTTGGCGCTGAGGGCAGGATACTTCTGCGCAAGAGCGGGACAGAGCCCGTCCTGCGCGTGATGGCGGAGGCTCAGAGCCACGAAAAATGCGCCGAGTGCGTCGATTATATCATTGACGCGATGCGCCAAAGCGGCAGACTTATAAAGGTGAAGTAAGATGTACGAGATAAAAGACCTGCTTGATTTGACGAAAACCATTGCCGCGCCGCTGTTTGATGGCAAGACCTACCCCTGGGAGGTGCTGGCCGGCATAAGCGACTTTATCATAGAGCTTGGCAATACTCTGCCCGAGGATGAGTATGAAAAGCGCGGGGAGAATGTGTGGGTGGCAAAGGATGCTAAGGTGTTCCCCTCGGCGTATATCGGCTCGCCCTGCATAATTGACCACGGTGCGGAAATACGCCACTGCGCGTTTATACGCGGCAGCGCAATCGTGGGCAAAAACGCCGTCGTTGGAAACTCAACGGAGCTTAAAAACGTGGTCTTGTTCGACAATGTCCAGACCCCGCACTATAACTACGTCGGAGACTCGATACTCGGCTATAAGGCTCATATGGGCGCGGGCTCTATAACGTCGAATGTCAAGAGCGACAAGACGCTCGTCGTTATAAAAAACGGCGATGAGCTAATTGAAACCGGCCGAAAAAAGGTCGGCGCTATCCTCGGCGACAATGTTGAGATCGGCTGCAACAGCGTTCTCAATCCCGGTACGATCCTTGGCCGCCGCGCAAGCGTTTACCCCACCTCCTGTGTCCGCGGCGTGATACCCGAGGACGGCATATATAAGGATAAGGACAATATCGTCATAAGAAAATAATGCGTTTTAAAGAGAGCAGGTTCAAAGCGGACTTGCTCTCTTTTTATATAGTAGTTGACAAAGTTTACCTGTATAATTTATACTGTAAACACAGGGAGATGAAATCCTGAGAAGGGAGCGGGTCATGAATGAAGATAATAAGCGGAAGATAACTTATCGCAGTGTCATAATTGCGGTGCTTGCTCTGGCGCTTGTCCTTGCCCTTGTCATAGGCTTTGTGAAGCTCATCCTGCTTGTGTTTGAAAAACAGCCTGCAAGGGAGCCTGAGTGTTATATCGGCTCGCTTTGCCTGCCGGATCCGGTAGAAAACCTTACGGCGGAGCGCAAAACCGAGCTTAATTTTTCGGATACCGACGAAAACGGAGGCAGGCAAGCAAATATTTATGACAGCTATTACCTGAAATATGACGGCGATGAGGCGATAAATGTTATCATTGCATATCCCGTGCTTGATCTAACCAATATCGAAGCGCTTGAAATTAAAGTAAACGGTGCTGCCGTGAATACCGGGTATTGCAGCGCATGCAGCGCGGAGCAGTTTGCCGAGGACGGACAAAAGGATATGGTAAAAGAAAAGCTTGAGCGCGGCGAATACTTCAAGTCCGCTTTCCTCGCGTGGCCACAGATAGCCCCGTCCGACGCTGAGAAAGGCGCTGCCGCGTACTGCGCTTTTGAACTGACTTTGGAGCCGAATGAGCCTGTGGACGTTGAAATAAGCCTCAAGCGCTCTGCCGGTTCGGGCGTAAGCTTCGTGGCAGGCTATGGAGATATCATGTGCGCAAAGCATGATTTTTCGGTCGTTAATACTGATTTGATGTAAAAAAAGCAGCCCTCGGGCTGCTTTTTCTTATGCTGCGAATTTGTCAGACCATTGACTTGTAATCCTCGTTGTGATCGATGCTGTCGGGCGGGAAAAACTCCTCGACGGGGAAGCGGATGCGTCCGAACATAGTGCAGGGGTCATCCTCGGATGAGCCGACGCACTCCTTGTCGGGTAGGCAGTAATCGTATGCGGGGATGAGAAGCTGGGTGCTGCGCTCGAGCCGGATTATTGAGAACTGTCCCAGCGTCACATAGACATGGCGGCCGCAGTTGCTGACGGCCAGCTCCTCGCCAAAGGAATCGATTACCTCTCTGGGGATATCCCGCTGCTCAATTCCGGGCTCAGGCAGGGGAGTATCGGCCAGAGTCATGTGCAGGGCGATGGGATCGACAGCGTCCACCTCGGCAAAGGGCATGTTGTTTGCCCCACCCAGAACGCAGCAGTCGTCGGAGGAGAAGGTCTTGACCCTGCCCTCGGAGCCGAATAGCATTACCCTCTTGTCGAATACGGCAAGACCGGTGAAAATCTGATTTGAGGGGAAGGTCTCGCCGGTTATCTTATAGAAATAGGTGACGTCAACGGTGTAGTATCCGCGGTTGAGGCTTATCTCGTTTACGCACACCTTGCAGTGGAGCAGCTCCGCAGAGCGGGGGCGCACGCTGAAAGCGCTCTCTATGTAGGACTGAGAGCACAAGGTGGGGTAAACTCTTAGGTCTTCTATGCAGTCCTTGTCTCGGCAGGAATCCATTATCTTTCTCGTGTTAACGCAGACGGCCTCCTTGATGCAGTCATCATCACTGACCGGGCCGGGAACAACCCTGTCTGCCATAAACATACCTCCCTGGATGGAATTGAAGAAAAACTTCATTACAGTCTATGCTAAGTTATCGCAAATGTGAAGGAATTTGGATTTACAAAAATAAATCCTTGTATTATTATATAATATAAGGAGAGGTCAGATATGAAAAGAACATTATGGTTATTAGTACTCGCCGCTGAGGTCATCATCCTTGCAGCCATGCTGCTGGCAGACTTCGGCGTTATAAGCGTAAACCTTGACCCGCTTTCGGCAAAGAGCATAATATTGCATGTAACCGCGGTCGCCGTTATCGCCGCCGCGATCATCGGCCTGAAAAAAACCTGATGTATTTACATATTATGAATGCTGATGTATAATATTTTAATTAAGCAATAGGGGAGTGCTGTCATGGAGAGACTTGGTTTTATCCACGAAAAGCTCGACATAAAAATACTGATCTTGTTTCTGATGCGCCGACTTCCGGGAGCCATCGGGCCGATAGACCTTCAGGACTACACCCAGCAGTGCGATGAGGGCTTCGGCTATTTTGAATACTCCGACTGCCTTGCCGAGCTCATAGAAAACGGCCTGATAAACGAGGAGGAGGGCGGACTGCGAATAAGCGCCAAGGGCGCGTTTGCCGGCGAAACGGTCGAGAGCAGCCTGCCGTACTCTGTGCGGAAAAAGGCGGAGAAGATAATTGCGCCTGAGGTCGAGCGGCTCAAGCGGCTGTCGATGCTCACGGCGGAGCATAAAATCATGGACGGCGAGTGCTTTGTGACGCTTGCAATGTCCGACGGCAAGGGCGAGATCATACGTTTAGAGATACTCAGCTCCGGCGAGGCTCAGGCCGAGCGCATAGAGGAAAATTTCAAGAATCGGGCTGAGAAGATCTACGGCCAGATAATAGAGCTTCTTGACAGCAAATAAATATAAGGGTCAGCAAAATGCCCATTTAAATGGGCATTTTTGAATTTTTTATTCAGGAGGAATATCCATGGAAACCAGAATACCCGAGGGGTACAAAAGTATCCTCAGCGTGTATGACACGCAGAAAGCCATAAGCCTTTTAAAACGCCTGTTTGAGGACAGATTGGGCGCGCTGCTGAATATATATCGAGTCTCCGCGCCGCTTTTTGTCGAGTCAAACTCCGGCCTTAATGATAATCTCAACGGTTACGAGCGCCCTGTATCGTTTGACATTCTCCGCTCCGACGCCACGGCGCAGGTCGTGCAGTCGCTTGCAAAGTGGAAGCGCCTTGCGCTAAAGCGCTACTGCTTCTTCCCCGGCAAGGGTCTGTACACCGACATGGACGCCATCCGCCGCGACGAGGATGAGCTTGATAACCTGCACTCGATATACGTTGACCAGTGGGACTGGGAAAAGGTAATCCTGCCGGAAAACCGCAATCTTGACTATCTCAAGCTCACTGTAATGGACATTGTCAAGGCTCTGTGTGACACTCAGGACACCATGCAGGCTATCTATCCGCAGCTTCAGCAGCTCGGCAAGTTTGAGCGCAAGGTGACGTTTATAACGGCTCAGGAGTTGGAGGATATGTACCCCGGCCTAAGCTCCAAGGAACGGGAAAATGCCTTTACTAAGGAACATAAGACTGTTTTCATCATCGGCATTGGCGGTGCGCTGCGCTCGGGCAAGCCGCATGACGGCAGAGCGCCCGACTACGATGACTGGAGTCTCAACGGCGATATTCTGATCTGGTGCGACTGGCTCGACTGTGCGATCGAGGTATCGTCTATGGGCATCCGTGTTGACCCCGAATCTCTGGACAGACAGCTTCGCCTTTCCGGCTGTGACGACCGCCGTGAGCTGCCGTATCACAAAATGCTCTTAAACGGCGAGCTGCCGCTCACCATAGGCGGCGGTATCGGACAGTCGCGCGTGTCCATGCTTCTGCTGGGCAAGGCGCATATAGGCGAGGTGCAGGCGTCGATATGGGATACAAAAACCGTGCAGCTTTGCGAGGAAAAGGGCGTTATGCTTCTGTAAGGGTGTTTAAATGGAACAAATTGAACTTATAAAAGTAATAATAATCGGTATCGTCGAGGGCATAACGGAATGGCTGCCCATTTCCAGCACAGGTCATATGCTGCTGGTGGATGAGTTTATACATATGAATGTCACTCCCGAGTTTAAGGAGATGTTCCTGTATGTCATCCAGCTCGGCGCGATACTTGCGGTAATAATACTGTTCTGGGGCAAAATGTGGCCGTTCCAGAGCAAAAGCAAGGGCCCGGTCGTAAAAAAGGATACGATCATACTGTGGGTCAAGGTCGTTATCGCCTGCATACCGGGCTTTATAGCGTATCTGCTGTTTGATTTTGTGGATAACTGCTATGTGGTCGCGGCGGCGCTGATAATATACGGTATTATATTCATCGTCATAGAAAATCGGTATAAAAGCCGCACCCCGCGCGTTCAGACGCTTGAGGATATCTCCTACAGGGACGCGTTCCTGATAGGGCTGTTTCAGGCGCTGTCTATCATACCGGGAACGTCGAGAAGCGGCTCGACAATAATTGGCGGCCTCATCATCGGTGTTTCGCGCGTTGCGGCGGCGGAGTTTACGTTTTTCCTTGCGGTGCCCGTCATGCTCGGCGTGTCGCTGCTGAAAATACTGGACTTCGGCCTTAGCTTCACGAGCGCGGAGCTGATAACTCTTGCGGTCGGCTGTGTCGTGGCGTTTTTGGTGTCCATTCTCGTTATAAAGTTCCTCATGAGCTATATAAAGAGAAAGGACTTCAAGATCTTCGGCTGGTACCGCATCGTCCTCGGCGTGGTTGTAATACTGTATTTCCTGATATTTGCATGAAAATGAAAAAACCGAACGCTTTTGCGTTCGGTTTTTTTACGCGGAAAAGTGAGAAAAGGCTGAAAGAAAAGTGAAATATCCTTCGGATGTGATATAATGACCTACGGTAATTGTGATATTTGATGCTGTCGCATCAAGTGATATGAAATAAATCCACTCACGCCCACAGGCATTTCACACGCCGCAGGCGTATTTCACTTGCAAAGCAAATTTCACAAATCCCGAAGGGATTTATTTCGTTGAAAAAAGCAGCCGTAAGGCTGCTTTTTTCTGGAGCGGGGTACGGGAGTCGAACCCGCCTCAGAAGCTTGGGAAGCTCCTGTACTACCGATGTACTAACCCCGCAGATGGAAGTATTATAGCACTATTTCGTAAAAAATCAAGCAATATGCGGTGTCTACGGGATATTTTATAATTAAACATATTGTTAAAACCGCGGGAAACCGCGGTTTTTTATTGCAATAGATATACTAATTTAGTATAATGACTATATATAATGCGGTGAGGTGTGCCGGAAATGTCTGCTTATGTACAGTTTGAGAATGTTAAAAAAATATATCAGATGGGCGAGATTCAGATCGAAGCTCTGAAAAATGCGACGTTTGAGATAGAGCGGGGCGAGATATGCGTCATCGTCGGCGCGTCCGGCGCAGGAAAAACGACGATGCTGAACATACTCGGCGGCATGGACAGCCTGACCGATGGCCGCGTTATCCTCGATGGGGAGGAGATAAGCGCATACAACGCCAAACAGCTCACTACATACAGGCGCTATGACGTCGGTTTCGTGTTCCAGTTTTATAACCTTGTGCAGAACCTTACGGCGATTGAAAATGTCGAGCTTGCCTCACAGATATGCCGCGACCCGATGGACCCGGCGGAGGTGATAGAGCTTGTCGGCCTGAAGGACAGGGCAAACAATTTCCCGGCTCAGCTCTCGGGCGGCGAGCAGCAGCGCGTTGCGATAGCGCGTGCGCTCGCGAAAAATCCCAAGCTGATGCTGTGCGACGAGCCGACGGGCGCGCTTGACTATAACACCGGCAAGGCCGTGCTCCAGCTCCTTCAGGATTGCAGCCGTAAAAATGGCATGACCGTCGTTATCATAACCCACAACCACGCGCTGACAGCTATGGCGGACAGGGTCATATCCGTCAAAAGCGGCACCATTACGGATATCAGCATCAATAAGAACCCTATTCCGATCGAAAATATAGAGTGGTAAGATAATGAATTCATCAACTGTTAAACTGACGCTTCGGGAGATAAAAAACAGCCTGGGGCGTTATATGGCGATCTTCGCGATCATAGCGCTCGGAGCCGGACTGTTTGTCGGCCTGCGGCTCTCAAAGCCGGACTTTATCGAGACGTACAATCAATATATTGACGAGACGAATTTCTATGATTTCCGCCTTATCTCCACTCTCGGCCTCACCGAGGACGATGTGCGCGAGGTGCTGAAGCTCGACGGGGTGAAGGATGCCGAGGGCATAGTCAGCTCAGATTTCCTCTACAATACCGATGAGGCGGACAACCTTATTATGGTTGCGCAAAGCATACCCGATAAGATCAACCTCATAGACTTGAAGTGCGGACGCATGCCGCAAAAGGGAAACGAGTGCCTTGCCGACCCCGAGATCTATTCCGAGGACGATATAGGGACAAAGATAAAGCTGTCCGACAGCAACAGCAAGCAGCAGTTTGACACCTTTGCGTATGATGAGTATACCATCGTCGGCCTGGCGGAGACAGTGCTGTATATTAACATCGAGCGCGGCTCGAGCACTCTCGGCAACGGCAGCGTCGAGGGCTATATGTATATACCCAAGGACGGATTTTCGACCGACTATTTCACGGAAATATA
Organism: Clostridiales bacterium; assembly: GCA_004557075.1. Lineage (GTDB taxonomy): Bacteria > Bacillota > Clostridia > Oscillospirales > Oscillospiraceae > F23-B02. The sequence goes on from SFEX01000007.1 coordinate 40,308, forward strand.
TCTTCTGGTCGATGCCGAGGGCTATGTCTACTCCGATGAGTATGATGAGTCCGTGGAGCCGTATGTAAAGCCGCTCGAGAGCTTCATGGAGAAGAGAGCGGAAATCCGCCACGACGACATAATCGACGAGGCGTATGCGCAGCTTGACGACGCGAAGGCTCAGTACGAGGAGGGGCTTGCGCAGTATACTCCGGCAAAAGCCGAGTATGACAGGGGCTACGCCGAGTATATTGACAAAAAGGCCAGGACTCAGGCGGAGCTTGACAGCGCGAAGGCAAAAATCGACTCGGCGGAGGCCATGATGAAGGACTCGTCGATACTCGATGAGAAGCAGGCGGAGCTGAACAATGCGAAAGCGGAGCTTGACGCAGGCAAGGCGGAATATGAAAAGGGACTGAGCGAGTATAACATCATGCGCGCCGCCGCATACGGTGCGGTCGAGTCCCAGATAGAATACTATGAGAACAGAATTACCGAAAAAGAGGCTGAGATAGTCTCTCTCAATGCCGAGCTTGAGCAGCTAAACGCCGAGCTTGCGCAGGCCGAGGCAGACGGCAAGACCATCACGGCCGCCACTCTGCGAACCAAAATTCGCAGCACGAATAACCGCATAAGTACCGCGCAGAATGATATTTCGCTTTCAAACTCCCGCCTTGAAAAGCACCGTCAGGACAAAGCCGAGGCGGACGCGAAGATGGCCCCGTATGAAAAGCAGCTTTCTGAGGCAAAGGCGCAGCTTGACAGCGGCTATGCGCAAATAGAAGCCGGTCAGGCCGAGCTTGACGCGGCGCGGGAAATGATAAACAGCGGCTCCGCGCAGCTTGAGGCGGCAAAGAAGGAATATGAACAGGGGAAGGCTGCTGCCGAGAAAGGATTTGCCGAGGCAGAGGCCGAGCTTAAAGCGGGCAAAGCCCAGCTTGACGCGGCTAAGGCTGAGCTTGATGACGCCAAGGAGCAGCTCGACGATGCCGAAAAGCAGATAAAGAATATGGATCATGCCGACACCTATGTGCTCGGCAGGGATACAAATGCAGGCTACGTCTGCTTTGACAGCGACACAAGCATAGTGCACAGCGTGGCAACGGTGTTCCCCGTGTTTTTCTTCCTCGTGGCGGCGCTTGTGTGCCTTACTACGATGACCCGAATGATTGACGATCAGCGCGGTCAGATAGGTATCATGAAAGCTTTGGGCTACAGCTCCGGAGCGATAATGTCAAAATACATGCTCTACTCCGGAAGCGCAACGCTGCTGGGCAGTGTGTTTGGCATTGGCTTGGGAAGTATAGTGTTCCCCGCCATAGTCTGGTTCGGCTACGGAATATTGTACAGCTTCTCCGAGCTTGTATACACGATGGACTGGACGCTGGCGCTTGGCGTAACTGCCGCAAACCTTGCCGTAACGCTGCTCGTTACATGGTATTGCTGCCGCAGGGAGCTTAAATGCGCACCGTCAGACCTTATACGGCCGAAGGCGCCGGAGGCTGGCAAGCGCGTTCTGCTTGAGAAAATAAACTTCATATGGAGCGAGCTGAACTTCATGCAGAAGGTGTCGGCGCGAAACATCCTGCGCTATAAAAAGCGCATATTCATGATGCTTCTGGGCGTGGGAGGCTGCACTGCGCTTATCCTGACGGCGCTGGGTCTGAACGACACGATACAAAGCGTTGTAAAGCAGCAGTACGATGACATAGTTTTGTATGACTATGAGCTGAGCCTTGCTTACGATATGACGCCCGAGGAGCAGGATATATTCCTCTCTGACTGCGGAGATAATGTTTACAGAGCCATGTTCATGTACCGCGGCCAGGCGGAGGTATCCTCTGACACGGTGACAAAGAGAGCAACACTGACCGTAAGCGACGGCAAGGGTCTTGAAAGATTCATCTGGCTGCACGACGGAAAGGACGAGGTCGAATATCCCGGACTGAATGAGGCTATCATCAACCATAATCTTGCCCGCATGCTCGGCGGAGTTGAGATAGGCGATGAGATAAGCATAATGACCTCTGATATGGGCGAGCTTACCGTGACGGTAAGCGGCTTTTTCGACAACTATGTTGACAGCTATATCTACATAAGCCCCGAGACCTGTGAAGCTCAGTGGGGCTATGCGCCGGAGGCAAAGTCCGCTCTTGCGAATGCCCCGGACGGCGCGGATATAAATGACTGCGCGACCGAGATAGCAAAGGTCGACGGAGTAAGGACAATAAGCCTCAGCGTTGATGCACGGGACAGAATGAGCAATATGATGAACGGACTGCTTATCGTTGTCGCGGCAATCATCCTGTGCGCGGGTCTGCTGGCGCTCATCGTTCTGTATAATCTGACAAACATAAATATCGCAGAGCGCATACGCGAGATAGCCACGCTTAAAGTGCTCGGCTTCTATCCCCGCGAAGCGGCGGATTACGTTTTCCGTGAAAACCTTGTACTTACGGGATTGGGAGCGATGTTCGGACTGCTTTTAGGCGTCGGACTGCACGCTTTCGTTATAGGCGCAATCAAAGTTGACATGATGTACCTTGAACCGAGAATAAGCGCTGCAAGCTACATTGTCTCTATCCTGATAACATTTGTATTCGCCATGATAGTGAATGTGGCAATGCGCCGCAAGATCGACGGTATCGACATGGCCGGTGCGCTTAAATCCGTTGAGTGATTTGACATTTTGTCGCAAATGAATTATATTTTATTCGTAATATAGGATTTGTAATATTGGCACAGGGATTGAGTGATATGGATAATTTTAAGCTCTCGCTGCCCGGCTGGGAGATAGTGCGCTGCATTGGCAGCGGCAGCTCCGGCAAGGTATATGAGCTGAAGAAAAAAGACGAATACGGCGGCGATTTCCATGCGGCGCTCAAGGTGATAAGCGTTCCCGGCTCTCAAAAGGAGTACGATGAAATGCTCGAAACCATGAGCGAGTTTGCCATGCGCGCAAAGCTTAGGGAAAAAGTCGAGGAAATAAGCGGCGAATACCGTCTGCTCGGCGCTCTGCGCGGGCATCCCAATATCGTCAATTGCGAGGATCAGATGATAATTCCCCACGATGACGATATGGGCTGGGATATCTATATACGTATGGAGCTTCTGACCTCTCTGCCGGACTATGTCAGCGAGCATGGCATGAACGTAAGTGACGTGATAAAGCTCGGCACGGATATGTGCTCGGCTCTTGAGCAGTGCAGGGAGAATAACATAATCCACCGCGATATAAAGCCTCATAACATTTTTGTCAGCCGCTACGGAGATTTTAAGCTTGGCGACTTCGGCGTTGCGAAATCCTCATCCATAGGCAGCTCCGCGGACAAAGTCGGTACATATTCCTACATGGCTCCCGAGGTATATAAGGGCAAGAGCTATGACGACAGAGTGGATATATACTCTTTGGGCATGGTGCTCTACTGGCTGCTCAACGAGCGCAGAGGCCCGTTCCTGCCCATGCCTCCGCAAAGCGTTACATCGGAGCAGACTGCCGACGCCCAGATCAGAAGATTCAGTGGGCAGACGCTCCCGCCTCCGAAAAACGGCAGCGGGGCGCTGAAAAATGTGGTTTTAAAAGCGTGCAGTTTCAGGGCTGAGGATCGCTTTTTAAGTCCGGCGGAAATGAAAAGGGCGCTGAGCTTAGCGGTATCCGGAAAAAGCCCTGCACCCATTGCTGATGATGACGCGACCATCCGTGAGGATGCCCCCTCCGTCAGACCCGCACCCGCAAGAGACTTTGAGCCTAAGCCTGAGTCAAGACCCAAGCCAAAGCCTGCGCCGCCTCCTCCGAAAAGGCAGGAGCCCAAGCCTCCTAAAAAGGAGGAGCCAAAGGAAAAGCCCAAGGCGGTGTATATCGTAGCGGGCGTTCTTATAATCATTGCCATGATCGTGGCCATTGTTATCTTTGCTGTCGCCGGCAGGGGAGACCACGGCGGCTCCGATAAGCCCAAGACTACCGAAACTCCCGCTCCTACGGAGACAGCCGAGCCGGAGAAGCTTGAAGTCAGCGCCGTTGTGCTCAGCTCGCCGCGCCTGACGCTAACTGAGCAGGAGGAAGCCAAACTCAACGTAAGCTGCATTCCCGAGCCCAATGCGGATCAGAAAGAGCCGGAATATGTCTGGAAAAGCAGCGACCCGAGCGTCGTGAGCGTGGATGGGTCAGGCAATGTCAAGGCACTGAGCGAGGGCGCCGCCACCGTCATGGTGTATGTCAAGGACAAAATGGAGATATACGATGAGTGTATGGTCATAGTCGAGCCGCCGTACGTTACGGAGCTGAGCATCGAGGAGATGCCGGTCAAGACCGTGTACACCGTCGGCGAGCAGCTTGACACCACGGGTCTGGTGCTCAGAGCATACTACAATAACGGCGACGCAAAGCGAATAACAAGCCCCGATGAATATACGGTCGAGTGCGATATGTCCGGCCTCGGCAGCCGTGACGCCACCGTCACATTCGAGGGCAAGACCGTTACATACACAGTCAGAATAAGCCTGTTCGGCTAACACATAAAAAGCCCCGCAGTTAAAAAACTGCGGGGCTGCATTTTTGTTAGCGTTATTTTTTACCGAGCTTTGCGAAGAATTTGAATGTGAGCGGCCATACGATACCGGCAAACAGTATCACTATAAAATATCTGACTCCGTGCGCGACGTAGTGTCCGCCAAAGAGGGCGAGCAGGGGAGCCTTGAGAATGGCCTTCAAGCCGACCGTGACACCAAGGCCGATGGCGACTTTAATGACCTGTGCCCACCAGACGGCCTCCGTGGGAAAATTAATGAACTTGCTGTCGATGTAGAACACCAGCATGAGCCCGACAGCACAGAACAGGATCATATAGGCATTTTTAAGGCCGGAGCTGTAGTTATCCATATCAATATCTGCGGGAAAATGATAAAGCTCCACAAACAGCACAAAGGCCGCCGCCATGAGGATAAATACTGAAAACAGTATGTAGATGTTCTTCGGCTTTTCATCCATGTCGCGGAAAAAGGGGTAGAGGGCGAACATGAGAACAAGACCGACCACAAGGCTGACGCCCACATCCAGCGGCGTATGAACGCCGACATACATGCGCGAGAACGCCGTGAGGGCGATGAGCAGGCCGAATACTATGCGCAGCGCGGTGCTTTTTGAATATCTTGCCGGCGCGCCAAGCGTCGCAAACGCGTTCTGAGTGTGCCCGCTTGGGAAGGAGTAGCCCGTCGCCTCGGCTCTTGCGCTCTCGACGATGGTGAAATCGGGATCTTTGACCCATGGACGTGGGATCCTGAACCAGAGCTTCAAAAACTGATTGATTATAGTTCCGGCAAAGCCCACGGTCATCATATAGTAGCCGCACTTTTTGCTGACGCACCAGAATACGATTATTGCCGCGGCAATAAACACCGTCTCGCCGCCAAGATTGGTGACAAGTCCCATCAGTTTATCCAGCAGCGGTGTGCGGATGCCCTCAAGGGCGTATAACAATTCCATAAAGCACCTCTTATGAGTTTTTGTTTATTTTAACATAAGAAAAAGCCGTTTGCAACGCAAACGGCTTTTAGCGTATTATCTCTGCATCTTAATAGGGAAAGCAAGTGGCGCAATTATTGATTTTCTATCAGAAGTTCCGCAATCTGTATGCAGTTTGTGGCTGCACCCTTGCGAACCTGGTCGCCGCAGCACCACAGGCACAGACCGTTGTCATCCGTGAGATCAGGGCGAATACGTCCAACATACACAAGATCCTGATCGGTGGTCAGCAGGGGCATGGGGTATTTAAGCCGGTCAAGCTCATCTACAAGTTTAACTCCGGGCGCGCCTGCAATTACTTCGCGAGCCTCATCTACTGTAACCTTGTCCTTGAAACGAAGCGTGACGGAAATAGAGTGGCTTCGCACAACCGGGACTCGAGCGCAGGTACAGCTTACTTTGAGATCCGGCAGATGCATTATCCTTCTGCCCTCATTCTGCATTTTCATTTCCTCTGAAGTGAAGCCTGAAAACTGTTCGCCGCCTATCTGCGGGATAACATTGAAGGCTATCTGGTGCGCAAATACCTTGGGGGTGTAGCTTTTTCCCTCACGCAGAGCGTCAACCTCGCTCATCAGTTCGATCGGTCCGCCTGCTCCGGCGCCGGATACCGCCTGATATGTTGAAGCGATCATAGATTTGATGGGAGACAGCTTGCGGAGCGAATTGACTGCTGTAATAGTGATAATGGTGGAGCAATTGGGGTTAGATATAATACCGTGATGTTTTTTTGCGTCTTCAGAGTTGACCTCGGGAATCACCAGAGGAACATCGGGATTAAGACGGAATGCAGAGGAGTTATCGACAAATACCGCACCGGCTTTTACAATGGCCGGGGCAAAGCGCTCGGCTATATCATTCTCGGCTGCGCCGAGGACAATATCAATACCCTCAAATGCGCTGTCACAGGCTTCTTCAATGACGATATCCTCGCCGCGCCACTGCACGACCTTGCCCGCGCTTCGCGCGCTTGCAAGCAGATGCAGCTCGCTTATGGGAAAATCGCGCTCAATTAGAATTTTCATCATTTCCTTGCCTACGGCGCCGCTTGCGCCAAGAATGGCAACTTTGTATTTTTTCATTTGTACCTCCATTCGAGCTAAACTCGTATTTGATTTTTTTGGCTCAGCTTATCCGAAAGTGCGGGAACTGCGATGGCCGCGATGACAAGGCACGCTCCGAGAATCTGCAATCCTGAAAAAGAATCTCCGAGCACGATGAATGCAGCGACTACAGAAACCGGTGCCTCGAACAGCATAAAAAGCGAAGTGTCGATCGGTCCGATGCGATTCAGACCGAAGAAATTGGCAAAATTGCCCCCAGCGGTCACAAAAACAGAGAGAAACAGGAAGCAACACCACGAGCCTGCGGAAGCGGACGGCAGCAGGCTGAACTCTCCGAGCAACAGCGTGATCACGCTGAAAATTACGGCCGCTATAGTTGTAACGTTGAAGCTGTATGTAACAGTGTCCACATTCTCAAGCACGGAGCCGCAAATCAGTATTTTGGCGGATTGGGTCAGCGCCGACAACAGCGCGACAAGGACTCCGGCAACAGGCAACATATCCACAGACGTGCAAAACAACAGCAAAAGCCCCAAAACGGACAGTATTATCGCAATCAGGCGGCTGGTCAGTATTCTGCGTTTTAGGAAAATACGGCTGAAGAGTATCGTAAAGCTCGGATGAGAGTAGAAAAACAGCGTGGCATACGAGGCCGGCATAAGATAATAGGCTATATACAGCGTTATGCTGGTCAGAGAGACAACACAGCCTGCCGCGAGCACGAGCTTTGTATGACCCCGGGGCGGCAGCACGGGTTTTTTGAGCATCAGCACTATGCCGCCGAACAGCAGCGCCGCCATAGCGTAGCGCATTGCTGCCATCAAAAAAACGCTGAATCCGCCTGCGTAAGCAAGCTTCAGAACAGTGCCCTCAAGCCCGAACATGAAGGCGCTTGCCGACACTGATATGGCCCCTATGAGCTTCGTTTTTTCAGTCGTCATTATCTTGTGCGTCACTCTTCGTCCAGCAGCTTTTCAATTGTGACCAACTTGACGACGGTAACAAACAGCTCCATTGCCTGCGACAGCTCCGTGAGCGTGGGTATTGACGGCGCGATACGAATATTGCTGTCGGCAGGATCGTTATGATATGGATATGTAGCTCCTGCGTCTGTCAGTATAAGCCCAGCCTGCCTGCAAAGTTCAACAATGCGCTTTGCACAGCCCGGATGAGCGAAAAATGATATGAAATACCCTCCGTGAGGCATGCTCCACACCGCGCAGTCGGTACCGCCGAGTTTTTCGTTAAGGTAGTTTACTACAAAATCAAATTTGGGCTTCATTATGGTAGCGTGACGGCGCATATGCTCCAATACCTGAGCCTTGTTTGCAAGAAAGCGAACATGGCGCATTTGATTGACCTTATCAAAACTTATTACCTGACTGTTGAGCTTTTCACGCTGCCATGCAATATTTGCCGGAGATGCTGCCAAACAGCAGACGCCACCGTTAGGAAATGTTATTTTTGAGGTGGAGGTGAACATATATACCCGATCTTCATTTCCCGCATCTTTGCAGAGCTCATATATGTTGTCCACGCACATGGGATTATCCACGTCAAAATGGTGTACGCAGTAAGCGTTATCCCAGAAAATACGAAAATCTCTCGCCGCAGTCTGCATTTTCGCCAGCCGCTCGACTGTTGTACTGCTATAGACCACGCCCCCAGGATTATCGTACTGAGGAACGCACCAGATACCCTTGACCGCAGGATCCTTGACAAGCTCCTCGACCTTATCCATATCGGGACCGGTGGAGAGCATATCAACGTTTATCATCTCGATTCCGAAAGCCTCGCATATGGTGAAATGCCGGTCATAACCGGGTACGGGGCAAATGAACTTAACTTTCTGATCTTTCCACGGAATATCACCATTGAGCGCACCAAATAGGAAATTGCGCATGATGGTGTCGTGCATAAGGGTGATACTGGAGCTACCTCCGATCTGAACCTGAGATGCCGGTACGCCGAGAAGCTCTCCGAACAGGGCTCTTGCAGCGGGTATGCCTGGAAGCCCGCCATAATTTCGGATGTCTATGCCGCCGTCATCGGCGCAGTTGGATATATCTATTTTTAAAAGCTCTTCAGATAATGCGAGCTGCTCTTTCGATGGTTTTCCGCGTGAGATATCAAGCTTTATATTCCGAGCTTTTAACGCTTCATATTTTTCTTTCTCACATTTGAGTATTTTTTCCTTATCATCTCTGGGAATGCTGGCATATGCTTTCATCTTTATTCCTCCGAGCAGACTTTTTTATATATCGAGGCAACGGCATCGGCAAGATACCGGCTTTCAGTAACAACATGATAAAAGGAGCTGTCCTCCTCATAGCATTCAAATTCGCAGATACACTCCAGAACAGAGCTGATATCTACGGGACTTTTACTGCGGCTGAGCACGCTTATCACGGCGCTGCCGTCCTTTTTTATGACGGCTCCGCCGTCCATAGCTGAATTTTTCATTACCGCTATGCCTATCAACCCGTCTAAGCAAGTACATCCGGAGTCGATACGTGTACCCTCTGAATCGGAGAAGGTGGAGCGGACGTATGTAGGCACTGCGTATTTTTTAGCAGCTTCCACGGCTCGTGGATGAATAACTCCGGCGCCCCAGCTTGAAAGCAGCAGCATATCGTCGTAATTGATGTGGTTAAGCCATTCGCTGGCCGGATACAGACGCGGATCGACTTTGGCGACTCCGGGGACGTCAGTGAATATATGTACCTCCTCCGCACCCAAGAGACCGCCTATCTCAACAGCGGATGTGTCGCTGCCGCCGCGGCCAAGGGTAGTCACATCTCCCCGGACGGTTCTGCCCTGAAAGCCGGTTATAACGGGAATGATGCCCTGCTCAAGCAACAGCATGACCTTAGTCGTGTCCATGTCGCGTATATTTGCCTGCGTAAAGCAAGAGTCGGTTATGATGCCTGCCTGAGTACCGGTGAGCGCTTGCGCGGGACAGCCGCTCTGTACGAGATCATGGGCAAACAGACAAGCTGATATGGTTTCTCCGCAGCTTACAAGCAGATCTTTTGTATGGCCTGTGGGCTGTGAGTCTCCAAAAAGGGCAAGCAGTGTATCCGTGGCGTAAGGCGCTCCGGCTCTCCCCATTGCGGATACAACAACCACGACTGCTTTTCCGGAAGCGCGTTTGCTCAGCACTTGAGCTACGGCATGAGCGCGCACGTCAGGCGAGGACACCGAAGTGCCGCCAAATTTCAAAACATGTATATTATCCATAGTAATATCACCAATTCAATTTGCAGTTTTTGTAAAATGTTATCTGCCTTGCAAATAGCGGCAGCGGGCCGCTTTTACCGCTGCTTAAGCAACGACATGGATGAGCTGCCCGCCGCCTTGAGCATTTGCTTTTGTGGGACTACTTAATACCCTGATACTCCTTGATCGCGTCAAGAAGCTCCTGGGATTTTCCACCAACAGTATTAACATACTGCTCCCATACAGGGTATGACAGCTCGCGGAACTGTTCCCTTGCTTCATCGCTTACCTCAACATAGGTCATGCCGTGATCGTTAATGAGGCTCTGGAGGACTTCTTCGCGAATGGGATCCATTTTTTCATGGTACTTGACGTTGGCCTTTGCAGCGCAGTCCATGAGCATATCCTGCATCTTTGAGTCGAGGCCTTCCCAAACGTTCTTATTGAACATAAGGAAGAAGACATAGCTATCACTGCGGCCGTCGGTGATGTGGCTCTGAACCTCGTAGATTTTTGTGTCGCGGATAGTAAGAGGCGGGTTGGTCTGGCCGTCAACGGTTTTGAGCTGGAGCGCGGTATAAAGCTCTGAGAACGCAATGGGAGTTGCATTTGCGCCATATGCATTGTATGAGCTTGAGATCAGGGGAGAATCCATGGTGCGGAACTTAACTCCCTTAAAGGCGTCCGGAGTATCCAGAGCCTTGTTTGCCGTCCAGTAATAGTAGCCCTCAGTGACGGTATCGAGAACCTTGAGATTGGCGTCATAGAACAGTTCATTCATTGTATCTATTGCCGAGCACTCGTTAAGCAGCTTCTGATAATCGTCAATGTTGCTGGGCATGAGAAAATGCAGACTAAAAATGTTGGATTCCTCTACGAGAACTCCGGAAGAGCCGCAGCCGAAGGCTCCGCATTCGACCGCGCCGTTCTGTATCATCTCAGCCAGCGCGGTGGTGGAGGCGAGCTGACCATCAACATAGATGTCAAAGGTTACGGCGCCGCCGGTGGCTTCACTTACGAGATCCGCGAAGATGTGCGCGTAGTTGTCAACCTCACTGTCTACGCCTTCGTCATGGGCAAACATGAAATTGACCTTTTCCCATTCGCCGGATGCGGTCTGGTCATCAGCTGGATCCTTAGTGTCATTATCTCCGCCGCAGGCAGTGCAGCTAAAGACAAACATAAGAGCCAGCAATAGAGCGAGAACTTTTTTCATAATATTCCTCCTGATTTTATTTTTTTATGTAGGGCTTGCCCTACTTGTGCGTTTTTATCCTCCGAATGCTGTTTTAACCAATGAGAGTGATATATCGGGGAATACGATAATCAGCACTGTTGTAGCAACAAATAATACAACATATGGCCACAGCCCCTTTACGATTGTGGAGAAGGATTGATCGAAGATCGCCGAAGCTGTGAAGATATTGCAACCGAAGGGCGGGGTTATGCAGCCGATAGCTGCCTGTAGTGTGACAAGAACACCCAAGTGAATTTCGTTGATTCCGAGGCTCGTTGCAATGGGGAAGAAAATTGGGACAAGGATAAGAATGACCGGTATGGAATCTACAAACATACATGATACAAAGAAGCATGCAGCAACAACAAATAGGAAACCCGTGGCACCCATGTTAGACTCAATAACTGCGCTTGCAATGGACTGGGGGATGCCCGCGTAGCTTATTACAAAGGAGAGCACTTGTCCAGCCGCGACCAGAATAAACACTGTTGCGGTAGTCACGCCGGTCGACAGCGCAGCCTTACAGAATTCCTTTACCTTCATGGAGCGATAGACTATCGCCTCAAGAATGAAAGCGTAAGCCACGGCAACCGCTGCCGCCTCGGTGGGGCTGAACCAGCCTGCATATATGCCGCCAAGGATGAGAACAGGGAAGCCAAAAGGCAAAATAGCTTCTTTCAGGGTTTTTCCGACCTCTTTTGCCGAGGGCTTTGCAGTGCGGGGAATATGCTTGATCCTGGCTGTTATTATTTCGTATATCGAGAAAAACACGAACAGCAGAATTCCCGGGACGACGCCGGCGATAAACAGCTCTGCCAGCGATACTCCCTTACCGCAGATCGCATACATTATCATGCAGATACTGGGAGGTATCAGCAGAGCGATGTTTGCTGAGGATGCCAACATCGCGAGCGCGTGCGATGGTGTATAGCCTATTTTGCGAAGCTGACCATACATCGGACGGCCGACAGCGACTAAAGTAGCCTGTGTGGAGCCGGAAATTGCGCCGAACAGCGTGCAGCTTCCGATAGAAGCAACTGCCACGCCCCCAGGCAAATGTCCGAGAAGGATCCTTACCGCGCCAAACAGCTTTTCGCCGGATTTACCGGAGCACATGATCTCCGCAGCCAGTATGTACATAGGTACTGCCAGCAAAGTTGACGAAGATATGCCTGTTACAAGGTTCTGCATGAGTATGGGCATTGAAATCTTCGGGAAGAAAATTAATATTGCAGCTATTGATGAGCCAATCATGCCAACAACCATAGGAAATCCCGCGATGAGACATATGAACAAAATGCCTATTATAACAACGCTTACCATTTACTTTCCTCCCTTCTATTGATTGCTGCGAGCTTCCTGCTGCTCACTGTACTTGCGTTCAGAGCCAACATAAATGTCTTCCTTATCTATAAGGTTCATTATGAATGCTACTAAAAACTGTATACCCGTGAAGAACAGGCCGGCCACCATTGGAATAAGAGTGATCCAGTAGGGAATGCGCAGGGCTGAGGTTATTCTGTTCAATTCATAGGTTGACATCAGATAATTAAAGGAAAAGTAAGCCAGTATGAGCATGAACAGCGCCGTCACAAGGTGAGTCACGGTAACAAGAATCTTTTTCGATTTCATCGGAAGCACATCGACGAGAATGTTCATGATGATGTGCTTGCCTCCGCGCACTGCGTAGACAGAGCCGATATAGGTGATGGTTACCATCATTACAGTGCCCAATTCCTCTGTAAAGGTAAGGCTGTTGTTAAGCACTTTTCGACAAAACACAGCTGCAATCAGCATTATTGCCATAAGGAAGACGGTCACAATGACTATCACGGACTCTGCGGCCTTCATTGCAGAATTTATGCCGAACAGTGTTTTTTGGAAACTGTTTTTCTTCATTGTGCGCACCTCCTTATTGATGACTGTCAAACCAAGCAGTGGTTAATTTTATCCACATTCCCACCATGTCCTTTAACACGGCTTCGTCAATAGTGAACATGGGATGATGAAGTGAATAGTCGCCCTCTCCGTTAGAATGACCTGTACCTATGTGGCAGTAGACACCGGGGATGAGCCGGGCAAACTCGGCAAAGTCGTCGCCGGCGGTGTAGCGGCATTCAACTACGCTGCCTTCGCCCATGTAGTCCTCAGCAGCGACCCTGGCAATCTTGCTTAGCTCTGAGTCGTTTACCAATGCAGGGAAGTTTTCGCGCCACTCTATTTCACCGCTCATTCCGTAAGCCTCGGTGGTGCTTTTAACGACCCGTTCCATCCTTGCCCGAAGGTTTTCCTCCTCACTCATCTCATAAAGATGACGGCATGTGCCGTACATATCGACCTTATCGGGTATAATATTAGGAAGAACTCCACCTTCTATTTTGCCGACCATAATAAGCGTTGGCTTCTGTATATCGATCTCACGTGTCTGTATCATCTGAAGGTTTTGCAGAACTGCGGCGGAGCACAATATTGGATCCTTTGCTAAATGCGGACTGCCGGTGTGGCCTGTCTGCCCGTTGACAGTTATACGAAAATGCATAGTACCGGCCATAACAGGACCGGCTGCGACAGATATCTTTCCTAAGGGCACACCGGGCCATACGTGCATTCCAAAGCATGCCTGAGCGGGAAATCTCTCAAGCAGGCCGTCTTTTATCATGTTAAGCGCTCCTGAGCGCTCTTCGTTTGGCTCGAATACCAACAGTACGCGCCCTTTAAGCTCATCGGCGTGCTCACAGAGTATTTTGGCCGCTCCAAGCAGACCCGCAATGTGCGCGTCATGGCCGCAGGCGTGCATTTTACCGGGATGGGTCGAAGAGAAGGGGAGACCTGTCTCCTCATTTCCGGCCAGCGCGTCAATGTCAGCTCGGAGCATAAGCATTGGACCGTCGTTTTCAGAATTTATTACGGCTGCCAGACCCGTTCCGTTATAATGGAACACATTCAAGCCGAGTTCCTCAAGATAAGATGTGATTTTAGCGCTGGTCTTGAATTCCTCATAGCCGAGCTCCGGTATCCGGTGAAATTCACGACGTAGCTCGATGATGCTACTTATATTCTTTTCTATCTCATAACGAATATCCATAGTTTTTTACCGCTTTTCAAAATCTCATCAGTCAATGACGATGAGATCTCTGGGGAGGTTAGCAAATGTTTCAATGCCAGTCTCAGTGACGCGGAAGGCTTCGCTAATAGATACGCCGAAGTTGTCGTAATACATGCCGGGTACACAGTGCAGCGTCATATTGGGCTGGAGTACGGTTTTATCGCCCGGACGCAGGCTTATGGTACGCTCGCCCCAGTCGGGAGGGAAGCCGATACCAACAGAGTATCCGATTCTTGAATTCTTCTCAAGGCCACATTTTTTCATGGTGTTTTTGAACGCAAGCTCAACCTCTTCCGCAGTGACACCGGGCTTTACTGTGTCAAGCGCCGAGTTAAGACCCTCAACCAAAGATTTTGACACGTAGTCAACGTCCTTGTTGGGCTTTCCGATAGAGAATGTGCGGGCTAATGGTGAGTGATACTTGTAATAGCTTCCTGCCAACTCTATGTACAGGCATATGTTTTCGGGATAGCGTCTGTCGGTCCATGTCAGATGGGGGGCACCGGCTTTTTCGCCGGATGGAAGCATGGGGACTATGCTGGCGTAGTCGCCGCCGAATTCGTCTGTGCCGCGAAGCTGAGCAGAGTAGATTGCAGCGGCAACATCGCACTCTCTTACTCCGGGACGCAGGGTATCGCGCGCGGCCAGGATGCCGAGCTCCGCGATTTTTCCCGCTACGCGCTGCAAAGCGATCTCGTTTTCGGACTTGATAACGCGTACCCAGTTTACAAGCGTGCTTGCGTCTATGAACTTAACATCGGGCAGCCCCGTTTTAAGGTGCTCGTAGCAGGTTGCAGTGAACCAGTTGCTGTCCATCTCAAGGCCTATAACAGTACCGGCGTGGCTGAACTCACCGAGAACTTCCGCAAAACGCTGCATCGGGTGGGATGTGGTGCTGTGAATAGTGGTGTCGGCATACCAGCGCACATGCTGCTCATCGAGCCATGTAGTCTTAACAACTCCGGCAAATGCGTCCATGTGGCGGCCGATAAATACCGGCATTTCGTCAGTGAGGGTTACTACAAGTCCCTGGGGCACATAAAACGACCATGCGTCATAGCCGGACATATAGTAGATGTTTGACGGATCTGACACGAGGAGGACCTCTATGCCCTTTTCCTCCATACTCTTCTGCACCCGTTTTACTCTTTCTTTAAACTCCGTAGTCTCAAAAATCAAAACAAAGCACTTCCTTTCCTGTTAATTTAAATTTTGTTCGTTTTGATTTGCATTGTCTCCTGAATTATCAGATAGATAAATACATTACCGTGAAGCCCTGTTGCTAATATTGTACTTCAAAATCCGACAGAATAACTACCCCTCTTTGAGAGACAAAGTATACTCCGTTTGTAGTATTTTTCGGCGTTTTGTTATATTGATGGCAGAATTTATATTAGCAAAATGGTCAATATAACTATTTGGGCGGATGCTACGCTGTGGCCGATAAAGCGACTTACAATATTTATCATTGACAAGAACCACTATAATTTTGTAGAATTTTTTATTAATAACAAAGTCGCCCTCCTATTCGTAAAAGGAGGGGCGAAGGAGGAATTATTAATGTCAATGCAGCCGGAATGGGGGATCATGAATGAGTTAGAGATGGGAGGAAGACTTGCTGTTTCTGCTGATTTTGCAACGGATTGCCTTCACATGCTCAAAACCAAACTGCCTTTTGATGCCGGCTTTTTCATAAGAACGAACGCTGAAAAGCATATTGAGATATCAGCCGAGATAGGCTTCCTACCCGGTATGGAATCCGTACTTCCCGCGCTGCCTATGAGCCTGATACAGTCCCCTGATTATGTTGATAAGGCGACCATATTTTCAAAAGACGATAAGCCTTGCAGGTACCAGAAGTTTTTTTCGGAATATGGCTTTGAAGAATGTCTCGCTATAACAGTCAATCCCGCGGGCGATGGTATAAGGATCTTCCGCAGAGCAAAAAGCGGACATTTTGACAGATATGAGCTTGACAACGCCAAGTCGATAGCCCGATGGCTCGGCACTGCCGACAAAAGGAACGCCGAATATCGCGAAACAGTTAAAAGTGCCAAAATGCTCAAAACACTTTCGGCAAGGCTGTATTTTGGCGTAGTTATACTAAACGATGACTTCGATTTCATAAGCGCAAATCCAATTGCGCTCCAGAGGATGCATGCCATTTCTGGGGATGATAACACAAAAGCCGCCAAGTTTAAGCTCAGTTCTATTATAAAAGAAATAGTCGAAAGCGATAAAAGAGCAAGTCCGCACATAGACTTTTTCCGGGTAGTAAACAATTATGTTATTGAGGTCATGAAATGCAGCGATGTTACAGCAGGCGGAGATCTGCACACGTTCTATCTCGTACTCATATTCGACTTGAGCTGGTTTGCAGGTATCAAAAGCAGCCTGACTGAGAATATGATAAACGAATATAAATATACTCCGCGTGAGCAGCAGACTGTAAACCTCTTCCTCGAGGGCTGTTCTTCTGCTCAAATCGCAGAGAAAATGTGCATAAGTCCGCTCACGGTAAAAGAGCACCTTAAAAGAATAATGCATAAAACAGGAGTGAAGAGCCGGAACGAGCTGATAATCAAGCTCTATTCCGACGGATTTATGCCTGTGAACTTTGATAATCAATAGATAATAAACAAAGCAGGTAAGGGCACTGAGACCCTTACCTGCTTTTCTGATGAAAGGTGTTTTTATATGTTCGTTCGTGGATTTCCAGTTAAGTAGAGTAATTTTACATTCTGCTCCCAGTCAATAAGCACAAGACGAGAATATCACACCGCTTGGACAAGTCAAGCCTCGTTTATGATGCGATGAATGACCTTAGTGCAGCGCTCGGTGTTATATACAACGGGAACGGGGTATACGGGGTTTGCCTCAGCAAGCGCCCACTTGCACATCATCGGGATATCCTCTTCCTTGATGTTGTCAAAGCCGGTGGGGATGCCCATGCGGTTATTCATGGCGCGAATCTCCGCAATGAATGCCTTTGCTTTTGCCTCGTCGCTGCCGGAGGTCATAACTCCGGTAAGCTCTGCAAGGTGAGCAAGCTTCTCATAAACAGCCTCGCCGTAGTCCTCAAGGACTATGGGCAGTATGACCGCGTTTGCAAGACCGTGCGGGGTGTTGTAAAGCCCGCCCAGGGTGTGCGCGATGGCGTGAACGTTGCCGACGCCTGCACGGGTAAAGGCAAAGCCGGCCTTGAAGGATGCCGTGAGCATCTCCTGACGAGCCTCCATGTCGTTGCCGTCGCGGTAGGCGCGCTCAAGATATTTGAAGATAGCAACGGTTGCTTCCTCGGCAAGGCGTATGGTCTCCTTTGTGTTGTATGTCCAGCAGATATAAGCCTCAACTGCGTGGGTAAGGGCGTCCATACCAGTGGTCGAGGTGGTCTTCGGGGGCAGGTCACGGGTAAGTGTGGGGTCAAGGATGGCATATTTGGGAACAAGGCACAGATCCATGAGCGCGTACTTGTGATGCGTCTCCTGATCGGTTATGACCGCCGCGATAGTAGTCTCCGAGCCTGTTCCGGCCGTGGTGGGAACTGCAACGAAGGTGGGTATCTTATGCAGAACCTTGAGCAGTCCGGCCATCTTGTTGACGGGGGTGTTGGGATGTACGACTCTTGCGGCAGCGCCTTTCGCGGCGTCCATGGGTGAGCCGCCGCCGATAGCGAGGAAACCTTCGCAGCCTGTATCAAGGTACATCTTCTGAATCTCGTTGACTACCTTGACGGTGGGGTTGGCGGCGACATCGGAGTAGTGCTCATAGGCAATACCCGCCTTGTCGAGAGCTTCCTTGGCGATGGGCGCGATAGTTCTGCCGACGGTGCGGCCGGTGACTATCATGACTTTCTTGACATTATGCTTCTTAAACAACTCTGGAACCGTTGCCAGAGTGTTCTCTCCGGTGACGGTTATCGGCTTGCGCCAGTACAGCAGGCGTGCCCCGACATTGAAAACTGCCTGAAAAGTGCGGTAATAAGCTTTTTTGATACTGTCCATATGTATACTCTCCCTCCAGTAATATACTTAATTGTAATACATATATGAAAGACAGTCAAGTGTTATGTGCAACTTGCGCAAAACTTGGCAATATTAAAAAATAATTATTGACAATATCGATTATCGATGTATAATGAAATTGAACATCGAATATCGATATTAAAAGAGGTGAGCGCATGGCAAGGAAAAAATTCTCGACGCTGACAGAGCCGATGTTTTATCTGCTGATGTCACTGAGCCGTGGCAACAAGTGCGGGATAGACATAAGCGGCTACATCTCAAAAAAGAGCGGGGGCAGGGTACAGCTCGGCCCGGGCACACTGTATGCGCTGCTGGCGGAGTTTGAGCAGGAGGGCATCATAAAATATGTCGGCATCGACGGCAAGAGAAAGACCTACAGCATAACGGAGCTTGGAGAGAAAATGTATAACGATGAACTGTCGCGGCTTAGACAGTGTATAATCGACGCGGAGGGAGGAGACGAAGATGAGTAAGTATGTAAAACGCATGATACCTTTTGAATCGAGCGACATCCCCGCCATCCAGAAATGGCTTGAGGACATGGCGATGCAGGGACTTTTCTACAAAGGCTGCGGGCTCTTCTGTGCTGAATTTGAAAAGGGCGAGCCGCGCCAGACCCGCTATCGTCTTGACTTCTGTGACGTCGTCGCCTGCGATATCCCCGAGGAGAAGAAGGAGATATACGAGACAAACGGCTGGCAGGTGGTGGGCGAATTTAAGAGCGACCTTATTGTGCTCTGCACGGACGACCCCGACGCTCCGGAGATATACACAGATCACAGCCACCTTGTGAAGCCTTTAAAGAAGCTTGCTTTCAAGCATATGCTATACTACATTGCCTTTTTAATGATGTTTCTCAACACAAGGATAGGCTACCCTCTGCAAATTCTGTTTGACGGCAAAGGAAGCGTTGTGGGCGCGCTTATCGAGATAGGAACACTAAAATATGCGCTGTATGTTGTGCTAGCGCTGCTCCTGCTGGTAGAGTTTATAGTGCAGCTCAGGCGCTGGAGGCATCTCAATAAGCTCATAAAAAATATCGAGCGCGGGGGAGAGCTGCCGCAGGGTGAGAGCTATAAATCTAAAGCCAGAGCGGGCAGGGTGCTGATTCCGCTGAGAATACCGCTCATAATCCTATGGGCTGTCCATGTTGTAATACCGATCTATACCTATGACAGCGCCATTGACCCGAGCACGGTCTCGCTCCCAGTACCTGCGGAGATCGAAGCCAATATGCAGGTGCGTGAGCCCAATTTGAGCAAAAAGTGGTTCGATGTGTATGAGAGGAGCGACCTGCTGAGCCCGACTATAATAAAAGTTCGCTATGGGGACACTTTGCATAGTCAACTTTCGGAATACTGCGTTGACTATTACGATATGCGCTGTGAATCCTTTGCAAAGGAGTTTGTCGAGGGAAAGATAGACGAGACTATAAACTATGACAGGCTGGAGTATAAGCAGCATATGGAGGCAATCAGCGCAGATGAAAGATTTGAGTATCAATGGAACGGATATATGCCGGAGTACACATTGTCGGAGTATGAGCGTGACGGTGCCGAAATACACAAGATAATCGAAAAATACGGCGAGCCGGAAAACTGCATACGCCAGATAATGTATATTCGCATCGATAACCGGCTTTTGTGGGTGTGGTATCAGGGAGCTGATGACCAGACAGATTACATTGACGAGTATATTGATTACCTCAAAAGCGCAGAATAAACAAAAGGCGGGGGCATCTTAAACGGCCTCCGCCTTAATTTCGGCACTATTTATGGTTGACTTTTAATGAGAATGCTTTAAAATACTTCTATACGAAATTTAAAAGAGGGGTATTTGATTTGAAAAAGATGACAAGAGTCGCACTTATTACATCCGGCGGCGACTGTCAGGGTCTCAACGCCGCGATGCGCGGCATAGGCAAGGCTCTGTATAACAGAATAGCGAATCTTGAGATATTCGGCATGTACGACGGCTACCGAGGCTTAATCGACGGCGACTACAAATTCATGGAGCCGAAGGATTTTGCCGGCATACTCACCGAGGGCGGCACTATACTCGGCACCTCGCGTCAGAAGTATGTCCCGGGAAAGGACATCGTGGACGATGAGGGCAACAGCCTCATCCCCGCCATGAAGGATACCTACAACCGCCTCAATCTCGACTGCCTTGTCATAATGGGCGGCAACGGCACTCAAAAGAGCGCAAAGCTGCTCATGGACGCGGGCATGAACGTTGTGACCCTGCCAAAGACCATTGACAACGACATTTGGGGAACCGATACCACCTTCGGGTTCCAGAGCGCCGTTGACATTGCGACAAATGTTATTGATTATATCCATTCGACGGCATCCTCGCATAGCCGCGTGTTCGTTGTTGAACTCATGGGCCGTGACGCGGGTTGGCTCACCCTCCACGCCGGGATCGGCAGCGGAGCGGATATAATACTTATTCCCGAGATACCGTATGATATAAGCTATGTTATCAAGGCTATCGAGGAGCGCCGCAGGCATGGCAAGGGCTTTTCAATCGTTGCGGTCGCCGAGGGCGCAAAATCCGTTACCGATCAGGTGCTCACGGAGGAGGAGAGCCGTCGCCGCCGTGAGGAGTCAAAGCACTCTACAATATCCTATGAGATAGCGGCTCAGATTGAAGCCGCGATCGGTCAGGAGGCTCGCGTGACGATCCCTGGGCATTACCAGCGCGGCGGTCCTCCGTGCCCTTATGACCGCGTTTTGGCGACTCAGTTCGGCGCGGCAGCAGCGGAGCTTATAGTAAATAAGCAGTATGGGCGTATGGTCGCGCTTCAGGACGGAGCTGTCGTATCCATCCCACTTGAGGAGGCTGCCAGCAGAACGAAGTTCCTGCCGACAGACCATCAGCTCATAAAAGTCGCAAGGGATATCGGCATATCCTTCGGCGACTGCTGAATATGTAAAAACAGCAGGTGAATACACCTGCTGTTTTTCAGACTGTCAAAGAAGTATATAAAGAAAGAGACAGCTGTTAACAGGCGGGGGGAGCTCGAGGGGGCGGAAGCCCGCCTCGAATTGGATAAATAGCCATTAAAAACGTCTGATTTATCAGACTTTTTAACGAGCAGCGCTCGGTTTTTTGCGAAATTATATTTCACAAAAAACGTGGCGTTTTTGAAGCGTGCAAAAAAGTCCATCGGACTTTTTTGACACGCTGAGCAGGTGAATACACCTGCTGCTTTTCTATGCGTATACACGGAGGTCTTACTTCTGCGGCTTATCAGACAGCTCCTTGCGCTTATTTCTCCTGACCCTGTTTATGTGTCGCTCAAAGTCTCCGTTGTCAATAAGCTCGGCAAGGACGAACTGCTCAAAGGTAGGAACAGTACAGGAGTAGAAGCCCAGCTTATCTGCAAATGTTTTTACAAGATGTCTCGGCAGTATCATATACCCGACACGCATAGACGGAGAGATAGTTTTTGAAAATGTGTTGAGGTAGATCACGTTATCGTGGGATGAGAGCGAAAAAAGCGTCTCAGACGGCTTGGAGGATACCGAAAACTCAGACTCAAAATCGTCCTCGATGATATATCGGTCTTGTTTATTTGACCAGCGGATATACTCAATACGCTTGGAGGCCGTGGCGGTAACTCCGCTGGGGAAGCTTCGGTAAGGGGTAACGTGCAGAATATCTGCGCCTGAAGCGGCTAAATGCGCGCTGTCTATCCCGTCATATGAAAGCGGCAGAAGCTCATATCTGATCTCGGCCGCACGATAGACCTGCTCGATCTTTTTATAGGACGGGGACTCGATTGCAAAGACTCTGTTCCTTCCCAACAGCTCAACGATCAGTCCGTAAAGGTATTCCGAGCCAGAGCCGACGATGATCTGGTCGATATCAACATAGATACCGCGGTTTCGTGCAAGGTATTGCCTTAATGCCTCCAGTAGCTGAACGCATCCTGCGTTAGGCGATTTTTCCAGCAACTGATCCTTATGTTCGGTGAGAACTCTCCGCATGGTCCTGCTCAGCAGTGAAACCGAGAACTCGGGATAATTATGCGCTGCATGGTATGAACTGTCCTGCGGCTTTGAAGCGGGTGCAGATGCCGCAAAGCCGTCAGCTTGACGAAAGATAACGAAGTATCCGCTTCGCTCACGGGCTTCGGCATACCCTTCGTCACATAAAAGCGCGTAGGCATGCTCAACCGTTATCGTGCTGATATCAAGCTCATCGGCAAGCAGCCTCTTTGACGGAAGCCTGCTGCTATAGGAGTAGACCCCGCTGATAATATCATCACGGATCAGCTTGTATAATTGTAAATAGATCGGCCGCTCCTCATTGTCTATCGTGTATTTCATCTGGCTATATATTTTTCTCCGTTTCTGAATATTTTATATTATCAGAATTCATTGTAAGATAATCCCGTTGAAATTGCAAGGAGGAAAATGACAATGCAGACGAAAAACACTGGAAAGAGAAATACGGTATGGCTTTGCACTACGGCGATGTTCATGGCACTGAATGTTGCGATGAGTTCCTTCGGAGTACCCGTTCCGGGCGGACATCTTTATATGAACGATATCATTATCTGCACGGCTGCAATAATACTTGATCCGTTTGCGGCATTTATGGTCGGCGGAGTTGGGGCATTCCTCGGAGATCTGTTTTTCTATCCTCTCCCGATGTTCGTATCTCTGGTAACTCACGGACTGCAGGCGGTGGTGATCTCCGTATTTTCACACCATGTTATGAAAGATCATCCGATGCTTGCATCCGGTATCGGAGTCGCTGTCGGAGCAGTTATCATGGTCGTGGGATACTCCCTCGGCAGGGCGTTTATCTACAGCACGCCGGAATATGCGCTCATTAAGCTACCGTATCAGATACTGCAGGCGGCAGTCGGTGCGGTGGTCGGCATGATACTTTGCTGGAAATGCGGGATAAAGGATATGTATCTCAAAATCATCAGGCAGTAGAAATGAGCCTCGTAGAAGAGTAAAAAAATCCCCTGTTTTGACCTCATGGGCAGAACAGGGGATTTTTTATCTTAATACTTAAACGGCTTTTTCTGCTGCTTGCACCATGTTTTGAGCACAAACCATGTGGGCATGATCTTGACGGCAAATACCTGAAGCCGCTCGGGAAGGCCGAGTATTGAAACGGGCTTGTTGCGGTGCATATCCTTTACAGCCTTTTCAATGACCTCCTTGGGGCCGTAGTAGCGGTTAAAGTAGCTGACGGTGTTATCGTGTATCGCGTGGCTGAAAAACTCGGTCTGTATCCAGCCGGGGCACACGGCCATAACTTTTATATTGCGCTGGCACAGCTCAACTCTGAGCGCTTTTGAAAAGCTGAGCACATAGGCTTTTGACGCGCCGTAAACATTGATGTACGGCACCGGCTGGAAGGACGACATCGAGCCCATGTTGTATATCTGGCCGCCATCGGACATATACGGCAGGGTAATGTAGGTCATGCCGGTCAAAGCCCTGTCATTGAGGTCAATTATCTCAAGCTGCTTTTCCATGTCCATTTCGGTGTAGGTTCCGAAAAGTCCGAAGCCGGCGGCGTTTACGAGCACCTTAACGTTGGGCTTTTCAATTTCAAGCATGGCTTTGAGCTGGGTGAGACTGTTTTTATCCAGCAGATCGAGGACAATGGGGCGTATCTTTGCCCGCACCTTATCCTGAAGCTCAAGAAGCCTGTCCTCGCGGCGGGCTATCACCCACAGTTCGTCAAGCTCGACATCCTTGTCTATCGCGTATACAAATTCTCTGCCCATACCGGAGGAAGCTCCGGTAATAACCGCAATATTCATAATTACCTCCAAGTGTATATATTAGAGCACAGCCGAAAGGCTGTGCTCTCAGACTGTCGAAAATCTATAAATGAATGTGCAATCCCCGATAAAAATAAGGGGGAGCTCGAGGGGGCACGGCCCGCCTCGAATTGGATAAATAGCCATCAAAAAATTCTGATAAATCAGGATTTTTTGACGAGTTAGCTCGGTTTTTTGCGAAATGTAATTTCGCAAAAAACGTGGCGTTTTTGAAGCGTGCAAAAAAGTCCGAAAGGACTTTTTTTACACGCTGAGAGCACAGCCGAAAGACTGTGCTCTTTAAGCTATCCATAATGCTGTCCTGTTTAATTTTCCTCAAATGCCCGCAGACCGCCTACGAGTATCTTCGACAGGGTCTGAGCTATAAACTCGGCAGAGACAGGGAAGTCTTCCTGTATCCACAGGTTATATGCGTGCATAACGCCGCCTGCGATAAAACGCGCGGCTATCGTGGCCGATTCCTCGCCTCCAAGCTTCTGGACAAGCTCTTCATCGGACAGGATATACTTTGTGAGCCAGGTCTTGAGATTCGTGCCAAGAGAATAGACACTCACGAATTTGAACAGTCTCTTTGCCGGATCGCGGCTTTCCAGCATCATGTCAGCCGCCATGAGCATGACAGGATACGGATCCCGGCTGAGGTCTATCGGCTTTTTATCGCCGAAGAGATAATCGGCATGCGCAAAAAGGTCGTCTATGAGCTGATGACGGACGTCATCGAGGTTTGAAAAGTGCGCATAAAATGTGCCGCGGCTGATGTTGGCGCGTTTGAGAAGCTCATTAACGGTTATGTGCTTGAAATCCTTCTCATACATGATCTCAAGTAGCGCATCCTTAATAGCTTTTTTCGATTTTTCCACCATTCGGTTGTTTCCACCCATAATTCTCTCTCCTGAAAACAAAATAAAAATGTACAAATTTATATTTACAGTCTAATTGTAACCTAAGTCAATCATAATTTCAAGCTAAAAAACAAAAAGCTTTAAAATATAATGCTATTTAAATGAACATAAACAGGCGGAATGGCGCACTTATTGTATAAAGTGCAAAATTTTTATCAATAATATACTAAAAAACGTACAAAAATATACGAAATATAGAACTTAGTTCAGAAATTGCTTGACAAAATAATGCGATGAGTTTACAGTTATATAAAACGGCGGAAAACGTATGGCAAACTGTTTTACACCTCTTCTTCCTATGCAGCAAAGCTAATAAGTATTTCAGCCCCCTTTCAGCCGCGGCACATCCGATTTTGTCCATATTGATCTTCTTCCTCACCAAAATGCTGCGGCGTAAAGGCCGGTCACATCAGTGACCGGCCTTTTTTCTATATCTTTCTTGCGACGACGATAAAGCGTCCGTCATCCTCGTGATATGCGCAGGTTGATAGGGTCAGTATGCTGTCGCCCTTTTCGAGCCTGGCGTCTGTTTCGTATAGCTTGTTTTCATTAATGAATTTAACATATTCGCTGAACATCTCGTCATCGTCTGCGCCTGTGTACTCATAATACCGGAAGCAGTCGTCTCCCTCCGGTGGGATAGCGGTCTTTATGGCCGCAACGATCTCGTAGGTCTGCTTCTCATATATCGTGTCAAACGTTATCAGCTTGTGATTTTCGTAAAATCCCTCGTCGGCATAGCCCATGAGCGCGCCGAACATCGATCCGTCTTTCATGTTGTGCCCGTAGATGATGATATTATCCGAGCGGAAGATATCGCAGTATTCATCGACGTACAGACAGCCGCGATAGGAATAATCCCCGTAAAAATCGGTGTGCAGATATTTTTCAATCTCATCGGGAGCGTACATCACGACATTGTCGATGGCGGTGCCCTCGATTTTAAGCCAGCCGATGGTATCATTGTTCTCGTCGTACAGTGCGCTGTACTCGGGGAGGACATCGGGTATCACAAACTCATTCTGCCCTTTAAGCCCGCTCACGCGCTCATCGTTTTTCATGCTGCGGTAATCGTCGTATACATACATTATCAGCACGCACAGCGAGATTATCAGCGCTGCGGCGGCGATAATGCGAATCGCCTTTCTGAGTCCTGCGTTCATCGGCTCACCGCCATTCCGAGATCGACAAGCCTGTCATAGTGCAGGTAATAGAGGTAGTACCCGCCGACGCTGTGCTGTGTATCGTCTATCCTTGTCCTGAACCCGTCCTCGCGCGCGAAAAATGCGTTGAGAACTGCGGCGGGGTCTCGCATGTACATTGCGTATTCGGGGAAGAAGTATCCGTCAAGCTGAGCGTCGGCGCGGTTGAGGATAGTCTCGAGGAAGTAATCGAGGTCAAAGCCGCTTGTAAGATAGCCAACGCTTATGCCCTCGTCTATTATGCGCTCGTAAACCTCGTATGTTGCCATGAGCAGCTCAAGACAGGTGGGGGCAGTGCGGTCAAGCCTGTTGATGCGGTCGAGATTTTCCTGGGCATTGCGCAGAGCGAATGTGAAGTATTCCTCGTTCTTCACATACTTTGTAAGCTCGTTCATGGTGTATGCGATCCAGTGGTCTCTGTACTTCGTGTAATCCTCGCGGATGAAATTGCCCACTGCGGCTTCGGCGGCAGAGAGCCACTTTTCGTCCTTCGTCATACCGTATAGGCGGCAGAGCGCGAAGCTCGCCTCGCCGTCGTAGTAGACCGTGCGAAACTCCTCTTTAACGCTGAGGTCGGGATTCAGCACATGGGTGTATTTGCCGGTGCTCTGGTCGAGCATTGAGAGTATGCCGTTGCCGAGCAGAGCGGCAATGTCCATATACTTGTCCGTGTCCAGAGCCTCCATATATTCCGTCAGCGCGACGAGCATTATGCCGTCGCCGCCGAGCTTTATCTCGTCATCGTCCGCATCGAACACATAGGCCGATTCGCCGTCATCGGAGTATATAAGGGCGTTATCTATAACATAATCTATCGCGCTCTCGATCTTCGGGATGAGCGCTTCATCGCCTGTCATCTCATAGCGTATGACAAGCGTCCATATGGAGCCTGCATGGCGAAGAATGTTGTAGCCGCTGATCTCATTGTCAAAGCGCGGCTTATAGCCGTAGATAAAGCTGCCGTCCTCTTTAAGCTGCTGCTCAAGATATTTGCTCGAGTCGAGGCAAATTGCCCTGGCGAAATCCGCATCGAGCGGGTCTATGCTGCGGCGGCCGTAGCTCAGCTCGCCGTCTTGCAGCCTTAATACTTTTCCGTCATTGCCGCAGAACCACGATACGCAGGTGAAGGCGGTGTATTCGCCGCCCAGCAGTGAGACGGTCGCCCTTCCGGCCTTTTGCAGATACTTGTTCAGGTATTCAAAGTCTATACAGTGATTTTCGTAATCGTATATTTTTGCACAGTTTAGCTCCTCTTCGAGCAGAGCCTCGCTGAAGTCGGGCTTCAGCGCAAGGCCATAGCGGAAATACTGCTCTGTCGATTCGGAAAGTGCGCTGCTCAGTTCCGCATCGGTCATGGACTGAGAGCTGTTTACAACATCGGCCTTGAGCCACACGGCGTCATAAATGCGCTCTTTAACGAAAGCGTCGGCCTTGCCGTAGGCGCTGCTCCATGCATCATCCAGGCTTTTGCCCGTTCCGGAGAAGATGTTTGCCCTCTCTGAGCCATCGGAAAGCGAGAGAAAAACAGCGTATTCCGCGTCCTCACCCGCAGGGTTTTCCCCAATCTCGTCGAGAATATCTGAGCTGAGAGCCTCACTTTTAATAAGCGCAGCCCTGTCTTCAAAGCTGTCGATTATACCGTTTTTCCTGTTGTTGTCAAGAATGTATGAAACTATAACAGTCGCAACGATAGCAATAATAACAACAGCGGCGATTATTAAAAACCGCCTGCTCCTTGCCGCATCGTTGGCGGCGCTGCTTTTTTTCTTATTCTTAGGTATATATTTTTTCCGTCTGCTTCGTCTGCTCATGTTAGGCCTCGAAAAAATAAAAATAGGAGCGGTTAAAAACCACTCCTATTTTATATGCACTTTAGCAATAAGTCAACTAATCGCCCACATATGTGATTAGTTATCTTCCCGTTTTCTGCGGGTCGCTGTAAGTACCGCTAAGCTGATAACGGCAATCGAAGAGAAGAGAGCAATGCTCCTTGTGTCTCCGGTCTTTGCAGGCTCCTTGGGCGGCTTGTTATCATTGTCGTCCTTGGGAGGCTGGTTGGGCTTGTCGTCATCATCGTCATCGTCATCACCGGGCTTCGGGACATTCGGATCATCATCGTCGTCATCGTCATCACCGATAGGCGGGACGTTCGGATCGTCATCATCGTCGTCATCGTCATCACCGATGGGCGGGACGTTCGGATCGTCATCATCGTCGTCATCGTCATCACCGATAGGCGGGATGTTCGGATCGTCATCGTCATCGTCATCGTCGTCATCATCGCCTATAGGGGGATTGGGGTTTGCACCGTCAATTCCAAGGTGGACGAGATGGCCGCCGATGTTGGACATAAAGAAATATGTCGCGTTGCCGGGGACATAGTCTGCGGCGACTCCGGTAAAGCCGCTGCTGGGATGCCAGATAATGGCCTCTTCAACAGTGTTGCCGTAGATGAGATCCCATCCGTCGATGTCAGCGCCGTTGACTTCGATCTTGAGGACGCATGCACCGGGGAGATTCAGTATTGCACCGTGGGTAGTACCACCGGTGATATTGAAAACATCCTTGAATGCAAGGTAGTCCTTAGTGAAGGTCGAGCGATAGAAAACCGTATTGGTTACAGGCAGGTAAGCCGTAACGGTGACGGTTGCATCGTCAGGAAGAAGCTCATAGCCGTGGAGGCAGAGTCTGAAGTTGATCTTGTTCGCTCCGGCGTATTCAACGTTGCGGAGAGCAAGCTGACCTGCGTCGATGGACAGTTCGCCCGGCACATCAGCAATCTCGGACAAGGTCTCAACAGGAACCTCGGCAGGCTCGGCTGCGTCAAGAAGCTGGGCGGTGTCGATATCGTCGGTAACGACTTCTTCGACAGCGGCCGCATCGTCAACAGCCTCAAGCTCATCGGCATTGGCATTGGTGCTCATTGCGAAGATCGCAAACAGGAAAACTGCGAGAGTTAATCCGACCATCAGCGCAAGCTTGCCAAGCTTTTCCGATTTTACCATGATATTTAGTTTTCCTCCTTTCTCCAAGACTGATACCAACGCCTAATCTGATTTGAATTAACCATGCGGCTGGCCGATTATCCCTCGAAAGGAGGGAAGCACGGAGCCGTTACTCACGGAAGCATCAAGTCAAATTACTAATTAATACTTATAGCAATTATAATAGATGTCGTGAAAAAAATCAATATCAAAATCTCGACGCAAAAGTTTGACAATAAATAGCAGCTTTTCGGTAGAAAAACGTGTATATAGAAAAAAGTGGTGAGAGATATACAAAATGTACGATTTCGTGTATTGAATTTTTTGCTTAGCTATGCTATGCTAAATAAAAAACAAAATTTTGTAGGAGGAAAAACCATGTTCAACGCAATTGTTTATAGTTCATGCACAGGTTCCAGCAAGAGATATGCTGAAATGCTGTCTGCGCAGCTCCACATTCCCGCACATCCCCTCGGCAAGGAGCCGCTTCGTCCGGGCAGCAAGATCATATTTGTCGGCTGGGTATTTGCAGGCAAGGTTATGGGGTATAAGAAGGCCGCAAAGAAGTATGACGTCGGCGCAGTCGTATCCGTCGGCATGAGCCCTGTCGGCTCCAAGAGCGAGGCTATCGCCCGCAAGAACAATTCCCTCGGCACCGGCATCAAGGTGTTCTGCCGTCA
This sequence comes from Clostridiales bacterium, assembly GCA_004557075.1. GTDB lineage: Bacteria > Bacillota > Clostridia > Oscillospirales > Oscillospiraceae > F23-B02. The sequence goes on from SFEX01000007.1 coordinate 70,045, forward strand.
GGGAGCCTTCAATATCAATAAGCTGCCTCTGCCCTTCAAGCTTATAATGCAGGTTAAGAACAAAGAGATAGCCGGCAGATTCGAGGGCAGGACCGACCTCAGCGATGCTGAGAAGGCAACATATAAGATGGCGTCCACCGGCGTCGGCGAGCCGCCCTGCTGGTGCGTTGACGACATCGTGGAAAGCTGCAAATAATAAACCGTATTTCATTTAATGGGGGGACGTGAGTCTGACCTTTTATTGAGATAGCTGCGGTATGGTTGCGGGAGACCTTTTGGATCGTGGTATGAAGGCTAAATGCCTGATTATCTGCTTCCCGATTCACAGGGGGCGTGTTATCCTTACCGTAAGAGCGCGCTCCGACAGCGGCGCTCGCGCTGACGCAGACGGCGCGGCTTCGCAAAGGAGCAAATAGCGGAAGCGGGATTTAAATGCGGTATCGGGGAATTGAGCACTCCCCGGGAAACATTTAAAGACTGCGGACAAAATGAGACAGGAGTTTGTTGACTCCTGTCTTTTTTTGTGTTTATAATGTACGGCAGTAAGAGGAGGACGCTATGAGGACTATTAATGCTGATTTGATAAGGGAGACGGTGGCGAAGCTTTGCATAAAAGCAAACAGAGAGCTGCCGTCGGACGTGCTTGAAGCGATAAAACGCGCGGAGGTTACCGAGCCGTGGCCGGAGGCAAAGCGTATATTAGGGCTGCTGTCGGAGAATGTCGCGCTTGCCAACGACAAGTGCCTGCCGATATGTCAGGATACCGGCATGGCCTGCGTGTTCGTGGAGCTTGGGCAGGATGTCCATATTGAGGGCGATTTTGAGACGGCGGTAAACGACGGTGTTCGGCTCGGGTATGAAGAAGGTCTGCTCAGAAAGAGCGTTGTGGGCGACCCGCTGCGACGGGTAAACACCGGGGATAATACCCCGGCTCTCATAAGCCTGCACCTCGTGCCGGGCGATAAAATACGCATAAGCGTGATGCCCAAGGGCTTCGGAAGCGAGAATATGAGCGCGCTGAAGATGCTAAAACCCTCCGACGGCGTTGAGGGAGTAAAGCGCTTTGTGCTCGATACCGTGACGGCTGCCGGGGCCAATCCCTGCCCGCCGATAGTCGTAGGCGTCGGTATAGGCGGAAGCTTCGACAAGTCGGCGAATCTTGCAAAAAAGGCGCTGCTGCGCCCGCTTGATGAGCGCAACGCGGACGAGTATTATGCCGAGCTTGAAGTGGAGCTTTTAGCGGCGATAAACGCGAGCGGCATAGGCCCGCAGGGCTTCGGCGGCAGGACTACGGCGCTGGCTTTAGCGATTGAGACGATGCCGACCCATGTGGCGGGGCTGCCTGTTGCCGTAAATATAAGCTGCCATGCTACAAGGCGCGCTGTCGCCGAGCTGTGAGGTGAAAACATGGAACATATAATAAATGTACCGGCTGATCTCGAAAAGCTGAAAGAGCTGCGCGCCGGAGACGGAGTTTTGCTCTCCGGCACGGTCTATACCGCGCGCGACGCTGCGCATAAGCGCATTTGCGAGGCCATGGACGCGGGTCAGGAGCTGCCGTTTGAGCTTTGCGGCAGCGCCGTGTATTACGTCGGGCCGACTCCCGCGCCGGATAGCTGCGCGATAGGCGCGGCGGGGCCGACGACCTCCGGACGTATGGACGCGTATTCGCCCCGGCTTCTTGACGCGGGGCTTAAAATAATGATTGGAAAAGGCGAGAGAAACGAGGCTGTCAAGGCCGCGATAGTCCGCAACGGCGCTGTGTACCTTGCCGCGATAGGCGGAGCGGGCGCGCTGATGGCAGCGTCCATAGAGAGCGCCGAGCTCGTCTGCTGGGAGGATCTCGGCTGCGAAGCGGTGCGGCGGCTGACGGTGCGGAACATGCCGCTGACCGTAGCCATCGACAGTTTAGGGCGCGATTTGTACGAAACCGGCCCCGAAGCATATTTAAGGAGTGAAGATAACAATGGATTACGCTGAAAAATCGCTTGAGCTGCACTATGAGCTCAAGGGCAAGATAGAGGTTAAATCGCGCGCGGCAGTTAATGACCGCGAATCGCTGAGCCTTGCGTATACGCCGGGCGTGGCTGCGCCCTGCCTTGAGATACAGAAGGACGTGAGCCGAAGCTACGACCTGACCCGCCGCTGGAACACGGTGGCGGTCGTGACCGACGGCACGGCGGTACTCGGCCTTGGCGATATCGGCCCCGAGGCGGGCATGCCGGTCATGGAGGGCAAGTGCGTGCTGTTCAAGGAGTTTGGCGGCGTCGACGCTATCCCGCTGTGCATACGCAGCAAGGATGTGGACGATATCGTCAACACCGTGGCGCTGCTTGCGGGCTCCTTCGGCGGTGTAAACCTCGAGGATATCTCCGCGCCGCGCTGCTTTGAGATCGAGCGCCGCTTACGCGAGCGCTGCGACATACCCGTGTTCCACGACGACCAGCACGGCACGGCGGTCATCATGTTAGCGGGGCTTATGAACTCGCTCAAGGCCGTCGGCAAGCGCCTTTCCGATGTCAAGATCGTCACCTCCGGCGCGGGCGCTGCGGGCATCGCTATCATAAAGCTGCTCGTTTCCGTCGGCGCGGGGAACGTCGTGATGACAGACCGCTCCGGTGCGATATATACCGGCAGGGAGGGGCTAAACCCCGCCAAGGCGGAGATCGCCGCTCTGACCAATCCCTCGCGTGAGAAAGGCTGCCTTGCCGACGTGATACGCGGAGCCGACGTGTTCATCGGCGTGTCCGCACCCGGCGTGCTCACGCCCGATATGGTGCGCAGCATGGCGGATAAGGCCATAGTATTTGCCTGTGCAAACCCCACGCCGGAGATATTCCCCGACGAGGCCAAGGCTGCAGGAGCGGCCGTCGTATCCACCGGACGCAGCGACTACCCCAACCAGATAAATAACGTGCTTGCGTTCCCCGGCATTTTTCGCGGTGCGCTGGATGCACGTGCGTCGGATATAAACGACGAGATGAAGATCGCGGCGGCGCAGGCGATAGCCGGCCTCGTGAGCGATTCGGAGCTTAGCTGCGATAACATTCTGCCCCGCGCCTTTGACCCCCGCGTGGGCAAGGCCGTTTCCGAGGCTGTTAAGGCGGCTGCGGTGCGCAGCGGCGTTGCGAGAATATGAAAAAGAAAAAGATTTTGAAGCTTGTGTCGGCGGCGCTGGCGATATTTCTTGTGATCGTGCTGCTGACGTATCTGACGACGCCCTTTGAGAAAAATCTGTACTTCCCCGGAAGCTCGACCTCCGAAAAGCAGATCGCGCTGACCTTTGACGACGGCCCCGGCGAGTATACGGCCGAGCTGCTTGACGGCCTGCGCGAGAGGGGAGTCAAGGCAAGCTTTTTCCTCATGGGCAGCAAGGTCGAGCGGCGGCCTGAGATCGTTGAGACGATGGCGGCTGACGGCCACCTTATCGGCTGCCATACATGGTCGCATATAAATTTCTTCAAAAGCAGTGAAGCCGAGATCGCCTCTGAGCTGGACAGGACAAACGACCTGATCGAGAGCATAACGGACTCTCGTCCGCAGTTTCTGCGTCCGCCTTACGGCTACTATCTCGGCACGCAGCTAAATAAGATCGACATGGTCGCGGTGCTCTGGTCGGCGACGCCGCGCGATTGGGTCAATACCGACGAGGAGTATATCTACGACTGGCTTATTGACAATGCCCGCGACGGTGATATAATACTCCTGCATGACACAAGGGAAGCCACCGTACCGGCAGTGCTGCGCGCCATTGACACCCTTTTGGACGAGGGCTATGACTTCGTCAGGGTAGACGAGCTTCTTTGCCGCAACGGCAACCTGCTTGCGCCGGGGCTGGGCTATCGTTTCTGCCCCTGTAACGGCAGAGCGTGGTATATTTAACGGAATTAAATGAGGAAAAAGTCCACATTTTTGACCAGATCTCCACATCTTGCGTTTATGTAAACCGGATTGTCTACATGGTGTAAAAAATTTGCTGAATTATGAAAATGTTGTGAAATTCCCTATTGCTTTTTGGGAAATTTTGTGCTATATTATCAGCACAGAGCCAATAACTCTGTAAGGAAATGTTGGGCGAAATTTATGAAAGAAAAAACTAAAGTATCTGCCGGAAAAAAGATTTGGAATGCGATAACGACTGTGCTTGTGGTGCTTGTTGTTATTGTGGCTCTGTTGCTTGTCGGCGCTCGCGTTGTCGGGCTGCAGGTGTTCACCATTTTGTCCGGCTCCATGGAACCTACATATCACACAGGCTCTATTATATATGTAAAGGAGATCGACCCTGCCGAGATCGAAGCCGGCACGCCGATAACCTTCATGCTCAATGAGGATACTATCGCGACACATCGCGTTGTTGAGGTCGTGCCCGATGAGGACGACCCTTCCGTTCTCCGCTTCCGCACTAAGGGCGACGCTAATGATAGTGTAGACGGAAATCTTGTTCATTATAAGAACGTGATCGGAACTCCCGTTTTCACGATTCCGTATCTCGGTTATGTGGCGTCCTTTGTGCAGAACCCGCCGGGAATGTATTATGCCATTGCGTTCGGCGTGGTGCTTCTTGCTCTGGTGTTTGTGCCCGGCCTGTTTGACGATAAGAAGAAGGAAAAAGCCGAAGCTTCAAAAGACGCTTAAATAGCAGCTCCGCCCCCGTAGGGGCGAGCATCGTGTCAATAGGAAGAAGGTATACAGGAGTGCAAGATGATTGTATACAACTTACAGTCTTGAAATTTTGCGATGAATAAGCT
>SFEX01000056.1 GCA_004557075.1 Clostridiales bacterium
AAGGTGTGAGTTTCTCAGATTTAATTTGTATTTTTGCCATGTCATATTAGAGTTTTGCTTGTTTTCTTTTTGCAACACTAAGATAAGTGAAAATTCTGATATGGCAAAATCCTGGGCAACTTTTTGTTGCTCAGGAACTTATAAATAAAGTTAAATCAAAGTGTTGCGGAATTAAGGTTTAATAGGGAAGAAAGGGTAATGCGAGATATATGTCGGGGGAAATTTGTAAATTTGCGATGATACCGGTGAAAACTGAGAGAATATGAGAAAAGGATATGAATGGATAGCGTGTGTGGCGGCTGCGGTGGCGATAGCTGTGGCTGCAGTGAGTATGTGCTCACGCGAATGCAGCGGTAGCGCAGTGGATGGCGGAGTTGAAGGAACCGGCGGAGTAGCCGGCGCGCTGAGCGGAGATGATGGTAGGCGGGGGCTGGCTGAGAGGTTGGAGAGGATTGTGGCGGAGTATCCGGGGGAGATCGGGGTGGCGGTGATTTTCGACAGCGCCGATACTGTGGCGGTGAATGATGTGGCTAAGTATCCGATGATGAGTGTGTTTAAGTTGCATCAGGCAGTGGCGCTGTGTGCGGATTTCGACCGGAGGGGCGTGTCGCCGGATACGGTGCTGACAATCCGGCGCTACGAACTCGACCCGGACACGTGGAGCCCGATGCTCCGGGAGCATACGGAGAAGGAGTTTGCACTGCCGGTGAGGGAGCTGATGCGCTACACGCTGACGCAGAGCGACAACAATGCCAGTAATCTGATGTTCCGGCGGCTACTCGGCGTCGGTGCGACCGACCGCTTCATTGCCACGCTGATCCCCCGCGAAAGGTTCCGGATTGCCTGGACCGAGGCGGATATGAAAGCCGATCACAGGAAGGCGTATGTCAACGCGACCTCTCCCAGAGGCGCGGCCGCACTGATTGACCGCTTGTTCACCGATTCGCTGATGGGCGCCGATTTGCAGCGATTCCTGCAGAATACGCTCAGCGAATGCCGGACGGGTACCGACCGGATTGCGGCCCCGTTGCTCGACAAGCAGGGTGTGACTGTCGCGCACAAGACCGGTTCGGGCTACTCAGAGGGTGGTGTGCTCGCGGCTCAGAACGATGTGGCGTATGTGACATTGCCCGACGGGCACCACTATGCGCTTGCGGTGTTTGTAAAAGATTTCCGCGGCAGTGAGGCGGAGGCTTCTGCGGCTATCGCGCGAATCTCACAGACGGTTTACGAATCGCTCTGAAAATTGCGGGAGGCGCCTGCTCGCAGAGAAGAGGGGTGGGATTAGTGCCCAATCAATCAGGAAATCGTGGCAGAAATGACGCGCCGGGGCTGGCCGCGCCGGCCATCAGCGCTCCTCGGGCGTCAGGGTTTTCCGGAAGAATTGCCAGATGATTTCGGCGGTAGGGAGGTCTTTTTCGTGCCAGCAGTGCGGAGCGCCCTGCACCTCGTAAACCTCCACATCCTTGCCGGAGGGGGCATTGCCGTAGGTGGTGTGAATCACCATCCGGGAGCTATCGGAGAGGGCGGGGAAAGTCTCCATCGACATCGAGGTGCAACGGTTGTTGGCGGCGATGGCGCTGACGGCCAGCGGCACGGGGATGTAAGCGCCCCAGCCGCCGGTGTTTTCATAGTCGCCCTGCCACATCGACACGGTGTCGGCATTGCCGTGAATCTCAAGGAAATGCACCGGCTCGGTGAGATGCCGCTCATTGTACATCCATTCAAAAGTCAGTCCGGCCACCGAGGCATAAGCTTTGAACAGCTCCGGCCGGGTGTAGGCAAGCTGGTAGCAGAGGTCGCCGCCATTGCTCATTCCGGCCATAAACACTTCGGACCGACTGAGATTGTACTTCTTGCAGACCTCATCGAGCAGTGCCTCGAAAAAGTCCTCCTCATTCTTGGGCATATGCCACTGCGGGGGATACCCCACAAACCACCCCTCTACGCCCAGGTCGTCGGGGGCGCCGTCGGGGTAGCAGATGGCGAAGCCATATTTGTCGGCTACCCGGTTGAGGTCGTCGAGCCAGCGGTGCTTGTCGCCGTAGCCGTGGGTGTATACCACCAGCGGCGCACCCTGTCGGATGCCCTGCGGCAGATACATACGGTAGGTGCGCGTGGTGTCGCCATAGACAAGCGTCTGCTTTTCGGCAGGTTGTGCGGCAGCCGAGATGCAGCCACATACGGCAAACAATGCGGCCAGCGAGATATTCCGGAGTATGTTCATTTTCAGAGAGCTATTCAAAAACCGGCACTAAAGGCCGGAGGGTCAGTCGTTGTGCAGATTGCGGTAAGTGCCGTCGGGCTCGCGGCGCATAGTGTTGCCGTCGGTGTCCTGGATGTAGTTGCCGTTTGACGACGTAACGTAGTGTATGTTTCCCTCGCCGTCGTATACGGTATCGCTGGAAGAGGAGGAAGAAGACCCGGAGCGCGACCTGCCGCTTCCGCCGAATGCGATAGCCATAAGCACGAACAGCACAATAAGCGCGATGACGGTAATCACGGCCAGGGCTGCGCAGATGTAGTAAGTGAGAGCTACGGCAATAAGATTGAAAATGGTACGCGCAATCGCACGCTTTACATCGGGAATGTTGTAAAACGCGCACGCAGTGCAGCCGACCCATACAGCGATAGTATACAGCATACCATAGTTAAACACAATGGTGGCCGCGTCGCCAAATTCGTAGCCGGTGAAATAATACTTTATGGATGTCAGACCTGTGAGTGCACCGATTAGTGCTGTAGTAATGTAAACCCAGGTATTGGTAAGCCAATCCTCGTTGTGGCCTACAAGCGGAAGTTCAAGATTGCTTATGAATTGAAATTTCGATGACATACTCTCTTAGGATAAAATCGTTAAAACTATAGAGGCGATGAGCGCCACTGCGCAGGGGCAAAGAATGGCAGGCGATGACAGGGCCTTGGAATCGAATGTTTCGGCAACGGGGAACGGCTTTTTCAGGGCAACGAACCAGAATGCGAATGCAATTATAGAGTAAGCGACATTGTAAAGAAAATTCAGATACGGGAAGAAATCTTTTGGTTCGATGAAAATAAACAGCCGGTGAGCTATAATGTATTTATAGTAGAAAAAGATAATACAGCGCACACCAATGAAGAAGATAAATGCTGTAGACAGCCGGGGATACTTTACGCGGATGTCGCTGTGGAGGCAAATCGTAATCACGGCTGCGAGCAGCAAAAGGGTCTGAAGCAGATTTACAAATGGGTCAAAGCCCGCCAGCCCTATTTGCAGGAAAAGAGAGTAGTCGGCGCATAACCCGAGAATGGCTCCGGCAGCGATTGCTGCAAAGCAGATTCTTATCAGCTTGTCCTTGTTTAAAATGGCCAGACCGATAAATGAGGGAATATAAAGTAGGGCCCAGACAGTAGTGCAAATCCATTGATAGTGCATATAATCGAACGGATCGAATTGAGAAAAGAAAAGCATACCGAGGTTCAGGACGAACGTCAGTAATATTGCCCATCGGCAAAACTGAAGAAGCACGCCGTTGTCGGAGCGGTTTAGAGCTGCATCCAAAGGATAATGATTGGGGTAATATGAAAATGATAGGTTTAAGAAAATGCTTGGTGAAGCCTAAAGACAAAAGGAATATCAAGTTTGTTTTTGTCTGAAAGACATAATGTAGCGCTTAAAACTCTGCAAATGTATGAAAAATAGCTGATTCCTCAAAATCGCTCTCGAAGAATCAGCTATCTATGGTAAATCAGCTACCTCAGCTACCTTAGCTATCTCAGCTACCTGGGCTATCTCAGCTACCTTAGCTAAATCAGCTATCTCGGTTAGGCTTTGCGGCGGATAGTGATGCGGGGCGGGCTGTCGATGCCGGCAGAGTCTTCCTCCATTTCGCATTCCACTTCTTCGCTGAGCTGCAGCAGATATATAAATTCGTGGATATCCTCCCCGTTAAGGATAATGTGGAATTGCTTGTCGGCGATTGCCGGGTCGAGGTCGATATTCACATTTATTGCTGTCCGATAAAAATTTTTGAGGCAGGCTGAAAATTAGGGCTGGCACCTATTGCAGGAGTCTGCCCTAAATGGTTACTTTGCTTTTACCACAAAGACCTCAGTAACCATGGGCAAAAGTAGTCATTTTAGCGGACAGCCGCTCTATGGTCAGGTGATAAAATTGCTTGACAGGTCAAAAATTCTTGAAATCAGCCGTGAAAAGGGCGGAGAACGTTATGTGAAACGCTTTGATGCGTGGACACATACGGTGACAATGCTCTACGCTGTGATCATGCGCTTTGATTCATTGCGTGAAATATCTGTCTCGATGCTGGCTGAGGCGCGCAAGCTGGGTCATCTGGGTATCTCGATGATGCCAACGCGC
>SFEX01000008.1 GCA_004557075.1 Clostridiales bacterium
TTATTCATCGCAAAATTTCAAGACTGTAAGTTGTATACAATCATCTTGCACTCCTGTATACCTTCTTCCTATTGACACAATGGCCGCCCCTACGGGTGCAGATTTCGTCGTAGGGGCGAGCATCGCTTGTCCGCTCCTCGCCGGAGGGGCAATTCGGCGGCGTCTGCCGCAGAGCAATTCGCGTTAGGGCTTGCAGTAATCTTTTTTGCGTCAGCCCGAGCGGTAATTCAGAGCGCGAGTGCAAAAAAGACTATTGCCAGTATTACCGGTCGGGTACCGGTAGTATAGTTTATTTGAAGCATAAAAACGAAAGGAAAAAGCTTGCATTTGTGTGGCGGTGAGAGTAAAATAAACCAAAATCCGATATTTGATAAAAATGGGAGAGTACGTTATGAAAGCAAAGTGGAAATCGACTGAACAGGGGACGCACAGCTTGCAGCAGACTATAAGCGCGGGTAAGGAAATGGCGGCGCTCGCTGTAGGACATCCGCGCAAGGTTGACCCGAAAGAGATCGCACGGCAGCTTGTCAAAAACCCGAAAGTGCAGCGCACCACGATGCTCGCGGGTGGGGCGCTGGCGGCAGCGGCAATCGGAAAGACTATCGCGCAGTATACGTTCTATCAGACAGTAGTGTCAAGGGAGATCAAAAAAAGTCTCAAACCCCTCTGCAAACAGATAGATGAGCTTCAGACCTCGGTTGATGAGCTGAGCCGCCAGTGCGACCAGATGCAAAAGCAGCTTGCCCAGCATAAGGGCGGCGGCAGAAAAGAAAAAGAATAAAAAGCGGCGGCTGCCGCGAAGCGATTCGCGTTGAGAATGGTGGTTATCGTTCTTGCGTCAGCCCGACCGGTGAGAGCGGCAAAATTTTGCCATTTATTTGTCTCCCTCGTCGTAGGGAGACAAAGGACGCGGCAATTGGCTTAACATTGCAGCATCTAATTCAGTTCGCGAGTGCAATATAGATTTTTTTAATCTCACTGGTCGGGCTGACGCAAAAGTGTTTATTTAAGATGCAGCAACGACAGGAAAAAAGCGCGAGTGCAGTAGAGATTAGCTAAAATATCAGCGGTCGGGCACCGGCAAAATAGATTATTTGAAGCGCAGCAACGAATTAAAAAAAGAGCTATCGCAAGCGCGATAGCTCTTTTTTTGTTGTTTATGCGGATTACTCAGCGGCGGCAGCCTTGTTCTTGGACTGTGCGCTCAGAGCCTTGACGCCCTCAACAACGAGGTCGATAGCAAGGATGATGAGCAGGATGGAGATCACGCCGCGGATAACGCTCCATGCAACGTCAGCACCGGCAACAATGCTGTTGTACTGTGCAACGATAGTGAAGCAGAGGGAAGTGATGGTGACGATGAGCATGAACACCATGGGGATGTAGAACATCTTGTTGTTCCTGCCGATCTTGCCGAGCCATGCAGCAACTGCGAGCAGGCCGAGAGCTGCGAGGAGCTGGTTTGCAGCACCGAACAGGGGCCAGATCTTTGCGTAACCGGTCATGCCGAGGGCAACGCCGAGTACGACGGTGATGAGAGTTGCAACGTACGGATTGACAAGAACTTTTCTTGCACCGGTCAGGGTCTTGACATCTTCGCCGGGCTTTACCCAGAACTCCTGGAACATGTAACGGGCAAGGCGGGTTGCGGTATCAAGAGAGGTCAGGCAGAATGCGGAGACCGCGAGGATGAACAGGGAATAGGTAACGCTCTGGACGCCGGGTCCGAACAGAGTACCGAGCATTGCGGACAGGCCGCCTGCGAAAACTGCGGTAGGAACGACAGTGGTGCCGCCTGCGTAATCCTTCCAGATGTAAGCAACAGCGCAGAGAGCGATGATAGCAAGTGCAGACTCGATGAGCATGCCGCCGTAAGCGATGGGGCGAGCTTCCTGCTCATGGTCGAGCTGCTTTGCGGTCGTGCCGGAGCCAACGAGGGAATGGAAGCCGGAGATAGCGCCGCATGCGATGGTTACGAACAGTGCCGGGAACAGGTAGCCGATGGAGCTGCCGGTCGGCATTACGGTGTCTTTAAAGCCGGTGAATGCGGGCATTGCGTCAATGCTGGGATGGCAGCCGATGATGCCGACGAGTGCGAGGATCATCATACCGTAGAGCAGGAAGGAGCTCAGGTAGTCACGGGGCTGCAGAAGGATCCAAACAGGAGTGACGGATGCGACGAGGATGTATACGCCGCAGATGATCATCCATGCCTCATAGCTGAGGTAGATGGGGTGCCAGTTGAGGCCGAGAGCCATGCAGCCGACGATGAGGGCAACGCCGATAACGGTGGATATGCCGAGAGGTGCATTCCTTCTGTAGACGAAGAAGCCGAAAAGAACGGCAACGACGATGAAGAGAATGGAGATCATTGCGGTGCTGGCGTTTGCAGCACTTGCGGCGTAGTCGATAGCGCCGGTCTCAAGGTAGGTTGCCTTGAAGGTGTTTGCAACGATGGAAGCAAATGCGGCGACAACAAGCAGAAGGGTCAGGTAAGCGAAGATGATGAACAGACGCTTTGCCTTGAGACCGATACTGTCTTCGATAACAGTGCCGATGGATTTGCCCTTGTTGCGGACGGATGCGAACAGTGCGCCGAAGTCATGCACACCGCCGAAGAAGATACCGCCTATCAGTACCCACAGTGCGACGGGGACCCAACCGAAAACGGCAGCCTGGATAGGTCCGTTTATGGGGCCTGCGCCGGCGATAGAGGAGAAGTGATGTCCCATAAGCACGGGTGCCTTTGCAGGAACATAGTCAACACTATCCTCCATGGTGTGAGCAGGAGTAACGTTTTTGGGATTTACTCCCCACTTCTTTGCCAGCCATCCGCCGTAGAATATGTAACCTACGACAAGAACGGCGATGCTGATTATAAGTAATACAGCAGCATTCATTTTAGAGTTCTCTCCCTTTTTAAAAAATTTATTTCAGCAGCGTTTTTTTCAAAAGCTGTGCTGTACTGCGTCCACTGCCGTTTGCGGCAACAGTTCCGTCCCCAAGCGCTATCACGCCGGTGTGAAAATCCATCCAGCCGTAGTAGGAAAGGCGGAAGCTCTTGTATATCCTCGTCCTCTTGAGTGCCTTGAGCGCCTTGGCATCGCAGCTATCGCATACAAATAGCGCCGTTATGTATGAGCACATGTGGCCGGGCTTGGGATCTATGTGCGTCATGCCCTGCTCGTAGGCGTAGTCGCGGCACCTATCGAAGATATCCTCCGTGAGTTCGGGAACTGAAAAAATGTAAACATACTCGTTGCTGTCGGCTTCCCAGAGCTTTGCTTTCTTGACAAGGACATACTTTTCGGAGTGTACATGAAGAAAACAAGTCGCGGCAAGGTCATTATCCGTACCGTCGAAACGCTCAATATCGAAATATCCCGAATAGCTTTCGCACAGGGTATCAATGGCTTCGGCTCTTGTCATACTATCGCTCCTCCAAATCGCCCCGACGGGCAAAACGGGCTGCCGGAACAGCGCCGGTATCAAAAAGATTGTTAAACAATCTCCAAATGTGTTAACAGTATATACTTATTTTTGCAGAAAATCAACATCTTTTTAACAAAATGTTCATGATTTTTTTGCATGTAAAGTATAAAGATTTTAAATAATTTGCAAATAAAAGGGATTTTTGCGAAAAACAGCTTTTTTGGTTTACTTTCGATGCAAATTGAAGTATTCTTATACCATTATTATATGCAAATACCGCCTGAAAAAAGTGCGGGCGGTATGGGAGAAATGAAAATGAACAGAGAATTTGAGCTGTGCGTGCCCTGCCTTTTGGGGCTTGAAGGCCCCATTGCGGACGAGCTGCGGAGAATGAAAATGCCTGATGTGAAAAACGAAAACGGCAGGGTGTATTTTCACGGCGGCTCGGAGGCGATAGCAAAGGCGAATATAAATCTTCGCATCGGCGAAAGGGTACTTTTGGAGCTGGGCAGGTTTGAGGCGAACACCTTTGACGAGCTGTTTGAAAAGACAAAGTCTCTGCCTTGGGAGACGCTGATCCCGCGTGACGCAGCATTCCCCGTCAAGGGCTACAGCCTTAACTCAAAGCTCTTTTCCGTGTCCGACTGCCAGAAGATAATCAAAAAAGCTATAGTCGAGAGGCTCAAGGGCGTATACGGTATCGAGTGGTTCCCCGAGACCGCCGAGACTTATCAGATACAGTTTTCTATAATGAAGGACATTGCATCGCTGTGCATAGATACCTCCGGCGAGGGGCTGCACAAGCGCGGCTACCGTCCGGCTCACAACGCAGCGCCCCTCAAGGAGACTATGGCGGCGGCGATGGTGTCGCTGTCCCGCTATCGCGGCAGGGAGGACTTCTGCGACCCGTTCTGCGGCAGCGGCACGATACCCATTGAGGCGGCGCTCATCGCCAAAAACCGCGCGCCCGGACTTAACCGTAGCTTTGCCGCGATGGACTGGCGCATTTTCGATAGCGGCATCTGGCAGCGGGCGAGGGAGGAAGCGCGCAGCCGCGAATTTAACGGTGATTACCGCATCGTCGGCTCCGATATCGACCCGAATGCGCTTGCGATAGCGAGGGAAAACGCAGAGCGGGCGGGCGTTGCCGATATCGTGCGATTTGAAAAGGCCGACGCAACGAAGTTTGACCGCAAAACAGAGCGCGGCATCATCGTCACAAACCCGCCCTACGGCGAGCGCATCATGGAAAAGCAGGAGGCAGAGCGGCTCTACCGCGACTTCGGCGCGGCGTGGCGCGCGACGGAAAATTGGAAGCTCTACCTGCTGTCCTCGCACACGGAGTTTGAGCGCACCTTCGGCAAAAGCGCTGATAAAAAGCGCAAGCTCTATAACGGTATGATCAAGTGCGACCTGTTCATGTACCTGTAATTATTATAATGTAGTGCCAATAAAATTTTGCGCAGGAAAATATATAAAAAATTTACGAATTTTTTGTTAAAGGTACTTGAAATTTTCAGAATATGTGCTATTATAATAACCGAGTTAGCACTCAGGGCAAATGAGTGCTAACTCGGTCGAATTTTGTAAATAGTATTTGGAGGTATATATAATGAAACTGAAGCCTTTGGCAGACAGAGTCGTGCTCGTTCAGAGAGCAGCAGAGGAAAAGACCCAGAGCGGCATCTTCCTTACCGCGGCCGCACAGGAAAAGCCCGAGATATATGAGGTCGTCGAGGTCGGCCCCGGCGGCGTCGTTGACGGCAACGAGGTCGTTATGACCGTTTCCGCAGGCGATAAGGTGCTCGTCGGAAAGTACAGCGGCAGCAAGATCAAGCTCGACGATGTTGAGTACACCATCGTTCGTCAGAACGACATTCTCGCAGTGGTTGAGTAATTTTTTGAGGAGGCAATTATTATGGCAAAGCAGATAATTTTTGGCGAAGAAGCCCGCAAGGCTATTGAACGCGGCGTAAATCAGCTCGCGGATACTGTAAAGATCACTCTCGGCCCCAAGGGCCGCAACGTAGTGCTGGACAAGAAGTTCGGCGCACCCCTTATCACCAACGACGGCGTTACCATCGCAAAGGAGATAGAGCTTGAGGACCCGTTTGAGAACATGGGTGCTCAGCTTATAAAGGAAGTCTCCACCAAGACAAACGACGTTGCCGGCGACGGCACCACCAGTGCAACCGTGCTGGCGCAGGCTATGATAAGCGAAGGTCTCAAGAACCTCGCCGCCGGCGCAAATCCCATGACCATGAAGCGCGGCATCAAGAAGGCCACCGAGGCAGCAGTCGACGCTATCCGCGCAAACTCCCAGCCCGTTTCCGGCAGCGGCGATATCGCCCGCGTCGGCACGATATCCAGCGGCGACGAGGTCATCGGCTCTCTGATCGCCGAGGCTATGGAGAAGGTCTCCCAGAACGGCGTTATCACCATCGAGGAGTCCAAGACCGCTGATACCTACAGCGAGGTCGTTGAAGGCATGCAGTTTGACCGCGGCTACCTCAGCCCCTATATGGCAACCGATACCGAGAAGATGGAAGCCGTGCTTGACGACGCGCTCATCCTCATCACCGATAAGAAAATTAGCAACATTCAGGATATCCTGCCCCTGCTCGAGCAGATAGTCAAGGCAGGACGCAAACTTCTCATCGTGGCTGAGGACATCGAGGGCGAGGCTCTGGCTACCATCATTCTCAATAAGCTGCGCGGCACCTTCACCTGCGTGTGCGTCAAGGCTCCCGGCTTCGGCGACAGACGCAAGGAAATGCTTGAGGATATCGCCATCCTCACCGGCGGCCAGGTCATTTCCTCCGACCTCGGCATGGAGCTCAAGGACGCCGACATCAATATGCTCGGCCAGGCACGTCAGGTCAAGGTCACCAAGGAGAACACCGTTATCGTTGACGGCGCAGGCCAGAGCGAGAATATCAAGGCTCGCATAGCCCAGATCACCGCTCAGATCGAGACCACTTCTTCCGAGTACGACAAGGAAAAGCTCCAGGAGCGCCTTGCAAAGCTGTCCGGCGGCGTTGCAGTCATCAAGGTCGGCGCCGCGACCGAGACCGAGATGAAGGAGAAGAAGCTACGCATCGAGGACGCGCTCAACGCCACCCGTGCCGCTGTTGAAGAGGGCATCGTGGCAGGCGGCGGCTCGGCATATGTCGCGGCTGCAAAGGCTGCCGACAAGATGGTCGCAAGCCTTGAAGGCGACGAGAAGACCGGCGCTGCGATAATCGCGAAGGCTCTGAGAGCTCCCATCATGCAGATTGCAGCCAACGCAGGACTTGAGGGCGCTGTCATCCTCGATAACGTCTACAGGAAGAAGGACGCCTCCTACGGCTTCGACGCCGCAAACGAGGCTTACGGCGACATGATAAAGATGGGCATCATCGACCCGACCAAGGTCTGCCGCAGCGCGCTTGAGAACGCGGCTTCCGTGGCGTCCATGGTTCTGACAACCGAGAGCCTCGTCACCGATATCCCCACTCCCCCCGCACCCGCAGCACCCGCACCCGACATGGGCGGAATGTACTGATAAATAAAAAGGAAGTCCATAACGGACTTCCTTTTTTGTTGCATTTTAGCTCACTGCGGGAGCTGGCCTTCGTTTTTCTTCTTAAACTCCTCGCATTCCTGCATATAGGGGAGCATATGCTCGCGTATAAGCTCCGGCCACATGAGAAAATAACTGCCGAAGGGGTTTATTACGGCATAGCGATCCTTGGAGATGAGCACCTGAAAATAATCCATGGGATGCATGCACACAAAGTCGCAGGAGTCCTTGAGCTTGCCGAAATCCTCGGGACCCGTGAAAACGGGAATGAACACCTGCCCGCCAATGGTAAGCGTGATGAAGTTTATGGATTTTGCGTTCTTCACATCGCTGCCCTTCTGCACGGCGACGTACAGGGGCGTTTTGGAGATCTGCTCAAGCAGCATGGACAGCGTCTGCGGATCCTTGCCGTTTGCATTGTTGTTCCTCTCTATAAGCTTTTTGATACCGCCTCGTGCGATCTGATATACCTGTTCCTGATTGAGTTCACCGTTTGACATATAAATCTCCATTCTGCATTACTGCGCTACCTATTATTTCTTCTTTGCCTGATTATAGATACGCTGAAGCTCATTAGACTTGAGATCGAGGCCGTAGCGGAGCCTTATCTGCTTGTGGATAACACCCCAGCCCCAGTTGTATTCATCGACGTACCGGACGATGCTTTCGCTGATCTCATCAAATTTTTCCGTTTCTTCCATAGCTTTCTCCCCACTGCCGCAATGCGGCCTTTAGCGTTAAAAGCAATAAAGCCTCTGAAATCATCAGGGATTTCAGAGGCTTTATTGGAGCTGCTGGGCAGATTCGAACTGCCGACCTCATCCTTACCAAGGATGCGCTCTACCTACTGAGCTACAGCAGCAAAGCTTATGCCCCTTAATATAAGGGGCATAGTGGCGACCGAGAAGGGACTTGAACCCTCGACCTCCGGCGTGACAGGCCGGCGTTCTAACCGACTGAACCACTCGGCCACGGCTCAGTTAATATAACAGATTTTTTGCCGATTGTCAACAGCTTTTGCAAAAAAAAATTCTCAATCTCAAATTTTTATGGGAAGCCGCGGACTATCTTCTGTTTTTCTTCTTCTGCCGATTCTTTGCGTTTTTAGCGGCTTTCCTTGCTTTTTCCTCCGCCTCTTCCTTTGCCTTGATGCCCTTGCTCGAACGGACGCCGACCACCACAAAGTAGCATATGAGCGCCATGGCGATCAATGCGACATAATAATACCATTCCATAGCTTTTCCTCCGCTTTTTGATACATTTAATATACCCCATTGCGAGCCCGGGGTCAAGTGAGACAAAAAGTTGTGGACAAGCTTGGGTGCATGGTACTATAATAAGCTTTACCAATTCTGAAAGAGGACTGACATGGAAAAGAATTTAAGGTTTTTGATCGCCCTGTGGATAAGCAAGGCCGCGATGTTTTTGCAAAAGCTGCTGGGCATGAACGCAAGCTACTTTCCCGGAAAGCTTGCAATAAAGCTCTGCCCGGATTTTCTCGGCCGCATAGACAAGCCCGAGACTATCATAACCGTCACCGGCACGAACGGTAAGACTACCTGCTGCAATATGCTGCTGGATATACTGACGGAAAACGGCTACGACGTTTTAAACAACAAGGCAGGCTCAAACATAGACGCCGGTATTGCCAGCGCGCTCATAGCCGAGGCAAGCCTTACAGGCCGTGTGAGCAAAAAGCTCGGCCTGTTTGAGGTCGATGAGCGAAGCTCGAAGAAAATATACGCCTATGTTCATCCGAACTACACTGTCTGCACAAACCTCTTCCGCGATTCCATTCAGCGAAACGCGCACCCGGAGTTTATATTTTCTTTCATTGACTCCAGCCTCCCGGACGATACCCACCTTATACTGAACGCTGACGATCCGATAAGCAGCCGCCTCAGGGAGGGCAACAAGAGAAGCTATTTTTCCATCGGCAGACTGCCCACCGACCGCGACAAGTGCATAAATATCATAAACGATATGCGCATGTGCCCCAAGTGCCACTCCGGTCTTGAATATGAGTATGTCCGCTATCACCATATCGGCAAAATGCGCTGTCCCGTGTGCGGCTTTGCCTCGCCCGAGCCGGACTTTCTTGCCTCTCCTGACTGGGAAAAGGGCAGCTTCACCGTCAGGACTGCCGACGGCGAGGAGGAGTATCCTCTGGTGAGCAGCAGCGTTTTCAACACCTATAATCAGGTGACGGTAGTTGCAATGCTGCGCACCTTCGGACTTTCCGCCGAGGCAATCGCAAAGAGCTTTTCGCACCTGAAAATCGTGGAGACGCGCTTTACGAGCGTTGAGAAAAACGGCGTTGAGGTCATCACCAATATGACGAAGGGGCAAAACCCCGTCGCCTGCTCGATCGTGTTCGACTATATCCGCAATGAGCCGGGCAGGAAAGAGGTCATCCTCATGCTGGACGATATGACCTATAAAAAGACGACGGAGATCATGACGTGGGTCTTTGACGCGGACTTCGAGCTGCTCAATCACGAGAGCATAACCCGCGTTGTAGCCGCCGGCGTCAGGATACACGACTATCACCTGCGCCTGCTGCTTGCCGGAATACCCGAGGATAAGATACGCTGCGTTGAGAATGAAGCCGACGCGCCGAAGGAGCTGGCGCTCGAGCGCGGGGAAAAGGTGTTTATTCTCCACGACCTGACTACGCCCGTCATGACAAAGCGCGTGCGCGACGGTATTCTTGAGGAGCTTGACGAAAGGGAGGCGGAAGCATGAAGATAGAAGTTTTGTTTCCCGAGTTTGCAAACCTGTTCGGCGACTGCTGGAACCACCGCTACCTGAAGGAGTGTCTGCCGGAGGCGGAGTTTATCTATACGTCCTACCGGGACGAGCCGCGCTTTGTAAGCGATAACGTGCAGTTTGTCTACATGGGCGCGATGACAGAGAGCCAGCAGGAGCTTGTTATCGAAAAGCTCCTGCCCTACAGGGACAGAATACAGAATATGATAGACAGCGGCGTTGTGTTTCTCATGACGGCGAACGCGGGAGAGATATTCTGCGACTATATCGAGAACGAGGATGGCAGCAGGATAGACGCGCTCGGCATCGTTCATCTGTACGCAAAGCGCGATATGATGCATCGCTTCAACTCAGTTCAGCTTTGCGGCTTTGAGGATATGGAGCTTGTCGGCTTCAAGGCGGAGTTTTCGCAGCTTTACGGCGATAACAGCGGCTTTAATTTTGCCGATGTGAAATACGGCATCGGCATAAACAAGCAGTCGAAGCTTGAGGGCGTGAGGATAAATAATTTCTTCTCCACCTCGATGGTCGGGCCCTTTGCCGTAATGAACCCGCAGTTTGTCAAGTACCTCATGCGTCTGCTGGACGTTGAGAACCCCGTGCTCGCCCACGAGGACGTTATCATGGCGGCCTATGAAAAACGCCTTGCGGATATAAAACGTATGATGAACAGTAAAAAATGAGCTGCGAAAGCAGCTCATTTCAGTCTGTCGAAAAACTAAAAATGAAAGCATAATCCCCGACAAAGGATGGGGGAGCTCGAGGGGGCGTCAGCCCGCCTCGAATTGGATAAATAGCCATCAAAAAAGCTGATAAATCAGGCTTTTTGACGAGCAGGGCTCGGTTTTTCGTGAAATGCAATTTCACAAAAAACGTGGCGTTTGTGAAGCGTGCAAAAAAGTCCGTGAGGACTTTTTTGACACGCTGAAATGAGCTGCGAAAGCAGCTCATTTTTTATGCGTATTTATTGTATTTCCTGCTACAGAGCTTCAAATTCCGGCGCTGAAAAGAATGTGCCCAGCGAGATATCCAGCCCGTCGCACAGCTTCTTTATCGTGACGATGGATACGTCCCGTCTTTGCGCATCCATCATACTGTACACAGTCGATGGCGTAACGCCTGCAAGCGTTGCCAGCTCATTCGCTTTGATGCCTCTCTCCCGACACAGCGTTTGGAAACGATGTACGACCGCATCTTTAACCATACTATCACCTCAATAGTGAAGTCCGCACCCTTTTGGGTGCGGACTTTTTGTATTTAAGCTCAGTAGTTTATTACTCTCAGCTCGAAGTATGCCTGGGGATGAGCGCAGGTCGGGCACATCTCAGGGGCGGTGGGGCCTTCGTGGATATGTCCGCAGTTGCGGCAGATCCAGATGACCTTTTCCTTCTTCTCAAACACGCTGCCGTCGTTTATGTTGGAGAGAAGTGCGCGATAGCGCTCCTCATGCTCCTTCTCGATAGCGCCGACCGAGCGGAAAAGCTGGGCGATATCGGCAAAGCCCTCTTCGTCGGCTTCCTTTGCCATACGGGCGTACATATCCGTCCACTCCTCCATCTCGCCGGTCGCGGCCGCAAGGAGATTTTCGGGGGTGGAGGGGATTGAGCCACCGCAGAGCAGCTTAAACCATATCTTCGCGTGCTCTTTCTCGTTGCCGGCGGTTTCCTCAAATATGGCGCCTATCTGCTGGTAGCCGTCTTTTTTCGCCTTTGAGGCAAAGTATGTGTACTTATTGCGGGCCATGCTCTCGCCTGCGAAAGCCTCCCACAGGTTCTGTTCGGTTTTTGTTCCTTTAAGATCGGGCATTTGTTTTACCTCCTGAATAAATTATTTTTTAAATTGAAAAAACAAGGATCTTTGCGTTTTCACCTGAATTAAATTCATATTCGCAGCCCTGTAGCCTGCGAATATCGTCCTCCGGGAAAAGCCGGAGAAAGTCATCGACGGGAGCCACGTTCCGCAGCCCCGACGATGCGCAGCGGTAGTGCATGGGAACTGCAATGCGCGGAGCCATAGCGCCGATAAGCTCCTTTGCCTGCGCAGCGTCAATGGTATAGATGCCGCCGACGGGGATCATCAGCAGATCGAGCCTGCCGAAGCGCTTTATCTCATCCTCACTCAGCAGGTGCCCTAAATCGCCCAAGTGAGCGATCCGCAGCCCCTCGGCCTCGATGACGGTGCAGAGGTTTCCTCCGCGCTTTTTTCCGCCCTCGCCGTCGTGAAAGGTGTGTATCTGAGTGAAGGAAAAGGCCGGATTTGCGCCGCTTAGCCTGACGGCGTCACTGCCGCAATGGTCGCTATGACCGTGGCTGCATATAACGGCGTCGGCGCGCAGCTCAGGCAGGCTCAGACCCGGTACAGAGCCGGGGCAGTACGGGTCAAATACCACGCTGCCCAAGCTGGTTTTCAGCTCAAAGCAGGCGTGGCCGTGCCATATAAGCTTCATCTCTCAGCCCTCAAAGCAGCCGGAGAACGCGTTGTGCGCGGCCTCGAGCTCCTCATCGCCGAGAATGGCGTACATGACGTAGTTGCCCTCGACCCAGACCTTGGCGTTATCGAGCTTGGGCTTCTCCTGCGGGAGATATTCGTCCATCCAGAGCTCCTGGCGGTACGCGAGGTAGTCCTCAAGCGCGGTCTTGAGCGCGGCTGTCTGCTCCTCGTCCTTGCCCTGGAAAATGCCGTACTCGTTGATGTTTGTTCCGACGGATGAAATTATGGTGTTGCGGGAAACGTAGCCGTCGGGGGCTATCTGCATCATGTTTTCAACATAGGCATCGGGTATCTGAGCCATGTTTTCGGTGTCGATCGAAGTGAACACGGCCTCGGCCACGGCATCCATGCCGGGGTCCTTCGGCTCATCGCCGCCGCAGGAAGACAGCAGGCAGAGCGAGATGACGATAAGAAGTACAGTACTGAATTTTTTCATTGTCATGACCTCTGTTTACAGATATGCGTGGGTGCGCAGGTAGTTGAGAACCCGGTTAAAGCCGGTAGCACTCAGGTGGAGGCCGTCGCCGTTGCCGTAATCGGAAACGAGCTTGCCGTCGGATCCCTTGAGGACTGAGGCGGAGTCGGCGTAATGCGTGCCGGTGGCCTCTGCTATCTGGAGTATCCAGCCGTTTGCGCGGTCGATGACCTCGTTGTTTATGCCGTTGTCCTTGGCTTCGTAGGATGTCTCAACGGGGTATATGGAGTTGCAGATGATCTTGGTGTCGGGGCTTACAGACTGTATGCGCTCGACAAGGGCGGTGTATTCGGTTTTGAAGGAGGTCTCGTCCATCATGGAAACGCCGTTGACGCCGATGGTCAGCACGACATACTCGGGCTTTGCCATTTCGACAGCGTCGGTGATGGGGATCTCAAGACCGGTTTCGGGGTATACGATGGTCGCGATGCTCTGGTTGAACAGGGCGAGAGTGCCGCTGGAGGGGGTCCAGACCTGGGAGCCGGGGAGCACGTCATATGCCTTGAGACCGTAGGTGGTGCTGTCGCCTATAAAGACCATGCGGGCGATGTATTCCTCTCCGGCGTCGGCTGTCTCGGCGAGAGCCGTGGACTGCTGCTGCGGAGCGGGAGTGCCTTCGGGGCCTTCGTCGGATACGTCGGGAGCCTGAACGTTGCCTATGTCGTCGGTGTTTTCGGGTGTGTCGTCATCGCCGCCGCAAGCGCTCAGCAGGCATACGCACAGACACAGAGCCAGTGCGATAAGCAGTGCATTGCGCAGTTTTATTTTCATAAAAGTCACCTCATTATCAAAAATATCTGCATTGCCTCCGATGCGAGACAATGCAGATATTATAACATGAAATATGAAACGGTTCAAGGCTTTATGAAACCGTTGCGGTCTCCTTTTCTTCCTCGGCTTCCTGTTCGGCGGCGGGGCTTTCAACGTCGTCCTCGATATCACCGCGCTTTGCGGCCTCTTCCTCCTCGAGGATGCGGTAAGCGACCTTGCCGACGAGCGTCTTGGGCAGCTCATCGCGGAACTCGATGTCATACGGCATCGCGTACTTTGCTATATGCTTTCTGCAATATGCCATGATGGACTCCTTGCTCTCCTCGTTCTGAGGAACGCCGGGCTTTAGCATGACAAAAGCCTTGACCTTCTGCATCTTGTACGGGTCGGGAACGCCGATGATGCAGCTCATGTGAACCAGCTCGTGCGCGTCGAGGATATTTTCAAGCTGGCCGGGATAGACGTTGTAGCCGGAGGTGATTATCATGCGCTTTGCGCGGCCGCGGAAGTACACGAAGCCCTCCTCGTCCATCATGCCGAGGTCGCCCGTGTATATCCAGGTCAGGCCGTCGGAGTGCGTCTGGAGCGTCGCGGCGGTCTCGTCGGGATGTTTTATATACTCCATCATGACGGTGGGACCCGCAATAAGGATCTCGCCCTCCTCGCCGTAGGGCAGCTCTCTGTCGGTGCCCGGCTCGACTATCTTGTAATAGGTGTCGGGGAAGGGCAGACCGATGCTGCCTTCCTTGGCCATGTGGGGAGGCGTGAGGCAGGAGGCCGTGACGCACTCTGTAAGGCCGAAGCCCTCGCGTATCTGAATCTTTGCGTTGTGGTCGTACAGGAACTTGTCAAACTTCTTTTTCAGCTCGATGGAAAGGCTGTCGCCGCCGGAGAACACGCCCTTGAGCGAACTGAGGTCGGCCTTTCCCATGGAGGGCAGGCGCAGCAGCGCCTCGTACAGCGTGGGCACGCCGGCGATGAAGTTGCACTTATATTTTGTGATCTGCTTTGCGTAGGTCTGGGCGGTGAAGCGGGGGATGAGTATGCAGCGTCCGCCCTGCGAGAGCATTGTGTGGACGCAGACGCCGAGGCCGAAGCCGTGGAAAAGCGGCATCGCGGCGAGCATTTTGTCGCCCGGACGGAACATGGGGTTTGCGGCGATGACCTGCTGGCCGAGGGCGTTGAAGTTGCGGTTTGAGAGCAGTATGCCCTTGGTCGTGCCGGTGGTGCCGCCGGAATAGAGGATGACGGCGGGGTCAGAGCCCGTGCGCTTGACTTTGTAGTTATAGAAGCAATGTCTGCCGAGGCGAAGGAAGTCGTTCCAGCGTATTACGGGGGCGTCCTCGGGGATCTTCTTTATTTTGCGGCCCTCGGTGAGCATATATCCGGCCTTGACGGGCTTTGACAGCTCGTCCTTTATGCTGGCGATGATTATATTGACGACCTTGGTGTTCTGACGGATGTTCTCAAACTTGTTGTAGAACTGGTCGAGGGTGATCGCGGTGACAGACTCCGACTCGTTGAGATAGAACTCTATCTCCTTTTCTGCGGAGAGGGGGTGGATCATGTTGCATATACCGCCGACGAGGTTGACGGCATAGAACATCTGTATCGCCTGCGGGCAGTTGGGCATTGCGATGGTGACCTTATCGCCCTCGCGCACGCCTATGGTTTTGAGCGCTTTGGCGCAGGCCTCGACCTCTTTAACGAGGGCCTTGTAGGTAGTGGACTTGCCCATGAAGTCAAAGGCTATATTATTCGGGTATTTTTCCGCGATGGCTTCAACGGCCTCAAACATTGAGCCGTCGAAATAGTCAAGAGTAAAGGGAACGTCGCCGAGGTGAGATTTCCACGGCGCTTTTGCGCTTATATCAGACATGATTATCTATCCTTTTCTAAAAATCAATGAAAATATAATATAACTCAGGAGACAAATTGTCAATCTAAAGATAAAAAGGACAAGCGATGCTTGTCCTTTTATGAATTTTATCTCAATTTTATGCAATAATATGAGAGAAGGTAGGTTTTTTCCGTTTTATATGCGTTCCACACCTGGTCGGCAAGCTCCTCGGGGCGATTTTCCTTGCGCTGAACGGAGCGTATCTCCTCAATGACCTCCTGGAGATCGTTTTCGCAGTCCTCCTCAAGCGCGTAGAAGCGGTCGCAGTTTAGATAGGCATATACCATGAGACTGCGGTATTTACCCTCAGGCTGAGCCTCAAATTCGCCGCGTATCTCCTGAACAAGGCTGTCGAGCTGGACGATGTAGCTCTGCTTTATCGCCTCGATCTCGGCTGCGGCGAGCGCGCGCCTGTACTGCTCGCGGCTCATGTCGCCTGCCTGAAGCAGAACTTCTTTGGCGATATCGGTGTAGCTTGCTTCCTCGTTTATTATTCTCTCCGCGCCGTCTTTAAATATACCGTAATCCCAGCGCGAGGTGTCCGCGCCGAGTAGGCGGTCAATTTCCTGATGATAATTGTCCGCGATCTCCGTCACCTGTTCAGCGCTCAGATTTCGGGCGAGAACGTAGGATTTCAGCAGATCGTACTGCGACCAGACAAAGCAGCCGGCGACCGCCGCAAGCAGCAGCATGAAATATATCGCAATTTCGGCAAAAATTTTGCCCTTGGTCTTTTTATGGATGTTTTTTGGATTTTTTTCAGTTGCCAGCAGGGAGTCTGTCTCGGGAAGCTTGCCGGAGCTGAGATACTCCGAGTATGCGTCGCAAACGGTCTTGGGGTCGCCGAACATTACCATGCGGCCTTTATCGAGCCACAGCACCTTGTTGCACTGCTCGCGCACCGTTTGCAGCGAGTGCGAGACCATGAGCGCGGTTGTGTCGCCGGAATCTATGATCTCCTGCATACGCTTCTGGCTTTTCTTGCGGAAATCGCCGTCGCCGACGGCGAAAATTTCGTCGAGAATTATTATGTCCGGCTCGACCATGCTCGCAATGGCGAAGGCTATGCGGCTTTTCATGCCCGAGGACAGGGTGCGGAATGGGTTGCTCTGGAACTCGCGCATATCCGCAAAATCAATTATTTCGTCGTATTTTGAGTCGATAAACTCCTTCGAGTAGCCCATGAGCGCACCGCGCAGATAGACGTTTTCCTTAACGGTCATCTCGCGGTCAAAGCCCGCGCCCAGCTCAAGCAGAGCACAGATCTTGCCCTCTTTTTTTATGCTGCCCGAGGCGGGGGAGAGCGTTCCGCTTATGGCCTTCATCATGGTGGATTTGCCTGCGCCGTTTTTGCCCACGACGCCGAGCATATCGCCCTTTTCGAGGCTGAAGGACACATTTCTCAGCGCCCAGAACTCATTGGAGCGGCTGCTTTTTTTGAAAATGCGCTTTACAATGTCCGCCGTCGCGCGGGAATTTGACTTGCGGTAGCGCACGGACACATTGTCAAGAATAAGAACCTTGTTATCTTCCATTCTATACCTCCTTATACATACAGTGCGATCTTATCGCGGCATATGCGGTAGGTAAATCCGCCCACGAGCATACAGAACGCGGCCATGCAGGCGAGAATGAGGTGGAATGAAATGGAGGGAACGGTCGAGTGTATGATAAGCTGCCGGAAATAGTCGATGCACATATAAAGGGGGTTGCAGTTTAAAAGCCTGCGCATGATGCCAGGCAGGATGGACACGTCGTAGAATATGGCCGAGGCGTACATGATGACGCGGGTTATGACCGGCCACAGATAGTTTACGTCGCGGAAGAAAATATAAAGGGTGCTCAGGAACATCCCAATGCCGTAATTTATGAAAAACAGGCAGACGATGGGGAACAGCAGCCACAGAAAACGCCAGTGGAAGCTTATCCCGTCCACGGCGACAAAGACGAAAAACACAACGAGCGAGACGAGAAAGTCAATAAAATGCGCTGTGCTGTGGGATATGAGAAAATAATACTTGGGAACGGGAACCTTACTGTAAATAGGCGCGTTGTCGTACAGCACGCGCATGGCGCTGCGGGTCGTGTAGGAAAAATAGTTGAACAGAAGCAGGCCGCAGAACAGGTAAATGGTGTAGTGCGGCATATTCCGGCCGAAAAACGTGCCGAAAACGAGATCCATGGTCAGCAGCAGGAGCAGGGGTGAGAGCGCGCTCCACAGAATGCCGAAGGTTGTCCGCTTATATTTTTTTATAAAATCTCGCCTTATCAGTTCAGCAAGCAGGAAGCTACTGCCTTTCTTATCTGAAGCCATAAAACAATTTTCTCCTAAAAATAAATGGAAAGCCATGATTACCGGTCATTATATCATAGCTTTCCCTATAGTTCCACATTATTTTTGCGCCGTAAACTCAAGGTAGTCCTCGGGCGTGTTGAAATCCCGAGTGAAGCTGTCGAGCACGACGTAGCCAGAGCCTATGTCCCGACCCATGAGCGGGAGAGAGGCGTACAGGTGATACACCTGCCAGCCCTTGCACTCGGCGATCTTCCCGTCTAAAAACAGAGAGCGAACCTCAAGATAAAGCCTGCGGAAAAGCTCGCCGTCGCGAACCAGCACTGCGCATATGCTGCTTTCGCTGCCGAAAAACAGCACAGGCTCGCGCCCACGGGCATTTATAACTGCCTTGACGGCGGCCTCGGAATAGAGCACGTCCCCGTAGAGAAAGCACATATCGTCGCCGATAAGCTCGGCCGTGAAGCGGTCTATCTCCAAAACGTTGTTCTTCGGCTCATAGCGTCTCGCGCCGGGAACGTTTAAATCTTCGTTGTGGGAGGTGATGATAAGCTCTGCATCCGGGTCGTTTTCGTGCACAAGCCGCACGGTGCGCTCGAGCAGGGTCTCCCCGTCAATGCGAATCTCCTGCTTATCGTGCCCCAAAAAATTATTCCACCGGCTGCCCTTGCCGTCGGCCATGATAACATATCTCATTTGATTATACCGTGCTCGCGATAGAAATCGCCGAGCCTGCCGTAGCGCTGGGGACCCCAGAGCTGGATGATGTTAACGCCCGAGGAGGTGTTCGCCTCGATAACGGTGAAGCCCTCGGCGGTCGGGAGGATATCCCACGCGATTATATCAAGATAGGGAAAATTGTGGCTTATATCTAAAAGCTGCGACTTGATGGCATCCCAGTTCGGAATAACCGTGCCCTTTATCTGGGCGCGGGTGTCAGGATGCGTCTCGTAAACGGTGAGGTTATGCAGGGTGCGCGCCTCGCTGAGCGTGCCGGTTTCAATATCGACGTTTGCGACAAGCCCGCCGCGGCTGCCGTTATCGACAGCGCCCGTCCATGCCGCGCCTATGCGCTGCACGGCAAAGCAAAGCTCAAATTCCCCTGTTTCCGCGCTGCGCAGGACTATCATGCGCAGGGTGTTTGCCGCGTTGGGATAGATGGCGTTCAGGTAATCGGCCTGATGCGCGTAGGCGCATATGAGCCAGTCGGGGCTTTTTTTCAGGATATCCAGCAGCTCCAGCTCAGTGTGCGGTTCATCGTTGCGCAGGATGCCGTGACCGTTATATTTTACTATATGCACGCCCTTGCCCTTGCCCGCGCCCACGGGCTTGACGACGAAGGCTCCGACCTCGTGCAGCAGAGCTATGACATCCTCATAGCCGTCAAAAACGCGGCCGTTCATGCCGGCGATGCGCTTATCCTTTTTTACGCAGTATATCTCGGGAGTTTCGCAGTAGCGCTCGATTACCTGAGAAAAAACGACCTTGTTGTTGAGCAGGTCATTGTACGGCTCGTTTATGCGGCGGGAGCGGTACCAGTCAAACTCGGAAAGATACTGCTTTTTGTCGTTGTGCTTAAAGTCGTACAGCGCTATCTGATCGACCATGTATCCGCCGAATATGGCGTGGTGGATGCGCTTGTAAAACGGAAGCTTAAAGTGATTGGGCGCAAACAGTATCCTTACTACCCACAGCACCATCAGCTTGATTTTGGCGAGCAATGCGCTCAGAAATTGCATCATGTTTATCTCTCTCCATGCAATCGATAATAAGCTCCGCGATCTTATCCGTGGCTCTGCCGCTTAAATCGGGCAGATATTTCTCACGGAAGCGCTCGTAATTGGCGTAGTCGTATTCGCCGCTGTTAATGGCGGCCATAAGCTCCTGCGCGTCGCTGAAAACGCAGCCGGGGAATTCGTCGAACAGCTTCACGTTCAGGCCGTTGTGCGCCATATAATCCTCGTAGTCGAACAGGTAGAAGTATACGGGCTTGCCGAGCAGCGCGGCCTCGATGGTGATGGCGGAGTAGTCTGTTATGACGCAGTCGCACACCGACAGCACCGTGGAGGTCGGAACCTTGCTGCCCGTGATGGCGGGCGGTATCGACTCCACGTCAAG
Organism: Clostridiales bacterium; assembly: GCA_004557075.1. Classification (GTDB taxonomy): domain Bacteria; phylum Bacillota; class Clostridia; order Oscillospirales; family Oscillospiraceae; genus F23-B02. The sequence goes on from SFEX01000008.1 coordinate 19,811, forward strand.
GAGCTGATTCGGGTGGCGCTTTATGATAAGCATATCCTTAGTCTCAAAGGCAAAGGCGTCGACAAGCTTTGACGGTTCAAGAACCTGACCCTTGCGGAAGGTGGGGGCGTACAGGATGATCTTGCGCCCTCTGAGCCAGGGGTAGGCTTCGTCAAACTGCCGTCTTGCCTCGGAAACGCCCTCGCGCAGCCTATCCATGCGGGGCAGGCCGACGTTGTAGAGAACGTCCGGCTCCACGCCGAAGGAGGCGCAGTAGAATGGATTGAAAGCGCGGCCACCGGCGATGATGACGTCGTAATTTTTATGCATGCGCATTTCGCGGGCGATGACGTCGCTTCTGCCGAACTTCTTGCCGAGCGACTGATAGCCGGATTTTTTTATCTTGCCCATGGCGTGCCACATCTGGATGACGGCAAGCTCCTTTTTGTGGTGCAGAACGGAGACCGCCGGCCAGTAGGAGTCGAGCAGGCATACCCTCGAGGTGGCGAGGTGGTACATGCTCTTTAAGGTGACGCCGGCGAAGTTGAGCATGCTTTTTAAGTTGTTGTCAACCCTGCATGTTATGGCGACTATCTCCATATCAGGGTACAGCTCAAGGAGCTTATCCTGCAAAAACAGGAAATCCTCCGATGGCGTATTGGACTGGCGGCTGAGAAAAACAAGCTTGTTGTTTTTTATGGGAAAGAGCTTCATGAACAGGTAGATGAAATTCATCAGCCAGCGCAGCAGAATAAAAGCTATTCGCATAATACTCCTCACGATATGTACGAAAACGTCATATACAAAAATATTAGCATCGATTGACAAGGGAATACACGCCTGACAGCGATGCTATCAGCCTATTATATAATCATCAGAGCCGCTTGTCATCACAAAAATATTAACAAAGCTTTTTGCCCTGCCTCTTGAGTTCAAGCTTATGCATGAAGTATGCGTGAACATTACTGTTGTAGGTCGGGTAGCGGTGCAGATCCTGATGGGTGTTGATCTCAAGCACCTTGAAGCCCGAATCTGTTATCACAACGTCAAAGCCGAGGTATTCCAGCGGTCGTATGTACCGGCAAATTTCGGGGATGATGCGCGTGACATCACTCCAGTGCGGGAGCATGCCCTCTATTCTTACCCCGGTGTCGGGATGCGTTGGGCAGGGGGTGATGATGTGCTCCTTAATTATCTCGGCGTCGTGGAAACGCCCGGTTTTCTCATCGACGTAAGCGAAAACGCCGCCGGAGCCGATGTTGTCGGTAAAGCCGGTGCTTTTTGTGCCTATGCGGAAGTAGGCGTTTTCGATGACGGGATCGAAGCCTCGGCGGTTAATGACCATTATGCGCACCGTGCAGGCAACGGAGCTGTATATCTTCCTCAGCTCGCTGTGCATGACGATATATTCCGAAACGTTGTAGTAATCGTCAAGGCCGGAGAGAAAAGAGAGCATCTCCTGCTCGTCCTTTTCCTCGCCGTTTACGCTGTATCGCCCCTCGCCCTCATAGCCAAGCTTATAAAAGCCTATCCCGTGCGAGCCGACGGTGGGCTTCATTGCAAGAAGCTTTCTCTTGCGCAAAAGCGCCAGAAGCCCGTCAAAGCTGCGCGCGTACCCCTCCGGGCAGTCGGGCATTTTAAGAAGCTGCATCGCGCCGTTTCGCGGAACGAGATGGTAGTAATATTCGGGCAGGTAGCGGCTGTATTTATCCAAACAATAGCGCAGTGTGACCTTGTCCCACAGGAGCTTGCGGTATTCGTTATTCAGCGGCCGCAGCCACTTATAGTCGCGGTCGGAGAGAAAGTCCTTGTAGTTTTCCTCCGTCAGACCGTACTGCTTTATGTGATAGGACAAAAAGCCGCGCTTGTGCGCCCATCTTTTCTCGGCGCGGGTCGTGAGTTTGTCTCGCCTGTCCTCGCGCAGAGCCTTTTTCCAGCCGCGGTACATATAGTCCATGAAGCCGTGCCGCTTGGCGCGAAAGCTCCAGAGGTAGCGGTCGATTATCTCAATCGCGCGACGAAATCCCACAAAACGCGGCTTTGCTCGCCGTTTGAGGGCTATAAACTCCGCTGTTTTTTCGTTGAAATGCTCGAGATATGTGAGATCGGCGCCGGTGTCAACGCGCATTATCTTAAAGCCGTTTTCCGTCAGGCGCACGGCAAAGCTCATGTACTCAAGCTCGTTAAACTCGGCCGCTATGCCGCGCAAGCGCTCTGAGATCGAGGGAAAGTCATCTATCCTGCCGCCGGAGTAATTTCCCGCGTCGTCCACAGCCGACAGCTCGCGGTTTGAAGTGTACCAGTTTTGGGAGACACCCGGCTGCGCATCGGTCAGGATGGAAAACAGCGGCTCCGGCCCGTCGCCCTCGTTAACAAAGGCAAGGTGCAGTGTTGGGGCAAAACTTGAGCGGATAAGCTCGGTGATTATATATCCCGACGGCAGCGATGCAAGCTTACGGCGCATTTCTGCCTCACTGAGCGTCTCGCCGTCTATAAAAAACGCGCTTCCGTCAAAGCCGTATGTATGCTCCCGTGTCTTTACGGAGTTTGACGCCTTTCGCACGGTGACGGCGCCCTTTTCCCGTATGATCCGTATCACGCCGTCAAGGCTCTGCTCAAGGCCATCGTGCAGAGGGAGAATGAACTGCTCGCCGTCGCGCGTGAGCAGGCTGTAATACCTCTCGGGCAGAAGCTCTGAGTGCCTGTCGAGCGCGTATGACATCGAGAGCTGGTCGCCGAAAAGCTTATCGAACTTTGCGTCGAACGGCAGCAGGGAGAATATCTCCTTATCGCTGATGTCAAGGTTGTTTTTTCGCTTGTATTTTTTTATGCGCTCAAGGTGAAACCACTCGTCGGCCGTTGCGAATGTGAAGCCGCGAAACAGGAGCGCCGCGCTTTTTATAAGCTTTAAAGCTCTCATATGAAAACTCCAATTTATACTGTTGTTCTGATATTATACAATAAACCGACAGTATAATCAAATTATAATTTGCGCTGCCGGGATTGAATTGGGGCGAACTTTGTAATATAATAGCGGGGCTGATTTGAATTTATATAATAATAAAGAATTCCGTTTCATCGGAAAGAGGGAGCATTAAGTGGGTATATTTGGCAGAATGAAAAGAGAACGCTTTATACGCCCGTGGCTCAGACAGGGCTATTCAAGATGTCTTGCCAATTCATATTACAAAAAGGTCTGCAAGGATCTCAAAAACGAAAACGGCGTGCCGAAAAGGGACAAAAAATGGGCGCATGCGAGAAAATTCTTCTCCGACAGCATTGAAAAATACGACCTTAAAAATAACCCGGATAAGTATATCACCGATCTGGATTATATGTATTTAAGGCCGTTTAACAACAGCTTTTCCAAATGGGTCGGGGATCTCGTGACGGAAAACCACGTTCTCATTGACTATCGCGAGTATCTTCCGAAGCTGTATTTTAACATAATCGAGCGCGAGAACAGAAAGGCGTTTTTGCCGATTGACACCGTAAACCGCGAATACGGCGAGACCTACGACGATTTTATAAGGCTGCTGGATACGCGGGGCGAGCTTGTTATCCGCCCCGACCGCCCCTCGGCTCACCGCAGCGCCTACAGGATAAGGCACACGGGCGAAAACCGCTATGAGCTCTCCGAGGATTCAACGTGCAAAACGCGCATGAGCATCTACGGCCACGATTATGACGCAGATTTCCTGCTCACGGACGAGCTTCCCGACGATCTGCCGGAGGATTTCGTTCCAAACCCCTGCAAGCGCGATTTTTACGACAGGGACAGTCTGTATGAGCTGATATCCACCTTCAAATACGGCTACGTTATCGCCGAGCCGTACAGCGTGAAGCCGGAGATGACGGGCATTATCCGCATTTACGCTGCAAACGACAAGCTCAAGGACACACGGCTGCTCGACTATTACTACACCGATGTTGTAGACGGCAGCCCCCGCTGCCGCGCCGTTGCGCCGGACGGGGAGCTCTGCGGTGAAAAGCTTGAGCGCTGGGACGAGATAAGCGCCGCCGTCACGGACATTGCGCATTTTATAAGCGAGCTTGAGTATTTTGCCGTGAGCATTTTTATCACCCGCGAGGGCTTTGTGATAGACTCAATCGACACAAACCCCGATCTCCCGCCGATAGCCCACAGCGACGAGCTCAACGACTACCTGCTTGCGCGCCTTGCCAAAAAGCGCGAGAGCGTAATTGTTACGCGAGAGCGCTGGATAAGCGCGTTCCGCCAAAAGCGCTTCAAGCGCTTTGTCCGGCACTTCTGCCGTCCGGGCATGAGACCGTATATGCAGAAGCTCTGGATGAACTCTGTGTGGGATGACCTGTGGCATAACAAGGGAACCACTCTGCGCGAGAAGCTTTGGTGCTACAAGAGGGGCTTCCTGTCGTTCAGAATAAAGCAGTACGGTCTGACAAAGGACAATTATAAAAACTTCCTGTCCGACTACCAGTACCACTGGCTAAACAGGATAAACAACGGCTATCAGATCTGGATAAACGACAAGACCACGACGCGCTATGTGTTTGAGCCGTACAAGCAGTATTTTGCAAAATACTATTACGATATAATCAAGGTCGAGGGCGAGACCTGCATAAAGGCGCTCCAGGATATTCCCGAGGGCTTCGGCTCCTCGTTCGATGAGCTTTTCCGCCTGCTGCGTCAGGAAAAGCTCCTTGCGCTAAAACCCTCGTCGGGCACGCATGGCGACGGCTTCTACCGCATGGAGTACAAAGACGGCAGGTATCTGATAAACGGCAGCGAGATGACAGAGGACGAGATAGTCTCTATGATTGAGGGCTTTAAGTCCATTTACATCATCACAGAGTATCTTTTCATGCACCATGAGCTTAAAAAGATATACCCCTATTCTGTCAACACCATCCGCGTCGCCGTCGTAAACCAGAGCGCATACGAGCCAAAAATAATGCAGACGTATATGCGCATCGGCTCATCCTCAACGGGCTTTACCGACAACGTCGGCTACGGCGGCATCTGCGCGAAGATAGACATCCCCAGCGGCAGATACTACTGCGCCGAGAAGATAATAGACCATAAATTCACGCCCTGCCCGATCCACCCCGATACGGGCGTTAAGATAGAGGGCATCGTCCCGAACTGGGAGCTCATGAAAAAGGGCATCACCGATATATGCCGCTTTATGCCGGAGCTTGAGTATATGGGCTTCGATATCGCAATAACCGACGACGGATTTAAGATAATCGAGATAAACATACATCAGGATTTGCACAAGGTTGCCGAGCATTCGGAGGAGTTTAAGGCATTCTTCCGCGATAAGCTTGAGCTGAAGGCGCAGCAGTATGAACTGAAAAAATGGTAACTAAGGAGAAATTTATGAAAACGATAGGCTTTCTGATCAGCCATAAGAACGGAGAGGGCAGACGCGCTCTGCTCCCTGAGCATATAGGCAAAATAAAAAATAAGGACAAGCTTTTCTTTGAAACTGGCTATGGCACCGCCGTCGGTGCGTCAGACGAGGAATACATTGCCGCCGGCTGCCATGTCGTCTCCCGCGAGGAGGCGCTCGCCTGCGATATCATCACCGACGTTAAGCTCGGCGACGCCGATTACCTCGACGAGATATCCGAGAGCAAGCTCATGTTCGGCTGGGCGCACACCGTTCAGAATATTGATTTTACAAGCGATATGATCCGCAAAAAGCACACCGTCGTCGCCTGGGAGGAGATATTCGAGCACGGCCGGTATATCTTCTACAGAAACCGAGAGGTTGCGGGCGAGGCAGCCGTAATGCAGGCGTTCAGATATTGCGGCAAAATGCCCTACGACACGAAAGTCGCCATCCTCGGCAACGGCCAGACCGCCAAGGGCGCGATGCGCATACTGCACGGCCTTGGCGCGCGCGTTGACGTCTACGGGCACAGGCTCGAGCAGCTTTTCCGCAAGAATATGTTCGATTACGATGTGCTGATAAACTGCATCATGTGGGATACGACCCGCGAGGACAGGATAATATATAAAGAAGACCTCAGGAAAATGAAACCCGGCACGCTCATAATTGACGTGAGCTGCGACCCCCATCTTGAGATCGAGACCTCGCACCCGACGACGATAGACGACCCCGTGTATGTCGTTGACGGAGTTGTCCATTACGCTGTGGACAATACGCCCGCGATGTATCCTATAACGGTGACAAAGGTGCTCAGCGAGGGTATCGCAAACTATATTGATACGATCATTGAAAAGGACTTTGACGAATACCCGCAGTCGCTCAAAAAGGCCACCGTCATAAAGGACGGACATATTTTAGACGAGAGAATAAGCGAGTTCAGAAAAGCGCGGGGCATTTTCTGCGAATAAAAAAATCGGAGGCGCGTCATGACAGACGGCTACGGCAGAAAAATCGAATATCTGAGGATCTCGGTCACGGATGCCTGCAATCTGCGCTGCACCTACTGCATGCCCGAAAATGGAATGAAATCCTGCCCGTGCAAAAGCGCGATGGGCGCGGATGAATTTATCGAGATAGCGACGGCTGCGGCGGAGCTTGGCATGAGAAAGCTGCGCATAACGGGCGGCGAGCCGCTGGTGCGCGGCGATATACTTGAGCTGACGCGCGCTCTTGGCGGGATAAAGGGCGTTGAGGATATCAGCATGACGACGAACGCGACGCTGCTTGCACCGGTCGCCGAGGATCTGTATAAAGCGGGCATACACCGCATAAATATAAGCCTCGATACGCTCGACCCGATAAAATACGAGCAGATTACCCGTGGCGGCAAGCTCACAAGCGCGCTGGAGGGACTTCGTGCGGCAATATACGCGGGGATGGAGCCTGTTAAGATAAACACGGTGCTCATAGGAGGCTTTAACGATATGGAGATAGGGCTTCTTGCCGAGCTTACCGTCGCATATCCCATAGAGCTGCGCTTTATCGAGCTTATGCCCATTGGCGATACGGGCGTTTTCACGGCGAGCGCTTATATACCCAACAGCACCGTTTTGCAGCGTCTGCCCGGGCTTGTGCCTGTGGAGAGCGAGCCGCATTCGGTGGCGCGTCTATATAAAATGCCCCATGCGCAGGGCAGGATAGGGCTTATAAGCCCGCTGAGCAATCACTTCTGCGCCGAGTGCAACCGCTTGCGCCTTACCGCCGACGGCTGCCTGAAGCCCTGCCTTCACTCGGCTGAGGAGATACCGGTTCGCGGCCTGCACGGCGATGCGCTCAAGGCGGCGATACTCACGGCCGTCTCCCATAAGCCGCAGATGCACGTTGAGCTTTCGGCAACCGAGCGCAGCGAATCGAAGAGAAGCATGTACCGTATCGGAGGATAAATCATGGCTAAGATAACAGCAATTTGCATAAGCGAGGTCAGAGGGATACAGAAGCATGAGATACCCGAGGCGTATCTCCGCGTAGACCACGGCATCGATGGCGACGCGCATGCGGGCAACTGGCACCGCCAGGTGAGCCTTCTGTCCGTTGACAGCGTAAATAAGCTTCAGGAGAAGCTGGATTTTGAGCTTAAACACGGCGCATTTGCCGAAAACATACTCGTGGAGGGCATGACCGTCCACACCCTGCCCGTGGGGACAAAGCTTCGCATAGGCGAGGCTCTGTGCGAGGTCACGCAGATCGGCAAGGAGTGCCACAGCGACTGTGCGATACGCAAGGCCGCCGGCGACTGCGTCATGCCGCGCGAGGGCATATTCGTAAAGGTTCTCGAATCGGGCAGGATCAAAAAAGGCGACGCGATCGAGGTACTGGCTCAATGAGGAGAAAACTCGATAACGAGCTTATCTATAATACCGCACTGGGCTTTTTTGCGAGATACGGCTATAAAAAGACAACGCTTGAGGATATAGCAGACGCCTTGAACATGACCGGCAGCAGCATATATTCCTATGCCAGCAGCAAGCAGGCACTGTACTATGACTGCATATCCTACGCCGTGGATAAGTGGCAGGAGTCGGTGAGACTTGCGGCGGCTGAGTCTTCAGAGCCTGCCGAGCAGCTTTTGCTGGCGTTCGAGGAGGCGGTTCGGTATATCGACTCAGACGAGCAGCTCCAGCTTATTCTGAGAAATGACCCAAGTATTTTCCCTATGTTCCCCTCAGTCGACCCGATAGAGGAGCTCAATAACTGGGCAGTAACTTTTATCGGCGATATCCTGCGCCGCGGTGTTGAATGCGGCTCATTTCGGGACATAGATACGGAAGATACGGCGCTTATACTCTTTCAAATATACAAATATTTTATAATAAGCAGCTATGTGGACTGCTCGGGCAGTACACTGAGCGTGAAAAAACACATAAGTACGATAAAGACCCTGATAATGAACGGGCTATTAAAATAAGCTACAAAAAATCCACTGATTTTTCAGTGGATTTTTACATTGACACAGGAATAGCTGAATAATATAATTTAATAAATAATTAAATTATTAAATTAAATGTTGAGGAGGAAAAATTATGCTATTCGGTGACAATTCCGAAGCGGCCAGAGCTGCGGTAGAAGCGGCAAAGGAAGCTGTGCGCAGTACGGCAAACTTTGACTGGACATTTATCGCACTGCTGGCACTGGTGGTGTGCGGTGTGTATGTGCCGCAGATCAAAAAGAAGAACTGGAACGGCATCGCGGCGGCTCTCGCGCTCTACGGCGTCCACTGGCTGTACGAGATCGGCAACGCGGTCATATGCCATATCTGGAACTATCCACTGTGGACGGTGACGCTTGAGAGCACCAGCTTTATTCTGCTCATCGGCGTATGCTGGGAGCTATCGCTCATGTTCTCCATCGCGGGCTTCACGGCAGACCTTCTTCCAGAGGACAAAAATAAAAAGATCCTCGGCATTAACAACCGCTGGTTCTTTGCAATCGCCTCGGCGCTGGGCTTTTCGCTGTTTGAAATTTTTCTTGCATCCACTCCCGCGTTCGTGTGGGTGTATCCGTGGTGGGGTGCACTGCCCGTGTTCATCACGGTTTATATACCCTTCTTCCTTGCCGCATACCTCATTTACGATGCAAAGCCCAAAACTCAGAAGACTTTCCTTGGCGTAGTCTGGGGACTTGTCGCGCTGCTTCTCATCGTGCTTATTCCGCTCGGGATAATATAAATAATATAATAATAAAGCGCTTATTCGGGCAAATAAAGGCCGGTGCACAAATTCTGTGCACCGGCTGTTTTGAGCCTATTGTCAAATCGCCGACAAATTAATAAAATACGGCAAAATACCGAAAGGAAAGTGTGACAATATGGCTATCAAAAGAAACAGACACCGCCCGCCGATAATAATTCCTGAGTTTGTGGATATGAACGAGCAGGTGCGCCTGCCGGGGAAAATGCCGTCGCCCGTTGACGGTACTCTGCGCCAGTATGCCCTGCGTGTTCCAGAGGCGATCGAGGAGTGCAGCGGCATAATCGTTTTCGGGAGAAAAATAAAATCACTGGTGTTTTCAACAGACCTTGCGATAATCAAAAATATCAACGCGGACGCGGTTTTTGCCGTCTACCCATTCACGCCGCAGCCGATAATCGCAGAGTCTCTGCTGTCGGCGGCTGATATCCCGGTGTTCGTGGGCGTGGGCGGCGGGCTCACGCAGGGCAGGCGCGTTGTGAACCTCGCCATGTTCGCGGAGATGCAGGGCGCGCTGGGCGTTGTGGTAAACTCCCCGACGTCGGGGCTGGTGCTCACGAAGATCAGCCGCGCGATAGATATACCCGTAGTTGTGACCGTGACCGAAAAAGACACCGATTTCAGGCGCAGAATAGATGACGGTGCGGCAATATTCAACGTCGCCGCCGCGTCCGACACGCCGGATATCATAAAGGCGATAAAGGATCAGTACCCCGATGTGCCGGTCATCGCCACGGGCGGTCCCACCGAGGAGACGATACGCGAGACTATACTCGCCGGCGCCAACGCAATAACCTACACTCCGCCCTCCTGCGGCGAGCTGTTCAAGGACTCGATGGCAAGATACCGCAAGGGCCTTCCGCACGGCTGATAAAAAAACACACGGATTGCTCCGTGTGTTTTTTACGCTTATTTGGATTTGTTCTTTTCGCGGTGGCTGTGTATCTTGCCGTATGCCGAGCGGTATTTTCCTGTTTGCAGCTTTGAGAAAGCGCTGAACATATGGTCGTGAACGATGTTCCGCTTTTCAACAAGCTCCCTGTACTTCGCTTTCAGCTCCTCGGAGCTGTTTGCCTTGTCCATGATAGCTTCAGCCCCGTCGTAGAGGTTTTCGCCGATGTGGTCTGACACGGAGCGCAGCGCCCGTTCAAGCTCGTCGATTGCCTGCATGCGGCGCTCAATCTTGAGAGCGTTGAACAGCGTGATTACAAGATCCGCTATCAGACAGCAGGTGAAAACTATTATGAGAATATGCCATATGCCAGCCGGTATGCGTCCCAGCAGGCGAGCTATAGGCGGATGGATAAGGTACACCGCCGCAAGGCAGCCAAAGCCCCAAATGGCTGAGAAGCCGAGGCACACATAGCCGCCTATATTGAGCGGACTGTTTGAGTAATCCCATAGCTGCTGATGGAATATCTTTTCCGCGCAGAAGCCGATGATAAACTCAATAACGGTGCATGCGACGGCGGATATCAGAAACACTAAGACCGGCTTATCCATGACAGGCCATGTCAGGTACAAAACGGCGATCAGGCCGTAGCCGTAAATGGGGCACAGCGGCCCCAAAAGGAAACCTCGGTTTACAAATTTTCCGTGCCTGAACGCGGCGTAGATTACCTCCGCGCACCAGCCGAGGAAGCTGTAGACGAAGAAAAAGCCCAACAGCTCATATATCGTATAATTCATCCCTCAAAACCCCTCAGTCGTCTATATCGTGAAATTCGGCGTCGATATAGTCCTTTTTCTTTATGAATTTGGCGGTATAGGCGGTTATCCAGATATTCTGGATGCCGTCGGCTATCAGAGAGATGCCGAGCAGGATCATCAGAGCCGAAGCGCCCTCAAAGGGGTTTAAGATGAGCAGCAGCCCGCATATGCAGCTTAATATGCCGAAAACGAGAATGCCCCACCAATAGACAAGCCCGAACAGCCTTGCGTCGTGGGAGGTCTGTATCTTCAGCGCACCGTCCACGAGCACAAAAACGCCTATTATGACCGGCATCACAACGGCGATGTTGCCGGGGTGAAGAATGATAAGAACGCCCGCCACGACGGAGAAAATGCCCAGCGCTAAATCAAACTGGAATGCGAGCCGGAACATGTCGTTTGAAAAATAGCTTATCAGCTTAATTGCGCCAAAGAGCGTTATAAGTATGCCGACGGCGTAGCATATAGCCACGGCGGAGGTGGAGGGGAAGGCGATAAACAGTATGCCGGCGATTATCATGGCCGCCGAGATAGCTATGTAAGACCATTTTGCGCATTTGAAATAATCCATTGAAAAGACTCCTTGTATATTATTAATTATAATATAGTAGCAGTCCGGGGAGTTTAACATAGTCAGAAAAAGCCTCATGCTCAAAATTTAAGCATGAGGCTAAAGGTGTCTGAACCGTTATTTTGCAAGGCAGGAGCGTTCAAGGCTGCTGCGGATGTTTCCGTCCAAAAGGCGGCTTATTCTGAGGATAACCTCTTCCGGATCGCCCTTTAGACCGCGCTGTATCCACTCGTTGTATATCCCGACTATCGCGTGCTTATAGAACATGGCCAAAAGCTCGATATCCTCCTCGGCGGCGTCAAGCCCCTCGGCCTCTTTTCGGACGTAATGCGTCATGATAGCTCCCACTACATTGTACATATACCGCTCTAACTGGTCGCGCTCGACAGAGCTGTAAACGTGGTAAACCGCGCGCTTGTTGTTAAGTATAAACTGCGCCGAGTATAGGAATGAATCCTGCCAGTTGCTGTGAGCGCCCGCAAGCTCAAGAGCTTTTTTAGTCTCAATGTTGAATATGTCCTTGAGTGGGTCATATATATCGTGATAATGATAATAGAAGGTGTTGCGGTTGATGCCGCAGTCCTCAACTATGTCCTTGACGGTTATCTTGTCGAGCGGCTTTTCGTTGAGCAGCTTCACCAGCGATGTCATTATAGCGTTTTTCGTTAGGTTTCCCGACATATCTGTATCTCCATCAGTATTCCTTTTTCATTATAAGCAGCCATGATGCCGCGATGCTTGACGCAAAATAGCAGCCTGCGCCGATGAGAGCGGTTTTTATATCCTCGGCGGCGACCGTAAACGATGAGACGGAGCGGGAGATGTTCTCAATCCAGTACTTGGAGAGCACGATCTCGTGCTCGGCCAGCGCAGCGTCAGCCATCGAGAGAAGTATCATTGCCGCCATCGGAAGAATGAGACATATCGCGATCGAGCCGCCGACCTTTTGCAGCGTTGAGCTTATTGCGAAAAACAGTGCGGCATAGGCGATGACCACGGCAAGCTGGCACAGCAGAATTTTTATCTGTTCCGCGCCAATAGCGCTGTCACCGCTGCCCCAGAAGGCCGTACCCATGAGGTAGGCCGCCGCGAGGCATACCGCCGTCATAAACACCGAGGCGAAAATGACGGCTATGAGCTTTGCGGCGAAAATCTCAAACCGCGAAAAGCCGCGCGTGATGACGTTGCGGATAGTCCCCGATGCGTAGTCCTCGCACACGAACAGCGGGATGAACACCGCGAGCACGGAGAAAAGCGCGCTGCTGCTTACGGCCTCCATGAGATAGTTTGTCCCGTTCAGCTCGGGGTTTTCAATGCCGCTTTCGGAGGTCATAAGCTCTGCCGTATATGCCGAAAACAGCAGCAGAGCCAGCATGACGCCGATGCAGATATAAAAGCTCTTCTGGCGAATGAGCTTGCGAAACTCAAAATTTAGCAGCCTGAACATATCAGTTCCCCATCCTTTCAAGAAAGTATTCCTCAAGGCTTGAGGTCTGAACCTCTAACTCGCTGACCATGATGTTATGGCGCACTAAAAGCCTGTTTATCCTGTCGCTCTTGTCGATAAGATCGTACAGGTAAAGCGAATTGCCCTCGACCTTGATTGCGCTGCGATCGGTGATGCACGAAAGCAGCGCCAGAGCCTTGCCGGGGTCGCTGACTGTGATCTTGAGATGGTGGCGGCAGCTTTTTTCAAGCTCCGCCGCCGATATCTGCTCTATCAGAACGCCGTCCTTTACAATGCCGTAGGTCGTGACGATCTTTGAAAGCTCATCGAGCAGATGGCTGGAGATGAGGAAGGTCACGCCCCTCTCGCGGTTGAGCCTTAAAATGACGTCGCGTATCTCCTTTATGCCGGCCGGGTCAAGGCCGTTTATAGGCTCGTCAAGGACGAGAAACTCCGGATCGCCGAGCAGGGCTATGCCTATGGCAAGGCGCTGCTTCATGCCGAGAGAAAATTTACCGGCTTTCTTTTTGCCGACGCCTTTAAGACCGACCATGTCTAAAATTTCCGTCAGATCATCCCTGCTGTTTCCCGTGAGCAGGGAAAAGCGCTTGAGATTTTCGTATGCGGTGCAGTTTTTGTAAATGCAGGGATACTCCAGCAGCGCGCCTATGCGATGGCGCGCACGGCTCAGCTCCTCTCCGCCGAAAAGCTCGATCTCGCCCTCGGAGGGCATGGCGGCACCAAGGACAAGACGCATAAGCGTGGTCTTGCCCGCGCCGTTTTTCCCGATAAAGCCGTAGATCTCGCCTTTCTCTATCTGCATATTAACTTTGTTCAGGGCGCATTTTGCCCCGAAACGCTTGGTGAGATTATCTGTACGCAGGACGTATTTCAAAAAATCGCCTCCCGGCATATTTGACATCAGCAAAATATATTTGTATTATTGTATTATAAAAATCGAAAAAAATCAACAAGAGTAGGTGTCAGTATATGCCTGAGATGAAGATAATTGCCCGTATACACACGCCGTTTAAGAGTAAATTCGGGATACCGCGCCAGAGCGGGATAGCGCAGGATGTAAAGGCGGAGATAGTGTTCGAGCCGGAATACCGCAGCTTTGACGCGGTAAGGGGCCTTGACGACTACTCCCACATATGGGTTCTGTGGCAGTTTTCCGAGTCTGTGCGCGACACATGGACGCCGACGGTGCGCCCGCCGAGGCTCGGCGGGAATGTGCGCATGGGCGTGTTCGCAACGCGCTCGCCGTTTCGCCCGAACGCCATAGGCATGTCGTCTCTGCGGCTTGAGCGCGTCGAGCGCTCACCCGAGCGGGGTCCTGTTCTCCATGTGCTGGGCGCGGATATGCTCGACGGCACGCCCATATTCGATATCAAGCCGTATGTGCCCTATTCCGACAGCCACCCCGAGGCAACAGGCGGCTTCACGGATAAAACAAGCTTCAGAAAGCTTGCTGTCAGCATTCCAACAGCGCTTGAAGCGAAACTTCCGGAGGGGCTGAGGGAAGTGTTAGAAAACGACCCCAGACCCGGCTATCATGACGACCCCGAGCGCGTGTACGGCATGGAATACGCGGGCGCGGAGGTGAAATTTCGCGTAGAAAACGACGTTCTGACAGTTTTGGATATAAAAAAGCCCGGTTAAATCCGGGCTTTTTACTTGTCAATGTAGTTTTTACGAAGCAAATAGTAGTATATAGGTGAAGGGAGGCGGTGTACATTGGACGACGAAAAAATAATAGAGCTGTTCTTTGCGCGCTCGGAGCAGGCATTAAAAGAGCTTGACGCAAAATATGGCAGAGTGTGTCATAAGCTGTCTTACGGTATTTTGAATGATCGTCTTGACGCGGAGGAGTGCGTCAATGACGCTTATCTCGGAGCATGGAACGCGATTCCCCCGGCAAAGCCAAATCCTCTGCTGACATACCTGTGCAAAATCGTCCGGAACATTTCTCTCAAGCGCTTCTACATGAAAGAAGCGGCCAAACGCAGCAGCGCCTATGATGTCGCCATGGAAGAGCTGGAATACTGCCTGTCAGCGCCCGATACGATCGAAGCGGAAATCGAAGCGAAGGAATTAGCGCGTGTAATTTGCGATTTTCTTTATACGCTGACGGCAGAAAACCGCGTTATCTTCCTGCGGCGGTACTGGTTTTCCGACACATACGCGGATATCGCAGAGCGCATGGGTATGACAGAAAGCAATGTGTCCGTCCGGCTTACCCGCACCAGGAGGAAAATGCGGGATTATCTGCTGAAAAGGGGTGTATTGGCATGACAACAAAACAGTTTTCGGAAGCAATGAACTATATGGACGATGAGCTTATCACCGAAGCGATAACCTACAAGCGCAAAAAGAATGCCTGGCAAAAATGGGCTGCTATGGCTGCCTGCCTGTGCCTTGTGATAGTGGGCGCGCTCGCCTATCATGGAACAGACCGCCAGCCGGTAAACAGCGATTTGCTTGTGATAAACGAGGCGGAGAGCGTTATGAGCGTAGATATGGATGTGCAGGTGACTTCGCTCAGCAAGCTTCCACATGACGTGTGGATGTCGGTATTAGAGGAGTTTCGCGGAGCTGTCGGCGTTACCTACGAGGAATTTATCGCTAAGATACCAAACAATTTTGAATGCTGTAATTTCTGTTCCCTGTCAATACCCGGATACAAAGACGCTGATCTGAGGGACGAATACCGCCTGCATGACTATGTGTTTGAATATCGGAGCAAGAGCGGCGGAGAGCTGACAATAGCGATCTGCCCGTATGAGGAACCGCTGAGGGATTGCTTTATCGAGTGCGATGATCCGCAGCAATCTGAAATTAACGGCGTGCCGGTCGTGGTCTATGGATATCAGGGAAGCTTTATGGTGCAGTTTTCTTACGAAAATATAAACTACGATATTGAAACGAGCAATATCTCGCTTGAAGAGCTGGAAAATCTTCTGACCGCCATTGTGAAATAAGCGAAGCTCAAAAAGCCCGGTGTAAGCCGGGCTTTCTGTGCAGACAGGGTATATTTAAACTGACGCTGCTGAAACATTTATACGCAGCACCGTTAGCTTCTACTTAAATTGGAAATGAATCGGAGGAAGATATATATTGACATTTGACCGGCGGTAGTCTATTATTAAACTAACAGCCAGACGGGCTGCTTATTTTAAATGCATATCTAAAATTTTAGATTTCAATACTGCAAGAATTTTACGGACAACAAATGCCAATAGCTGAAAACAGTGTAGACATACAGAAAAGGATTGATCGTTAATGGAAAAGCATAGACTCAAAATCGGCTGTGTAGCGGATGATTTTACAGGCGCAAGCGATATCGCGTCGTTTATGAGAGGGCGTGGGCTTGAAACTATACTTTGCAGCGGCATACCGGATACAAATGCAGGTCTGGATCGCTGCGATGTAGTTGTGATCGCGCTTAAAACACGTTCGATTCCGGCAGAGGCCGCCGTTAAAGAATGTATGGCTGCTTTTGAATATCTTAATTCCATGGGCGTGCAGCAGCTTTATTTTAAATACTGCTCTACATTTGATTCGACGAGGCAGGGAAACATTGGCCCTGTACTGGATGCTGCGCTTGAAAAGTTTGGCCTTGAATATACGCTCCTGTGTCCTGCGCTTCCGGTCAACGGGCGAACGGTTAAGGACGGAAAGCTTTTTGTCAACGGGATACCGCTGCATGAAACTCATATGAAGGATCACCCGCTCAACCCCATGTGGGATTGCGATATTTCGGTTTTGATGCGCGAGCAGAGCAGGTATCCGTGTTTTGCCATAAGCGTTGGGGATATGCTGCGCGGCAGAGAATATGTAGCAGAGAAAATGGCTGCTTTCAGGAAAAGCAGTAAGCACTTTTACATAGTGCCGGATTACTATGATGACGCTCACGCAGAGCTGATATATTCAATATTCGGCGATCTTAAACTCCTGAGCGGAGGCTCGGGGCTTATGGGCAACAGGCTTCTTGGAGCTGAATCTGCACATGAAACCGTTGATGTACCTGAAGCGTCGGGAAAAACGCTGCTGCTTGCGGGAAGCTGCTCAAAAATGACGCTTGAGCAGATATCGGAGTACAAAAAAACAGGCAATACTATGATAAAAATATATCCTGACAAGGTTCTTGACGGCTCGCAGGATGCCGACAGCGTATGGCGGGAGGCCGAAAATATCGACAGGGCGCTGATATACAGCTCCGATACCGCTGAGGCCATAAGCGCCATCGCAAAGGACAAGCGTGAGGAAGCGGCAAAGAGGATCGAGAAATTAATGGCTGAGCTTGCCGAGAGAGCCATTCAGGCGGGATATAAGCAGATCATTGTAGCCGGCGGCGAGACTTCGGGCGCGGTTACAGAGCGCATTGGCCTGAAAAGCTACCTGATAGGAGAGAGCATTGCCGCCGGAGTGCCGATAATGGTTCCGACGGAACATGCCGAGCTTCGTCTGGTGCTCAAATCAGGAAATTTCGGCAAGGCTGACTTTTTTGCAAAAGCGGTAAAAATGACTACGGAAGGGAACAGGGGAATAATCTGATGGATAATGTTCTGGAGAAAAAACTGCATGATGCAGTATGGGCAGCGCACAGCCTGTTTGAGAGAGGCAAGACAAGCGGCTCATCTGCAAATATGAGCTTCATACATGACGGAAGCATATATATAACAGCAAGCGGAAGCTGCTTCGGAACACTGACAAACGACGATTTTGCAGTTGTGAGTTTTGCGGGAGAATCAATTAACGGCAAAAAAGCGAGCAAAGAACTGACGCTGCATAAGTACTATTATGAGCATAATGATGCGGTTAAGGCGGTAATACATACTCACGGGCCGTATTCTACACTATTTTCCTGTAGAAAATTTAAAAATGATATTGACATTATCCCTACTTATACGCCATATTTAGATATGAAGGTTGGAAAAATTGCACTTGTACCATATGGAAGACCGGGCTCTGACGAGTTATTTGCCTCGTTTAAGGAATGCTTGGGCAGGGGGGATGCCTATCTGCTGAAAAATCATGGCGGTATTGTTGGCGGAAAAAGCATTATGGACGCCTTTTACGGCATCGAAGAGCTTGAAGAAAGTGCAAAGATTGCATGCCTCATCGAGCCGGAATGCGAGTACGACAGACTTCGATAATAATTGACGAGTATTCCGAGTATTCACAATTAGTTTTAGGAGAATGAAATGCTTGAGTATAAGAGCCTGAATGACCTGGTGTATGAGGAAATCAAAAAGCGCATAATTGAAAACAAATACAAGCCCAATCAGAAACTGGATATTGACCAGATATCGGCGGAACTGAAGGTCAGCCGTACTCCGGTAACCAACGCGATAAAGGCGCTGGAGCGAAACGGCTATGTAACTATTATCCAGCGCAGCGGCAGCTATGTGCGCAGCTATGATAAAAAAGAGATAGAGGCAATGTTCGACTTTCGCGCCGCGCTGGAGGAAGTCGTTGTCTGCCGCGCAATAAACGACGCGAACAGAACCATGATACGCAGGTATATAAGCCTTTTTGAGAGCTGCCTTGATAATCTTGGAGCCACAAGCATTGCAGAGGATATGCGATACTTTGATGATCTTCAGGCACAATTTCACAGCTACTTATGGAAGCTTTGCCCGGCAATCATTTATAACGAGATCGAAAATGTAATGGACTTAACCAAGCAAATAACCGCAAAACATGTGAGCTTTTATATTAAAAGCGGAAAAGCGACCGAATTTGCCAGAAATGAACTGATCACGCATATCGAGCTTGCCAAGTCCATTCTCAGCCAAAATGAGGAAGAGGCCAGAAAATACATCAAGAAGGACATAATCGGAACAAAAGATGATATACTTTTTCACTTTGATGAGATAATGTCCCTGGAGCCGGAGTTGTGATAATGAACAAAAGCCTATAAGCCAAAGTATACATTTTATACTGAGCTTGTTAGAATTCCACAAAATTCAGAAATAAATGTTGGCTATTTTACGAATTGCCTGTGGAATTCTTTTTTTATATAATAATCTAAAATTTTAGATTTAATATTTAATATGGGAGGACGAAAATGGAACAGAACAAAAGTAATGTGTTTACAAAATCTCTCTCCAAGGAGTATAAGCACATTGATCATGGCGAGGGTGTTTTTCTGTATGATACGGATGGAAAGCGATATCTCGATTTCGGCGCGGGACTTGCAGTCACCAATATAGGGCACGGTGTAAAGGAAGTTGTTGATGCTATCAGCGAGCAGGCTGCAAAGGTCTGCTATCTCAACGGCGGAGCATTTACAAGCGACGTAAGAGAGGAGCTTGCCGGCAGAATAATTGCTCTTGCCCCTGCTGGTATGGAACGGGTGTTCTTTTGCAGCGGCGGCTCGGAGGCGGTCGAATCAATGTCCAAAATCGCCCGCCAGTATCAGATAGAGTCAGGACGTCCCAGCAAGTACAAGATCATATCGAGATGGCAGAGCTATCATGGCAATACCTTCGGAACGCTGTCGTTGGGCGGCCGTCCTTCCTGGAGGAGCCGCTATGAAAATCTGCTGCTACATATGCCCCATATTGCGCAGTGCAACTGCTACAGATGCCCTTACGGACTTGAGTGCTCAAGCTGCGGTCTGCCCTGCGCGGAGGAGCTTGAACGCATAATCAAATACGAGGGCGCAGATACAGTTGCCGCATTCGTTCTTGAACCCATAGTCGGCACAACGGCGACCGCGACCGTACCTCCCGTGGAGTACTTTAAGCGCATCAGAGAGATTTGCGATAAGTATGATGTCCTTCTGTGCTGCGATGAGGTGATAACCGGACTCGGAAGAACGGGCAAAGCTTTCGCGGTCGATCATTTCGGCGTGACTCCGGATCTGATATCCGTTGCAAAAGGACTCGGCGGCGGCTATGTTCCCATAGGCGCGGTCATTGCACACAAGAAGGTCGTTGACGCTATCGCAAACGGCTCGGGAATACTTGAGCACAGCTACACATTTGCAGGCATGCCGATCTCATGCGCAGGCGCGAACGCGGTAGTTAAGTACATAACCGATAACAATATCATTGAGAAAGCTGCGGCCAGCGGCGAGCTTCTGCTTAATAAGCTGAAAAATGCCCTCGGCGATCTGCCGGCGGTAGGCGATATTCGCGGCAAGGGTATGCTGATCGGTGTGGAGCTTGTTGAAGACAGGGAGACAAAGAAGCCCTTCGACGCGAAGCTGAATATTTCCGGAAAAATCAGTGCATATTGTCTGGAAAAAGGACTGATCGTCCTCTCGGGCGTTACCGGTACTGCCGACGGAGTATCCGGAGAGGCGCTTCAGATATCGCCGCCTCTGACTATATCCGAGGAAGAAATGGACTGCGCCGTGTCAATACTGAAGGAAGCTATCGTATCTGTTACCCGTTCCTGAGTATGGGGGAAAGAATATGAAACGATTTTTTGAAAAATTTGATCTCTGGCTGGGCAGCGCGGTTTTGATACTTATGGTTTCAATAACCGTGATACAGGTCATATTCCGAAAAGCCGGAAATCCGCTGTCATGGCCGGAAGAGGTCGCAAGATGGACGATGATCTGGGTAACGTTTGCCGGCGCAAGCTACTGCTTTAAAAACGGCGGACTTATAAAGGTCGAATACTTCGTCCAGAAAATATTTCCTCAGAAGGTACAAAATATTATCGCGATAGTCAACATGGCGATTATGGGCGTGTTTTTTGTCTACCTGGGATATTCGTCCGTAAGTTATATGCTGCTTACCATAAGCAAGGGTCAGGTGTATAACGTAACGAGGATGCCGTATGCCGTAGTGATATTTGCCCTGGTGCTTGGAAGCGTGCTGTGCATACTGTTCAGCATCAGCCAGATCATTCAGATCGTTCAAAAGCACAGGGAACTGACCGGCAGATCCGGTGACATATACAAAAAGGAGGGTAAAGAGCGATGACACCGCTGGTAACAACACTGATTTTGTTTGGAATGCTCATAGTCCTTCTGTTCTTCGGCGCACCGCTGCTGGTGGCGATCGGTCTGCCCACCGCAGTCGTTATGCTCCTGAGCGGCATGAACATTGTAACATTCGCGCAGAGAATGTTTGTGGCCGTTGACTCTTTTTCGATGATGGCCATACCGTTTTTCATGCTTGCAGGCAAGCTCATGGAAGTAGGCGGAATGTCGCGGAGAATAGTGCGCTTCGCCGACTGCCTTGTAGGCTGGATGCGGGGAGGACTTGCGCACGTTATCGTTGTCGCGTCGGCATTCTTCGGCGCGTTATCGGGCTCTGCTGCGGCAACCTGCGCGGCAATCGGCTCAACACTGATCCCTGAGATGAAGAAAAAGAACTATCCAGCCGACTTTGTTGCCGGGCTTCAGGCGGTAGCGGGCGGACTCGGCGTCATAATCCCCCCCAGCATAACGATGATTATGTACGGCGTGTGCTCACATACATCTATCGGGGATCTTTTCGTGGCCGGCATCCTTCCGGGAATATTCCTCGCGGTATGCCTGATGGGAACAGTGCGAATCGAAGCCGGAAAGCGCCATATTGAACAGACAAGCACCTTCAGCCTGAAAGAACTTGGAAAATCATTTCTTGACGCTGTTCCTGCGCTGCTCGTTCCGGTCATCATCCTCGGAGGAATATACGGCGGCTTCTTCTCTCCCACCGA
The DNA here is from genome assembly GCA_004557075.1 of Clostridiales bacterium. GTDB lineage: Bacteria > Bacillota > Clostridia > Oscillospirales > Oscillospiraceae > F23-B02. Next base: position 41,306 of record SFEX01000008.1, read on the forward strand.
GGCGGGAGCAGTTGCATGCGTCTACGGCTTCCTGGTATCAAAATTCTGGTATAAGGAAATTAACAGCTCCAATATCGGTTCCATTTTCGGCGGCGCGCTTGTGAATACCGTCATGGTGCTCATAATATGCAGCGCATCCGGCGCATTTAGCTGGCTGCTGACAAGCAACGGAGTATCATCGCTGCTGGGCAATGCAGTCGGAAGCATAGCTACAAATAAGTTTACCTTCCTGCTGATATGCAACATCATTTTCCTTATAGTCGGCTGCTTCATTGAATCTGTTGCCGGCATACTTATAGTGACCCCGATACTTCTGCCCCAGGCGCTGGCCTTGGGCGTCGACCCGGTACATTTCGGCATTATTATGGTAGTAAACCTCGCTCTTGGACTAACAACTCCCCCTGTCGGCGAAAACCAGTATATAGCCGCCGCCATCGCGGATATCCCCTTTGAGCAGGAGTTTAAGGCGTCGCTGCCGTTCCTCCTGACAAACTTCATAGCGCTTTTGGTAATAACGTATTTTGAGCCGCTTTCAACATGGCTGCCCAGTATTCTCTAAATGCTGTGAAAACGTTAAAATGCAGAAATGCAGAAAATAAATAAATAATAGAAGGAGAAAGACATGAAAAAAGCACTTGCACTCATACTTGCACTTGTCATGTGCCTTGGTATTCTTTCCGGCTGCGGCGACGGCCAGGATAAAGCCGGCAATGACGACAGCGACTACAGCTACCACTGGAAGTTAGCTACTACTGAGACATCTGATTACTACATGACCGTACTGGCACAGGAATTTCTCGACAAGGTTTCTGAGCGCACGGGCGGCAAGGTAACGGGCGAGGTATTCGCGTCAGGCCAGCTTGGCGGCCTTGTTGACGCTCTCGAAGGACTTGAGATGGGCACCGTTGACATCGTAATGGACGGCTTCAGTTCACTGGGCGAAGTTAACCCGATTTTTGACGCATGGGGTATGCCTTACCTCTATGACAGCCAGGAACACCGCTACAATTTCTGGGACAACTACTTTGATGAGTGCGCAGACTTGGTCGCTTCAGAAGCAAATATCAGAATGGTCACGGTTATTGACGGCCTTAACCGCAACCTGTGCTGCACAAAGCCCGTTAACAGCCTCGCGGATCTGAAGGGCATGAAAATCCGTGTACCGACCATCACCACCTATATGAAGGTTTGGGAATCTTTCGGCGCAGCTCCCGTTCCCATGGCGCTTTCCGAGGTCTATACCTCTATTGCAAACAACGTAGTTCAGGGTCAGGAAAACGACATTATGCTTACCATGGCCATGAATTTCTATGAGGTCGCTCCCTATGCGATTATGACAGAGCATGTACCTTATGAGGGCTCCCTCTTCTTCAACGAGGAGACGTTCCAGTCATTCCCTGAGGAGCTTCAGCAGATCATACTTGAGGTCGGCAGAGAAATAACCGCAAAGAGCCGTACCGTTGTTGCGGAAGAGGAAGCGAAGACACTTGCGGAGATGGAAGACATGGGAGTAACCATTATTCGCCCTGACCTGACCGAATTCAGAGCGGCAACCAAGCATATGTATGATGAAAATACCGCAATCACTCCCGTCATAGACCTTATCAACAAGGCAAGATAATTAACCTGCACAATTTCAAATAGAAAAAGCCCGGTGAAAGCCGGGCTTTTTTTAATCCGTTGCTACGCTTTATGTAATCTCTTTTGCCGGTGTCTCGACCGGTGAGGTTGGCAATATTCTTTATTGCACTCGCGCACTAATCGTAAGGGCGAGCATTGCCCGTCCGCGTGTTGGTGAATTGACGCACTCAATTAGAACGGCCCAAAATAATTATTTAACAATTAACTGGTGACATATGCTGCTAAGGATGTTATATTAAATTTACCAAATGGTAATCAAAGACCGCACGGTCAATAAAAAAGGAGAAGAGCATATGTCAAAAAATGATAAGGAAAAGCTTGAGCTTTTGGACACAAGGCTTGACGAAAAAACCACCAAGACCATGATTATCTGCGCTGTGATAATGCTTGTCGCGGTGCTCATCCACGACGGCGACCATATCCGTCAGGCGTACAATTGGGGCTACACGATCCCGATGTCGCTCTGGGCGCTGAATCTGATCGTCTATGTGCTACCGGTAGTGTCGATCTTCCTCGCAAAAAGCCGCAGAATGTCCGCGACTATCGTCTGCTGCCTCGCCGGCATCGTGACGAGTCTGTCTTTTGTCGTGCTCCACTGCTTCGGCTCATCGAGCGGCCTCAACTGGGGCATCTGGAACTTTACATACTTTGAGCTGATCGAGGGCGTGTGGTACGACCCCGGCACGGGCATGCAGTTTTATCAGGGCGTCGATACCCTGAGCTGGATACTGCTGTTCCATGTTCCGGTATTCTGCCTGCCGTGCTCTGTAATATCGCTCAAGAAGTTTTTCGACATCAAAAAAGCTCGCAAGCCGTCGCAGCAGTGATGCGGCGTCATATTGAGCCGCTTTTCACATGAAGGAAATTTCCATAAAAATCAGCAACATCGACTGTGCGGCCTGCGTCGATCGCCTCAACAGAGCGCTCATGTCACTCAATGGCGTTTCGGAAGCTGCGGTCAACTATGCCACCGGCAGAGCGGCCATAAGCTATGACGAGAGCGCGCTTGCCATCAGGGACATAGCCGCGTGCATAAAAAAAGCGGGCTACGGCGTTTCGGCCGACACGGTGGAGCTTAAATGCGGGATGCTCTCGGCCGAGACTGCGGAGGCGGCCGTCGCAAAGCTCCAGAGCTTTGAGACTGTGCAAAGCGTTGAGGCGGACATTGAAAATGCCCGCCTTGAGCTGCGGCTGTGGCCTGTCGATTACGACAGCACAAAGCTCATCCGCGCGCTCAGAGAAGATGGAGTATGGGCGGAGCTCGGTCAGATGAGCAGCGGAGACGAGGAGGACCGGCAGACAAAGCGCATAGAGCTTCTTCGGCTAATAACAGTTGGCCTGTTCTGCACGATACCCCTCATATGGGAGCTGCACTATGCCGCGCAGTTTGTGCTCGCGTCAATAGTCCAGTTCTGGCCGGGCGCTTATTTTTACAGGGGCGCTTACAGGGCTTTGCGCAGCAAAACCATGACGATGGACGTTCTCGTTGCGCTTTCGACGACGATCATTTATCTCTACAGCACATACACCGCGTTTTTTGTGCCGATAGGGAAGATGCTGTATTTTCTGTCAGGCTCCGTGCTGATAACGCTGCTGCTTTTCGGGCGATATCTCGAACACATAGCGATGGGCGAGACGGCAAACGCCATACGCAAGCTTATGCGGCTCCAGCCTAAGATGGCGCTGGTGTTCAGAGACGGTGAGGAAAAGGAAGTGCCCGTGGACGAGATATGCGAGCACGAGGTCATAATCGTGCGCCCGGGCGAGCGTATCCCCGTTGACGGCGTGATATTAGAAGGCGAGTGCGCGGTGGACGAATCCATGCTCACGGGCGAGAGCGCACCGGCGGACAAGGGCGAGGGGGACGAGGTCATAGGCGGAACGCTATGTCGCTCCGGCAGCGTCAGAATATCCGCCACGCGCTTGGGCAAAGACTCGGTGCTTCATCAGATCATCGAGCTTGTCCAGCGCGCGCAGACCTCAAAAGCGCCCATACAGCGCCTTGCGGACAAGATCGCTGCGGTGTTTGTGCCGCTGGTCATCGTCATAGGCGCGGCGGTATTTGCGCTTTGGTATTTTATCATTGATCCCGGGAATGCCGACAAGGCGGTGTACTGCGTGTGCAGCCTGCTCGTCATAGCCTGCCCATGCGCGCTGGGTCTTGCCACTCCGACGGCGCTGATGACAGGAGCGGGCAGAGCCGCGGAGCTTGGCGTGCTCTACCGCGACGGCGGCGTTTTGGAGAGCGCGTACAAGGTGCAGACGATAGTGTTTGACAAAACGGGCACCCTGACGCAAGGGAGACCCGAGGTTTCGGGCGCGTATTTCTGCGAGGATACCGACCCCGAGTATATGATAATATGCGCAGCCTCGATAGAGAGAATGTCCGAGCACCCGATATCGGGCGCGCTCACGGCATACTCTGCCTACCGCTGCCCGAACACGCTGCCCCCGCCGGTTGAGCGCTTTGAGAGCTTCGCGGGTAAAGGCGTAAGCGGCGTTATCGCGGGCGAGAGGTGGCTTTGCGGAAGCCGCGAAATGCTGCGCGGTGCGGGAATAGCGGTAGACTGCCTGCCTGAGCCGGAGGCGGCCGCGACTGAGGTGTGCGTCTCCTGCTCCGGCAGGCTGCTCGGCGCGCTGTATGTGACGGACAGACTGCGCGCGGGAGCGGCAAGGACAGTATGCCAGCTTCAAAAGATGGGGCTTGATGTGTGGCTGATGACCGGCGATAACAAAACAGCCGCAGAGGCCGTAGCTGTCGAATGCGGCATAGAAAACATCATGAGCGGAGTGCTTCCGGACGATAAATACTCCGCCGTGAGAAAGCTCATGGATGAGGGCAAATGCGTAGCCATGGTCGGGGACGGCATAAACGACGCCCCGGCGCTCGCTGCGGCGGACGTGTCCATCGCGATGGGCGGTGGAACGGATGTCGCAATGGACTGCGCGGGCATAGTCCTGCCCGGCGGCAGGATAGAAAACGTCGTGACAGCGCTGAATCTCTCTAAAGCTACCGTGCGCACGATACATATAAACCTGCTGTGGGCGGCTCTGTATAATCTCATATGCATTCCCGCGGCGGCCTGCGGCATAATTAACCCCTCAATGGCGGCGGCAGCCATGACCCTTTCGTCCAACGGCGTGCTGCTCAATTCCATCAGGCTTCAGAAAGCCGGGGAGGACAAAGATGCGAAACGAGACAAGTGAAATCAAGGTCGGCGGCATGATATGCCGCGCCTGCACCGAGGCCGTGGAGACGGCGCTGCTCGGAAAGCGCGGAGTCATATCCGCCAAGGCGAGCTATTTTAAAAGAAACTGCACCGTTGAATACGACCCGGACGTTGTGAGCCTTGAGGATATTGAAAACTGCATAAATGCCGCAGGATATACGACAGGGGATAAGCATGCGGCGGATATTGCGGTTGACATAATATGCGCAGCCTTAACCGTTTTTCTGGTGTGGTTTCTGCTCAGCGGTAAGCTCAACGCCATACCCGAGGCGTCCGAGGGCATATCTCTCGGCGGAATATTCCTCATCGGCCTGCTCACGAGCACCCACTGCGTGTGCATGTGCGGCGGCATAATGCTCAGCCAGACGGCCAGAGGCAATGCGCTCGGCGCGGGGCGGTCAGCGCCGCTGATATCATCGCTTTCGTATAACGGCGGGCGGGTGATATCCTACACCGTTATGGGCGCCATATTCGGGGGCTTAGGCATAGTTATAAGCTATACCGTTAAGATCAAATCGCTTGTGTTTACAATGGCGGGGCTTATTATAGTCCTGATCGGTATAAATATGTGGGGCATATTGCCGGGGTTGAGGGCGCTTGCGCCGCAGCAAAGCTCATATTGCTCCGCAGTCTCGGCAGGGCGGAAAAAGCTCGCGGGAAAACCGCTTGCCATCGGGCTGCTGACGGGGCTTATGCCATGCGCGCCGCTGTACGCCATGTGGCTGTTTGCGATGAGCAGCGGCAGCGCCGTAAACGGCGCGCTGTCGATGCTGGTATTTGCGCTCGGAACAGTGCCGCTGATGCTCATTTTCGGCGCCGTCAATTCCTTTATACCGAGAAAGTGGATGAAATATATGCTGAAGCTCAGCGCGGTTTTAGTGACCGCCATGGGAGCAAAAATGCTTATCAACGGCCTGATGATAAGCGGATTTTTCTGAATATTCACAAATTATTGAAACACCCTATGAAAATAGGGTGTTTTTGCTATTGCAATACTTAAAAAATTTGATATAATATAATTAAAATTTTTGAAATAATGGAGGCCGCCATGAAAATTCTGTTTATTGCACTGACTGCGTATCTTATAGGCTCCTTCTGCGCGTCGATACCGCTGTCGAGGCGCCTATACGGCGGGGACGTGCGTCTGTGCGGCAGCGGCAACGCCGGAGCGACGAATATGGCGCGGGTGTACGGCATGAAGGCGGGACTCGGAACGCTGCTGCTCGATATGCTCAAAACCGTGCTTGCCATGCTGCTGGGCAAATACATCATGGGCAGCGCGGGAATGGCGATAGCGGGCGCGTTTTGCATGATCGGACACTGCTTTCCGCTGTATTTCGGCTTTCGTGGGGGAAAGGGAGTGTCCGTGGGCGCGGCGCTGGGGCTTATGTCGGGGCTGCCTGTCCTCGGCGCGATCATGGCGATATTCTTTGCAACAGCCGTTATAAGCCGCAAGGTATCATTAGGCTCTATGGCGGCGGCTGCCGGCCTGCCGATAGCGTCATGGCTTGCCGGCGCGGGGACGGAAATGCTGATAATGAACGTGTTTTCGGCGCTTTTAGTCGTATTCATGCACCGCAGCAATATCTCAAGACTGATAAAGGGAACGGAGCCGGATTTCCGCCCGAAAAATTTTTAGTTGAGAAATTTGAATGAAAAATTTGTATAAAATGGCGAAAATGCTATATTATTTGCACTACGTCTTGACAAATTAATCACGGATGTGTAACATATACTCATGAACGTGGTATGCAAGTAAACCACTGTGCATACTTATTTTTAACAAATAAAAGGAGAATTACAATGGCAGTATTTAAAGACACTCTGGCAAAGGATTTCCTGGATAACTATGACGGCCTGGAGCTCATGAAGCAGTACACCCCCAAAATCGCAAAGCTCCCCAGCATTACCTATAAGCCCTACTACAAGAAGCCCATCAGCGAAGTCGCTCAGGTTGCGATGAAGCTTGGCAAGGCCACTCAGGACGAGGTCGATGCACTGGAGAAGGCATTCAACGAGCGTTTTGGCGACAAATAAATAGATAGTATATATAGCCCTGCCGCAAGGCAGGGCTATTATAATAGATTCTAAGAAAGGAGAAGACTTATGGATTTTAAAAACATGAGCGTAAAGGACTTTTTTGAAGTTAACGGCGGGAGAGAGCTGTGCCAGCAGTATGCGCCCAATCTGCTCAAGTATCCTCTCAAGCTTTTCTATAAGAAGACCTGCGGCGAGATATTCGAGCTCGTTACCAGCAAGGGACTTGTGCCTGCCGATAAGGCCGCTGCCATTGAGGCTGCCGTTGAGGCAATGTAAGACATAAAATTTCGCCGGACTGTACATCGATACGGTCCGGCGAATTTATTATCTTGTCTTTTGAATCCCCAAAAGGGCTATGAGCGTGCCCACGGCGGAGGCGATAACGCCCACGAGCAGTGTGAACGAGGGGGAAGTGGTATCTAAAAGAAGTCCGCCCACATAGCCGGAGAAGGTGCTGCCGAACGCTATTACGGCGGTGACGGAGGCCTGCCCCTTGGCGGCGTTGCGCTTCGCGATTACAGCGTCGACATAGTGCACCGAGGCGGGAACGAAAATGGCAAAGGAGCCCGCTTGCAGCAGCACGGCCACATAGAGAAGCTCAACACAGGGCGAAAGGTATATAAGCAGCGCTTTGGCGGTGAACATGGCGACCGAAAATCTCAGCAGGCCGGAAACGCTGAACCGGCGCGTAAGGCGCGTGAACAGCAGCATTACCGGCACCTCGGTAAGCGCCATAATGGCCGTGACGCCGCCGAGATCGGAGCTGTCGCCGCCGATATTGCGTATAAACTCTATCATGAAGTTGCTCAGCAGCGAGTGGGTAAAATATAGCAGCGAGCACCCCACGAGGAAAATGGCAAAGCGCTTGTTTTCCAAAACAAATTCAACGATGCCGCTGGGCTTTTCCGCAGCCTCGGCAGCGGGGGCTTTGACTGTATCGGGGCGATGCTTATCCTTTGTGGAAAAAAGCAGAGTTATAAGCCCCAGAACAAGCGAAAATATTATGTACGATACGGGGATGGCGTTTTCGCTCATCGACTGCACGAACAGGCCGAGCGCGGCCGTGCCCAGCGCGTAGAAGAGCGAGCCTATCGCGCGCGCAATGCTGAAATTAATTCGGCAGCCCCAGCTTTCAAGATAAAAGCTCAGCGAGATGCACAGCGGCTGCATGAGCATGGTGCCCGCGATGATGATAACATAGGCGGCGGCCAGCGGCAGACTGGCCTTGGGCATCATGAGCACCGCCAGCATGAGCAGCAGCGACAGCAGGGCAGTTATTCTTAAACAGCCCGATATCGCCCTTTGACCGCGGCGGTCGATGTATCCGGCAACGAGGGGCTGAAGCACGAAGCTGACAATGTTGCCGAAAGCAAAGATTATGCCGATATCGTAATTGGAGCAGCCCTTGAACTGAAGATAGACGGTCGTAAAGCAGAATATAATGCCGCTCAGGATCCAGTAGATGGCCTGCAGCGCGGCATAATCAAAATTAAGTATCTTTTCTGAACGTTTCATGCTCAGATTATAGCATGCTTGTCAAGTATATGACTTTTTTTCGGGAATAATGCCGCAATAGCTTGAAAAAGACAGTAAATATGTCTATAATGTAAACAGGGACAAAAAATTTGCAATAGAAAAGAGAGGAAAACATGATTGAAAAAATTGACGGCGTTATCAACGCCATAAGCGGATTCCTTTATCAGCCGTACATAGTGCCGCTTATACTCATTGCCGCCGGTCTGTATTTCACCATCCGCACCGGCCTCATGCAGTTCAGCCTTTTCGGTGAATCCATAAGAGTCGTCAGCGAAAAGCCCAAGGACAAGAAGTCGATATCCTCCTTCGGCGCGCTGATGGTATCCACGGCTTCCCGCGTCGGCACCGGCAACATCATCGGCGTATCGACCGCAATATGCTTGGGCGGCTTCGGCGCCATCTTCTGGATGTGGGTGACCGCTATCCTCGGCGGAGCCTCGGCTTTCGTTGAATCCACCCTCGCTCAGATCTACAAGAAAAAGGACGTTGACGGAACCAGCTACGGCGGCCCCTCCTACTATATGCAGGATGCGCTCAAGCAGCGCTGGCTGGGCGTTATATTTGCTATCGTGCTTATCCTGACCTACGTTGTCGGCTACAATATGCTGGCCTCCTTCAACACTCAGGACACCTTCTCCGGCTTCAGCTTCTATGATGCCAAGACCACACCCATCATCATCGGAGCTATCCTCGCCGTGCTGTTTGCGGCGTCCGTCCTCGGCGGCGGCAAGCGCCTTACGAAGATCACCGGCGTTCTGGTGCCTGTCATGGGCATGCTGTATGTCCTCGTGTCTCTTATCGTTGTCATCATGAACATCGGCGCGATACCCGTTGTTTTCAAAAATATTTTCGTATCCGCCTTTGACTTCAAGGCAATATTCGGCGGCTTTACCGGCTCCTGCATGATGTGGGGCATAAAGCGCGGCCTGTACTCCAACGAAGCCGGTATGGGCTCCGCCCCCAACGCGGCCGCGACGGCTGAGGTATCTCACCCTGTAAAGCAGGGTCTTGTTCAGATGCTGTCCGTTTTCATCGACACGCTGCTTATCTGTACAGCGACCGCACTCATGTGCATGTGCGCAAACCCCGAGGGCCTCAATGCCGACGTGGCGGGCGCAGCATATGTCCAGCAGTCCATGGGCATTGCGCTCGGCGACTTCGGCCCGATCTTCATCGCCGCCGCAATGAGCCTGTTTGCGTTCACGACCCTCATCGGCAACTACTATTACTGCGAAGGCTGCCTGAAATTCATCTTCAAGCGCAGCCCGAGCAAGACCTTCATGCTCATCTTCCGCCTTGCTGCGACGGCGCTCGTTTTTGTCGGAGCTATCCTTTCCGCAGGGCTCGTATGGGATACAGCCGATATGCTCCAGGCATTCATGGTCATCATAAACGTACCTGTCATCCTCATCCTCGGCAAGACCGCCTTTGCTGCGCTCAAGGACTATAAGCGCCAGCGCGCAAACGGCGACGATCCTGTGTTTAAGGCATCCTCGATCGGCCTTGAGGGCAAGACCGACTGCTGGGAATAAAGCAACACTATAAAGCAATAAAAAAGTGAGTTCTTCAAGAACTCACTTTTTTGCGCTTTTGGGTTTTCTGACCGAGGCGAAGGGGTCGCTGCCGCCGCCTGAGAACATAGTGAAGTTGAGGCTAGAGCTGACGTGATCTGCCATGGCCTGCTTTGCAAGGTCGGGAATGTGCATCTTAATCGCCTCGACAACGGCAATGTGGTTATATATGACGCTCGATGACCAGGGGTTTTCCTGCGCGCTGCTGATAAACTTTATCATTGAGGACTGATACATCGTAAGGTTCGGCAGCAGCATTTCGTAGCACTTTTGAATATACCTGTTGCCACAGGATTTTACGATAAGTCCGTGGAAGGGCATGTCGGTTGCTATCATGCCGTCATAATCCTTGCGGACGACGCATTCGGCAAACTCCTTTGCGAGCCTGTCCAGCTCTTCAACAGTCTCCTTGTCGGCTCTCTCGGTGCACAGCGCCGCCGCCTCGCATTCGATCGCGGCGCGCACGTCGTACAGGTCGATCATGTCGCTCAGGCTCAGGTCAATGACGAAAAAGCCGCTGACGTCGGGCTTGGATACGACAAAGCCCTTCTCACAGAGGTTTATTATGGCCTCAGCGACGGGAGTGCGGGATATGCCTAAGCCGGAGGCGATGCTGTTGACGTTGAGCTTTGTGCCCGGCGCGATGCGCAGGGAAACGATCTCGTCATAGAGCATCTGCGAGACTATATCACGCAGCTTTGCGCTGGGGTTGGCGTCAAGATAGACCTGAAATTTTGCACGGTTCATAGTAACAGTCCTTTCGATGCAAAAATCGGCAAAAAGCTATGAAAATGATTTAAAATTTAGCATTAATTCTACAACATTATTTCTCCGACTGCAATAGTAAAAATGCAAATTTTTTATAAACCGGACAAAAAATTGTGTATATACAGGCAAATTTTTTAACAAGTAGGGCATTGCCCATTAAATATCAAACAAATAAGCTCCGACGCATTTTGCATCGGAGCTTATCAATTATTGTGCCTTATTATTTCTTCTTGTTCTTTATGTATTCGTCGATGCTCTTTGCGCCGGTTTTGCCTGCGCCCATTGCAAGGATGACGGTTGCGGCGCCCGTGACGGCGTCGCCGCCGGCGAACACGCCCTCGCGTGAGGTCTGGCCGTTGTCGTCAGCCTGAATGCCGCCCTTCTTGGTGGTCTCAAGACCCTTAGTGGTGGAGCGGATCAGGGGGTTGGGGCTGGTGCCGATCGCGATGATGACCGCGTCGCAGTCGAGAACCCAGTTGGAACCGGCGACGGGAACGGGACGGCGGCGGCCCTTTTCGTCGGGCTCGCCAAGCTCCATCTTCTGAAGCTCAATGCCGGTGACGTGGCCATTTTCATCGCCGTGGATGGCGACGGGGTTGTTGAGCAGCTTAAACTCGATTCCCTCGGACTCTGCGTGCTCGACCTCCTCCAGACGTGCGGGAAGCTCTTCCTTGCCGCGGCGGTAGGTGATGTAAACGTGGTCTGCGCCAAGACGCATTGCAACGCGGGATGCGTCCATTGCAACGTTGCCGCCGCCGACGACCGCGACCACCTTGGGGTGCTTTATGGGCGTATCGTAATCGTCTCTGTACGCCTTCATGAGGTTTACGCGGGTGAGGAATTCGTTTGCCGAGTAAACGCCCAGCAGATTCTCGCCCGGGATGTGCAGGAACTGGGGCAGACCCGCGCCGGAGCCGATGTAAACGGCCTCGTAGCCAAAATCGTCAAACAGCTCGTCGATGGTCATTGCCTTGCCGATAACTGCGTCGGTAACTATCTCAACGCCCATCTTCTTGAGGTTTTCGACCTCGACCGCGACGACCTTGTCCTTGGGCAGACGGAACTCGGGGATGCCGTATACCAGAACGCCGCCGGCCTTGTGGAAGGCCTCGTAGATGGTGACGTCATAGCCCATCTTGCGCAGATCGCCCGCGCAGGTGAGGCTGGAGGGGCCGGAGCCGATGACGGCGACCTTGTGGCCGTTGGACTCGGGAACAACGATCTCGGGTTTGTCGGCCTTCGCCATGTGGTAGTCAGCGACGAAGCGCTCGAGACGGCCGATGCCGACGGGCTCGCCCTTGATGCCGCGGACGCACTTAGACTCGCACTGCTTCTCCTGCGGACAGACGCGGCCGCATACTGCGGGCAGGGAGTTTGTGGAGGTGATGATGTCGTAGGCGGCGTCAAAATCGCCCTCTGCGACCTTTGCTATAAATTCGGGGATGCGCACGGAAACGGGGCAGCCGCTGCGGCAGGGCATGTTGTGGCAGTTGAGGCAGCGCTTCGCCTCGTCGATTGCCATCTCCTCGGTGTAGCCGAGAGCGACCTCGTCAAAATTTCTTCTGCGAACCTGAGGGTCCTGTTCGGGCATCGGGTTCTTATCCATTCTCATATTAGCCATTGCGCTTACCTCCGGTCATTTTGCAGATATGCTGTGCAGACTCATCCTGCTCTTCCTTGTAGAATGCCGCGCGCTTGATGAGGGAGTCGAAATCGACCTCATGAGCGTCGAAGTCGGGGCCGTCAACGCAGGCAAACTTCGTCTCGCCGCCGACGATAACGCGGCAGCCGCCGCACATTCCGGTGCCGTCGACCATGATCGGGTCGAGGGAGATGATGGTCTTGATGCCGTAGGGACGGGTGACGTCCGCGAGGAATTTCATCATGATGTCGGGGCCGATGGCGATAACGCGGTCAAACTGGGGCTTGCCCTCCGCGATATTCGCGTCGATCTCCTGCTGGAGGTACTGGGTGGTGAAGCCCTTCTCACCATAGGTGCCGTCGTCGGTGCACATAATGAGCTTGTCGGAAGCGGCCTTGAGCTCGTCCTTGAGAATGACGATGTCGGCGCTTCTGAAGCCTGCGATAAAGGTGACCTCGATGCCTCTTGCGTGCATTTCCTTAGCGATGGGGTATGCGATGGCGCAGCCAACGCCGCCGCCGACGACGCAGACCTTCTTCAGGCCGTCCATCTCGGTAGCTTTGCCGAGGGGGCCGACGAAGTCAGTGATGTAATCGCCCTCTTCAACGGTGTGGAGCATTCTGGTGGTGCGTCCGGCAGCCTGAACCATAACGGTAACGGTGCCCTTTTCGCGGTCATAGCCCGCGACGGAAACGGGGGTGCGCTCGCCCTGCTCGTCAAGGCGGAAGATGACGAACTGGCCGGCCTGCGCATGCTTTGCGACCAGCGGAGCTTCGATCTCAAACAGGCAAATGGTCTTTGCCTCGTTCAAAAATCTTTTTTGTACGACTTTAAACATCTTATTACCTCTTTACATTTTTAATAAATTTCTGCTTTACATGGTAATGCTCATAATTTTAATTCAATTGCTCATGCTTGTCAACATACGAAATTTGGAGATATCTCAAAAAAGCCTGATTTATCAATGGTTTCCGGAGATTTGTGATTATATTTTAACTAAGACTGCGCAAGTTTTGATGCATTTTCAGCTCCCGAAGGTTTGCACCGCGGCGCAATTTGATATATACTGCCGTAGAGGTGAAGAAAATGTCTGTAAAAAGAAGCCGCTTCGGCGAATATTATTTGTATACGATCGAAAATTTACAGGGCGCAAAGCTCGAAGTGACGGATTTAGGAGCGACGGTTCGCTCCATACTTATGCCTGACAGGAACGGTATCATGGGTGACGTTGTGCTGGGCTATGATACCCCGGAGGAGTATTTAAAAAGCGACGGATATCTAGGCGCGGCGGTGGGCAGATACGCAAACCGCATCGCGGGCGCGAGATTTGAATTAGGCGGGATAGCATATGAGCTTACCGCCAACGAGGGCGGGAACACGCTCCACGGCGGCATCGGCTTCAGCAGGCGCAGGTTTGACACGGTAAGCGCCGAGGACAGCATGGTGGTGTTTGAGCTGCGCGACCCGGACGGCGGCGACGGCTTTCCGGGCGATCTTACGGTGCGCATAGGCTATGAGCTCAGCGATGATAACGACGTGTGCATTTACTATGCCGCAAGAACGGATAAGGACACCGTGATAAACCTCACTAACCACTGCTATTTTAACCTCAGCGGCGAGGGTGATATTCTTGGGCACGAGCTGCTTATAAACGCAGGCTCCTATCTGCCGGTTGACGGCGCTCTGCTGCCCACGGGCGAGATATGCCCCGTTGAGGGCACGGATTTTGACTTCAGAAGCGGCCGTGAGATAAAAAACGGCTTTTACGACCACTGCTTTGTGCTCGACAACAATTTCTGCGCCACGCTGAGCGATAAGAAAAGCGGAAGGGTCATGCTCGTCGCGACGGATATGCCGGGGGTGCAGTTTTACGCCGGAGGCGCGCTGTCAGAGCGCAAGGGTAAAAACGGCAGGCTCTACGGCAAAAATTCCGGACTGTGCCTTGAGACACAGCGCTTTCCCGACAGCCCGAACAGACCCGAATTTCCCTCCTGCGTCCTCAGAGCGGGCGAGATGTTCACAAGCCGCACTATCTACTCGTTCGATGTAGAATAAAAACGCATAGGAAGATACAGAACGGCTACGGACTGCACTTTCGGTGCAGTCCGTAGCCGTTTATTTCAGCGTCGGGATGAATAAAGGAGCAGCATCCGTTGTTTTTCAAACACGCAGTAGCTGCTGATAAATTTCATAGTTTAAACCGCCGTTTCGCACTAATCAAGGCTTATATCCCAAACGGCGTCGGCAGGGTAGGAGTCATTTTTGCAGGCGGCGATGTACGGCTGCCCGGAGGCGGACGCACGCCGGACAACGGCTTTCCTCGCGCCTAACTTCCTGCACAGCGCGGGTATGAACTCTGGAGCGTCGTTCAGCGCCTCTTTTATAAGCAGCGTGTCGCCGTCAAGATAGCCGCAGGCGATGCCGCCCTTGTATGCGTAAAAGCCGCCGCCGTAGGTCTTGAAAATAACCTCCTGAAACCGGAGCCAGTCGTAATACAGGCTGACATACGGCCTGCCAGCGAGCAGATCTATCCTGCGATAGCTGTACTCATCGGCGTAAAGCTCCTGTATCTCAATGTCGCGAGCCGAGGGAAAGACCTCATCGAGCGTACAATAGCTTGCTGTCACGAGAGAACAGCTTTTGGCGTACCAGTCATACAGCGAAGGCTCCGCAGGCAAGGTGCAGCAGATATCGGCGCCCTGATCCCGGGCGTGGCGGATGCAGCTTCTGACAAGCTGTGTGCCGATGCCCTGACCCTGAAACTGCTTGTCCACGGCGACGCCGTAGATGTAGGCAAGCTTCTTTGGCGGCTCATTGGGGATATACAGCTCGGCGTTCAGAACGTAGGCCGCGCCGAACAGCTCCCCGTAAAACTCCGCGACTATCCCCGTGCCCATGGAGGGCAGCAGCTCAAAAAAAGCGTTTACGAGGCTCGGCTCATCTCCAAAAGCGTCGTACCAGAGGCTTTTGAGCCATGGAACATCGCCTTTGTCGTATTCGTGCATTTCATATATCATTCATATACCTCGGGGCACAGTCGCCGTATCTCGCTGCGTATCTCGCGCAGATCCGCAAAGGTCTCGGGGCGCTTGTTCACGTCCCGAAGCAGGGCGGAGGGGTGGTAAATCGCCATATATCGCCTGCTTCCGATATCGAACCACTGCCCGTGCTGACGGGTGATGCGAAAGTCCTCGCTTATCAGGGCGGTAGCGGATATGCGGCCTAAGCATATAATTATTTTGGGGTCAACGATGTCTATCTGCTCCCTGAGCCACGGCCAGCAGGCGTCCTGCTCCTCGGGCTTGGGGTCGCGGTTTTTCGGCGGACGGCATTTCACGATGTTGGCGATGTAGACACGGCTGCGGTCGAGGTCTATCATTTTAAGCATATCGTCCAGCAGCTTGCCCGCTCTGCCGACAAAGGGCACGCCCTGAAGATCCTCCTGCTCGCCGGGGCCTTCACCGATGAGCATGACTTTGGCTTTTTCGTTTCCTGCGCCGAACACAAGCTTCGTGCGTGTGTCGCCGAGCGGGCATGCGCGGCAGCTAAGGCAGCGGCTATTGAGTTGCTCCATTGAAAGAGACATCAGCTTTCCTCCGAGTATTTTGCAAGCTCAAGCAAAATTTCGCGTTTATTATTGTCGGGATACTCCATTACATATTCCAGCAGGAATTTCAGCATCTCGCCAAGATCGGGACCTTTCAGACCGAGGCTGAGCAGGTCATCGCCCGTGACGGCAAGGTGCTTGAGCGAAAAGCACTCGCCGCTTTTGAGCACGGCTTTCAGCTCCTTCTCGCGATCGACGCCGAGAATGACGGTGCTGGCCTGCACGGCGCAGCTTACAGAGTCAACTCCGTAGCGGTTGAGAAGCTTTTTCCAGCCCAGCGTATCCTCCGGAAGCTCGGCCGAGAGCATTTGCTCGGCATCGGCGCAGCAGCGTATCGTGCGGCCGTCGAGCCGCAGCTCCGCAAGAAAATCGTGCGCCGAGGGAATATAGCCGTATTTACGGAGCATGATAGCAAATGCGACCCATCGCGAAAGCGCCTTGCGCGGCATGGCGGCGATGTCGGCAAAGTTTGGAGACTTCCAGCCCGTGCCGCTTATGTATCGCTTCATAAGCCCGAAGCTTATGGCGGCGCCTATGGTCTCGGGGCGCGATGTGAGCAGAATTTTCTCCGTCTCATCCCGCACCCGCTCGGGTGCAAGCTCTGCGGCAAGGGGAGCGCAATCGTTTATCGCCTCGCAGGTGTCGTATTCAATGGTAAAGCCCAGTCGCGCGGAAAAGCGCAGGGCGCGGAACATGCGCAGCGCATCCTCGGTAAAGCGAAGCTTTGGATCGCCCACGCAGCGGATGACGCGTTTTTGAATGTCCTTGACGCCGTCGTAAGGGTCTGATATCATACCGTCGACCGAGAGGGCAATGGCGTTTATCGTGAAATCCCGGCGTCCAAGATCGGTGATAAGGTCGGAGACAAAGGTGACGGAATCCGGCCTGCGGTGATCGCGGTAATCGCCCTCGGTACGGAAGGTCGTGACTTCGGCAGAGCGGCTTCCGACCGTGACGGTAACGGTGCCGTGCTTTAGCCCCGTGGGCTTTGAGCCGGGGAACAGCTCCATGACCTCCTCCGGCAAGGCGCTTGTGCATATATCCCAGTCCTGCGGAGTCATATCCATAATAACATCACGGACGCAGCCGCCGACAAGGTATGCGAGATGGCCTCGCGCCTGCAGGCCGAAGAGGATCTGTCTGACGTATTTCGGAGGGTTGATCTGAATCATTTGAAATATACCTTAAATGCAGTGAGAATTTTAATTCTTGTAAAGTTTAACTAACAGTATTATAATATCATTTACAAATGGCAACATCAATACTAATTTGTAAACATGATTTGATAGGGTGCCGCGGGCGGCACAAAGAGTATATAAGGCACAAAGGTGCCGATTGGAGTTAATATGTCAGATTTCAGCGAATTTTTAGCCAAGGGCAGACGGGGACATCTCATCGGCATCGGCGGAGTGTCCATGTCGCCTCTGGCCGAGGTCCTGAAGGATGAGGGACTGGAAATAAGCGGCTCGGATATTGCCGAGAGCGAGCGCACCTCGCATCTGCGCGAAAAGGGCATAAATATATATATCGGCCACGATGCGGGAAATATAGCTCCGGGCACGGAGTTTGTCGTGCGCACTGCGGCGGCGCATGACGACAATCCCGAGGTCGTGCGCGCCCGCGAGCTGGGCATACCGGTGTTCGAGCGCACGCAGGCTTGGGGCGCTATCATGCGCGGCTACCGCAACGCGCTGTGCATCTCGGGAACGCACGGCAAAACCACAACGACCTCGATGTGCACGCACATACTCATGGCGGCGGAGAAGGACCCGACGGTCATGATAGGCGGCACCCTGCCGCTGCTCAAGGCGGGACACCGCGTCGGCGCGGGTGACACTATCGTTATGGAGGCGTGCGAGTATTATAATTCGTTCCACGCTTTTTACCCCACCGTGGCGGTGCTGCTGAACATTGAGGCCGACCATCTTGACTTCTTCTCGGGTATAGAGGAGATAAAGCAGAGCTTCCGCGAGTTTGCAAGCCATGTTCCCGAAGACGGATATATCGTCGCAAACTATGACGATGAGAACACTATGGACGCGCTGAAAGGGCTTGACAGGAACATTGTCACCTTCGGCCTTACGAGCAAGGCTGATGTTTACGCCAAAAATGTTCTTCGCCTCGGCTCGCTGACGAAATTTGATATCATGTACAAGGGCAAGTATTTTGAGACCGCGAGCATCCACGTTCCCGGCGAGCACAACCTCAAGAACGCCCTTGCCGCCGCTGCCGCGAGCATATGCCTCGGCATAAAGCCCACCGCCATCAAATACGGACTCTCCGGCTTTTACGGCGCGGGCAGGCGCTTTGAGTTTAAGGGTAAATATAACGGCGCGGACGTCTACGACGATTATGCGCACCACCCCGGCGAGGTCAGAGCATTGCTCGACGCGGTCGAATCGCTGGGCTATAAGCGCATTATACTTGTGTTCCAGCCGCACACCTATACTCGAACCATGGCGCTGTTCCACGATTTCGTGCGCCAGCTCAAGCGAGCCGACGTTGTATATCTGGCGGAGATCTTTGCCGCCCGTGAAAAGAATATTCTCGGCATATCCTCCGCAGACCTGGCAGAGAGGATAGACGGCGCAAAGTTTTTCAAAACCTTTGAGGAGATCGAGGCCGACCTGCGGGTAACCGCGCAGCCGGGCGACCTTATCCTGACGGTCGGAGCGGGCAATGTCTATAAAATAGGCGAGCACCTGCTCGAGGACGATTACGAGATATAATTTATAAAAGGAAGAGCCCTGCTCTTCCTTTTCTTATATGCTGTAGAATATGATACAGATTTTTTGCCTGAACTATATTAGAATAGTGCTATTATTACAGAACGAAACGGAGAAAAGCTATGGAAATCAAGTGGCTGGGTCATTCATGCTTCAAAATCACTCATGAGGGATACAGCGTTGTAATAGACCCGTATAAATCGGTCGGCTCATACGGCTATCCGGAGCTGCACCTTGAGGCCGACGCCGTCCTGTGCAGCCATGAGCACGAGGGGCACAATAACCGCGCCGCCGTGAAGCTCACGGGAGCGGACAAGCCCTGCCCGTATACGCTGTCTGTTATCGACACCTTCCACGACACAAGCTGGGGTCTGCTCCGGGGAGCGAATAAGATACACGTTCTGGACTGGGACGGGTACAAGCTCGTGCACATGGGCGACTGCGGAAGCATTCTCACGGATAACGATAAGTCGGAGCTGTTCGGCGCGGATGTGCTGATGATAAACGCTGGCGGCTTCAGAGCCATGCCCAGCGACAAGACAAAGCCGCTTGCGGACGAGCTTTACGCAAACGTCGTCATACCCATGCACTATGCCCACGACGGCTACGGCAACCGCAGGCAGGAGCGCGTTGAGGCGTTTACCGACCAGTATATGCCGCTGCCTATTGTCAAGTTTTACGATACCAACACAATAACTATCACAAAGCAGACGCCGACGCAGGTCGCGGTGCTCAAATACATGGGCAAATAAACGGCGGCTGCAAAAGCTAAGGCCGCACCTGATGGCTCCCTCTGACGAGGGAGCCATCAGTCTGTCGAAAAACTATAAATGAAAGCATAATCCCCGATAAAGGATGGGGGAGCTCGAGGGGGCATAGCCCGCCTCGAATTGGATAAATAGCCATCTAGGACTTTTTTGACACGCTGGATGGCTCCCTCTGACGAGGGAGCCATAAATTTAATCATTAATCTGCCGTTCTAATTAAGTGCGCCAGTAAAGCGTTGATACATTCTGATTTAAAGCGCGAGTGCAAAAACGATTACCCAAAACATCACAGGTCGGGCTGACGCAATAACGATTACATGAAGCCTTATAACGATATAGAAAATTTACACAATTCTCTTGATTTATTTCGTTTAATGGTATATATTGCTCAGGTGACTTTAACAGGGGAGAGACAGATCTTCCCACGACCCCTGTGAATGGAGGTAGACTGTGGCAAAAGCAAAAGAGCAAAATTACCTGTTCGGCGCGGCGATAATGACCGCCGGCGTTATCATAATGAAGATCCTCGGCGCGGTCTATAAAATACCGCTCGGAAATATGCTGGGCGACGACGGCTATGGGCTGTTCCTGCAAGCCTATTATGTGTACAGCATGTTCCTCACACTCGCCACAGCGGGCTTCCCCGTGGCGCTGTCGAGAATGATAAGCTCGGCTCAGACGAGAGGTCTGCAAATGCAGGCGAGGCGAACCTACACCGTCGCGTGGTGGGCATTCTTCGCGCTGGGCGTCGTCTGCTCCGCTGTTATGTTCATCTTCCCCGAGTGGCTGGCAGATACGCTTATCCACAGCCCCGATACCGCGCTGAGCATTCAGGCTCTTGCACCTGCCGTGCTGCTGTGCTGTGTTGTCTCAACCTACAGAGGACTCACTCAGGGCTATGGAAATATGACTCCCACCACCGTGAGCCAGGTCATCGAGGTGCTGGCAAAGGTCATTGTGGGTCTTGCCCTTGCGGGATATCTCATAAAGCAGGGTTATGACAATACCGTGTCCGTCGCGGGCGCGATATTCGGCGTTACCGTCGGCTCGCTTGTGGCGCTTGTGTACATGATGGTGTACAAAATGCGCAACTACCGCTTTGAATCCGTCGCTGAGCCGGATGTCCCCGAGAGCGCGGGAACCATACTTAAAAACCTCCTGCGCATCGGCATCCCCATAGCGCTCGGCTCTGTGGTGCTGTCGCTTATAAATCTGCTCGACGCGGGACTGTGCATGTCCCGGCTCCAGGACGCCGTGGGCTACAGCTATAAGTATGCCAACACCCTGTACGGCGTTTACGGCAAGGCGCAGACGCTGTTCAATCTCCCTGCGGCCTTCATCACTCCGCTCACAATATCCATCGTTCCCGCAATATCCGCCCAGCTCGCGCTTAAAAACAGGGCGCAGGCGGGTAAAATATCCGAGGACTCCCTGCGCATTTCAATGGCTGTCGCCCTGCCTATGGGCGTCGGACTCGCGGTGCTCAGCGAGCCGATTATGAACGTTATTTATCCCACGGCTCACGAGGCCGGCGGGCTGCTGCTGTGCCTGCTGGGTATAGCGTCGGTTTTCGTGTGCTTCTCGCTTATGAGCACCGCGGTGCTTCAGGCATCCGGCAACGAAAAGCTCACGCTCTACTCGATAATCGCGGGCGGCCTTGTCAAGATAACGATAAACTGGTTTATCATCGCAATCCCGTCGGTTAACATCTACGGAGCGCCTATCGGCACCATCTGCTGCTATGTGACAATGTGCGTGATGAACATCATTTTCATAAACCGCAGCCTCGATAAGAAGCTCTCCTTTAAGAACGTCTTTCTGAGACCGGCAGTGCCCAGCCTGATAATGGGTATCGCGGCATATGGCGTGTTCTACCTGTGCTGCATGTTCATCGCACCCGACGGCAGGCTCGCAATGGCGCTTGATATGTGCATCGCCATAGCCGTAGCCGTGATAGTGTATGCCGTTGCGGTGATAAAGCTTCGCGCCATAACGGCCGAGGATATGGCGCTCATCCCCAAGGGCGACAAGATAGCAAGGCTGCTGCATATGAGCTGATTTAAAATTTAAACCGTCGTATTGAAAAAAACACTTGATAATCTTGCAGAAATATGGTAAATTCTCTATGCTTGTCTTATGCTCGCCATAGGGCATTTACAGTAAGTAACCCGAAAAGCGCAAATAATGCGCGCGGGCTATCATAGAAACAAGGCAAATAGCCGCAGAATTTTAGGAGGATTACACATGAATAAGGCAGAACTCATCGCAGCCGTTGCCGATAAGACCGGCCTGTCCAAGAAAGATTCCGAGAAGGCCGTTAACGCAGCTTTTGATACCATAGTCGAGACTCTGGTGTCCGGCGAAAAGGTGCAGATGGTAGGTTTCGGCGTGTTTGATGTTAAGGAGCGCGGCGTTCGCATCGGCCGCAATCCCAAGACCCGCGAAGAGATCGAGATCCCCGCAAGCAAGGTTCCCTTCTTTAAGGCCGGTAAGGCTCTGAAGGACGCAGTTGCAGAGTGATTTTAGAATTAACAGCCGACGATGCACCGTCGGCTGTTTTTTCGTATATGGAGGTTTTTTATGAGGCTTGACAAATATCTTAAAGTATCCCGCCTTATAAAGCGCAGAACGGTTGCAAACGAAGCCTGTGACGGAGAGAGAGTTTCCGTCAACGGCAGGCAGGTCAAGGCCAGCTATCAGGTGAAGGTCGGCGATATCATTGAGATCGCCTTCGGCCAGCGAAGCCTGAAGGTCGAGGTACTCGCCGTGAGCGAGAACGCGAGAAAAGAGGACGCCCCCGCCATGTATCGGGAGCTATAAGCGCCGGCTGACGCTCCTCGCCGGAGAGGCGATTCGCGTTGAGATTGGCAATAGTCGTTATTGCGTCAGCCCACGCCCGCAGGCATTTCACACGCCGAAGGCGTATTTCACGCGCAAAGCGCATTTCACAAATTCACGAAGTGAATTTATTTCATTGAAAAAAGCACCCGTAAGGGTGCTTTTTTCTGGTCAGATCATATATTTTCTAATGGCCTCGCCGACCGTGTCGGGGTCGATGGTGGCGCTTATTACAAATTCAATGTTTTCTCTGTTGGAGAAGCTCTCGAGCCAATCAAGAAATTCGCCGAAAAGGACGGGATCCTTGTTGCTCACGATTTTATAGAAGTTATCAATGAAAACGTGGGTGATGTCATAGTTGCCGGAATGCAGCCCGCAGATAAAGCCCTTGATAAACTCATAGGAGCCTATGTCATAGGAGCCTGCTTCAATAAGGCGTGCCTGATAAGGGATATCGAAGGTGAGCTTTTTTTCCTTCTCGATACAGACGACGTCGCCGTTTTCCATTGCAACTGCCTCGCGGACGAGATCGACTAAACGCTTGGTCTTTCCGGAACCCTTCAGACCCATAATTAACTTAACCATTGGGATCACTCTCCTTGCCTTAATAATTATGTGTACTTATTGATAATGGTTGTTTTATTAAAAATAGATTACCATTTTTCCTAATGCAAAGCAAGTACAAATATGTTAAAAATATAAAAACCACTCAGGTAAGAAAAGATTTCCGGGTACAGTCAGACGCCGGGCTTGCCGAGCATCCTGAACATATTCTTCTTGTACGCCTCAACACCGGGCTGGTCAAAGGGATTTACGCCCGACATATATCCGGACAGAGCGCAGGCAAGCTCGAAGAAGCAGACAAGTGCCGCAAATCCGGCCTCGTCCCTCGCGGGAACGGAGACGGTGATGTTCGGAACGCCGCCCGCGATATGCGCTGCCTTGACCGCCTCGGCAGCCGTAAGGCAGATATCGAACATATCCTTTCCAGCAAGATAGTTCAGGCCGTCCGGGTCGCCCATCTCAAACGGAACGGAATAGCCGCGCACGGGCCCATCAAACCTGACGATAGTCTCCATGAGCGTGCGGGGGCCGTCCTGTATATACTGCCCCATGGAGTGCAGGTCGGCGGTGAACTCGACAGAGGCGGGGTAGATGCCGATACCGTTTTTGCCCTCGCTCTCACCGTAAAGCTGCTTCCACCACTCTGCCATGAAGCGGAAGGAGGGCTCGTAGCAGCCGAGTATCTCAATGCTGCGGCCGTTGCGGTACATATGCTGCCTTGCGGCGGCGTACTGCCAGGCGGGGTTTTCGGGTGAGCGCAGGTCGAGTGCCTTGAACTCCTCGACAGCGCAATTGATAACGGTTTTAACGTCTATACCGGCGACCGCCATGGGCAGGAGCCCCACGGCCGAGAGCACACTGTATCTGCCGCCGACGTCGTCGGGAACGACGAAGCACTCCCAGCCCTCGGCGTCCGCAAGGGATTTGAGCACACCGCGATGCGCGTCGGTGGTAGCGAAAATGTGCTTTTTTGCGGCGACGCCGTACTTATCCTTTAAAAGCTTTCTGAAAATGCGGAAAGCAAGCGCAGGCTCGAGCGTGGTGCCGGATTTCGAGATAACGTTTAAGTCAAAGTCCATGTCTCCGAGCTGTAGCAGAATATCGTTCAACGAGTCGGGGGAGAGCCCGTTGCCGACGAAAAACACCTTGGGATCGTCGGGCGCGGGAACGGGGCGCAGAAGCTCTATAGCTCCGCGGGCGCCTAAATACGAGCCGCCGATGCCGATGACCACAAGAGCCTTTGAACGGCTGCGTATGCGTCCTGCCGCGCTTAAAATAGCCTTCAGCTCGCCATCCTTGATGCGCTGGGGAAGCTGAAGCCAACCGGTGAAATCGCTGCCCGCGCCGGAACCGTCGCTGAGCGTGCGGTGCGCCTCGGCGGCAGCGGCAAAATCCAGCTCCGCAGGGTCAAAAAAGGCAGAAGTGCCGGATAAATCAACTTTAACCATGGTTATCCTCCGTATACAAATATGTATAATCAGATATTATACTACCATGTAATGAAAAAGCAAGGATAATTTGACGGAGTGGGGAACGCACAACGCTATATAGCGGGATTAGGCGATAAAGTGGTGGAAATTACCCTAATCCGACGAAGCTTTTGATGAGATGAATAAATACTCCGCCAAAGCTTGCGCTGTCTACGGAGCTTCCGGCAAGAAGGGCTACCTCGCGGAACGGCTCGCCGTTCAGCATGATATTCAGAGTGCCTATGCGCTGACCCTGCTCGACAGGCGCGGCTATGGACTCGGGCAGCTCCAGCGAATAGCTTATCTCGCCCGAACCGTTTTTCTCGATAAGCGCGGCCTCCGGCCCGTCGTATACCGGCTGCACGGAGTCGGCGCTGCCGAGAGTTACCAGCACCGGCGGCAGAACGTCCGGACTGCGGAGAGGGCAGAGCTTATAGTTTGCAAAGCCGTAGTTTAGCAGCGCTTTCGCGTCGTCGTTTCTCGCTTCGATAGTCTCGCCGTGCATGATGACGGCTATGAATTCAATGCCGTCGCGCTCGGCGGTAGCGGAAAGGCAGTACATCGCCTCGTTCGTGAAGCCGGTTTTCAGCCCCGTGCAGCCCTCGTAATAATACACGAGCTTGTTGGTGTTCGACAGGCCGAATTCGCCGTTTCTTATTGAGTCCATCCAGATGGTGCTGTAGTCCTTGATGAGCTCGTGGCGGATCAGCTCGCGGCTCATGACGGCTATATCATATGCGCTGGTATAGTGCTCGGGGTCTTCAAAAAGACCGGTGCAGTTGCAAAAATGCGTATCCTTCAGTCCAAGCTGCGCCGCACGCTCGTTCATCTTCTGCACAAACGCCTGCTCCGAGCCGCACAGGTGCTCCGCCATTGCGACGGCGCAGTCGTTTGCCGATACTACGGCGATGCACTTTAGCATCTCGTGGACGCTCATTTTTTCGCCCTCCTCGAGGAAAACGTTGCTCCCGCCGAAAGAGGCTGCCCGCGCCGAGGCGATAACCGTATCGTCAAGGCTGATATCGCCGCGGTCCACCGCTTCAATTATGAGAAGCAGGGTCATGACCTTGGTGACGCTGGCAGGCGGCATGCGCTCGTGGGCGTTCTTTTCGTATATGGTTTCGCCCGTTTCTTTTTCCGTCAGGATGGCGGAAGGCGCGGAGATATCTATTGCATCGTCGCTTAGTGTCTCGATCGCATACGCCGGCGCCGTAAGCAGCAGCGCGGCAAGAACAGTGCAGACTAATCTTTTCATGGCTTATCCCTCCAATTGCTTAATTCTATGAGCTATGAGAAGAATAATGTACTCAGGTTGCAAAATTATGCTTTATTCGACAAAAAAATGAATTAGCGTGTGCAGCGCGATAGTGTGAACAAGCATTGAATATCAAGGATTTTGAACATTTTCAACAGAGTTTTCAACATCCCATGCTTTCGGATTACTCATTTTTGGTTAACATAACATACAAAACATAAGGCTTGTATTCACTGTGATAGAAATTTTTACATAATAGTTATTGACCTTAAATGCAAGTGAGAGTAAAATCAAAATGTCAGAGCACGGAGGTGGAAACTTGAACAACAAACATAAATATTCTCAATATTTTGGCTGGGGGCTGACGGCCTTTGCCGTTGTCGCGGCCGGAATATTGTTTTATTTCGGTATCGACTATATGGGGAAGCTGTTTGACACCATAAGAATGCTTATCGGCATCCTCAGCCCGTTCATATGGGGTCTTGTCATCTCCTATTTGCTGATGCCCTCGATGGTGACATACGAGGAGAAGATGTTTGATCCGCTGCTGGAGAAGCTGAAAAAGAAGTTCCCCAAGCTGAAAATAGGAAAGAAGCTCTCCCGTGTGCTCGCGGTCACGCTGGCAGAGATAGTGCTGGTTATCCTCATAGCGGCGCTCATATATCTCATAGTGCCGCAGGTCTATGACAGCATCGCTACCATTATCGCCAACAGCCCGAGCTATTTTGACTCGGCCTACAGCTCGATAGATAACCTCCTGCGCGATTACCCGGTCATCGAGGAATACGCAACGAAGATTTTCGGCAACATCACCGACGCGCTGACAAAATGGGTATCGAACACCGTCCTGCCCGGTATGGAGAGCGTTGTAACGAATATCACCACCGGCGTTTACTATGTGCTCAGGGCGGTTTATAACATCGTTATCGGAATAATTGTTTCGGTGTATATCCTCTATAACAGGGAGCCTTTCCGCGCGCATTATAAGAAATTCATGTACAGCATCTTTTCGCCCAAGACTGCGATGAAGGTAAACTCTGCCCTGAAATTCGCAGACAGGACTTTCATGGGCTTTATAACCGGCAAGCTCCTTGACTCGGCGATCATAGGCGTCATATGCTATATCGGCTGCCTTGTGCTGAAAATGCCGTATGCGCTGCTGATAGCGGTGATAGTCGGCGTGACGAATATCATACCGTTTTTCGGACCGTTTATCGGCGCCGTACCCTCGGCACTGCTGATACTGCTGGTCGACCCGAAGATGTGCATGTGGTTTATCATCTTCATCATCGTGCTCCAGCAGATAGACGGCAACATAATCGGCCCGAAGATACTCGGCACCTCCATCGGCATAAACGGCTTCTGGGTGCTGTTTTCGATCATATTCTTCGGCGGGCTGTTCGGCTTCTGGGGCATGCTGCTGGGCGTGCCGGTGTTCGTCATAATTTATACCGGTGTGGAGATGCTCGTAAACAGGAAGCTTGAAAAGGAGAATATTCCGACAGACCCGGCGGCTTTTGTGGACCTTGACTATATAGACCCGGAAACGGGAGAGCTGATCAAGGTGGAAAAATCGGAAAATGAGCCGGATGAAAGCAAGTAGCTAAAAGATTAAAGCACTCCGTCTTGCAGGCGGAGTGCTATGAGCTTCCGGAGAAAAAATAGCCGAAAAGTGCTTGACTTTATGATGAAACTGAATTATAATAGGCAAGCTGATTGGTCAGCAAAGTTAATATTTTCATACTCGGAGAAGTCGCGTAGTCCGGCCGAGCGCGCACGATTGGAAATCGTGTAACACCCATAAGGTGTTCGAGGGTTCAAATCCCTCCTTCTCCGCCAAAAATCGATAAGCACCGTCAGGTGCTTATCGATTTTTACTTCTTCACTATTACATCTTCACTCTTCACTAAATTCGTCAAGTCGATTTTTGGAAGTAATAAGTAATAGTGAAAAGTGAATAAGTATTTTACTTCGTCCCTTTACAAAAATCAAGGTGCTGCCGATAAGGGCAGCACCACGTTTTTTGTTTTCGCAATCCTTTTGCAAGTGCAATTAGATTATCAAGTTGCTCGTTATTTAGTGATTTGGCAATATCCAAAAGCTCATTCGCTTTCATAGGATTGGTTGACTTGATATCAAAGAAATCCCTTGGTTCTATACTAAAGTAATCGCAGATATAAAAGAAAGTCGTCATTGAGGGCAGATTCACTCCGTTCTCAATATTGTTGATATAACCGGCGCTTTGACCAATCGACAGGCTCATGTCTCTTGCTGAAACGCCTTTGTTTATGCGAAGCTCGGTTAGCCTTTTGATGAAAGCTTCTTTTTCCATAGTCCCACAACCTTTTCACCACTGCCTTTCAACGAACCTCTTTGCTTTCTCAAGCGCTTCTTTGCCTTCGGGGACGGCCTCATGGAATTGAATATAATCATGGAACATTCTGTCACCGATCTCCAGCTCCACTTTAACGCCCTGCGCTGTCATGCGCTCGGCAACGGATGTGGTGTCGCTCAGCAGAAGCTCATGTCCGCCTGCGCACAGGAACATGGGCGGAAAACCCGTGAAGTCTGCGAATGCGGGCGATATGTACGGGTCGTTGCGATCCTGGCCTTTGCAGAAGGCGTAGATATTGCTGTCCAATATCATGTTGCGTATCTCATCAGTCATGTGACCGCGCCGGTGGCCGAACAGAACATCGTTTTGATAATTTTCAATGTAGCTGCTGCCGCTCGCCGTGGTGTCCGCAAGCGGTGAAAAGCACAGCCCGCAGCGCGGCATGGGGAAGCCCCCGTCCCGCAGCTTCAGCAGGAAGGCAAGCGCGAGGTTGCCTCCGGCAGAATCGCCCACCACAACGATGTTCTCCGGCGCATAGCGCTTTGTCAGCTCATTCCACAGCGCCATGGCCTGCTCCAACTGCACTGGGCAGCGATGCTCCGGCGCAAGATCATAGTCGAGAAATGCGACCTCGGCGCCGATAGAACGGCCCAGCTCTACGGCTGTATTCCTGTAGATATTAGCCAGTCCCGCGAGATATGCGCCGCCGTGGAAACACAGCACCAGCCGCCCGTTGGGAGCAGTGCCCCGCAGAGAGCCAAGCTCATACCTCACACCGTCCGGCGTTTTGCACTGAGAAAGCTCTAAATCCGCCGCAAGGCGGGTGTTGAAGGTCGTTTCGGTGATATGCTGCATAGCCCCGATCGTATCCGGGCGCCTGGTGGGGTTCATATTGGCAAAATGCCGCATAACAAAACGGTAAGCAGAAGCCTTGACAGACATAATACCTTCCTCCATAGTCCATATAATATAAGTCTATTTTAATTGTAAGAGCGACAGTATTCAAGAGCCATTCTGTTTTTTTGAACCCATTCTTTATAAAGTCATGTCAAATCATGTTGAATTAATGCGGATTATATGATGTTGTGTAATTGTGGTAATGGCTTTTATAGTCAAAACCGCCAAATAGAGAAAAGAGGATGAATACTATGAAGCTGAAAAAGAGACTTATAGCCCTCGTTTGCGTGCTTATGATGCTCCTGTCACTGGCAGCATGCGGCGGCGAACCGACCCCTCCGCCCGATCCGCTCGAGACGGCAAGGGAGAACCTGCAGACCGTTAATAACGTTCAGGCTGAGGCCAAGATGGATATGACCATGACGGTCAACGGCGAAACGGTCGATACCAAGACCAGCATGGATATCAGATATTTCTTAGAGCCGCTGCACATGATGATAGGCATGGACATGAGCGCCGCAGGCGAGAATATGGCCATGAATATGTACTATGAGCAGCGTGAGGACGGCATAGAGATTTATGTGGAAGACGCCGAGAACTGGTATTACGGCGGAAAAATCGCTATGGAGGATGCCGACACCTTAGAGGCTTATGGCTACAACCCTGAGGAGCTTATGGGTGATTATACCTACACGGCAGACGGCACCGAGGAAGTTGACGGCGTGACGCTCTATAAGTACACCTGTGAGCTGACCGGCGAAGCGATGCAGGAGGCAATGAACAGCTCCGGCGCAATGAGTTCCATGGGTGATACGGGAATGAGCGAGGAAGATATGGAAGAAATGCTCAAATCCCTCGACGGCACGAGCATCAAGGTCAGCGTCTGGATCAGCGAGGCTAATATGCTTCCCGTGCGCTATGAGATGGACATGACCGAGGTCATGAATGCACTCATGACTAAGATAGTCGAAGTTTCGGTACAGAGCGCAGGCGTTTCCGCAGATGAGCTTGGAATTGAAATGAGCGTATCAAAGGTCGTAGCGACAGTGAGATTCTTTAACTACAACAACGCGGAGGACTTTGAGGTTCCCGCCGATATCGTAGAGTATTTCAAGAGTGAAGAGTAGTGTAAAATAAAAAATGCCTTCGGAGCTTTTGCTCCGGAGGCATTTTTTCGTTATCTGAGTCTTTCGGTGAGGTTTCTGATTGAGTCGATGAAGCCGCGAAGATCCCGGTTGGACCGACCTTCGCATTTTCTCGCTGCGGCAAGCAGAGCCTCGGCGGCGGATATAAGCTCGGCAAACAGCGGATTTGTCCTGCGCCCGGGTGCGGGTGCGCGCTTTTTGACGATCGGCTGGCCCTCGGTGATGCGCTCAAATTCGCTTTTGGCAAGGTCGAACACCGTGCCGCTGTACGGCGCAAAGGCTTTGTAGCCCAGCTCGTTATTAAGGCAGGCGGTAAAGCTGTCCGCGCTCTCGGGGTCGCCGTGGTTTACAAACACGAGCTCGGGCTTTTTCTCAAAGCCGCGAAGCCACGCGAGCAGACCGCGCTTGTCCGCGTGACCGCTTATGCCGGGCAGTGCGGCGATCTCCGCGTTGACCTCAATATCCTCGTTGAAGAGCTTAACGTGCTTTGCACCGTCGTGCAGCGCTCTGCCGAGAGTGCCCACAGCCTGATAGCCGACAAAGAGCACCGTCGATTCCGCGCGCCACAGGTTGTGCTTCAAATGGTGCCGGATTCGGCCCGCGTCGCACATTCCGGAGGCGGAGATTATGACCTTAGGCGTCTTGTCCTCGTTTATCGCCTTTGACTCCTGCTGGCTGACGGAAAGGTTAAGTCCCGGGAAATACAAGGGGTTTTCTCCCGAGCGAATTATCGCGGTCATCTCTTCGTCAACATAGCTCGTGTCGCATTGCAGGAAAATGCCGGTCGCCTCGATAGCAAGCGGACTGTCAACATAGACGGGGAAGTCGGGGTGACCCTTGACGAGACCTTTTGACTTTATCTCGCGGATGAAATACAGCATCTCCTGCGTGCGGCCAACGGCAAACGACGGTATGATGAGGTTGCCGCCGCGGTCGAGGGTGCGCTGGATGTATTCGGTGAGGCTTGCAATGTAGTTGGGGCGCTCGTCGCTGTGGTTGCGGTCGCCGTAGGTCGATTCTATGACGAGATAGTCTGCGTCCTTAACATGCTTGGGGTCGCACAGTATCGGCTGGTCGAGGTTGCCAATATCGCCGGAGAAAACTATCTTCTTTTCGCAGCCGCTCTCGCTGAGCCATATCTCTATCGCGGCCGAGCCGAGCAGATGCCCGACGTCGGTAAACCGAATCGTGACCGCGTCGTTTAGCTGGATCGCGCAGCCGTATTCGCAGGGGCGCAGGAGCTTTAGCAGCCCCTCAACGTCGTCGAGATCATACAGCGGCTCGACAGGCGGCTCGCCCCGCCGCTCGGCCTTGCGGGATTTCCACTCGGCGTCGGAGATCTGAATGTTGCCGCAGTCGCGCAGCATTATCTCCAGCAGCGCGCAGGTGGCGGAAGTGGAGTAAACGCTGCCGCGAAATCCGTTTTTATACAGAAGAGGCAGCAGGCCGGAGTGGTCGATGTGCGCGTGGGTCACAAGCGCAAAATCAAGACATGAGGCCTCGACCGGCAGCTCCTGATTGACGAAAAGATCCTTGCCCTGCTCCATTCCGCAGTCAACAATGCCCTTTCTGTCGCCGACTTCGATAAGTGTGCAGCTGCCCGTTACTTCATGGGCAGCACCGAGAAATGTAATCTTCATGCTGCTACCTCAAAGCTCGGGAGTCCAACCGTTGAAAGGGTCGGGGTCGGCGGCGGGAGCGGTGAGCTGCTTGTAATACCCGGCAAGGGTAAGCTCATAGTAGGGGAGGAAATAAATCTGAACCAGAAGGCCGAGGCTTATATACGGTATGCCAAGCTTTACGCCGATGTAGTCCACGACTCCGACGAGCAATGCCCAGCCTATAAAGCTGAAATCAAAGCAGAACAGCTCCCATTTGTGGCCTTTCATGAGCCGCTTGCTCTCACTGATGCACTGGAGCGCACTCATCTCGGGGTGCTCGAGCACCAGGTATATCGCCATGCGGTAGCGGTAGAGCGCGATGATGCCGGGGAAGAAGAGCAGTAGAGACCAGAGAAAGACGAAAACGCCCTCAAGGATGTACAGCCAGATGATGCGGAAGAACATGCCGAAGCCATCTAAGATGTTCCAGTAGCTTGCACCGCTGTGGCTCACGGTGCGCAGAGCGAAAATGATGAAGCCTGCGCCAAGCACGGTGGTCACGAGCTGAATGGCGAGACTGAGGAGCGATTCGAGCGGAGTGGGCATCGCGGCCTGCATGGCATAATAGAGCTGATCGGGATCAACATAGTAGCCGTTTACGTCCTCTCTAAGCATCAAGCTGATAGTCTCGTAGGAATTGCCGACGATCTTATAGGAAAGAAAGCTGAAAACGGCAATGATAACGAGGTAGATTATGGTGAAGTAAACAGGCTTGGGGTCAGAAGTACGTATCAGGTCTTTTGCCTGGGACTTGAGAAGCTTGCGATCCATGGAAAAACCTCCTTGTAATTATTGTATTGATTATAGCATGGATCATATTTAAAAAACAGAGATAAATTAAAATTATGCGAACAAAAATTTCTTGACAAGCGGGAGAATGAATGCTATTATAATCAAGCACAAAAAATATGCGCGAGTGGTGGAATTGGCAGACTCGCTAGATTCAGGTTCTAGTGCTCACTCCGGGCGTGCGGGTTCAAGTCCCGCCTCGCGCACCATGGCGAGTGTTCTTACAGCATTTGAGATGCTGTTTAAGGACACTCGCCTTTTTTGTTCAAACGGCGAGTTCGTGTGCTTCGGCGTAGCTGACATAGACGCCTTTTCTTGTATTCACGGTCACATCCGGGATCGGCAGGGGCAGCATCTTCGGTATCTCGATCATGCCAACGCAGTTGTAATGGATACGGAGCCGCTGTTCCCATACACCATCGATCTTCTCGGCGTTGAAAACCTCAATCTTCTCTATCAGCTCGTTCAGCATCCTGGGTGTCAGTTTTCTCGCTCTGGTGTACTTGCGAACCAAAGAGATGAATAAATCCGTGGTCATGACCTGACTGCTCTGCTTCTCGATTTCGGAGCGGAGCTTTTTTATTTTCTCTGACAGTTGCCGTTGTTCATCCTCATACCGCCGTGACATTTTTGCAAAGCGGTCATCAGAGAGCTTGCCGGAAACATTGTCCTCATAGATGCGCTCAAAGAGTCCATCCAGTTCCTCGTCACGGGCGAGAAAGGCTTTTAACTCCCGTTCCTTCAGCTTGCGGTTTGTTTCTTCCGCCTGCTGGGAGTGACCGATCACAGCTTTCAGAAATTCGTCCTCATAGATGCTTGCAAATTTCGTCAGGCGCCGGATTTCTCCCAATATCACTTGTTCCAGAAAGTCTACCCGCACATAATGAGTAGAGGTACAGGTCCCGCGGTTGCCCTTGTAATTGGAGCAGTTAAAATACTTGATCTCTGGGTTTCCTTGATTGAAATGGAAATGAAGGTTGCAGCCGCAGTCGGCACAGACCAGGAGTCCGGAGAACATATTGTGTTCACCCTCATTGGTGCGGCGTTTGCGGATTTTGCCCCGTTTCTTCTGCACCTGTTCAAAGACAGCACGTTCAATGATCGGCTCATGGACGTCCTTGAAGATTACCCAATTTTCACGGTCATTCTCCAGACGCTTCTTGTTCTTGTACGACTTGGAGTAGGTCTTGAAATTGAGGATATCACCGCAATACTCTTGCAGGGACAGGATTTTGGTGACGGAGGAACTGTTCCATTTGGTCGGAGGCTGTTCCTTGCCTTTTCCGGGCCGCTTGATTCCCTTGGTAAGCCAGTAGGCGCGGGGCGTCAGGATACCATCCTGTTCAAGCTGGGCGGCGATCTGCTCTGTTCCGAAGCCCTCCAGGGTCATGCCGAAAATCCGGCGTACCACCTGGGCGGCCTCATCATCCACGATCCAGCGTTTGGGATTGCCGGGATCCTTGATGTAGCCGTAGGGCGGCTGCCCCATGGGTTCGCCAGCGTTTCCCTTGATTTTGTTGCTGATCCTGCGCTTTTTGCTGATGTCACGGGCATACCATTCGTTGAACAGGTTGCGGATCGGGGCAAGTTCATTTTCTCCTTCAGCAGTATCGATGTTATCCGAAACCGCTACCAAGCGAATATCGTGTTCAGGGAAAAATTCCTCCGTCAGTTTGCCGACTTCAATGTAGTTACGGCCCAGACGGGAGAGGTCCTTTACAAACACGGCTGCTGCCTTGCCCTGTTCAAGCTGATGAATCATCTCCTGGAAGCCGGGTCGATCCATCGTGACGCCGGAAATACCGTCATCTAAGAAATGAATCAGAATTGTTCCGCATCGTGTTATTCATGTTCATGTTCTCCTTTCATAACTTCGCCGGGTTTGGTGGTCATAATGTTGTAAAGCTCGTTGTCCTTCGGGAAGTCATCCACAAAGGGCAGGATCACATTCCCAAAGAAGATAAGCCCCTGTCCGGGGCCGGAATTACTGATATGCGCCGCCTGCTGGTTGGAAATGTTCAGACGCTCACAGAGTATCTTTCTGTCGCCGCTGGCCTGATTCAGCAGATAAATGAAATCACTGTTTTCAAAGATGTTCTCGATCTCCGTGGAGGCCAGCAGGTCCTTGATGTTCTGGGTGATACCCGTAGGGATACCGCCCCATTTACGAAAGCGTTTCCAAATCTCCACGCTCCAGGAACCTACCTCGCCCCGCAGCAGAAGGTGGAACTCGTCTACATAGTATCTTGTCGCCTTGCCCTCGCTGCGGTTCACCGTGACACGGTTCCACACCTGATCCTGGATGACCAGCATTCCCAGGTTTTTGAGCTGCTTGCCAAGTTCCTTGATTTCAAAACACACAAGACGGTTATTGATATCCACATTTGTCCTATGGTTAAAGACGTTGAGCGAACCATGCACATACAGCTCTAAAGCGGCGGCGATTCGCTGAGCCTCCGGCTCCGGCTGCCTTTTGATCTCATCGTACAAATCCTCCAAGATAGGGACATTCTCCGACTTCGGATCGGCAAGGTACGAACGGTACACGGTGCGGACCGCTCTGTCAATGAGTGTCTTTTCCACCGGCTCCAGACCGTTGCGGCCGCCTGCCGCCAGCTCGCAAAAGGACAGGATAAAATCGGATTTCAGAGCCAGCGGGTTGTCGTCCTCGGAGTAGTTGAGGTTCAAATCCATCGGGTTCACATACTGGCTGCTGGTTGGGGATATCTTGATAACTTGCCCGCCCAGGCGGTGGACCAGAGGGAAATACTCCGCCTCCGGGTCGCAGATGATGATATCGTCCTTTGTCACCAGGAACACGTTGAGAATTTCCCGTTTTGCGGAGAAGGACTTGCCGCTGCCAGGGGTGCCCAGGATCAGGCCGTTGGGCGTTTTGAGTTGCTTGCGGTCCGCCAGGATCATGTTGCCGGAAGTGGCGTTCAGGCCGTAGTACAGCGCCTCGCCGCTTTGGAAAAGCTCCTGGGAGATAAAGGGAACGAAGATTGCCACAGAGGAAGTGGTAAGTCCCCGCTGAATATTAATCTGGTTGACGCCAAGAGGGAGCGCCGACACAAGTCCCTGCTCCTGCTGGAAGTCCAGCCGTACCAGGTGGCAGTTGTGCTTCTGCGCCACGGAGGACGCCCGGAAGACATCATTCTCCAGCTTTTGCTTCGTGTCCGCCACATTCACCACCAGGAAAGTCATCAGGAACATCCGCTCATTCCTGGTCTGCAAATCACGGAGGATATTCTTTGCCTCGCCTGCGTAGGTGGAGATATCGGAGGGAATAATGTCCATATCGAACCCTTCCCGCGCCGCCCGCTTCTGGGCGTCGATCTTCATACTGTCCAGGTCGGTGATCTTGCGCTTGACCGTCTTGATGGCCTCATTCTGGTCCATGCTTCGGATATGCAGGCTCACAAGGATGCTGCTATCTGTATCCAGCAGGTCGGCCAGCAGCCGGTCATTCAGTTCCGGGGCCGTGATCTGCAGGAAACTCACCGCTCCATACTTCCCGCCCATGTGGAACCGTCTAGACTCTCCGAAACGGAAGGAGGACGGTACGATGAAGTCCTTCACATGGAGACCGGAAGGCGCCAACCATTCCCATTCAAAGGAAAACCGCTCTCCGTCCGGGTGGAGGACGCCATGCAGCACCGCCAGCCATTCCTTCCCGTCCAGGGCCTTTGCCAGGGCACCCATTACCTTGAAGTGGTTAAGGGCATCCAGCACGATACGGGAAAACCTCGCTCTGGCGGTCTTGATATCCTTCGCCTCGATGGAAAGAATCAGGAATTTTGTTTTTACCATGCCATTGTTGCCATGTTCCAACTGCCCCCGGAGCATATCCGTATAAAGGGTGCGTACCCCGTCAAACTGATCCCCCTGGGCCGCGATCTCAATGCGCTTGCGGAAATCCTCCTTGTTCACCCTGCGGCATACAAGGGACAGCTCCATGCCGATAGAAGCGTCATGGGCGTTATACATATCACAGAGAGCTTCAAAGATGGCCGTCTGGTCATCGGGCTTTGCGAGCTGGTAATTCACATCTTCAAACTCGATGCACCGGCTCCAGGTGGTATCATCCAATTTGCACAGGCCATCCGGGTACATCTGCCGGAAGGGTAAGGTGTCCTGGGCCGAATGGGGCTTCCCGTCACCTCTGGCCGTTTCCAGAACTCGTCTGATTTCACGCTTTTCAGCGGCAGTCAGCTTTCGCTTTGCCTTTGTCTGCAGCTCCTGCGCTTTCTTTCGGAATAGATTTTTGAACAATCCTTCGCACCTCCTTTTCCACCTGGATTTGCCGCTCTACGGCGACATAGAAGTTGTTGGTCATGTACGGCCGCTCTTTCGGACGGAGGAAGGCCGTCTGGATGATTTGCGCAGCCACCACCTCCAGCGGCTGCCCATGCCGCTCATACATAGCCAGCAGGAATAGGGGCAGCATGACTACGATCATGCAGACCGTGGCAGTGCTGGAATTGACCGTGTTTCGGAGCAAAAAGAAAAGCGGTACTCCAATGAGTGTCGCCGCGCTGAAACAAACGAGCTGCCGTTTTGTCAGCCCAAACATAAGGGAGAGAAGGCCCTTTGCTTTCAAGGAGAGGTTCGTGTTCCGCAGATGGTGGTTTGACATGACCGTGTAATCACGGGTCTTTTCGATACGGAAAACTGCCATGCCGTTTGACCTCCTTCCTCATAGATTGAAAGTGTTGATTTTCGGAGAAAATGCCCTCTGAAATCCTCCACCTTATCCCACATGTGAAAAGATATGGGCAGCTCCCCAAAAGTGGTTCCAGAGAGGGGAAATAAAGGATTTTCCACCCTAATCACGACACTTGAATTTGGACATAGAGAAAGGGCGGCTGTTTCAAAAACAGTCGCCCTAAAGGGAATATGAAACAAGATAATTTGCAGTTCAGTTGCCCTTAAACCGGTGATATTTCAGGGTTTTTCAAAAAGTTCTGTATCGCCACTCGGACCAGAAAAGGAACAGCCTTTGTCTTGTAGACAAAGGCTGTTCCTTTTCAACGAAATCCACACTGCGGTGTGAGTGAAATCATCTTCAATGATGAAATCCCCTGCTGGGATAAAATCCGGCTCGACGCCGGATGGGAGGATTTCACTCAAAATACTGATTGCCAATCGCTGTCTCTCACCCTCTCCGAATCAAATCCTCTGTGCCGGACTTTGATTCGGCTTTTTGCTTTCTGTAAAAAAGCATGAACAAAAAAACACTTTGTTGTTTATATTAGTAGGCAAGACAGAAAAAACGATACAGAAAGACAAGGAGAAATAATATGGTAGAAATAATTCCTTCAAGCGACGCTTTTGACAGCGGCAGATTTAATTCATTCTGCAAGAAGAATGAGCTTAGTTTTCCTCAAGACTATATTGACTACATTAAAGAGTACAACGATGGTGAATTGGAGGAAAACTTGGTCGATGAGTTTGACGATATATCAATTCGCTATTTCTTAGGAACCACCGGCGAGACATATTCCGATCTTGAGTGGAATTACGACTGCTTCTTGGGCAGAATGCCTGAAAATGCGTGCCCATAGCGGAAACCGAGGGCGGAGATCTGATATGTATGTCTCTCCAATCCGGCAGCTTTGGAAAAGTGTATTATTGGGATCACGACACAATGGATGTTGATACGGGGGAGACATGCGACTATAGCGTTGATGAGCTTCAGGCGTTAGCGTCGAGCTTTTCCGAGCTGCTTGAAAAGGTTAATCTCGTTTAAATCAATTACTTCTATTCGCACAAAAACACAAATCCCGCGTCTCAAAAGAGACGCGGGATTTTGCCGCTTAATCGTTATTTTCCCAGGTGCGTTCGGATATTATATACCGCGGACGCTGCTTGGTTTCCATATATATCTTTCCGATATATTCGCCTATGATGCCAAGGCATATAAGCTGCACGCCGCCGACAAAGCATATGATGCAGGTCATGCTCGCCCAGCCGGCGACCGTATGCCCCGAGCATGAGGCTATGAGCGCCCATATAACGCCCACGAAGCTCAAAAACGCAACGATGAGGCCGAAGCTCATGATAAGGCGCAGCGGTTTTACCGAGAGACTGGTGATGCCGTCGGCCGCAAGGGAGATCATTTTGCGCAGCGGATACTTGCTCTCGCCGGCGATCCGCTCTGCACGGGCATATTCAACGCAGGTGCTTTTAAAACCGACCAAGGGCACCATGCCGCGCAGGAAGAGATTGACCTCCTTAAAGCCCGCAAGCTCCCTGAGCGCCCTTGCGCTGATAAGGCGGTAGTCGGCGTGGTTGTACACGATCTCCGCGCCCATTGCGGAAAGGAATTTATAAAAGCCCTGAGCCGTTGTGCGCTTGAAGAACGTGTCGGTTTTGCGATCGGCGCGCACGCCGTAAACGATCTCACAGCCGCCGAGATATTCATTCACCATCGCGTCCATTGCGTTTATGTCATCCTGACCATCGCAGTCGATGGAGATGGTGATATCGCAGCGATCCTTCGCCTCCATAAGTCCGGCGAGCACGGCGTTCTGATGCCCGCGGTTGCGGCTCTGGCGTATTCCGAGGCAGCGCTCGTCTGCCTCCGCCAGCTCGGATATGATATCCCATGTGCTGTCCCTGCTGCCGTCGTCAACGAGCATAAGACGGCTGTCACCGGATATTTTGCCCTCTCCGGCAAGCTGCCCGAGCTTGCCGAGGAACATGGGCGCTGTTATCGGCAGGACCTCCTGCTCGTTGTAGCAGGGAACTATGATATATAATATCGGTTTATTCATGAAGTCACCTTGTACGACCTGTTTTTCCTATTATAATTCGCCCCGCATTGAAAAGTCAACTCATTTGCGTCGAGCCCGCCGCGCAGCTCATGGCATTACACATGCTGCACCACTTTTAGTGTCGACAATGTTACGGCGTTAAGGTATAACTCATGTGTTCGCAGCTTGCCGCTGTCTGCGCCGCTTTGCTGTGAAAACTCGCCTCTGAACATGGCGTATCCCGCTACTCCCTGCGTGTACTGCGCCTGCCGGAACTCTTTAAGCCTGAATATGGCGATTTCGTTCTTGTAATCAGAAATTGCCGACCCGATGCTGACGGTGATATCCAGATCGGAATAGTTTTCAGTGGCCAGCACCGCCTCGAGAACCTCACGGGGAGTAAAGTTTGCGGTGAATGTCATATCCTCGACCGTGCCGCCTGTGACCGTCACCGCAAAGCCGCGGCTCGATGAGCCGCCCGCTGTGCTAACGGAGCTTATCGTCGAGGCCAGATTCGCGGAATTTTGCTGCGACGGCATTGTCGCGCCCTTTTCCGAAGCCGCCGTATAAGCGGCGGCGAGGTTGTTTTTTATCCTGTTTATCTCTGATTGTATGCTCATGGTTTTACCTCCTTATATCGCTGCAAGCGCCGTCTCGATGTCGTTTGTCAGGCTGACTGTACCGCTGCCGTTGTGGTAGCCGTCAGGGATGGTGTAGACGGAGGCCGTAAGCCCGTCAAACGTTGCCGATACAGCGCCCATGTTGGGCATCGTGCCGGACAGCCTGACCGCACCGCCCTGACTGTTTTTGCCATAAAGGACTTTTCCGGAAAGTATGTCGGAGGCAGCGCCGGTGGCATCGGAGGTGTCACCGAATTCCGGCGGAACAGCCTCCACGGTGACGCTGCTCAGCACCCTGCCGGGGGACGAAGTAACAGTCTGCGCGGCCGCTGCGGGCGTGGCTGTTTTTGCTTCGGGGATGATCTCCACTCCGCCGCTGCCGCTGTGATAGCCTTTGGGGATGATGTAAGCCGCATTCCCAAGGCGTGTATCCAGAGTTTTACTCACGGCGCCACGGTTCTCGATACCGCCTATGGCTGCGGCCAGAGCGTCGAGCTTCGCGGTGCTCGCCGCAAGCCCCAGCTCAACAAGCTTGTCCCTTATCGCGTTCCTTGCTGCCTGCAATCTCGTTATTTCAGTTTCTGCGCTCATGATCGTTCCTCCTATATCGCCGCAAGCAACGTGTTAATATTGCCGACCTGCTCATCGACATAGGCTTTTATGACTCTGTTCTCTACCGCACCGTCGGATACGTCGGACATATGGGTGTCAAGAGAGCTCATAAAAATGGACGTGCCGTCCTCGAACAGCCATATGCAGTGCGGCGGTGTGCTGCTGAGCAAATAAGACGACGGGGTTGAAAACAGAGCCAATCCGAGCGGGCCGCTTGGGCCGTCTACGCTTGACAGGCCGCTCAGATAAGCGATTACTTCTCCGTCGACCCTGAGCATAACGAGCGGGTGCCTTTCGTCGTTCCATGCGTCATATACCTTCTGCCATGCGTTCTCGGTGCTTATAGTGACCTCCGAATTGTCGGCGCTGATTGCGCCCTCGATCACGACCGGGAGGCTTGCGAGCGAATCAATGGCCTCATACACTGCCTTTGCCGACGGATACTGCGCGTCGGTGCATGACGGGGAGAGAGAAGTGACCTTGTTGGCTGCGTTCTCTTTCAGATTGATCTGCGCCTGAAGCTGCTCCCACAGCGCAGGCGTCGCTGCGGCGCCGGACTCGGCATCGGGGGATGTGCCGACCCAGATCATGCCGAGGTCGGCAT
Organism: Clostridiales bacterium; assembly: GCA_004557075.1. Classification (GTDB taxonomy): domain Bacteria; phylum Bacillota; class Clostridia; order Oscillospirales; family Oscillospiraceae; genus F23-B02. The sequence continues at coordinate 82,378 of SFEX01000008.1, forward strand.
AGACCGTCGGTATGACAAGGCTTCCGTCGGCAGCCGTGCCGTAAACGCCGACGAGCAGATGCAGCTCGGGGTCGGCAAGACATTCATGGGGGATAGCGCAGATGTTATCGTGCCATTTCGCCTCTAAAACGACGCGCTTTTCTTCCCCCGCGATAAAAACTGCGGTTTTTATAAGCGCATCCCATTCATCGGAGAAGGAAAACTCCACCTCGGCGCCGACCATACCCGAGGTAAGTACATCGGCCTGCAAAACTCTGGCCGAGGCGCTGCTTATACTTAGTTTGTTCGTAATATCACCTCAGATTTATAAAATTACCCTTCCAACCATAGGCTGCATTTCGGGATAACTTGTACGTTTGCGTACAAGTAAAAAACCGGTTCGGGCAAAAAAATACAGCCGGCGAAGCCGGCTGTGCTGAATATATTCAGTTTTCGCGTTTTTTGAAGGCAAAGAACCGCTGGCCGAGGTAGTTGAACATAACGAACAGAACCATTCCGCCGAGCATGGCGACATTGTCCTGAACCGACGCGGAAAAGCCCGACAGCATCCATCGGAACAGAGGCTTCGCAATTCCGTAAGCGGCGAGGTAGCACACCGAGATGTTGAGGATGAAGCGTCCGACGACGCCGAGATCGCGCTCCTTGTACTGAAAGGTGAAGTGCTTGTTGAGAAAATAGCTCAAAATACTGCCGAAGAAATAGTTCGAGGCCGATGATATCCAGTAGCTCAGGTGAAAGACATTATAAAAAACGAACATGATCGCCGTGCCGAAGATGGTATTTATTACGCCGACGATAACAAATCGCAGGAAGGTTTTGTCAAGAAATTTGGATAAAAATTTTTTCATCAGAGATGCTCCGGATAAGAGAATTTACATTATTATAAATCAGCATGGCAAAAAACGCAAGCGAACCGACTATACCGCGCACTTTTGAGGAATGATATAGTCGTATATGCCACGGCAGAAAGACGAAAAATAAGCTAAAATTATTATAAAAGGAGAATCGCCATGTCAAACAGACTGAAAAATGAGAGCTCACCGTATCTGAGACAGCATGGGGATAACCCAGTGGACTGGTATCCGTGGTGCAATGATGCGTTTGAAAAGGCAGAAAGCGAGGATAAGCCCGTGTTTCTCAGCATAGGCTATTCCACCTGCCACTGGTGCCACGTCATGGCCCGCGAATCGTTTGAGGATGCGTCGGTCGCGGAGGCGCTCAACCGGAACTTCGTGTGCATAAAGGTCGACCGCGAGGAGCGCCCGGATATCGACGCTGTGTATATGTCCGTATGTCAGGCGATAAACGGCTCGGGCGGATGGCCGCTCACGGTTATCATGACCCCGGAGCAGATACCCTTTTTCGCAGGGACGTATTTCCCTAAGCGCGGCGGCTACGGCCGCATTGGGCTTATGGAGATTTTGACGGAAATAGCAGGCCTTTGGCGCGGCGACAGGGAAAAGCTGCTGTCGTTGGGCGATAAGATAATGGACAGCATAAAGCCGCGCGTATCTCACGGCACAGCCGAGCCGAGCGATAAGCTCCTGCACGGCGCATACGCCGTTTTCCGGCGCAGCTTTGATGCCGAGTGGGGCGGCTTCGGCGCGTCGCCTAAATTCCCGTCGGCGCACAATCTGCTGTTTTTGATGCACTACGCAAGGCGTTTTAGTGAGACGCAGGCGCGGCTCATGGCGGAAAAAACGCTCAGGGCGATTTCCAGGGGCGGAATATTCGATAATATCTCCGGCGGCTTTTCGCGCTATTCCACCGACAGAAAATGGCTGATACCGCATTTTGAAAAAATGCTTTACGACAACGCGCTGCTGCTCATAGCCTACACCTGCGCGTATCAGGCGACGGACGAGGCAGAGTATGCCGATATCGCCAAGCGCACCGCCGACTTCGTTCTCAGTGAGCTGACGGACGAGAACGGGGGCTTTTTCTGCGGGCAGGACGCCGACAGTGAGGGAACAGAGGGCAAATATTATGTCTTTACGCCGCAGGAGATCATCTCCGTTCTCGGAAGAAATGACGGAGAGGAGTTTTGCCGCATGTACGGTATAGGCGAGAAACCGAATTTCGAGGGCGGCAGCGTACCCAACCGCATAGACGCGCGCGAAAAGGCGTGGGACAGAAATGACGCAAGGCTGGAAAAGCTGCGAGCGTACCGAAAGGAAAGAACAGTGCTGCACCGCGATGATAAGCACCTTCTGTCCTGGAACGCGTGGATGATAACTGCGCTTGCGTATGCGGGCGCTGCGCTGGCGGAAACGCGGTATCTTAATGCGGCTAAAAAAGCGCAGCGATTTATAGAGCGGAGCATGACAGACCCGGACGGGAGGCTGCTGCTGAGCATCAATGGCAGCGCAGGGCAGCTTGACGATTACGCGGTATACGCCATGTCGCTTCTGGCGCTGTACAGGTTTACCCTCGACGCGGAATATTTGCACGCGGCGATACACCGCGCAGAGCAGATGACGGAGCTTTTTGAGGATGCCGATAGCGGCGGATACTTCATGTATGCCCATGACGCGCCTCAGCTCATCTCAAGACCTAAGGAGGTCTACGACGGGGCTATGCCGTCGGGAAACTCGGTCGCCGCGCTGGTTCTTGAGGAGCTGGCGGCTCTGACAGGGGAGCCAAAATGGCGCGACAGAGCGGACAGGCAGCTTGGCTTTATCGCGGGTATGATAGAAAACTACCCCGCCGGGAGCAGCTTCGCACTGCTGGCAATGGCAAAACGGCTGCTGCCGTGCCGCGAGCTTGTGTGCGCATCGGAGAGCGTTCCCTATGAGCTGATGGAGTATCTCAGGAAAAATCCGGCATATGAGCTGAGCGTGATTTATAAATCCTCGGATAACGCGGAGCGCATTGCCGAGATCGCCCCGTTCACGGCGGCTTATCCCGTACCGCCCGAGGGCGCGGGCTGGTATCTGTGCGAAAACGGCGCATGCAATACGAAACAATCTGAATTTCCGCTTTAAAGCAAAAAATCCCTTGAAGCCGAAGCTTCAAGGGATTTGCTTTTTCAGATCTGCCACGCCTCTGCGCCTTCTTCAAGAATTTCGCCCGAATTATATGCCTCAACGATCTTCTTGATGGCGTGGTCTGCGAACACTGTGGATATCTTATCCTCGGTGGCCTCCGGCCATTCCTCGTCGGTCAGCTCGGGGATCTGCTCAATGTTGCGCATCTGGTTTACCGCCTTGCGCCAGCGGTTCTGGTTTTCAACGGTGTGGCGCACGAGCCTGTCATCCGGCGCAAGCTCCGTAACGTCGAGCTTGCCGTGCACGCGGTCGATGACGATGGTGCCGTGACCGTTTTCCTCATGGCCGTTGGGGAAGTACCAGTATACGAGCTGCTGCTCGTTCTCTTCTTTGAGCTTAAAAGTTACCATATTTCAGTCTCCGATAAATTTAATTTTTTGAATTGTATGTAGTATACCACATTTATCGGAAAAATCAAATGATTAATCAATCAAAGTGAATGATGTCCTTTGTCAGCTCGGCGACTGTGACATTGGGGTTGTGGTAGTGCTCGCGCTTGACGGTTTTCTCGGTGAGCGTGATGGCCTCCTGCGGGCAGAATTGCAGGCAGCCGAGGCACTGGATGCAGTCATCTCCGAACTGAGGCTTGTGGTCGACGAGACGGATGTTATTGCGCGGGCAGAGAGTTACGCACTGCGCGCAGCCGATGCAGCTATCGGTGACGTCAAATTTCTTTGCCTTTGCCTTCGCAAGAGTCGGCCATACCTTACTCTCAAGGGCGTTGAGGTGCATTTTGGGAGGCGATTTCTTGCTCATCTCGCCCGCGAGCACCGCAGCGGCGATTTTCTTGGCCTTCTTCTCGCTGCGTTTCTGCGCCATGGCGGGGGTTATGGGCGGCAGCATGAGCTGGTGGGGGAAGAGCCAGATGGCGCTGCACTGGTGTGATACGCCCTGCCAGTAGTTGAGGTGGAAGCGCTTGTCGATCTTATGCAGACCGCAGCCGAGATATCCGGCGTACTGGCCGACGGCGAAGGTGTAGGCCGTGGGGGAGACGCGGATCATATCAAGATACTTCTCGACCCCGCCGGGCAGACCGCCGCCGTAGCAGGGGACGATGAAGCCAACGCGCTCGGCGTTCGTTACATCGGTTATGATGGGCGTCTTGCGCATCATAATGATGTCGGTGTCGCCAAGCTCTCTTGCAATGTTCTTTGCCATATCAAGGCAGTTGCCTGTGCCTGAATAGCAGAAAATTACGTTTTTGCTCATTGATATTGCTCCTTTTGAATGTGTTTAATTTATCATAGTTGCATTATACAACAAAAAACGTTATGATACAATAGTACCGCATCAAATAAAACAAAGGAGCCGAAAATGTACCACATAAAGCATGACAAAAGGGCGGAAGCCTCCGTTGACCTTATATGCGCGGGGATGATGGACTGCCTTGTGGAAAAAAGCTTTGCCGATATCACGATAAGCGATATCCAGCGCGCATCGACCGTGAGCCGTTCGACATTTTACAGAAATTTTGACCGCATCGAGGATGTGCTCAGCCTCATGTGCGACAGAGTGTTTGAAGCCGCCTTCTCCTCCGGCAGCGAAGAGATACGGCAGGAGGTATTCAGCCAGTGGTTTAAGAACGCGGAGATAATCGAGACTATCGTGCAGATAAAACGCGGCGACCTGCTGTTTGAGAGCCTGCGCCGCAGCGCCGCGAGGTTCGGACGCTTTGAGGGGATAGAGCAGGGCTCGCAGCTCTATAATTACCTCATCTCCATGATTGCCTCAGCGATGATGGGCATTATCGTCACATGGGTCGAGCACGGTAAAAAAGAGGATGAGAGCGAACTCAAGGCCGTGGTAGGCCAGTGCTTTGCGGCTCTCATCGCGTTTGGTATAGTTTAAAATGCCAAGTAAAATGCCGCTGCAAGTGCGGTGATTGCAACTGAGGATATGAGATTGACCGCATTGTTATTTATACATTTTACGCCACTGAGGTACTCCGTTTCGGTATCGCAGTGGCGCTTTTTTTCGGTCACTGCGCCGCAGACCCGGCATCGGTACTTGACCTGCACAAGCGAGCCGAGGGCGCTGTCGGCTATGCTTTGGAGAAACACGAAAGCGCCAGCCGTCAGGGCATATTCCCATGAAAGACCCGGCGCCCACGCCGCGTATAGGCCAATGATGACAGAGGACACGAGCGCCGAGAGCGTACCGAGCAGGCTCATGCCGCCCGACAGCCCCGTTTCAACATAGCGCCGCCTGAAAATATCGTATGGCTTTTTAGTTGACAGCGTGCCGACATCCGAGGACACGGAGTCTATGAAGCAGCCGCCTATGCTTATCATGCTCAGCAGGAAAAACGTCTTGTTCCCGCTGATGCCATAGAAAATTATGAGCGCTGTGCCGATACCGCCGTTTATGAGTATCTGCCAAAAGCCGCGCTTGTCCGATTGCTTTTCCTGGCCGCGCGCTTTGCGCAGCATTTTTGCGGCAAGGGATATGAAAAATATTACAAAATAGCTGCCCAGCAGGAAGCCAAGAGCGCGCCCGCTGCCGCAGTAGGAGAAGCTAAACACCATGAGCATGGACAGCAGCGCACCGTAATAATCAATTGCCCGGGAAAAGAAGACAACGAGGAAAACGAGAACCGCCGCGATAAGCCCCGTGTACAGCTCCGCCGAGGCATGGCAGAGCAAAACATAGCTCAGGCCGAACACGGAAAAGGTGACGGTGAAGTTATCAAGCCCGAAATCTATCAGCTCGCATATCGCGGCGGTAACGGCAAGCAGCGCTATCGCGCCGAGTCCTATCTCCGGCAGGTATATCGCCTTGAAAGCAAGCATGCTCAGGGCACTTGCTGCGGCGCAGGCGATAAAGCCGTTCAGACTCTTGTGTGCGCAGAGCTTTTTTGAGACGGTGTTGTAGCCAATAAGCGCGGCAAAGCCGTCGCCAAAGGTGAGGCAGCACACGGCAAGCCCGCTGGGGTAATAAAGCTCCGGGAAGAAATACGCCAGAGCCATTATGACGCTGACGGCAATGGAAAAATACACTGTGCCGAGATGATTTCCGTCCTCGCGCTCAACGCTTTTGTATATCTTGAACTTATAAGACATGGCGTTGAGGAAGATGAACACAACGGGTATGATGATCTGATGCACCGTGTCCCTGAGAAACAGGTCGATAAAGACCCATATCGCAAAAAGCATCGTATGGATGATCTTCCTTGAGGTCTCAAGATTGACCCTGCCCTGAAGGAGCTTGCCCACTGCGAATATAAGCCCGAAGGCATACAGAAAAATCAATATGTAGCCGATTACTATACTCATAAAATAGCCTTCTCATGGAAAAGAGCATCTTAAAAGATGCTCTTTTTTTATGTTGTTATTGATACTGTATGAAATGCTGCTTTGGCTTTGGTCGGTATTTGACGCCCGACACAAGCCCGACCGCGGCGTACATGGCGACTATTGACGAGCCGCCGTAGCTGAAGAACGGAAGCGTGATGCCGATAACGGGCGTTATGCCGATGCACATTCCTATGTTTATAAAGGTCTGAAAAGCGACAGCGGTGGCGACGCCGAAGCAGATGAGCGTTCCGAAGGGGCTGCCTGAACGGATGCCTATGACGCAGCAGCGTATAATAACTATCACCAGCAGAACGATAATGGCGATACAGGCTATCATGCCAAGCTCCTCACCGATGGAGGCGAAGATACAGTCGGTGTGACGCGCGTTGTAGCTGCTCTGGGCGAAGCTGCCCTCGCCGAAGCCGACGCCCGTCCAGCGGCCGGAGGCGAGCGCGTCCTTGCACTTGTTGGTCTGCCATGTTATGCCCTGACCCGTGGGGTCGACGACGTCGGGAATGTACGGCGCGAGAATGCGGTTTTTCTGGTAATCATGAAGAACGAAATTCCACATCAGAGGTATGAGCGCAACGACGGCCGCTGCGGCGATACCCAGCCAGTACCAGGCGATACCCGCACACACGAGCATAACGACGAATATGGCAAGGAAAATAAGTGCGCTGCCAAGGTCGTTTGTTATAACGACCAGCAGGGCAAAGTACAAAAACCAGTGCATCGCCATTTTAAAAACGGAGCGGAATTCGTTTAGCGTGTGCTGCTCCTTATAATTTGTTATCTGCTTTGCCATGAGGACGATGAAGAACACCTTGACGATCTCGGACGGCTGGACGCCGATGCCGAGAAAACGGTACCATGCGCGGCTGCCAACCTCGTCGCCCTGACCGAAAATAAGAAGGCCGAGGATGAAAATGACGTTGAAAATCGTTATATATATCCATTTATCCGCAATAATATCGGGGTCGATAACAGTGAAAATAACAAAAGCCGCAATGCCGAGGAACATTGCAAAGGTCTGGACGATAACATACTTAGCAGAGCCGGATGAGCCGGTTATGCTGTAGATGCAGATAATGCCGAAGATGGTGCATATAGTACAAAGCGCGAGCAGAAGCATATCTGCGCGTTTGAAAAAGCTGCTTATATATCCGGAATACTTTTTTATTGAGTCCGCCGCCCTTCAAAAATGCTCGATTTAACAAATAATCGCAATCGGACAAGCTGCATTTTATCATATTATTGCCCTTTACGCAATGAGGTATCTTGTGGTATAATTCAAATTCAGAAAAAGTTTAAATTTGAGGTGAGGCAAGTGCAGACGTATATAAGCCGCAGCGAAGCGGAGACAGAGACTATCGGCGAAAAGTTTGCACAGGGTCTCGCCGGCGGCACGGTTGTCGCGATGTACGGCGATCTCGGCGCGGGAAAAACCGCATTCGTGCGCGGTATGGCGCGCGGCATGGGGCTTTCCTGCCGAGTGTCCAGCCCCACCTTCACCATCGTCAACGAGTACGAGGGCGAAAGGGAGCTTATACATTTTGATATGTACAGGCTCGAAAGCTCGGACGAGCTGTTTGATATCGGCTGGGAGGACTATCTGGGTCGCGGCGCTGTCTGCGCTGTGGAGTGGAGCGAGAAGGTCGAGGACGCGTTTTACGGCGATGAGACCATCGTGCGCATTGAAAAGCTTGGCGACACCGAGCGGCGTATAACTATAGAAGGAGGACGTGACTAATGCTGATACTTGCACTTGAATCCTCCGCAAAGGCGGCCTCCGTCGCGCTCATGGAGGATGAAAATCTTATAGCGCAGTATAGCCAGTGCAGCGGACTTACCCACAGCAGGACGCTGCTTCCCATGCTTGAGGATATGCTTAAAAATACGGAGAAGAAGATTGCCGACGTCGATCTCATCGCGGTTGCCCACGGTCCTGGCTCGTTTACGGGGATACGCATAGGCGTTTCCACCGTTAAGGGGCTTGCGTGGGCGGCTCAAAAGAGCTGCGTCGGCGTTTCCACGCTTGAAGCTATGGCGTGGCACGGCGCATCTTCCGGAGGGCTTATCTGCCCCGTGATGGACGCAAGGCGCTCGCAGGTGTATAACGCGCTGTTTGAGATAGATGATGATGCCCGACCTAAGCGGCTGACCGAGGACAGGGCAATTTCCCTTTCCGAGCTTGCGCAGGAGCTTCGAGCTGACGGGCGCGAGCCGCTTCTGGTTGGCGACGGGGCGAAGCTGACGTATGATTATCTGACGCAGGCCGGGTTAGCCTGCCGCATGGCGCCTGCAAACCTCGTCTATCAGAGCGCATGGGGCGTCGGCATGGCGGCGCTGGATAAAAAGCCTGGCAGCGCCGACGATCTGCTGCCGGTGTACCTGCGGCTTAGTCAGGCCGAGAGGGAGCGGCAGGAGCGGCTTTCGCGGAAAAACGTATAGAACCGGGTTCCGGTATAATAAATAGGCTCCGCAAGGAGAGAACTTAAAAAGGAGAAACAACATGAGCAAGGTTTGCGTATTCGACCACCCCCTTATCCAGCACAAGCTATCCATTCTGAGAGATAAGAACACCTCCGTTAAGGAGTTCAGAGAGCTCATTTCGGAGATAGCAATGCTTATGTGCTACGAAGCCACCCGCGATCTTCCCCTTGAGCCGGTCGAGATCGAGACGCCCGTTGCAAAGGCAACCGTCAACCGCATTGCCGGCAAGAAGCTTGCAATCGTGCCCATTCTCCGCGCTGGACTCGGCATGGTCGACGGTATGGTAAGCATGATACCCAACGCAAAGGTCGGCCACATCGGCCTGTTCCGCGACCCTCAGACTCTTGAGCCTGTCAAGTATTACTTCAAGATGCCCCCCGATATCGAGGAGCGGGACGTCATCGTTGTCGATCCTATGCTCGCAACCGGCGGTTCTGCATCTGCGGCTATCCAGTTTTTGAAGGACGACGGCGTGAAGCATATTAAGCTCATGTGCATCATCGGCGCTCCCGAGGGCGTTGAGCGCATGCAGAAGGATCACCCCGACGTCGATATCTATGTCGCGGCTTTAGACGATCACCTCAATGACCACGGCTACATAGTTCCCGGCCTCGGCGATGCCGGCGACCGTATATTTGGTACAAAATAGTGTACAGAAGATTGCGCGATCTTCGTGAAGATAATGATTTAAAGCAGCGGCAGCTTGCGGAAGTTCTCCATGTGAGCCAGACTACCTATTCCCGCTACGAAAGCGGCGCAATAGACATCCCAAGCGACGCGCTCATAAAGCTTGCCGACTTTTACGGTGTAAGCACCGATTATCTGCTCGGCCGGAGTGACAAATGAACATGAAAATGACCACCTCGAAATAGGTGGTCATTAATTTATTCATCAGTACAAAGCGGCAACGATCGAGGGTGACAGCAGGAATATGAGCCATATGCCCGTCCAGATGAACTGCTTTTTATATTCGCGGAGTTCAGCGCCCTTGACGGCCTTGGCTATGCATGGAATCAAACAATATAGAAAAGCAAAGGGCGTTATCAGGCCAAAAATCGATTGGAAGCCGGCTATAATGCCCCAAATAAATGCAACAACTTCCATGAAAACCTCCTTGATTTAAAGGTATGTAACACTGCTGGCTTGTTTTGACTGTTCATAAACATAATACCATATTAAGGCATATAGTCAACACGGCGCGGGTGCATTTTCTGCCTGCCATGTAAAAATCAGACTATTGCACAAATTGTTGCCAGTAAATTGTAGAATGTAACAAGAGACCACGGACACGACAAAAAGTTGCCTTGCCCGAGGTTCCTTGCTTATTCATCCAATTTAAGCACTGCGAGGAATGCCTCAGTCGGTATCTGAACCGTGCCGAGCTGGCGCATTTTCTTCTTGCCCTCTTTCTGCTTTTCAAGCAGCTTCTTCTTTCGGGTTATATCGCCGCCGTAGCACTTGGCAAGCACGTCCTTGCGCATGGCCTTGACAGTCTCGCGGGCGATGATCTTGCCGCCGATGGCCGCCTGAATGGGTATCTCGAAAAGCTGGCGGGGGATGTTCTCCTTGAGCTTTTCGCACAGCTTGCGGGCGCGGGGATACGCCTTGTCCTTATGCGCGATGAAGCTGAGCGCATCGACCTGATCGCCGTTTAGGAGCATATCGACCTTCACAAGCTCCGAGGGCTTATACTCGCTCAGCTCGTAGTCAAGCGAGGCGTAGCCCTTGGTGCGAGCCTTGAGAGTATCGAAAAAGTCGTAGATTATCTCGTTTAGCGGCATGTCATAGCGCAGCTCGACGAGGTTTGAGTCGAGGTACTGCATATCCTTGTACTCGCCGCGCCTGTCCTGGCACAGAGGCATGATGTTGCCGACATAGTCGTTGGGCGTGATGATGGAAACCTTGACATACGGCTCCTCGGCGTGCTCGATCGACGCGGGGTCGGGATAGTTGTGCGGATTATCGACCATGACGACGCTGCCGTCGGTTTTTACTACCTTATATATAACGCTCGGCAGGGTGGTGACAAGGTCGAGGTCAAATTCGCGCTCAAGGCGCTCCTGAATGACCTCCATGTGCAGCATTCCGAGGAAGCCGCAGCGGAAGCCGAAGCCGAGAGCCACGGAGCTTTCCGGCTCGAACGACAGGGAGGCGTCGTTTAGCTGGAGCTTTTCGAGCGCGTCGCGCAGGTCGGGGTATTTGCTGCCGTCCTCGGTGTATATTCCGCAGTACACCATGGCTCTGGCGGGGCGGTAGCCGGGAAGGGCGTCGGCGCAGGGATTTTGCGCGGTCGTGACCGTATCGCCCACTTGCGTGTCGGCAACGTTTTTGATCGACGCCGTGAAATATCCGACGTCGCCAGCGGCAAGCTCGTCGCATGGCTCAAGCCCGATCGGGCGCATGTGGCCGACCTCCAGCACGCTGTATCGCGCGCCGGTGGACTTTAACAGCACCTCAACGCCTTTTTTTATCCTGCCGTCGATAATGCGCATGAAAACAATGACGCCGCGATAGCTGTCGTACTGACTGTCGAATATGAGCGCCTTGAGGGGCGCGTCGGGATCGCCGGTGGGTGCGGGGACGTTGTTCACGATATCGTCGAGCACGGCCTCGATATTGATGCCGTTTTTGGCGCTTATCTCGGGTGCGTCCATGGCGAGGATGCCGATTATGTCTTCAATCTCGTGCTTTACCCTCTCGGGGTCGGCGGCGGGGAGGTCTATCTTGTTGATGACGGGCAGTATCTCAAGATCTGCGTCGAGCGCAAGATAGGTGTTTGCAAGCGTCTGCGCCTCAACGCCCTGCGACGCGTCAACGACGAGCACCGCGCCCTCGCAGGCGGCAAGAGAGCGGCTGACCTCGTAGTTGAAGTCAACGTGTCCCGGTGTGTCGATGAGGTTCAGCGCGTAAGTATCGCCGTTTTTGGCTTTGTAATTGAGGCCGACGGCGCGCGCCTTGATGGTTATGCCGCGCTCGCGCTCAAGCTCCATGTTGTCGAGTATCTGATCCTCCATGACGCGTTGCTCCACCGCGCCGCAAAGCTCAATGAGCCTGTCGGACAGTGTGGATTTGCCGTGGTCAATGTGGGCGATGATAGAAAAATTCCTGATGTGATCCTGCGGTATCATGTCAGCTCCTCCAGAGCGGCCTCGGTCTTGTTGGCGAGGCTGCGCATCTCTGCAACGAACATACGGGCAATGTCGGCGCCGCGGTCAACGCCGTCGGGGTTGGGCGAGCGGCCGAGCAGGTAGTCGGCCGTTACATTATAATAATCGCACACCCGGCATACGAAGTTAAGCCCGGGCTCGCGGGCACCGTTTTCATAATGGCTTAGCAGAGCCTGACTGATTTTCAGGTCGGCGGCTGCCTTGCGCTGGCTCAGTCCTGAGCTGCGCCGAAGCTCAGAGAGTATCTGAGCAAAGCTTTTATCACTATACATATTTATATCTCTCCGAAAAATGATTACAGTCTGTATATTATACCTATGTAATTGAGGTTTGTAAATAGAATTTTTCCTAAATGCTTGAAAAATTTTCTGCATAGTGATAAAGTGTTATACGGATTTTTGACGATAAAAATCGCAATGTCTGGAGGAAATAAAAAATGTTTGAAAATCTTATCGAAGTTCTTAAAAACGATCCCCGCAAGATAGTATATACCGAGGGTCACGACGCACGTATTCTTGAGAGCGCAGCCCGCCTCAAGAAGGAGGGCTTCCTCACTCCCATTCTCGTCGGCAATGTTGACGAAGTCAAGGCCGCTGCCGCAAAGGGCGGTTTCGACATCGAGGGCCTTGAGATCCTTGACCCGATGACCTACGAGGGCATGGACGCAATGGTCGAGGAAATGGTAGCGCTCCGCAAGGGCAAGATGAGCCCCGAGGAATGCCGCGCAGCTCTCTCCAAGGGCAACTACTTCGGCACCATGCTCGTGAAGATGGGTATTGCCGACTGCCTGCTCGGCGGCGCGACCTATTCCACCGCGGATACCGTCCGTCCCGCGCTTCAGCTTGTAAAGACCAAGAAGGGTGCACACCTCGTGTCCTCCTGCTTCATCATGATTCGCGGCGATGAGACCCTCGCAATGGGCGACTGCGCAATAAATATTGATTATCAGGACAATGTTGACAAGGAAGGCAACGTGACCTTTACCGCCGCTCAGAAGCTGGCGGAGGTCGCTGTCGCGACCGCAGAGACCGCAAAGGTCTTCGGCGTTGACCCTAAGGTCGCAATGCTCTCTTACTCCACCAAGGGCAGCGGCAAGGGCGCGAATGTCGATCTCGTCCGCAACGCAACAGAGGAAGCAAAGAAGCTCGCTCCCGAGCTCAAGCTCGACGGCGAGATGCAGTTTGACGCGGCCGTTTCCCCCGTTGTCGGCCAGCTCAAGTTCCCCGGCAGCCCCGTCGCAGGCTATGCCAACACCTTCATCTTCCCCGAGATCCAGTCCGGCAACATCGGCTATAAGATCGCCCAGCGTCTCGGCGGCTTCGCGGCATACGGCCCCATTCTCCAGGGTCTGAACGCACCCATCAACGACCTCAGCCGCGGCTGCAACGCCGAGGAGGTCTACCAGATGTCCATCATCACCGCAGCACTCAAGTAAGATAAAACATATAAAGCCGGCAGAGATATCTCTGCCGGCTTTTCTAAAATGTAAGGGGTGGAAGATTGAACAGGGAAGAGTACATGGACATGGCGCTGCGCCTTGCGAAAGAGGCGTATGACGCCGACGAGATACCGGTGGGCTGCGTCATCGCGGATGAGGACGGCAATGTTATAGGTACCGGGCGCAACCGCAGGGAGGCAAGCCACGATGCATGTGCCCATGCCGAGCTTGAGGCCATACGCGAAGCCTGCGAGAGAACAGGCGACTGGCGCTTGCCCGGCTGCACGATATATGTCACGCTCGAGCCATGCCCGATGTGCGCAGGCGGCATAATCAACGCCCGCATACCGAAGGTGGTGTTCGGCGCGAGGGACGAAAACACCGGCTCCTGCGGCAGTGTGATAAACCTGTTCGAGGAGCGCTACGGCCACAAGCCCGCCATTTATGGCGGCGTAAAGGCCGACGAGAGCGCGGCTATACTGAGAAGCTTTTTTGAAAAAAGAAGATGAAAAAGCTGCGGCATATACCGCAGCTTTTTTACATATAAATTGCTTGCTTTAGCAGATGACGCTTCCGTCGGGATTGAACAGGGGAAGATGCCCCAGAACGATGATATCGTCGCGCTTCTGAGCGTCGCCCTCGGCGAGAACCGCCATTTTGCCGACAATGTTGCCGCCGGCCTTGGTGACAAGCTCCTCCATGGCGTGCAGACTCTCGCCCGTGGAAATAACGTCGTCGATGATGAGCATGCGCTTGCCCTTTATCAGCTCCGCGTCAGCCGTATCAATAACGAGCTTCTGAACGCTCATGGTGGTGATGGACTTGACGGATACCTCAAATACTCCGCTCATGTACGCCTTGGGACCCTTTCTGGCGAGGAAGTATTTCTCCGCGCCGCTCTGGCGAGCCATTTCGTAGAGCAGGGGGATGGACTTTGCTTCGGGGGCGATAATGTAGTCATATTCGGGAGCAAGCTTGAGAAGCTCCGCAGCACAGTGGACGGTCAGCTCAACATCGCCGAACATGACGAACGCGCCGATATACAGGTCGTCTGTGACCTTGCAAAGGGGCAGCTCGCGTTTTAAGCCGGCAATGTCCATTTCATAAGTCATTTTTTCTCCATTCTGCTGAGTGCAGCATTACGCAGTTGACGGCCGCGAATCGCCGTGATAATAACATTCTTATTTTACATTATATAATAGAAAAATCAAGAGTAAGAGCAAATATTTTATTAAAAATGCCCCGCGCAGGCGATAGAACGGCATAAAGCAGCCTTTCGCGGTTACGGATGGCGCATAAATTCACTCGGGATTTTGAATTTACCGATTTAAATTGTCGGACCATAAAGTTGTGAATTGTGTACACAAAGAAAATGAAAATATTATTAATAACGCACAAAACTTTAGCGCGTGAAAGCACAAGTTAATATTTAAACAGCTTAAAAGTATTGAAAAAAGTGTGAATATAGTGTAAAGTCTGAATATGAATTTAACGGATTGTTAATCGGGAGTTAACAAGTCGTTGGGTTTTGCCGTGTGCGATTCACGGTAGAAATTAATAAGGAGAGAAAGTTATGGAAAACAATCGCGGATCTTTTGGCTCCAACTTGGGTTTCATTCTGGCTGCTGTCGGTTCTGCAGTCGGTCTGGGCAACATTTGGGGCTTCCCGTACAAGATGGGTCTCAACGGCGGCTTTGCCTTCCTGCTGATTTATCTTGTCCTTGCAATCTTCGTTGGCCTCGCCGTTATGATCGGCGAACTTGCAATCGGTCGTAAGACCGGCATGAGCCCTGTCGCAGCTTACAGGAAGCTCAGCAAGAAGTTCACCTGGATGGGCTATATGGCAGTTATAGTGCCGTTCCTCATCCTCTGCTTCTACTTCGTCCTCGGCGGCATGGTCATGCGCTACGCGCTCAGCTACCTGACCGCAATCTTCGGCTGGGATACCTGGGGTGTTCCCGTCACTGAATTCTTCGGCACCTTTATTTGCAACGGTGCCTCTGTGGTCATTTGGACCGCGATCTTTATTGCTCTTAACGCTTTCATCGTTGCGGCAGGCGTTGCAGGCGGCATCGAGAAGTTCTGCAAGATCGGTATGCCCGCACTGTTCGTAATGCTCCTCGCCGTTATCATCTACGTCGCGGTTCAGCCCGGCGCTATGGACGGCTACAAGTTCATGTTCGGCTGGAACATTGAGCCTCTGAAGACTGACTTCCTCGGCGTTCTGAAGGCCGCTGCGGGTCAGATGTTCTTCTCTCTGTCCCTCGGCATGGGCGCTATGATAACCTACGGCTCTTACCTCCAGAAGAAGGAGAGCGTCCAGAAGAACGCAGTTATCATCATTGTTTGCGATACCCTCGTTGCTATCATGGCCGGCATGATCGTTATGCCCGCTTGCGCAGCATTCCTCAACGGCGAATACGGCGGCGGCCCCGGCCTGCTCTTCGCTTCCATGCAGCAGGTATTCTTCAACATGGGCTACGTCGGCAACATCATCGGCTTCCTGTTCTACGGCCTCGTCTTCATCGCAGCTATTTCCTCCTCCATGTCCCTGCTCGAGGTTATCACCTCCTTCAAGGTTGACCAGAACATCGAGGCTGGAAAGGCTCCCGGACGCAAAAAGTACGCTATCATCGCTGCTGTTATCATCTTCGTATTCTGCCTGCCTGTTGCTCTTGATGCACTCGGCACCGGCGTTGAAAACGGCGCACCCATCGCATATCCTGCCGAACTCTTCGGCATTGAGGTCAAGGGTTGGAACGACTGCTGGCTTGACTTCTATGATATGTTGTCAGAAGGTATTATGATGCCGCTTGGCGCAATGGTGATGGCCTTCATGATAGGCTGGATCTGGAAGATCGACATGGTCGTTGAAGAATGCGAGCTCTCCGGACACAAGTTCTGGGGCAAGACCTTCTTCGATATCTGCTACAAGATCATCACCCCCATCGGCATGGCATTCGTTCTGTACGCACAGATTATGACCTTCTTCGGCTAAGCCCGCGTGTGGCTAATGCCCGCAAAAACACATATCGAAAAGCAGCCCTTGGACAAGGGCTGCTTTTTTTCGTGCCCGCTATTGAAAAAATTGTCGTAAATGATATAATATCCGCATGGAAAATATATAATAATTCGGAGGATGCGCGATATGAGAGAGTGCGAGCAGTGCAAAAATATGATACCGGATAAAATGCGGATATGCCCCCACTGCGGCAAGCTGCCGCCGACGCTCTGGCCGCAGTTTTACCTTTACGTCGTTCTGACGCTGATAGCCTTCGGCTGCGCCGTCTATTTCAGACCGTTTTTAAACGGCCCGGTCATAGGCCAGACGGCTACAGGCGTGCTTTGGGTGGCGGAAGTGGTGTTCCTGATATTCGGGATAATCTTCCTCAATGTTTCCATTATAGTCATGAAGGACTACCGCAACCGCAGCTTTAAGGATAAGCTTACAAAGCCCGAGCGCGAGCGCTTCATAAAAATGAAGCAGCATATCGACTCCGGACGCCATTTCTATGACGAGGGCGGCGAATACTGCACAGTCTGCGGACATAAGCGCGCTTTGATAAAAAGGAAAAAATAAAGTAAAAACGGAGACAGTCACCAGACTGCCTCCGTTTTTGCGGCGGCTGCCGCAGAGCAATTCGTTGCGACGCTTATGGTAATCGCTTTTGCCGGTGCTCGACCTTTTACACTGGAAATGTCGTATTGCGCTCGCGCGTTCAATTAGACAATGCAATGTTGAACAGCGCTTTATCGGACACGTTGAGTAGAAGTGACAGCATGTAATCTACTACAGTCGAGCCTTGTAATTGGTGCGGGGGCCGGCGAGGCAAAGTTGAACATTGCTTCGCGTTGGTTCGCACTGGGGTTGTACCAAGTTGAATCTTAGGGCGACTGTAGAGCGCTCAGCGGGTTTACAAAGGGCTGCAAGCCCTTGTTTGCATTTCTTTTGTAACTTTTCTTTGGCAACACAAAGAAAAGTTTAAGGAAAGGTCTGCAATGACGTTTATTGATATTGCGAGTAGAAGAACGCATTGAAAACACCTCATCCGTCACCTGCGGTGAGCCGGATGAGGTGTTCTTTTATTCGGTCCTGAGCGCGACTACGGGGTCTTTATTTGCTGCGAAGCGTGAGGGGATAAGTCCGGCCACAACGGTGAGCAGCATGCTTATTGCTACAAGTATTACCGCAGCCACGGGAGGCAGCACTGCGTTTATGGAGTATATGCCCGTGAGGTGGTGGACAATAGCGTTTATCGGGACGCACAGCAGCATAGTTGCCAGTATGCCGATAAGTCCCGCGCCCAAGCCAACGATGACCGTTTCCGCGTTGAACACGCGGGATATATCCTTCTTAGAGGCACCGATGGCGCGCAGGATGCCGATCTCCTTGGTTCGCTCGAGCACGCTGATATAGGTGATAATGCCAATCATGATGCTGGAGACGATGAGGCTTATCGCCACAAACGCGATGAGAACATAGGATATAACGTCGATGATGGTGGTAACGGAGCTCATTATCAGCGCAACGTAGTCTGTGTAGCTGATCTGATCCTCGGTATCAACGCTGTCGTTATAGTCCTCGATTATGTCAGCGACGGCGTCCTTGGCGGCGAAGGTCGCGACATAGATATTGACGCCGGAGGGGGAGTCAAGCTCGACATAACCCAGATCGCGGAGATTTTTATCAAAACTGGAGTCGGAAAAGGTCTCAGGCATGAAGTTATCGTATATGAGCTTATAGCCCTCGTCCGTGAAGTAGCACTGGTCGAATGCCTCGGCAAGACTTGCGGTGGAGAGCTGGCTCATCTGAGCTTTGACGTTGTCGGAATATGCCTTTGAGATCTGCTGGCTCATCATCTCGCGCATATATGAGATGAGAGTATCATCGTCCATGGCCGAGAGCATATCCGCATACTCGGGATAGTTTTCAACGACGGTATTTTCAATATCCTCGCGTGATACGCCGTCGAGCTGCTCGTCGATCATGGAATCGACATACGACTCGGGCGCAACGGACATATAGTTAACGTACAGCTCCGCTTTCTTAGCGCTGTCAATTCCGGCACAGTAGTCGATGACCGCCTGCTTTATCTCCTCGGCGGTAAGGGCGCGGTTTGTCTCCTTGAAGGGCAGACCGGTGAAAATATCGTGCTCGGGGTCGGCAAGCTGCTGCTTGACAAGCTCCTTGTCGGCGGTCTGCTCGACAACGTATTTTGTCAGGGCGTTCGTGTAGCCGATGGCGCCGGTCATCATACCGGATACCGCGTCCTCGTTCTGGCGGACAACGCCCACTATCTTGAGCTGGATGCCGTTGCCATAAAGGGTCTTGAGGCCGAGAGCGTCGGTGCTTATGTCCTTATATTCGCCGGTGGTGGGGTCCTCCTGCCAGCAGTCGGCGGGGAGGATGAGGCTGAAGGTCTTTTGGCAGACGTCGGCATAGCTCCAGCTCTCCATCTTCGTGGTGTCTACCTGCTCGCCCTTCATGTAGTTTGTCATGGCCGAGAGCATCTCGGATGAGGACTTGAGCCCGAGGGCGTACAGCACCATGTCGGACACCTCGTTATTCTCGTCAACGATGAGCACGGTTTCGTCGTAATTCTGCGGCCATGTGCCGTAGAGCACGTCGTACTGCTGCTGCACAAGGTCGCTTACAAGGCCGTTATCGCCCGGCAGCATCTCCTGCCATACAACAAATTGATTGCTCGTGCCGCTCATGCCGGAAGAACTGAGCATATTGTTCATGGATGCATTTACCGATTCCTCGGCGTCCTCGCCGATTATACCGGCTCGCATCCTGCTCATCAGGGTCATGACGTCGGACTTGACGATGTTACCGTCAACATCCTTCGTATAAAGGTTCATGGGCAGGTCGTAGGTGTACTGGATGTTCGATACATTTTCGCTCAGCGGCGTATCGCCCGCCATTTGCTCGTCTAAAAAGACCTTGAAATCGCGCAGATTGTTCGTCTCGATCTCGGCGTTTGTCATGGTGTTCATCATGTCGTACATGATGGTGTTGCCATATACTGCGTCCTTATCGTGCGCGTTTTCGCCGGACTGGGCATGAACGCCCATGAGACTTGTCATCAGCTCCGTCATATCGACGGTCTCGGCCTGAATGGATATGGGGTAGGAGGAGAGCGTATCCTCCTGCACCTTGTCAATATAGTTGTTGACGCCTGTGGATATCGACAGGATAAGGGCGATGCCGATGATGCCGATGCTTCCGGCAAACGAGGTCAGGAAGGTTCGGCCCTTCTTCGTCATAAGGTTGTTGAGCGAGAGCGACAGCGCCGTGAGGTAGCTCATGACCGTCTTTCGCTGCGGCGGGGGAGTTGCAACACCATCTTCGGATGAATACGGCATGGAGTCTGCGGTGATGAGGCCATCCTTGAGGCGGA
The DNA here is from genome assembly GCA_004557075.1 of Clostridiales bacterium. GTDB lineage: Bacteria > Bacillota > Clostridia > Oscillospirales > Oscillospiraceae > F23-B02. Next base: position 102,220 of record SFEX01000008.1, read on the forward strand.
TTATGCGCGAGGCGTAGGTTTCCGCCAGCTCGGGGTTGTGCGTAACCATGATGATGAGCTTATCCTTGGATATCTCCTTGAGTATCTCCATGATCTGAACGCTCGTCTCGGAGTCGAGGGCGCCTGTCGGCTCGTCGGCAAGGAGAATATCAGGATCGTTGACAAGGGCGCGGGCGATCGCAACGCGCTGCATCTGGCCACCGGACATCTGGTTCGGCTTTTTGTTTAGCTGATCGCCGAGGCCGACCTGTTCGAGCACCTTTACGGCGCGCTCACGCCGCTCACTCTTTGAAACTCCGGAGAGCGTGAGGGCAAGCTCAACGTTTGAGAGCACTGTCTGGTGAGGGATTAGATTGTACGATTGGAAAACAAAACCTATCGAGTGGTTGCGGTATGTGTCCCAATCCCTGTCGCCGTAATCCTTGGTGGAGCGGCCGTTTATTATCAGATCACCCTCTGTATACTGATCGAGGCCGCCGATGATGTTCAGAAGCGTGGTTTTGCCGCAGCCCGAGTGGCCGAGCACCGCCACAAATTCGCTTTCCCGGAATTCAAGGTCGATACCCTTCAGCGCGTGAACGGTATCGTCGCCAAGGACATAATCCTTAGTTATGCCTTTAAGCTTGAGCATTAAGAAAACTCCTCCAAATAGACGTAATATATTGAAGCAATTATCGTATCTTTCAATGCCAAAGTCAAGAGAAGTCACAAAAAGTTCAGAAAATTTGAGTGATTTCAGTGGGAACAAAAAGCGCTGCAAACCGCTTGACGGCATGCAGCGCTCTTGGCACCCACAAGAGGATTCGAACCTCCGACCCCTCGCTTAGGAGGCGAGTGCTCTATCCAGCTGAGCTATGTGGGCATAATATAATTATTTTATACCATGACGGGACGCTTGTCAATATCATATAAGATCATTTCAAGCATACAGCTTGAAATTTGTTCATAAAATATTCATAGAATGTTTCCAAAAATCATGATATAATCATAAACAAAATTATGCATTTTGCCATAATTTTTTGACTTGCTGTGAACGGAACACAAATTATTTAAATGGAGGGGGAAATATGTTCTCTGATTTCACGCAGTCTGCGCTTACCATTTTGCGTAACCCGCAGGCGACAATGCAGTGGTACGTTGTGCCGCTGTTCCTGATAGTTCTTTACATAGTAACTAAAGAACTGCACGATAAACACTACAAGGTTGTCCTTGGCGGCCTTGCGCTGTGGGGAATGGATCTTTTCAATGAGATATGGAACTCGATGGTCTGCTCACTCAGCGGATTCGCTCCCGTGTGGGGTACGCCGGCCGGTGTGGGTGACACATCGCTTCTTATACTCATAGGCTACAACATTGAAATATCAATGATGTTCCTGGTAATGGGCATCTCCGCCTGCCTGATGCTGCCCGAGGACAGGAAAGCAAAAATACTCGGAATTAATAACCGCATATTCTTTGCCGTCCTGCTGACAACGGCAGCGGTTGCCGTCGAGTGCTTCCTCAACTATTGCGGAATACTCACATGGGAATGGCCGTTCTGGCAGAGAACATGTCCGTGGCTGCTCTGGCTCATCGGCTATCTTCCGTTTTTCGCAACGGCGTTTTATGTGCACGACAGACCGACGACCAAGGGCGCTGCCAAGGTTGTCGGCGGCATCCTTGGGATGGATGTAGTTCTTCTCGTTATATGCGCATTCTGCGGATTGCTGTAAGGGGGTGACATTCATGAATACAGCAGCTCTGATAGTTCTTATAGCGGCAACGGTTATTGACTGCGGTTTCGTATTTGTCGCTTTCCGTGATTTTCTCAAAAAATAACAGCTAATAAAGCAGCCCTGCGATCGTAGGGCTGCTTTGCTGTGTGCGGAGCGGAGGATTAATGCACTGCCGCCGTGTCAATACTACTGGCATGGAGGTGGCGTACATGAAAAACAAAGGCTTTGAGGGCTGGTATTTTAAACATCAGAGGAGCGGCGACGTGCTGGCGTTTATTCCGGGCATAGCGGAGAGCGGCGCTTTTATCCAGATGCTCTCGCCCGACACATCGCGGCAATTTGACGTGCCGGAGCTGACGGTCAGGGGAGACGTTATATACGCGGGCGGTTGCGAGTTTTCAAAACGCGGCTGCAAAATAAACTTGCCGAGCGTGACAGGGGAGATATCATACGGCGCGCTCACGAAGCTTCGCAGCGATATAATGGGGCCGTTCAGATTTTTTCCAATGGAGTGCCGCCACGGCGTTATAAGCATGGCGCATACGCTCAGCGGCAGCATAAGCGTTGACGGGCAGCCGCACTGTTTTGACGGCGGTGTCGGCTATATCGAAAAGGACAGCGGAACATCGTTTCCAAGCTCTTATCAGTGGCTCCAGTGCAACAGCTTTCCCGAGCCGTGCTCTGTGATGCTGTCGGTTGCGCATATTCCGTTTGGCGGCCTGAGCTTTGAAGGCTGCATCTGCGCGATAATATACGGCGGTCGCGAGTACCGCCTTGCCACCTATAACGGAGTGCGCATATGCGCAGCTTCGGAAAAGCACATATGCCTGACGCAAGGCAATCTGCTGTTTGAAGCCGACATTGAGCCATCGCAGAGCGGTCATCCGCTGCGTTCGCCCGTAAAGGGCAGCATGTCCGGCACGATACGCGAGAGCAGCAACGCCGCTGTGCGTATCCGTCTCTGGCGGCGGGGAGAGCCGGTATTCGACCTTGAAAGCGGCGGCGCAATGTACGAATATGTACCGGCGAAATGATTCCGGACGTGCAAACGGAGCGGTGTTCTAACCGCTCCGTTTATAATGCAAGGCATAAAAAAGCACTGATTTCTATGAAATCAATGCTTTTTTGCGGTTTTGATTATTTGCGGCAGGAAGAGCAGCCTTCCTCCGGGCAGAGGCAGTCGTGGAAGAGATCCAGCTTGAGCTGGAGAGCCAGCTCTAAACGCGTCACAGCGGCGAGAACGCGCTCAAGGCTTCTGTTGACGCAGATAAGATCATTCGCCGCTATGCAGCACGGGTCGCAGAGCTTCTCTACCTTATGGTGCTCGGCGTCTAAAATATCGGCAAGAGCCTCCTGCTGCTTGGCGACGGACTCTATAAGCTCGGTTATGGCCTTGCAGCGCTCGCTCTCGCGCCGGGGCGGTATGGTCTGAACGGTGTCCATATATTTATCTTTCTCCTTATATTATGATCGGGCCTTATGGCTCAGCTCATCATATGTGAGGATGAGGAGGACTGACACAATATGCAAAACCCGCTTGCCAGAAAAAAGAAAGCTCGAAATCTTATGATTTCGAGCTAAATTTCTGGTGGAGATAAGCGGGATCGAACCGCTGACCTCTTGAATGCCATTCAAGCGCTCTCCCGGTTAGTGCGGTTACATACCCCCCTAAACCGGGTCAAATGAGCGCTTCAATATGCGGGAATTTCTATTTAACTCAGTTAGTATATCTCCGGACTTGGAAGGATATAAGCATGGTTTTCAGGAAGTTGCGGTTTTTCCATGTCAAGTCCATAACCTTTGACTAATTGAGCCGCTCCCCCAGTGGAAACGATTTGGGCTAAAAAACAAGTCTGCATGTATGTTAATCGTAGTTTAGGCTTCTTTTCTTATCGAAGCTAGAAGGTCTGAAAATGCTTTCCACATCCAAACAACAGGACTTTGGGACATTTTGTCCCGAAGTCCCGGCTGAAAGGAGGACTTATGCCGAAATATTATGAGATCAACGAGGCGGCGGCAAAGCGGGCAAAGGACATGAACAGCTATTCCGACTATGCCCCCGGCTCGGCCACAGCGGGCTACCGGGCGATGGTGGATGAAGCCTATGCGCTGGCAGAGAAGCAGAAAGCACAGGTCGATCCCATGTACCATGATAAGATCGACGCCCTTGTTGACCGTTACGCTCGCAGGCTGGCGGAAAACCTCAATGAGCGCAACGCCATTGACGCCCGTGTTCCGTCTATTCTGATCACCGGGGGCGGCAATTTCCCCGTGGCGAAAAAGGCTAAACAGAACGCCGCCCGGGATCGCAACTACGGCGAGTACGCTGAAATTGAAAAGCTGCTGGACAAGATACGCTCCACAGGTAGGGGCGGTATCAGTGCCGACGATGACCTCGCCGTGGAAAAGCTCACAAAAAAGCTGGAGGGGATGGAGTCCCAGCAGGCCATGATGAAGGCGGTCAATGCCTACTACCGCAAGCACAAGACGCTGGAGGGCTGCCCCGAGCTGACGGCGGAGCAGGTGGAAAAGGTCAAGGCGTCCATGTCCCAAGACTGGCGCAAAGACCCCGTTCCGTTTCCGTCCTATCTGCTCACCAACAATAACGCCAATATCCGGGGCTGGACATTCCCCGGCGGCGAGGCCAAAGTCAATGAAACGGAGAACCGCTTGCAGCTCATTTTTGAAGATAAGCCGGACGCCGACACCCGGCAGGCGCTCAAAAGCGAGGGCTTCAAGTGGGCACCCAGCCAAGGAGCATGGCAGCGGCAGCTCAATCAGAACGCCATCCGTGCCGCCGCAAGGCTGGATTTTCTGCGCCCGGAGGATGGCAAAAGCCCCTATCAGCTTCAGCCCGCCGTCATGCTGGAAAACGGCAGGGGCTTTGCGCTGGGGCATAATCCCGCTGCGCCCTCGCCCTATGTCACATGGGCTTGCTATGATGACAGGGACGGCCAGCGGCAGTATGAATGGGGACATTACGGCAGCGACCGTGCCGCTCTGGAACAGGACTTTACGGCGCGGGTGAAGGAGTACCAGCGTCTTTACAATGTCGGTGTCAGGCAGACCGAGGCTCCCGGCCTTTACAAGTATTATTCCACCCAGCGCCCTGTGGACATTGGGACATTTCCCAAGCCGCCCCGCAACGCCCCGGATGAGATCGTCAACTACGATCAGCGCGTCCCGGTTGAAAATGGGGCTTTTCTGGCGTGGGGGCATTTGACCTACACACGGCCATTGACAAAACGGCAGGCGTCTGACTATGAGCTGCGGCCTTCGCCCGACAATCCCGACAGACCCCGTTCGATCCGGGAGCAGATGAAAACCGCCGCAAAACAGGTCGAGGCTGGCCGTGGGCAATCCGCCCCAAAGAAAAATGCCCCTGACCGGGGCGACAGATAGGAGGATATTTATGGAGCAGGAACGCAATTCCAACAGGAACGCCGAGCTTGCGATGGAGCAGAACGGGAACATGATCGACGGCATCATCAACAATCTGCCTGTGCTGTCCCGGTCGGAAAAGCCTTTGGACAAAGTGCGGGAACACCCGCCGAAACGCCGCAGCCGGGAGCGTGAGGAGCGTTGATAAAAAAGCGGCGGCGCTCTGTCCATCTTCATGTGATGGTGACGCCGGAGGAACAGGCGCTGATCGCTGACCGCATGACCGAGGCTGGGATCTCCAACATGGGAGCCTATATGCGGAAAATGGCACTCAACGGCTATGTTCTCCATGTTGACCTCTCGGACATCCGGGAGCTGGTAGCTTTGCAGCGGCGGTGCGGAGATCGCAGCACTCCAAAAGGACTATGCCGACCTATGGGAGCCGCTGTCCGAGCTGCTGAAAAAGCTGTCGGCGGTGGTGAGTATGTAAAAATAGGGAGTGCAGATCTCGGAGGTCTGCACTCCCATTTGTTCTTTTACCAACGATAGCAGCGGCGTGAAAAGCGAAGCTCATGCACTCCGATTTCTCGGCAAATCGAGGACATTATTTTTAAGATTTCCTCCCGCGAAGAATTAAACCATTCTTCCAGTTCCCGGTCATTAAAGCAATACATCCCATCATAGCCGTTGTCACTATAAAACGAGTAAACATGGTCATGCTCCGCTATCATTAACCGCCTGCGAATAGCCGTTAAAATATCCACTACATTATACAATTTTTCTCGCCATTCCGGGTTCTGCACAAAAGCCTTTCCATCTGCTTGCTTAATTATGTCACCATCCCGTGTGCGGAGAACACCTGTATTTAGAGCAATAATTGTATCTTCGATTGCTCGGTCAAAGTCCTCCATACGCCCTTCCTGCCGAATATCATCTTGGAAGGCTGGGCGGTCAAAGCACTGCACATAGAATTTAATCAATGAAATATCCTGTTCTGTATTTTGGGCGGGTGAAGCAGATTCCAGCTCTAAAATAGCGGCTTCTTCGGAGAGCTGTTTCCATTTATGAAGCAAGTCAACTGTATATCGAATGTCATCGCTATCAATCAGCTTGGAGCATGACTGGCACAGCCAAATGCCGTTTTGAATGTCCTTGCGTTCCGCAGAAGTCATATTCGTATCGTAACGCTTTCCGCCGGGAGCCGCAGCGCAAATATGAGCTGCTACACCAATGTTAGAATAGTTTTCGGGATCATCATTTGCACCACAAGTCAGTTTCCTACAATTAGGGTTACTGCACCGATAGCCGACGCGCTTAGCCATAATATCGATGGTTTTTGCCTTGAAGTCATCTCGATTGCTTGCCATTGTCACACCTCCAATTCACTATTTAGAATTATATCACTTATGTGCTTGAATGGCTATAATTGTTTCTCAAAACATAGCTTGTTCGACATCCTTGTGTGCCTATTTTCCCAGCGGTATAATATGGGTAGAAGGACAAACCAACCCGATTTTTTAATGGAGGTAGCTGCTATGATCGTTCTCAAAATCCTTGCCGCCCCCGTAATGGTGGCGCTATCCCTGCTGGCCGCTATGGTCACATTTCTGTTCTGCGTGGCGTCCGCCGTATGTGAGCTGGGCTGCATCGCGCTGACGCCGCTCTCCCTGATCCTATTCATCGGTGGGCAGACGGTGGGCGGAATCGTGTTCCTCGTCCTTGCGTTCCTCGTTTCTCCCTTTGGCGTTCCCGCCATCGCTGAGTGGCTGGTGGACAAGCTGCACTCGGTCAAGTTCGCCCTGCGGGATTTCATCATCGGCTGATACTTCGGGACAAAATGTCCCAAAGCTGAAACGACGGCGGCTGACCACAGCCGCCGTTTATCGTATTATCAAAAAAATGTGACATGTCCCAGGGGCTCCGTGGTGTTGCTAATATAGATTGCCGAAAAAGCTATCGGAGATAAGACCTGTGACCTACCGAGACGCGGTGTTCGCTTAAAGTGATAATTGCAAGTCAAGAGCATCTTTGCTATACTATATATGTAAGCATAAGTATGACCAAAGCTAATAACTAAGGAGGTATAGTCATGGGATATTATGATGTTCGAAACGCAAAAATTAGTATTTTGGATATGCTTAAATATGATGCTATTCAAGATGCCGATGGAGTTATTTGTAAGGATATGGGCAGGTATGTTCAGATGCTTGTGCCTATGAATAATGCCAAAGGGCATGATACTTATGATGTGTATTTTACCACTGATGGGCGGATTGAGAAAGTCTGCGGGCATTCTGGAAATTCTGGCTTCACAGATACTAAATACTATTTTTAATCGCACTCAATACAAAAAACGGCGGCTGACCACAGCCGCCGTTTGTCATATCGGAAGGAGGGATGCCTACGGCCACGACCTACTACAAGAAGCACAAAATCAGCAAGGGCGAAACCATCGCGCAGTCCTTGAAAGAGCGGTTTGACTATGGGCAAAACCCGGACAAGACCGAGGGCGGCGAGTTGATCTCGTCCTACGGCTGCGACCACATGACCGCCGATGCCGAGTTCCTTTTGAGCAAGGCCAAGTACAAGGCCTCCACAGGCCGGGAGCAGCGGCGGGACGCGGATGTGCTATGCTATCAGATCCGCCAATCGTTCAAGCCCGGGGAGATCACGCCGGAGGAGGCCAACCGCATCGGCTATGAAATGGCGATGCGCTGGACAAAGGGCAAGTACGCCTTTTTTGTTGCCACCCACACGGACAAGGCACACATCCACAATCACATTTATTATAATTCGACCTCGCTGGATTGCACCCGGAAGTTTCGGGACTTCATCGGCTCTGGCCGCGCGGTGCGGCGGCTCTCTGACCGCATTTGTCTTGAAAATGATCTGTCCGTCATCACCAACCCCAAACTGCACAGCAAGGGACGATTTCTCCATTACGGGGCATGGCTGGGGACGGAGCGGCAGCCCTCATACAAGGAGCAGCTACGGCTTGCCATCAATGAGGCGCTCACAAAACACCCTGCCGATTTTGATGCTTTCCTCCGGCTCATGGAGGCGTCCGGCTTCACGGTCAAGCATGGGCGCAGCGGTACGATCTCTTTTCTTGTTCCGGGGCAGGAACGGGCAACGCGGCTCCGGGCGTCCACCCTCGGGGACGGCTACGATCCCGAGGACATCAAGGCTGTCATCGCCGGGGAGCGCCCGATCCCGGAGCTGCCTGTTCCTGCGCCTGCCGCCCCTCGCCGTGTCAATCTGATCGTGGATATACAGGAGCGGCTGCGCTCTGGCAAAGGTGCGGCCTATGCACGGTGGGCAAAGGTCTATAACCTAAAACAGATGGCGGCGGTGCTTCAATTCATGCAGGAGCAGAACATCGCCGAATATGACCAACTCTCCGCCAAGGCCGAGGATGCTGTTTCTCGCTTTCACGCTCTGACCGAGCAGCTCCGGCGGACGGAGGCTGACCTGTCCGCAACCTCCGAGCTGATGGGAGCCGTGGTGCGGTACGCCAAGACCCGCCCCGTCTTTGACGGGTATAAGGCCGCAAAGTATAGCTGGAAATATCTTGCCGAGCATGAGGCGGAGCTGGCGGACTACCGGGCAGCCAAGGCCACGATGGGAGAGCTGCTGGGCGGAGAGAAACTGCCCAAGATGACAGAGCTAAAAGAAAAACGCCGCCAACTGGCGGCGCGGAAAAAGGCGCTCTATACCGAGTACCGCTCGGCACAGGAGGAAATGCGGCAGGCCGTGGCGGTCAAGGCCAATATCGACCATCTGCTGGGTGTCACGGACGGCCAGCGCAAAAAGGAACAGGAGCGATAGCGCACGGTGACGCAGACAAATTACTTTGGGCATGGGGTGCCCCGCAAAGTCGCAAGACTTTGTGGGGAGAGGAGGCACAACGGAGCGGGCGAATCTTGGGACATTTTGTCCCAAAGTAGCATAGCGGAGTTTGTGCTGACGAGTCCCAAAGCCGGGTTTGGGGAGGCTCCCCAACAAGCGTTTTTGCAGCCCGCAGGATTGCAAAAATAGCAAGTGTGGCTACACTTGCCCTGCTTGCCGTTAGTGCATCCCCCGAAAACCCCGCAAAAAACGGAGGCAGCGCCTTTTCTTACGCTTCCGACCTTTCACGGTTTTCTATAATCGTATGGATAATGCCCTCAACGAGCCGCAGTTCGCTTTCGTTGAGAGAATTAAGTTGAATATTGATCCGCTTCTTTGCGGCTTCATCGGCGCTCATATCTGGATAAAAGTATTCGTCCACGGAGATACCGAACATGGTTACCATTTGGTAAAAGGCATTTAGGCTCGGATGTTGTCCATCGTTTTCGTGATACATGATGGTGCGCGGGTCACGGTCAACAATGTATCCCAACTGTTCCTGCGTCATGCCCTCACGCTCACGGGCTTTCTTGATAGCAAGTCCGATTCCGTGGAAGTCAAATTTCCGCTCGTCCCGTTCAATTTTCATAGCATCACCACCTAATGTAATTTTACATTTCGGGTAATAGCATTTGAACGATGCTATATTTCATTTCTCTGCATATTTAATTTCATATATTTGCCGAGCAAATTCTCATAGTTGACAATGGCTGCGGTGTAGCATATAATGTACTTATCAAACAAGTACATTATATGACAGGAGGCGCAGCCTCATGGAAATCATTATCAGTAGTAACACCAGCAAACCTATTTATGAGCAGATCACTTCTCAAATGAAAGCTATGATCATGAGCGGTGAGCTTCAAACCGGCGACCCGATTCCGTCTATGCGGGCACTGGCAAAGTCGCTTCATATCAGCGTCATTACAGTGCAGAAAGCCTATGAAGATCTGCATCGTGATGGCTTTATTGAAACAACAGTAGGCCGTGGCAGTTTCGTATCGGCACAGAATAAAGATTTCTTTCAAGAGGAGCAACAGCGCCGGGCGGAAGAACATCTCCAAGAGGCTGCCGATATTGCACGCTCCAGCGGTATCCCTTTGAGTAAATTGGTTGAGATACTGGCGATGTTCTATAAAGAGGAGGGCTGACGATGGAAAACATTTTGCAAATTGCAGACCTGACAAAACGCTACCCCGATTTTTACTTAGACCATTTGACCCTCAATGTTCCAAGCGGCAGCATTGTCGGTTTGATTGGGGAGAACGGTGCGGGAAAAACAACCACCATGAACCTGATCCTCAATGCTGTTACCAAGGACAGCGGAGATATTCTTGTTTTCGGGCAAGATAATCTTTCCCATGAAAAAGAGGTCAAACAGCGGATAGGCGTTGTGCAGGATGAATGTAATCTTCCCTTTATGTTCTCTCCCGCAGACATTGAAACCATCATGCGTCAAATCTATGCCCAATGGGACTCCAACCGCTACTGGGAGCTATTGAATAGGTTTGATTTACCTGTGAAACAGGAAATCGGCTCATTTTCAAAGGGTATGAAAGTAAAGATGAACTTTGCGATTGCCCTTGCCCATCATGCTGAATTGTTATTGCTGGACGAGGCAACAAGCGGGCTTGATCCCGTTATGCGGGATGATATGCTTGATCTGCTGTTAGACTTTGTTCAGAGCGAGGAACGCGGCGTTCTCTTTTCTACACATATTATGAGTGACCTCGCTAAGATTGCGGATTATATAGCTTTTCTGCATGAGGGTAGACTGCTGTTCTTTGAGTCGAAGGACGAATTGATCTACCATTATGGACTGATCCATTGTGGGGAAAAGCTATTTCGAGAAATTGACCGTGGCGATATATTGGCGTGGAGAAAACAGGATTATGAATATCAAATTTTGGTGGCAGACCGAGAAGCTGCTGCTCGGAAATACAAGGGCTGCGTGATAGACCCGGCCACCTTAGATGACATCATGCTTTTGTATATCAAGGGAGGATCGCTATGATTGGTTTGGTCGCAAAAGATTTTATCGTATTCAAAAAGATATGTAAACCCGCTTACCGTCTGTTAGGCATCATCCTATTACTGTGCGCCTGCATTTTCATTCCACAAGCGGCAATCCCGTATATTTCACTGCTGCTCCCGCTGATGGGCGTTGCTTTTCTGACCGAGTTGGTTAAAATCGAGGAAAAGAGCGATTGGAAGAATTACTTACCGGTTCTCCCTATCACGGATAAGGAGATTGTTGTCGGGCGCTACCTGTTCAGCGGAATACTGTTTGTTAGTCTCTCTGTGTTGACTTTCTTGCTTTGTATCATTGCTGCTTTTACAGGACATTTTTCGTTCACCACAGTTGTACCAAACCTTGTTTTAGGTATGTGTTGTACGGTGCTTACAATCTGTTTGGGTGTCCCCTCGGGCTTTGTTTTCAAACAGTCAAACTGCACCGGGGCAATGATCGCCGCCATCATGGTCTGTGCGGTAATTCGGTCTACTGGTCTTGATACCGCCTTTTTCGCCGCATCCTCATTCCTTGCCTATACACTGCTTATTATCGGTATGGCATTACTCCTTTACCTGTCCTATCGTGCGTCACTCAGCATTTTCAGAAAAAGGCGTCATGCAAGAAGTAAGGTGGCACCTAATGATTGAAAACAACTGGATTCTATGTCCAATATGCAGAAATAAGACACGCATCAAAATTCGGGGTGATACGGTGCTTGAGAACTTTCCTCTGTATTGCCCAAAATGCAAACAAGAAAATCTAATCCGAGCTTATCAACTAAATATCATAGTTATCAAGGAGCCAGACGCACAGACGCAGAGCCGATAACCCGTCGCCAACAGGCACACGGTTTATCGGCTCTTTTCTTTTGATAGCAACTGCGCTGGTATCAAAACAAGACCGTTGCAATCGGCCTTGCGGCGCAGAACGGCGGTTTTGAAATATTGTATTTCAAGCTGCCGTTTTCCTTTTGAAAAAATGGATTAACGGGGGTGTGTTAAAGTCGCCCTTTTTTAAGGATACGGCGGTGTCCGAGGAGGTATCGCTGTGTCCATTTTTCTTTTTCGCAGCGTCCATGATCTACACCAGCTAAAAAAAGCATAGCCCCTCCATCGGAGCAGTCCGGCCTCGAAAGTGAAATCAAACATCATGTAACAAGATATTTATTTGCTTGCGTCCGTATAGCGTCATGCTGTGCGGGCGTTTTTATGTGCCTGCACCTTGGGACAAATTGTCCCAAGGTAGCCAGTCCCGGCTGTCGATCTCCGCCGATCCTTCTTTCTGTTCACCCACCCACACATGAACTGAATGGAGGAAATACAAATGACGACCATCAATCTGAAGGACTTTTACGCTTGGTACACCCATGATGAATACATCGAAGTTTCCGACGAAGTGGCCGCCGAGCTGAAGGCGGACAAGCTGTATGAGGCAGCCCATCAGCGGCGCACGACCCGCAACAAGGCGCAGTATTCCCTCGACTGTGACGATGGGATTGAATACTCGGCCTGCCTGCATGAGCCGACGCCGCAGGAGCTTCTGGATCGCATGGAGCTGTTCGTCCACCTCTGGAACGCCCTCAACTCTTTGCCGGAGGTGCAGGGTGTCCGGGTGGAGGCGCATCTGATCCTCGGCAAGAGCTACCGCCAGATTGCCCGGGAGCAGGGCGTGGACAAAAGCGTTGTCCGGCGTTCGGTGAAGCGCGGCATGGCTGCTATGAAAAAATATTTGAAAAAAGTTCTGTGAGTGAGGCTCCATTTGCCCGATTTTTGTCCTTGGTATATGAGAGGTAGTTTTCACTTCTCCGCAGCAAGGTAGTTGATGCTCCGTCACGGATCGTCGCTGTCCGCTGTGAGGGAGCGCCGCATTGAATATGAGCTGTCTTATGACAGGCCAACAGGAGCGGGTGCGGCGCTCCCGCCTTTCAAAAACACCTTGCGACATTTCGTCCCAAGGTCATAAGCCGCAGGCCAGCGCTTTTATGAGGCGCTGGCCTTTCCCTGTTGCCGAGAATTGAAAAGGAGGTCTTTATGCAGCAGAGAAAACAACATACCGCATTTGCTGTGGATGGCTACGCCATCACCGCCAGCTTTGCAGACTGCAAAAATGCGGCAGCGCTCCATCATGTAAAGCAAATTTTATTATCTTCTTTTGCCAACAATACGGAAAAAAATAGCTCCGGCGACATCCTTGCAATCCCTCCCGAACAGAGGGATAATAATAGTGGGGGTAGTCCCTATGCACCTTGAAAACTTCATATTCCCCGCGTATTGATTGCGTTTTTTCATTGACCCATCGACAAATGAAAGGACGGATCAATATGATAGAAAACAAAATGATGACAGGCAATCGGGTCGATTGCCTATACCGAGTGTCTACCGACAAGCAGGTGGACTACAACGACAAAAGCCAAGCCGACATTCCCATGCAGCGCAGAGAGTGCCATCGCTTCTGTGAAAAAATGGGCTGGACGATCGTTCACGAGGAGCAGGAGGACGGCGTGTCCGGGCATAAGGTTAGAGCCGAAAACCGGGACAAGCTGCAAATCATCAAGGAGCGAGCCAAGCAGGGAAAATTCGATATTCTGCTTGTGTTCATGTTTGACCGCATCGGGCGTATCGCTGACGAAACGCCTTTTGTGGTAAAATAAAAACAGATGAAGCGGGAACCCTTGATTTTTCAGGGGTTCCCGCTTTTCTTGTTACTAATGCGTTTATAGTTCAGCGTTCAGCGGCTAAAATGTTCAACATTGTATCAGGGCCACAGTTGCTTTCAATTCATCAAGGGTTTTGTGATTATAGACCCGGTTTCCAGTGTCCTTGGACACATGGCCCATAAGAAGATCAATACATTTCCGGTTGGCCCCGGCGCTGTCCAACTGCGTTTCAAAGGTGTGGCGGCATTCGTGCGGGGTGTGGTTCATTTCCAGAGCCTTCATAATGTCCGCCCAAAAAATCCGGTATTGGGTTTGATTACAGGGCCTTCCGTTATAGCAGATCAGGCGTGGGCCACCTTCAGCAAGACGGGCTTCAACGAATGGCCTGATCTTGGAATGGATGGGAACCACCCGATCTTTACCAGCCTTTGTTTTGGTGCCGCCTTTCATCGTCCCGGCATAAAGATCAATATCTTCAGGTTTCAGGTTCAACAATTCGCTGATCCGCCACCCGGAATAAATCAGGATCAGGACAGTATCAACCCAAGGATCAGACTGGTGTTCCCAAAGCTGTTTGATTTCATCCGTACTGAAAGGAAGGCGGCTTGTGGGCGGGATTGGATCAGAAGTCAGAAGATCAGAGTAACAGCGGGTTATTATATCCAATTCAAGGGCGAACCTGTCAAGATGCCCCCAAAGGTTTTTGATTGCCGCTTGGGTGCTGTACCCTTTCCCACAGTTATCAATGGTTTCTTGCATTTGGTATGAACGGATTTGCTTATAAGGTTTGTTCACCAACTTTGAACAATGGTTGAACGCTGAACAAAGTGAAGAACGGTTGGATTCCCCCAGCTTGGGGGCCTTCTTTTCTTTCCATAGATCAAAAAGCTGTTGGAGGGTGATTTTCGCCCGGTCAACATCCCATGGATCACGGTTGTATTCCGCAAGCATGATGTTTCCCGCTTCACGGGTTTCCGCATAGCCGATTATATCATAGATCGGTTGGCGCTTTTCATTCCATCCAACGGTTTTCTTCACTATGTATGGGCGGCGGCGCTTTCCTGATAGCTTCGCAACCGTCCCATAGCCGTTGGGATTTCGCATTATATCACCTGTCTTTCTTGGAAAAAGGGTATGGCAAAGCTAAACCCCATGTGATATAATGTTCAATGGTGGTTGAAACATTAACTTCAAAAGGGTTTGTTTCGCCTGACCGCTTCCGGTGTGCAAGACCGGGGGCGGTCATTTTTTTTTGCTTATGTGTTCTGATCTGTTCTGCTGAAAATGCCTGAAATCTCTTGAAAATCTTTGAATGGAACAGATGGAACAGATGCTATATTATTCAAATCAAAAATATAAAAAAAAATAAAATAATATATAAGAGATAGGAAAAATATCTGTTCTATCTGTTCTAAAGAAAGGATTACTGATCCATTGCGTTTTCCAGATAGTCAGAAGCCTTCAAAGGGGGCCTTGCTATTGAAACTGTTGTTTTCAGACCGTTGATATTCAGATCAACATAAAGGATCGGAATTCCGCCCACTTGTTTTGTTTCCTGCTTGGCGGTGGATGCCCCAACAACAGCCCCGGTAACACCGAATAAGGCACCGCCAACAACGGCCCTTCCAACGCCACCTTTGGTTTTGGTAATGGTTTTCTGCCCCACCTGTTCAATTCGGAATTCATCAATTTCAGAAAACTTGAAAACAACTGGTTCCAATTTTGGCTTTTTGGTATTGGACAGATAGAACATTTTCTGTTCTGTGTCAATGAATAAGAAACCGCTTCCAAAATCCGAAACAGTTATACCAGCATTGAAAGATTGAAAGCGGCGGTGATTTTCTTCCCACGCTTCTTTCAACTGTTCCGCTGTGCATAAGGGTGAGCCTGTGGAAAGACGGTTGCAAATTGGGCAGACAGCGCCACCATTGATTTGAATTCCTGTTCCTGACAGCTTTTCGCCGCAGATGGCGCATTTCTCTTTTTTGCCAAACATGACCTATAACCCCCTTTTACTTTATATCGCTTTGGAACGCAACAGCTTTACCAATAATCCTGATGTGATCCAATTCTTCACCACTGAAACGCATGGTTTTATATTGCGGGTTTTCTGCGAAAAGCTGAAGAACCCCGGCTTCCTGATCATAATAGACCCGCTTTAGCGTGGCTTCATCGTCAATGATAACAGCGGCAATTTCACCATCTTCAACCATGGGCTGTTTCCGAATGAAAACAATGTCACCATCATATATTCTGGCCCCGATCATGGAATCGCCCTTTGCCTTCAGGCAGAAATCAGCCTGAATGTTGGCCCCGGCTTCCACATACAGATCAACTTCTTCATTTGCCATGATCGGTTCCCCACAGGCAATGTTCCCCAACAGCGGGAACTTCTTTGTTTCGATCCTGAACAGGTTATCCACGGTGATTTCCCGGTGGGGTTCATCAATCCAGCCCATCAAATAGGCCGGGGTGGTGTGCAATGCTTTTGCAAGGGAAGCGATTTTATCCCGGCGCATATTGGCAATCATACCGGTTTCCCATTTTCTGACCGTGCTTTTTCCAACGCCAACTTCATTGGCAACCTGTTCTAAAGTAAGATTCTGCGAAACCCGCAAATCCTTTATTCTTTGGGCCATATCTAACTCCGCCATGGTCAACACCTCTTTCCTGTTGTTACTACCAATATAGCATACTTGTGTCTTTTATGCAACATAAATTTCAAGAAAAATAAAAAAGTTTCTTTTAAGACAAAAAGGGTGTTGACAAGCTACACCGGGTATGGTAATATGAGAGTGTCCTAAAGGACACAATGAAACTTTCAAAGGATGTGATGAAATGAACAAGGCCCGTCTGGAATACGAAATGAATCTGCGCCATGTCAGCAAGTCTGATATGTGCGCCATGCTTGGGATTTCCCGATCCGCCTTTTACCGTAAGTGTAACGGTGAATCGGAATTCACCCAAAGCGAGATTCAGAAGATCGTGGATTTCCTGAATCTTGACAGCCCCATGGGAATTTTTTTTACCGAAAAAGTGTCCTAAAAGACACGGAAGGGAGAACGCCAAATGAGTGAAGCAAGTCTGAAGCCGGTAATTGCAGAACTTGAAACCTTGTTTTCAAAATTCAATGCCCGGTTCTTTGAAAACAAGTTGGAAAGCCCGGTGATCACCGTTTCCCCGGATCATACCCGTGGGGCTTACGGATGGTGTACCAGTTGGAAGGCTTGGCAGAATGGAGCCAAGGAAGGCGGGTTCTATGAAATCAACCTTTGCGCTGAATATCTGAACCGGCCCTATGAAGAAACCTGTGGAACCTTGCTTCATGAAATGGTTCATCTTCAGAACCTTCAGGATGGCGTTCAGGACACTTCCCGTTCTGGCACCTACCACAACAAGAAATTCAAGGAAACCGCTGAAGCCCACGGCCTGACCGTGGAGAAAGGCGAAAAGTACGGATGGCATAAAACCACCCTTTCCCCGGAAGCCCTTGAATTTGTTCAGAGCCTTGGAAAGCAAGGGTTCACCCTTGTAAGGCCCCGGCCACTTGGCCTGAAGGGTTCCAGCAAAAGCGGCGGATCATCTTCCAGAAAGTATGTTTGCCCCTGTTGCGGAACCATCATCCGGGCCACTAAAGAGGTTCATGTGATCTGTGCCGAATGTGAAGTTGAATTTCAGGAGGAAATCTAAATGAAGTTGATTAACGCCAAAGATTGGAAGGCCGTTCACTTTGAGAATCGAACAATTTTGAAAAGTGATCGCAACCTGTACCCGGAAGCTGATTGGTGGGCGCTGATTTCTTCGGTGGATGTAGAACCGATGGATGAACCCGGCCATTACAAGGCTATCTAACAGGAGGTTTACCCCAATGAATGTGAAGCTGACCAAAAGAACGGCGTGGGAACTGATCAGCCGGATTTGCCCCCGGCTGAATATCAGCAAAGACACCACCCCGCCTGATGTGGCAATCTTCCAGGCTTCCACCGGCCCCGCTGGTTTGGAAATCCGCTGTGAAAATGACTGGTTCAACCATAACGGGCGGATCAGGTTGACCCTTTCCGATGGTGAGAACCAGATCATCCAGTATTATCACCCCGACACTCTGAACCGGGACTATGTGGCGGAACAGGCAGAAAAAGAAGAATCCGCAAGAGAAGCCCGGAAAGATTGGGTTCAGTCAATGGGCTTGGAAATGGCCCACAAGCTGGTTGATCGTTATTGGGAGGGTTGAAGATGTATGTGCCTAATACCCCCCCCCAACCTGAATATTGGGTTCTGTCCCTTTCAGGTGGTAAGGATTCCACGGCCCTTGGCCTTGAATGGCTGAAGCGCCACCAGCAAGACCCCGTTACATATCCGCTGGATGAAGTGGTGTACTGTGACACATGGATGGAATTTCCTGCCATGATGGAGCATATCAACCGCCTTGAACGGATTTTCAAGGAAGCCGGGATCAAGTTTACACGGGTTCAAAATCCAAAATCTTTTGATTGGTTCATGTTTGAATACCAACCCAAGCGCCACAACCCTGAATTGCAAGATAAAAAAGGTAAAAGCTGGCCGGGGCCGCAAGCCCGTTGGTGTACTGCTGAATTGAAAACCAGAATCATCGATAGGTATCTCGCCCATCTTCGTGAAGAATACACCGTTATTCAGTTGATTGGCCTTGCGGCTGATGAAGAATACCGGTTGGAACGGGAACACAATCAGAACCCCGAACACCGTCACCCATTGGCGGAATGGGGTTGGACGGAAGCCGATTGTTTGAAATACTGCTATGATCACGGCTTTGATTGGGGCGGCTTATATGAGATTTTCCACCGGGTTTCTTGTTGGTGCTGTCCGTTGCAGAGCCTTGAAGAATTACGGAACTTGCGAAAACATTTCCCCGATCTGTGGGCAAAGCTGTTGGATATGGAACATCGAACTTGGCGAACCTTCCGGGCCGATTATTCGGTGGATCAGCTTGAAATCCGCTTTGCCTTTGAGGAAGAACGGTTGGCCGCTGGCCTTCCGATTAACCGAACCTGTGAATTTATGTCAGAACTTCGGAAACGGCTTGAAGAAGCCGGTTTCCCACAAAAACAATAGGAGGTTGAGCAAGAATGAAAACTTTTGCAGAGCGTTTGAAATACGCAATGGGTGAATCTGGCCTGAACCAATCCACCCTTTCTGAAAGGACTGGTGCTTCCAAGGCCGCTATCAGTCAGTATCTTTCCGGTAAGAACACCCCCGGCCCGGAGCGTGTGAAGGCGCTGGCCGATGCCACCGGCGTTTCCTTTGATTACCTGATGGGGTATGAAGCACCCCCGGCCAAGGAACAGAAGGTTTCCGTGAAGAAGATCACCACCGCAGATGCGGCCCGGTGCCTTGGGAAAAGCAAGCAGTTTGTAAGGATTGGCCTTCAGCGTGGCCTTCTTCCCTTCGGGAATGCTGTTCCCGGCGTGGGAGGTTCTTACAACTATTACATCAACCCCGCCAAATTCCGTGAGTATGTTGGCGCTGAACAGTTTGACGCCTTCTTTGGGCTGACAGCATGATCACCCTATTCCAGCACCAGCAAAAAGCCCTTGATCAAACGGAAGGCCACAACCGGTGTGCTTATTACCTTGATATGGGCCTTGGGAAAACTTTTGTTGGTTCAGAAAAAATGATGAAGCTGAACACCCGGATCAATCTGGTGGTTTGTCAGTGTTCCAAGGTTCAAGATTGGATTGAACATTTTCAAACCTACTACACCCGGAATTGTGTTTTTGATCTTACAAACCCCAAAACCTTCAAATGGTTCTTTGAACAGGTTCAATGTGAGGTTCCAACCCTGATGATCGGCGTGATCAACTATGAACTGACCTTCAGGCGGAAGATTCTGAAAACCTTGACTGGCTTCACGCTGATGTTAGATGAATCTTCCCTGATCCAGAATGAAAACGCCAAGCGTTCCAATTTCATTCTTGGGCTTCATCCTGACAATGTAATTCTTCTTTCCGGTACACCAACCGGGGGCAAGTATGAAAAGCTGTGGAGCCAATGCCAACTGTTGGGGTGGAACATATCAAAGGAACTGTTCTGGAAGCAGTACATTGAAACAGAATGGATTGAAGATGATGGTTTTTGGCGGAAGCAGATCACCGGCTATAAAAATGTTGACCGTCTGAAAAAGAAGCTGGCCGAACATGGGGCGGTGTTTATGACCACCGATGATGCCGGTATTGATCTTCCTGCAAAGAACATGATCCAAGTGAAAACCCGGCCTTCCCCGGAATATTGGAAATTCTGGCGTGAACGGGTTGTGACTATCGACACCACAAACCTTCAGGAATTTGAACTGGATTCTGATTTCTTCGGTTCCAATGAACACTGTAAGCGGGAATTGATTGGTGATACCAGCTTGACCCGCCGCCTGTATGCCCGTCAGCTTTGCGGCCTATATAACCCATACCGCTATGAAGCCTTCCGGGATTTGGTGAACAGTACAGAAGATCGGCTGATCGTGTTCTATAACTTCACAGAAGAAATGGAACGCCTGAAGGGGATAGTGACCTCCATGAATCGCCCGGTTTCCATCCTATCCGGTGAAGTAAAAGATCTGAATGCCTATCAATACCGGAGCAATTCAGTTACTTTCATTCAGTATCAGGCCGGGGCCATGGGGGGCAACTTCCAAAAGGCCAACAAGATCATTTATTTCAGCCTTCCCCAAGGTTGGGAACTATGGGAGCAGAGCCAAAAGCGGATTCACAGGATGGGCCAAGAACGCCCGTGCTTCTATTACCTTCTGATCTGCCCCGGAACGGTGGAAGAAGATATTCTGACCACCCTTCAAATGAGAAAGGACTATAACGATGAACTATTCCGAAAATACGAGGAAAAGACAGAACGCAATTAAGCGCCAAAGGTGGTTCCGCCGTATGTTCACCGTGGCCCTTCTAATGGGCATTCTGATTGGCTTTGTTCTTGGCCGTATTTCTGCTACCGCATTTGAGGACAAGCCAACCACGGCACCGGAACCCACGGAAACCGCCTTTGTAATCAGCACCCCGGAGCCGGTGAATCTGGTTCAGGAAACCCCGGAACCTGTTCTGTTGGGTACATACAGGATCACCGCTTACTGTTCCTGTGAAAAGTGCTGTGGGGAATGGGCCAAGAACCGGCCTGATGGGATTGTTTATGGGGCTTCCGGTGAAGAACTGGTTGCCGGTGTTTCCTGTGCTTCCCCTTTGCCCTTTGGAACGGTTGTGGAGATTGAAGGCTTGGGTGAATATGTCGTTCAGGACAGAACCGCCGCATGGGTGGTTGAAAAGTATGGTGAACAGCAGATTGATATTTACTTTGACAATCATGAAGCCGCCTGTGAATTTGGCCTGAAATATCTGAATGTTTATCTGAAAGGAGAACCCGAAACATGATCAAGTGTACCAATGAATGCCCGCTTCAGCGGTTTTCCGGTTGTTGCCACAACTGCCCGGAATTTGACCACTGTGATGAAGCGTGTGAAGAAAACCCCAATGCCTGTGGGGAAGCCACCTTTGACGAGGAAACCGGCCTTTCTGAATTCAGGGCCACCCAGCTTGCCACCCTGAACGCTATTGCTTCCCTGACCGCCCATAAAAAGGCCATTGAGGAACAGGAAAAGCAGATGAAAGCGGCCCTGTATGAAGCTATGGTGAAGTACGGGATCAAGAAATTTGAATCCGATGTTCTGAACCTTACCCTTGTGGAGCCTACCACCGCCACCAGCATTGATTCCACCAAGCTGAAGAAGAAATATCCTGATATTGCGGCGGAATGTTCCAAATCCAGCGCCAAGGCCGGGTATGTGAAGATCACCCTGAAGGGTGGTGGAACCAATGGCGAGGAATGAATTTTGGGATGCCCTGAAGGAACACGCCCACCAGAACCACAAAGAACGGGTTTCCAAGAACCCTGATCGGATCGCCTATGCTATTCAGCAATTTGAAACCCATGGGATTGAATACCAACTGAAAAATGAGCAAACCGGTCACTTTCACTGTTGGCGGAAGTCTGATGATAAACTGTTCCAATTCTACGCTGGAACCGGGAAGATTCAGGGGTTGGAAACCCGTGGTATTCACAACCTGATCCGAATTTTGGAGGGGTAAGCCCATGATCATCAAATGGCACCCATGCCCCGGCCACCCCAATTATGAGATCAACCGATTGGCCCAAATTCGTTCAGTGAAAACCGGGAAGCTGTTGAAGCCTTATGACGATGGTTCCGGTTATTTGCGGGTGAAATTGGATGGAGAAAATTGCCGGTTACATATTCTTGTGGCGATGGCCTTTATCCCAAACCCCGAAAACAAACCCGTGGTGAACCACAAGCACGGCAAAAAGCATGATTGCAGAGCTTCCCAACTGGAATGGGCAACCATTTCAGAGAACACAAAACACGCTTGGGATCATGGATTGATCCAGCGGGGGAGGGGGTGAAAAAACATGGCCGGTGAAAAGAACTTTGAAAACCGCCTGAAGGACTGGTTGGAATCTGAAGGCATTTACCCTTTGGGGGAACCGGTTGACCGGATGAAGGCCCCGCCCTGTGGGTATTGGGAAAAACGGTGGGGCGGCGGAAGATATACAAAATCCGGTTTGCCTGATATGAAGATCACCATAAAAGGCATTTCCCTTGAAGTGGAACTGAAGGCTTCCAACGGAACCCCTTCAGAACTTCAAAAGCGAAACCTGAAACAGATCAACCAATCACAGTGTTTCGGTTTCATCCTGTACCCGGAAGGTTTTGAAGCCTTCAAGAACATTGTGAAAGGGGTGAAAGAATGCGAGTTTCCCACAGCCGGGTTGAAGTCTTTGATAGATGCCCATACAAATACCGCTTGCGATATGTGGAAGGGATAGACACAATCCCGAACACCGATCCTGACAACGCCTTGATCCTTGGAACGGCCCTTCACACCGGCATTGAAGAAGGGGTTGAACAGGCCCTTGAATTCTACCAGAACAGCTTCCCGATCCTGACGGATGATCATGTAAATGAAATGATGAAGTTGGAAGCCATGATTCCAAAAGCCAAGGCCCTGTTGCCACCGGGCGGCAAGTTTGAACTTCCCATTGGGAACGCTGATTTCATAGGGTTCATGGATTATCTGGTTCCCATGGGGTGGATGGATAAGAAATCCCCTTATAACAGTTGGGGTGAAGATGTTCAGGTTTTTGACCTGTACGATTTCAAGTATTCCAACAACACCAAAAGCTATGCCGTTTCCGGTCAGCTTCATGAATACAAGTATTGGTATGAATTGACCCACCCCGGCCACAGGATCAGGAATATGTATTTCCTGATGGTTCCCAAACCCAAGATCAGGCAGAAAAGCACAGAAACCCTTCTTCAATTCCGGGATCGGTTGCAGGACGCTTTGAAAGAAGCTGAACCAACACTGATGCCGATCCAGTTTGACCCCATGAAGGTTGTTGGCTTCATGACTAATGTGAAGCACATGGTTGAAGCCGCAGAATTTCCCAAGAACCCAAACCACTTTTGCGGGTGGTGTGAGTATGAAGAATACTGTATGAAAGGATGGGATTATATGTTACTTCCCAAAAATGAACGGCGTGATCTGAACGCCACCAAAAAGAAGGTTGTTTGGCTGTATGGCGCACCCTTCAGCGGCAAGACCTTCTTTGCCAACCAATTCCCCGATCCGTTGATGTTGAACACGGATGGCAACATCAAGTTTGTGGATGCCCCGTACATTTCCATCCGGGATGTGGTGACCGTGGAAGGCCGGTTGACCAAACGGAAGTTGGCCTATGAAGTATTCATGGAAGCCGTGGCCGAACTGGAAAAGAAGCAGAATGACTTCAAAACCATTGTGGTTGATCTGCTGGAAGATGTCTATGAATCCTGCCGGGTTTACATCTGTGACCGTCAGGGCTGGAAACATGAATCTGATGATTCTTTCCGGGCTTGGGATATGGTCAGAAGCGAATTCCTGAACACCCTGAAGCGGCTGGTGAGCCTTGATTATGAAAATATCATCCTGATCAGCCATGAGGACAGAAGCCGGGATTTGACCCGCAAGGGCGGCGATAAGGTAAGCTCTATCAAGCCGAACCTTCAGGATAAAGTGGCAAATAAGGTTGCCGGTATGGTTGATCTGGTTGCCCGTATCGTTGCGGACGATAATGAACGGGTGCTGTCTTTCAAGACCTCTGAAGTGATCTTCGGTGGTGGGCGGCTGACTGTTCACAACAAGGAAATTCCGCTGGATTATGAAGCCTTCTGTGAAGTGTATGAGGAAGCCAACCAGAAGGCCGCAGGAGCCGTCAAGCGTGGCGGTGATGTAACTACTACCCCCAATCCTGAAACCTCTGACAGCGGCGAACAGCGGCCCAGCAGACGGGCAAAAAAGGCCAAAGAGGAAGCCCCGGAACCCGCCAAAGATGATTATGATGCTGAAGGTTCGGCGGCTGGTGACCCTACCACGGCCACTGATGGCACCACCGAAACCCCGCCTTGGGAGGGTGACGAGGACACCACCGATCTTCCGAAATGCCCGGACGCTGAACGGATTTTCGCACAGAACCGGGAAAACCCTGAAATCCCGCTTTGCCCCAACATTGATGCCGGTCACCGGTGCCATAAGGAAGGCGGCCCCGATGTTTGCCCCCTGTGGGATCGACCCAAGGAAGAAGCGCCCAAGATGGATGTGAACCCGCCCCGGCGCACCCGGAAGAAGCGTGATGCCTGATGGCGGAAGTGCTGATGATTGCCGGGAAGCCTGAAACCATTTTCACAGCCCGTGATTTTGAATATCTGGTTGAAAAACACATGGGTTATGAAGCGGCAAAGTATTTCCGGGAATACGCAGAAAAAGCGGATGAAGAAGTAAGATCGGCCAAAGTCGGTGAAAATACAGACCTTGCTTCTTATGAAGCTGACCTTGAAAGCAATCACAGAGCCTTTCAGGATATTCAGACGGAAGCCGCCGTGATTATGGGTGTTCTTCAGGAAAAGCGGATCAACCGTGAGAAGATCGCCCATGCAGTAAGGGAAATTGGAAAGATAATTTCCAACCAAATATAAGGAGGAACCCAAAATGAAAAACGATTCCCTGAACCATTTCAAAGAGGAAATGAACAAGCGTGGCCTGTTCCGCAAGATTCAGGTGTGCGCCAACCTGATCCCCCCCCCGCCCGGTGCTGATGGTGAAGCCCTGATCGAACTTCATCGTTCCGCCGCCAAGATCGCCATTCGGAATTACGCTGAACATCATGAAGATTTCTGTGATGTGATGGCGGATGCGGCCCTTGATCATCTGCTGAACACCGTTCTTCCTGATGATCTGTTCATTCCTAATGGTGGTTTTCCCCCTACGAAAGAAGAAGTTGACAACATGAACAGGGCCAAGGAAACGGCTGACAAAGCGGCCAAGGTGCTTGATACCCTGTTTGGTGGGTTGGCTGATCTTCTGAAAACCCTTTAATAAATACATTTTTTGGAGGTAAAAAACTATGGCTATTGATTTTGACAAGATTGATCGTACCGTTGATCTGAAGGGCCTTCAGGCTGATGTGGAGGATGCCAAGAAGAACGGCGGTGGTGACTTCCCCACCATTCCCGCTGGCAAGTATGAAGCCAAGGTGGAAACCATGGAGATCAAAGGCACCAAGGCCGATCCCAACCGCCCCATGCTGGCTGTGTCCTTCAAGATTCTTTCCGGTGAGTACAAGAACCAGCGCCTGTTCATGAACCGTGTTCTGTACGGCACCAAGAACGATAAGAACATGATCGCTTCCGCTATGGGCTTCCTTGAAAAGCTGGATTCCGGTATTCCCGTCAGCTTCACCAGCTATAAGCAGTTTGCCCAGCTTGTCCTTGACATTGCGGAAGCCATTGATGGCAAGCTGGAATATGCCGTGGACTATGATGATTCCCGCTTCAATTCCATCAGCATTGATGAAGTTTATGAAGTCGAGGATTGAAAAACGGCGCAAAATTTTTTACAATAAAAGTGTCCTAAAGGACACTGCAATTCTTGAAAGTTTCTTTTCAAGGCCGGGGCTTTGCCCCGGTTGGCCCCATGGTGAAGCCTTCCCGTGGCGGGGCTGTTTCTACCGATTCACCAAAGAACATTCAGAAAGCGGGTGAAATGATGATCTTCTATGACTTTGAGGTTTTCAAGTATGATTGGATGGTTGTTTTCATCGACCTGACCGAAAAGAAAGAAACCGTGATCATCAATGATCCTGATCAGTTGCGGCGCTTCTATGAGAAGCACAAGGGAACCATTTGGGCCGGGTACAACAGCCGAAATTATGACCAATACATTCTGAAAGGAATCCTGTGTGGGTTCAACCCCAAGGATGTGAATGATTGGATCATTCTTGAAGATAAACTCGGTTACAGGTTTTCAAGCCTGTTCAGGAATTTCCCGGTGATCAATTATGATGTGATACCCAATCCACCTATCAGCTTGAAAACGCTGGAAGCATTCATGGGGCATTCCATCAAGGAAACCAGTGTTCCTTTTGATATTGACCGGCCATTGACAGAAGCGGAGATTCAGGAAACGGTTAAATACTGCCGCCATGACGTGGAAGAAACCGTTGAAGTGTGGTTAAGGCGCAAAGAAGATGAATTTGATGCCCAAATGTCCCTTGTGAAAGCCTTCAGCCTTCCCATATCGGATATTGGGCGCACAAAGGCACAGCTTTCCGCCAAAATCCTTGGGGCTGTTCAGCGGGATCATGATGATGAATTTGAACTTCAGCTTCCCGGAACCTTGCGGATTGAAAAATATACAGAGGTTTTGAACTGGTATAAAAATCCTCTGAACCGGGACTATTCCAAGGCCCTTGAAATTGAGGTTGCCGGGGTTCCCCATGTATTCGCTTGGGGAGGTTTGCACGGGGCAATTCCGCAATATTTCGGGGAAGGTTACTTCATCAATGTGGATGTGGCTTCCTATTATCCATCCTTGATGCTGGTTTATAAATGGATTTCCCGGAATGTGGCTGATCCGTCCAAGTATGAAGAAATCTATCATACCCGGTTGAAGCTGAAGGCTGAAAAGAACCCCATGCAACAGCCTTACAAAATCGTTCTGAATTCCACCTATGGAGCCATGAAGGATCGCCACAATGCCATGTATGACCCCCGGCAAGCAAACAATGTCTGTGTGGGCGGTCAACTTCTCTTGCTGGATTTGATTGAACGGTTGGAAGAACACTGTGACATTATCCAGAGCAACACCGATGGTATCTTGATCAAACTGCGTCACTATGACGATTATGAATTGATTGATGATATTTGTTGGGAGTGGGAAGAAAGAACTGGTATGCGGCTGGAATTCGATGAATTCAGGCGGGTGTATCAGAAGGATGTGAACAATTATCTGGTGGTTCCTGATGGGCCGTTGGTTGATGAAAAGGGAAAACCCCGGTGGAAATGCAAGGGCGCTTATGTAAAAAAGCTGTCTGATCTGGATTATGATCTTCCCATTGTCAACCGGGCCATTGTGAACTTCTTCCTTTACGATATTCCACCGGAAAAAACCATCATGGAATGTTCTGATTTGCGGGACTTCCAAAAGGTTGTGAAGGTTTCCAGCAAATACAAATACGCCATTTATTCCCCAATCATCACCCTTGAAAAGATCAGGGATGATAAGGGCCGGTCAAAAACTGTGAAGCGGTTCAGCGGGGGTGAGGTTCAGACGGATAAAACATTCCGGGTGTTTGCTTCCAAAGACCACAGCAAAGGCGGATTATTCAAGGTTTCCGGCAAGATCATCAAAGGCCGGGAAAAGAACCCTGAACAGTTTGCCAACACCCCGGATCCCTGTTTCATCATCAATGACGATGTATGCGGTATGCCGATCCCGGATGAACTGGATAAAGGCTATTACATCAAAATGGCTTGGGATCGCCTGAATGACTTTGGAATTAAACAGGTTGGGGGGGGGGATTTGACCAATGCAACTATTCCGGGGCTATGTGCCGACAAAGGACAAGCAATGCCTTGAAAAATTCAAGGGGCGGAAAAGGCTGAACACCCTTGAAGATGTTCAAGACCTTGATGAATATGCGGCCATTCTTGGAGAAGAAACGATCCTGATTGATGTTGATGATGGTGAAACTTCTGATCTTCTGTTCAAGATCGTTCAGGATTTGGCCTTGAAGTGCCGGGTGTATGCCACCACAAGGGGCAAACACTTTTATTTCAAAAACCCTGAAGGGTATGTTGAAAAAAGCTGGACAAAACAAACCTTGGCCCTTGGCATTGAAACAGATGCCAAGGTGGGGCGCAATAACAGCTATGCCATTATGCGCTTCAAGGGTGTGGATCGCCCCATGCTTCAGGATTGCCCAGAAGATGAAATTCAGGAACTTCCCAAATGGTTGACCCCTGTGAAAACCAATATGAAGTTTCTGGATATGGAAGCCGGGGATGGACGGAACCAAAGCCTGTTCAACTACATTCTGACCCTTCAGAGCGAGGATTTCACAAAGGAAGAAGCCCGTGAAACCATCCGCCTGATCAACCGGTATGTTCTTTCTGATCCGCTGTCTGAACGGGAATTGGAAACCATTCTTCGGGATGATGCGTTCAAGAAGCCGGTGTTTTTCAAGGGTTCCACTTTCCTGTTTGATAAGTTTGCAACCTACCTGAAGAACAATAACCATATTGTGAAGATCAATGGTCAACTTCACATTTACAAGGATGGGATTTATGTTCCCGGCCATGCGGAAATTGAATCCCAAATGATCAAGCACATTCCCCATCTGAAGCGGGCCAACCGTTCTGAAGTGCTTGCCTATCTTGAAATCATGATTGATGGGGAAGCCAAGGCCACCAACCCCAATGTGATTGCCTTCACCAATGGCCTTTACAACATCAAGGATGGTTCATTCAGGGACTTCACCCCGGATGTGGTGATCACAAATAAAATCCCGTGGCCCTACAATCCCGCCGCCTATTCGGAATTGCTGGATCACACCCTTGACCGGCTGGCCTGTAACGATCCTGAAGTCAGGGCCTTGCTGGAAGAAATGGTGGGCTATTGCCTGTACCGGCGCAATGAACTTGGAAAAGCCTTCATCCTGATTGGTGACAAGAGCAACGGCAAATCCACCTTTCTTCATGTGGTGAAGAATATGCTTGGGGATTCCAACATTGCTTCCCTTGACCTGAAGGAACTTGGGGACAGGTTCAAAACCGCTGAACTGTTCGGAAAGCTGGCGAACATCGGTGATGATATTGGTGATGAATTCATTGCCAATGCTTCTGTGTTCAAGAAGCTGGTAACCGGTGATCGGGTGAATGTGGAACGGAAAGGCCAAGACCCGTTTGAATTCAACAACTATGCAAAATTCCTGTTCAGCGCCAATAACATCCCCCGCATGAAGGATAAAACCGGAGCCGTTCAGCGGCGTTTGGTGATTGTCCCCTTCGATGCAAAGTTTACCCCGAATGATCCCGATTTCCGCCCGTTCATCAAAGATGAACTTTGTGAACAGGATTCCATGGAATATCTGATTGTTTTGGGCCTGAAGGCTTTGAAATCTGTTTTGGGTAAAGCCCAATTCACCACTTCCAAGCGGGTTCAGGGGCAGTTGGATGAATATGAACAGAACAACAACCCCATCATTGGTTTCATTCAGGAAGTGGGCCTTGACGGGATTGTAAATGAAGCCACCAACACCGTTTACCGGCGCTATAAGGAATACTGTATTGCAAATAACTTCCAAGCCCTATCCGCCATTGAATTTTCAAGGCAGATTTGCAAGCGGTGTGGGTTTGTCACCGATGCAAAGTACATCAAGGGGAAGAAAACCCGTGTGTTCGTGGAAGGGACAGGTGGTGAAGAATGAGAAATCAGAACAGCATATTCACCACCTTGGGCGCTTCCAACCACGCCTTGGAAGAACGGGAACAGAATGATTATTATGCAACCGATCCAAAGGCCGTGGAACTGTTGCTGGAACTGGAACAGTTTGCCCCGGTGATATGGGAACCGGCCTGTGGGGAAGGCCACATTTCCAAGGTGCTTCAGGCCCACGGCTATAAGGCTTCACCGGTGATCCGGTGATCAAATGGTTTAACTGAAAGGATTGGTGAAAAATGGATAATAGTAAACGCCTTGAAACTTTTCTGAACGCAATGAAACCGGCCATTGATGCTGGCCGTATTCCCAACAGCGCTGTTGGGGAATTGGTAAAATGGGGCTTCTTCAAGGCCCCGGCTTCCATTCATCATCATGGAGCCTACCCCGGCGCTTTGTTTGATCATTCCCTTGAAGTCATGAACGCCCTTCTGTTTATGACGGAACGGCTTGAACTGAAGTGGGAAAAACCGGAAAGCCCCTATATTGTGGGTATGTTCCATGATCTTTGCAAAGTGGACAACTACCACCAAACCGGTGATGAAGCATGGGAATACAATAACGCCACACTTCTTCCCGGCCACGGCGAAAAATCCGTGATTCTGTGTCAAAAGCTGTTCCCGCTGACGGATGAAGAACTTCATTGTATCAGATGGCACATGGGCGCTTTTGATGTGAAGGACAACTGGAACAGTTACGGAAGATCCGTTACTACTTTCCCCAATGTGCTTTATACCCACACGGCGGATATGATTGCCGCCCGGATTAAGGGGGTGTAAGTCATGGATGCCTATGAAGCTTCCAAGATCCAGAAGCACAAAATTCTTTGTGAAGAAATCAATGATCTGTACGCCAAGAAAAATCATGATTACGGTGATAGTTTCCATAAATCGTTCCTTGAAGAAGGTATGGCTATGGTTCGGATTCGCCTTGGCGATAAGTTCAACAGGTTCAAAACCCTTTCCCGCAATGCTGATCAGAAGGTGATGGATGAATCCATTAGAGATACCCTGATTGATCTTGCCAATTATGCAATGATGGCCGTGTTGGAAATTGATGCTATGGAGGTTGAAGAAAAATGAAAATTATCAATGCTGATGTTCAGTTTATTACCCCTGTTGATGGTGCTGTGATCCTGAAGCGCCTTGAAGAATGTGGGCGTGTCTGCTACAAATCGGAAGATAAGATCACGGAAGGTTCCGCTGAAAAGTTCATTGCCGGTATCATCAAGCGGGGCCATGAAGCCGTTCTGGAACACTGTTCCTTCACGGTGAAGTTCATCTGTGATCGTGGTGTTTCTCATGAGATCGTGCGCCACCGTCTGGCCGCATACTGTCAGGAATCCACCCGCTATTGCAATTACAGCAAGGAAGGCTTTGGTTCTGAAATCACCGTGATCCGCCCCTGTTTCCTGAACCCCAACACTGATGGTTGGAACCTGTGGGAAGAAGGTTGCCTTGCCGCTGAACAGGCTTATTTCAACCTTCTGAATTACGGGTGTACCGCACAGGAAGCCCGTTCTGTTCTGCCCAACAGCCTGAAAACTGAAGTGGTCATGACCGCTGACATTCGTGAATGGCGGCACTTCCTGAAGTTGCGCTGTTCCAAGGCCGCACATCCCCAAATGCGTGAAGTGGCCCTAAAGCTGTTGGATATGGTTCACGCCAAGATCCCGGTTCTGTTCGATGATATTTGGAGTGAATACCATGAACTTTAAGAAGGCTGGCGGCAAAATCTTTGGCGTGGCCTTGAATAAGGCCGAACAAAGGGCCTTGGATCAGGAAATAAAAAAGCAGATAGTTGAAAACGATACCCAATTCAGCATTGACAATGATTCTTCCATCCTGTGGATGCTTCATGTTCATTTCGGGTTCGGCCCCAAGCGTTTGAAGAAGGCGTGGAAGCTGTTCTATGCCGAAAATATCAAATTGCGGGATCATTACCTGATGGATGCTGAAGATGGTGGTTGGCTTTGCCGCCAAAAGCTGAAAGGTATTGGGTGTGATGTAGAAGCATGGTATCAGGAAGAAAGGACGGTGAAACCCGATGCCTAAACCTTGGGAAAATGCTGAAGGCTATAATGATCCTACGGCCTATCACGGCACAAAGAACATCATTCGGGAAGAAGATGAACAGCAGAAGCGGGTGAACACCCTGATCTTCGTCCTGAAGTACATCATCCGTTTGGCTGGCTTTGAACTGCTGAACAGAATTGAAATTCGTGAACGCAAGAGCGGGAGGGAATACCGATGAAGCCGGTTCACACAGAAACAGTCAACACAATCTTCACCGCTGAAGGGTGTTTTGATTTACCAGCAACCGTGATGCAATCCCCCGGTGATGCCCCGGTGGTTGAAACCTGTTGGGAGTTGTCACCGGAAGAATTGGCCGTGGTTCAGCAGACCGGCAAAGTTTACCTTTCGATTGTGGGAGGTCAACCGCCCGTGTGCTTGTCTGTGGTCAGCTTGCAAGAACCCTAAAATAGTTGTTGGGGTGGTGGGTGGAACGGATGCGGAACAGATGTTTTTTATATATCTGTGACGCTGGAAACCCTTGAAAACAGCGGGATTTATTGATTATAGAACAGATGGAACAGATGTTATATTTCTTAAATATAAAATATAAAAAATATATAAAGAAGTATAACTATATAAGAGAATGCAAAAGTATCTGTTCTATCTGTTCTATTCTCTGAAAATGCTGATAAATCAAGGGTTTTTCAATCCACCTGAACAGAACAGATGTGCAGAAAGGATGTGTTACATAGTGACTGATAAGGAACTTTCCCAACGGGCCAAAGATTATTTTGCCCAAATCAGAAAAACAGATCGCT
This sequence comes from Clostridiales bacterium, assembly GCA_004557075.1. Classification (GTDB taxonomy): domain Bacteria; phylum Bacillota; class Clostridia; order Oscillospirales; family Oscillospiraceae; genus F23-B02. The sequence continues at coordinate 134,570 of SFEX01000008.1, forward strand.
TGATCAAGCGGCTGACAGATACGGTGTTCACCTTGCGTTCCAGCTTGACTTCCCAAAGCTATGAACTGAACCCTGATAAGGTACAGACTTCAGGCCCGAAAAACACCCTTGAAGAAACGGTTGCCAAGATCGTTGACCTTGAAGCCGATATTAACCGGCGCATTGATGAACTTGTTGATATGAAACAAGAAGCCTTCACCATGATCAATCGGATTCCTGATCTTGATCAGCAAAATATTCTGATCGGGCGCTATATTCAGTTGAAAAAGTGGGAAGATATTGCCCTTGAACTTAACTTTTCAATTCAATGGGTGTATGAACTTCACGGGAAAGGTTTGCTTGCTTTCTCCCAAGCGAACAGCGAGTTTTTCAGGAACAGAGAAAAACAGAGTGCCACCGCTTGAAAACAGAGTTTATTCTATGAGATAATCTATTTATGAAATTGCGCCTACGGGAAACCGGGGCGCTTTTCTTATACCTGACAGAAAGGGGTGAATACCTTGACCAAAAAGCAGAAGCGATTTGTTGAAGAATACTTGATCGACCTGAACGCAACACAGGCCACAATTCGGGCAGGATATTCCCCCGACACCGCACAGCAGATGGGTTCTGAAAACCTGTCAAAACCTGTTATCAAAAATGCTATTGACAGGGCCATAGCTGACCGGAGCCGCCGAACCGGTATCAATCAGGATCGTGTAATTCAGGAAATCGCAAAGTTGGCCTTCCTGAACCCTGTTGATGTGATTGATATGGATGAAGCCACCGTAAAGGGTGAAGCCAATCGGGATGATACGGCCTGTATTGCTTCTGTCAAATTGAAAGTGATCCCCACAGAGGATGGGAACATTACTGAACGGGAAGTAAAAACCTATGACAAGCTGAAGGCCCTTGAACTATTGGGAAAACACCTTGGAATGTTTAATGATAAATTGAAGCTGGATGGATATGTTCCCGTGGTGATCGTGGGGGATGATCAGCTTGAAGATTGACCCCAAGGCAAAGGTGATCCGCCTTCCTGAAGTGGTGGGCAAAGGTTACGCCACCTTCTGGAACTTCAAAGGCCGTTACCGGGTGTGCAAGGGTTCCCGTGCTTCCAAGAAATCCAAAACCACGGCCCTGAACATCATCAAGCGAATGATGGAATACCCGGAAGCCAACACCCTTGTTGTTCGTAAGGTATTCAGAACATTGAAAGATTCCTGTTTTACTGAACTGAAATGGGCAATCAACCGGCTTGGGGTCCAGGCATATTGGGAGATCAAGGAAAGCCCCCTTGAAATGACCTATAAGCCAACCGGCCAAAAAATCTATTTCCGGGGCCTTGATGATCCCCTGAAGGTTACTTCCATCACCGTTGAAATTGGTTATCTATGCTGGTGCTGGATTGAGGAAGCATATGAAATCATGAATGAATCTGATTTTGATATGCTTGATGAATCCATCCGTGGTGCTATTCCACCGGAAACCGGCCTGTTCAAGCAAATCACGCTGACCTTCAACCCGTGGAATGAAAAACACTGGATCAGGAAGCGGTTCTTTGGTGAGATCACCGGCAAGGATGCCCAAGGAAACCCCACATACAAATTCCATGATAGCTGGACTTCCCCGGATGGTCAGATTTTCGCCACAACCACCAATTACCTGTGTAATGAATGGCTGGATGAATCCGATCTGAAGGTTTTTGAAAACATGAAGGCCAATAACCCCCGGCGCTACAAAGTGGCTGGCCTTGGGGGTTGGGGCATTGTGGATGGCCTGATTTATGAGAAATGGCGGGAAGAAGCCTTTGACATTCAGGCCATTGCCAAGAAGCCTGATGTGAAAAGCGCCTTTGGCCTTGACTTTGGTTATACCAATGACCCCACGGCCCTGTTCTGTGGGCTGGTTAGCCAAAAGGAAAGAACCATTTGGGTTTTTGATGAACTGTATGAAAAGGCCCTGACCAACCGGGCAATCTGTGAGCGGGTAACCGCCATGGGTTACGCCAAGGAACGGATCAAGGCCGATTGTGCAGAGCCGAAAAGCATTGATGAATTGCGGGAAGCTGGCCTGTACCATGTAAGAGCCGCCCGGAAGGGCAAGGATAGCGTGAACAATGGCATTCAGTATATTCAGGATTACACGATCATCATTCACCCCCGGTGTGTGAATTTCATCACTGAAATTTCAAACTACACTTGGGATGAAGATAAATTTGGGGCCAAGATCAATGTTCCCATTGATGATTTCAACCACCTGATGGATGCCATGCGCTATGCGCTGGAAGATGTTCTGGTTGGCCCCGCTTTCAGCTTTGATTAACGCATTAGTAACAAAATGCCCTGAAAACCGTGTGTTTTTGGGGTTCTGTTTTTATTGAGCAATAGAAAGGGGCGTTTCCAATGAAGAAAATGCTTCGTGTGGTTTCGGTGTTGGGAACGCCTTACACGATTTTTGAGGGAACCACGATTGACTTTCCTGATCTGTCTGATTGTGATGGGTATTGTGATACCACCATCAAGAAGATTGTGGTTTCTGATATGTCGGAAGCTGAAGGAAGGCCCGGAGCCAAGGCGGACTTGAACCACTATAAACGAAAGGTGATCCGCCATGAACTGATTCACGCAATTTTGTTTGAATCTGGCCTGTCAAACAATTCTTGGGCCGAAAATGAAGAACTGGTGGATTGGATAGCCATTCAGTTTCCAAAATTGGAAGCCTTGTTTCAGCAAGCCGGGTGTAATGAACTTTTGAAGGAAGGTGCTTGATCTTGATGCCTATTTATACTGAAACAGACCGGATCAACCGCCTGATCCTTCAGGGTGGAAGAACCGGCATGACGGAACTTCAGTTTTTCGCCGCTGAAATCAAAGAATGGAAAGACAGCCCCCGCCGAAAGGATCAGCTTACCGGTGATCTGTACTATGTCGGGAAGCATGACATTCTTCACCGTCAAAGAACTATCATTGGGGCTGATGGAAAACTTCAGGTTGTTCAGAATCTTCCGAACAACCGGATTGTGAATAACCAATATGCCTTGATGGTGGATCAGAAAACCAACTATCTTGTGGGAAAGCCATTCACCATGAACTGTGAAAACAAAACCTATGTGGATTTGCTTTCCAAAGTGTTCAACCGGCGTTTTCAGCGCCTTTTGAAGTATGTGTGTGAAGATTCCCTGAATGGCGGTATTGGATGGCTGTACCCCTATTATGACGATAAGGGGCGGTTGGTGTTCAAACATTATCCCGCCTATGACATTCTTCCTTTTTGGAAGGATGATGATCACACAATCCTTGATTGTGCGATTCGGTTGTACCCCCAAGAGGTTTGGAACGGGTATCAGAAAGAAATTGTTGAAAAGGTTGAAATCTTCAAATCTGATGGCCTTTGGCGTTACATCTATCAAAATGATATGTTGACCCCGGATGTGGATGCCGGGGAACATGAAAACTATTTTGCTGTGGTGGATGGTGAAGGTTCAGTTGAAGAATACAACTGGACTGAAATTCCCCTGATCCCGTTCAAGTACAACAAGCAGGAACTTCCCCTGATCAATCGGGTAAAGACCCTTCAGGACGGAATCAACACCATGCTTTCCGACTTTGAAAACAATATGCAAGAGGACGCACGGAACACCATTCTGATCCTGAAGAATTATGACGGTCAGGATTTGGGAGAATTCCGCCGTAACCTTTCCACATTCGGAGCCGTGAAAGTGCGTGATGATGGCGGGGTTGAAACCCTTCAGGTTGAAATCAACGCTGAAAATTATAAAAGCGTTCTGGATTTGCTGAAAAAATCCCTGATTGAAAATGCCCGTGGCTATGATGCCAAGGATGATCGCCTTTCCGGGAATCCAAACCAGATGAACATTCAATCCATGTATTCTGACATTGATCTGGATGCAAATGGTATGGAAACGGAATTTCAGGCCGCTTTTGAACAGTTGCTTTGGTTCATCAATCAGGATTTCAGCAACCGTGGCTTGGGTGACTTTGAAAATGAGGAAATCCAGATCATTTTTGACCGGGATATTCTGATCAATGAATCTGAAGCCATTGAAAACTGTTCCAAATCTGTTGGTATTCTGTCTGATGAAACCATTGTGGAACAGCACCCGTGGACAAAGGATGTTGAAATGGAATTGGCCCGGTTGAAGAAGGAAAAGGAAGAAGCCATGGAACAGGCCCAAGAATATTCCGGGGCCTTCAGAACCGGGACAAATCAGAATAAGGAAACGGGCGGGGATGAATAAGCCCCGCCCTTCCTATATGCCGGGGCAATAATGGGGCGGGCCGGGGTTCACCTCCTTACCCGGTCAAGGGTGCAATTCCCTTCCCCGGCACCTTTTATGGCGTGTTGGTCAAGCGGTTAAGACACCGCCCTTTCACGGCGGTAACATGGGTTCGACCCCCGTACACGCCACCATTTGCCGGGTTGGTGAAACAGGCAGACACAGCGGGTTCAAAACCCGCCGCCTTCAAAAGCGTATGGGTTCAAATCCCATACCCGGCACCACAATTCAGGAAAGGGGGATCAGCCCACCATGAAAAATGCTGACTATTGGCGGGGCCGGTTCTCCATCTTGGAAGAAAGCGCCCATCAGGAAGCAGATCAGTACATTCAGAGCCTTGAAGAAATGTTCATGGATGCCCAACGGACTGTTCAAGCTGATATTGAACGCTGGTATGGGCGCTTTGCTTCCAACAACGGGATCAGCCTGACGGAAGCCCGGAAGATGCTGACCACCGGACAGCTTGAAGAATTCCGCTGGACTGTGGATCAGTATATCAAGATCGGGCAACAGGCCAATCTTTCCGCTGAATGGCTGAAGAAGCTGGAAAATGCTTCTGCAAAATTCCATGTTTCCCGTTTGGAAGCCATTCAGACGCAAATTCAACAGCAGATTGAACTTCTGTATGGGAACCAGCTTGACGGGCTTGATTCTCTGTTGAAGAAGATTGCCGGTGATGGCTACACCCAAAGCGCCTTTGCCATTCAAAAAGGCATTGGCCTTGGGTGGGATATAACCGCCCTGAATCAGAAGAAACTTGAAACTTTACTTTCAAAGCCTTGGACAACGGACGGAAGAACCTTCAGTGATCGCATTTGGAGCAAGAAAAAGGAACTGGTGGGAAGTGTTCAAAAGGAACTGACACAGGGCCTTTTGCGTGGGGACAGCCCACAGAAGATCACGGATGCCATTAAGAACCGGTTCAATGTGTCCCGTTATCAGGCGGGGCGGCTGGTTCATACTGAAACCACCTATTTCAACGCCATTTCCACAAAGCAAGCCTATCAGGATTTGGGGGTTGAAAAAATTGAAATCTTGGAAACGCTGGATTCCCACACTTGCGAGATTTGCCAACCTCTTGATGGGGTGGTGATCCCGTTGTCCCAATACGAACCCGGCGTAACCGTTCCCCCGTTCCACCCGAATTGCCGGGGAACAACTTGCCCCCATTTTGCAGATATGGAAGGCGAAAGAGCCGCCCGGAATGCTGAAGGGAAAGTTTACTATGTCCCGGCCAATATGACATATACCCAATGGAAAAAGGCTTTTGTGGACGGCGGTTCCAAAGATGGTTTGACACCAGTTGCCGCAACTGCTATACTGGATTTGGTAGAACAGGCCACAGGCGCAAAATTGGGTGCCCCTATGGATATTCAAGATGCAGTTACCGGGGCCAATCCGAATTATAAGCCCAGAACCCCGTATTCCGTGAACTGTCAGCGTTGTGTTCAGGCGTATGAGTTCCGCCGCCGTGGTTATGATGTAATTGCCAAGCCTAAACCTTCTACCAACAATATTATCACTTGGGGTTCTGAATGTTTCATCCAGCCGGGAGCCTATCAATATTCTTGGCAAGCCTTCACTCTGAACCAAACAGAAGCCGCCGTGAAAAAGACGCTGGCAAATGCCCCGGATGGTTCCAGATTTGCCATTTATGTAAAGTGGCAAAGGAAATATGGTGGAAGCGCCCATGTTTTTATTGCTGAAAAAACAGGCGGCGTGGTTCGTTACCTCGATCCCCAAGTTGCGAGTATGGATGCTTCTGACTACTTTTCCAAGGGTTCAAAGGGACGCTTTGGATATTTCAGAATGGATGATAAGCAACTGACCACTGATGCAAATATTATTTCTGCCACTGTGGAGGTGAAATAACATGACCGAGAATGAAGCAAGGACTATCCTTCAGGATTACCGTGAAACGGATAATGATACCGGGGAAGAATACGGTTATGTTATCCAAGAATGTTGCGGAAAAGACGGTGAAGGATATGTGTTCCGCTGTAAGATTGAAGGCGTTGATTATGATACGCTGGATGATGTTATGAGGAACCTTCCTTTGATAGCCGTTTATCCTGATGGAACGGTTGTAAATGTTCCCACTTAAAAACCTATATTGATGATTGAACCACCCCGGTTTTTGGCCGGTGGTGGTTTTTTCATACCATTTTCGCCGTTTCCCGGTGGTGGGCGGTAAACAGAACCGGGGAAATCGTGGTTCCTAACCCACGGTAAAAAAGGATTGCAGAAAGGATGAACGCGCATGACGAAAGAAAAGCTGATGGAATGGGGCCTGACTGAAGAACAGGCCAACAAGGTAATGGAGGGCCTGAACGGTTCCTTTGTTACCAAAGCCCGCTTCAATGAGATCAACACCGAATTGAGCGCCGCCAAGAAAACCATTGGTGAACGGGATGCCCAGCTTGAAGCATTGAAAAAGGCTTCCGGTGACACCAAAGCCCTTCAGGATCAAATCACCCAGCTTCAGGCCGACAACAAGAAGAAGGATGATGATCATGCCGCCGAACTGAAGAATCTGAAAATCAGCAATGCGGTTGAACTGGCCTTGACCGGCGCAAAGGCCAAAAACAACACCGCTGTTAAGGCGCTGTTGGTTGATTTCATCGGTAAGGCTGAATTGGCGGAGGATGGAACTGTCAAGGGCCTTGATGATGAAATCAAGAAGTTGGTGGAAGGCAAGGACACGGCTTTTCTGTTCGATAAGACCGGCACCAAATTCAAGGGTGCCAAATCCGCTGAAAAGGGTGATGGCGCTGAAGGCGGCATGACCCTTGAAAAGCTGAAGGCCATGAACCCCTTGGATCGCTACAACTATTCCGTCAACCATCCTGACGAATACAAAGAACTTTATGGAGGTAATGAGTAATGGCAAACACTGTCTATGATAACTTTTTCCTGTCCAATGAAATTGAAGATCAGTACCAGAGCCACCTTGATCTTCAGCAGTTTTGCACCGTGGACAACAACCTGACCGGCGTTGCTGGCATGGTTCGCAAGATTCACAAGTACAAGGCCACCGATGGCACCGAGAAACTGACGATGGGCAACGGCAACACCAAGACCATTGAAGCCGGTTACACCGAGAAGGAATACCGGATTCAGATGGCACAGAACCGTTTCCAGTATTATGACGAGGAAGCCATGACCGATCCTATGGTGATCACCACCGGCACCCGTCACGCTGGTACGGATATGTTCAACACCGTGAACGCTGACATTTTCAGCGCTTTCAACGAGGCCACCATGACCATTGTGACCACCGCCCTTGGCTTTGATGCCTTTGTGGATGGTGCGGCCATGCTGAATCTGGAAAACCTTGAAGGTGTGACCATCTTCGGCTTCGTCAACCCCGCTGATATGGCGAAACTTCGCAAGGCCCTGAAGGACGATCTGAAGTATGTGGAAGCATACGCCAAGCAGGGCTATGTTGGCACCGTGGGTGGTATCAACATCTACACCAAGAAGAACGCCGAAACCGGCAAAGTGGTCATTGCCACCAAGGAAGCTGTTACCCTGTTCAACAAGAAGGGTACGGAAGTGGAACAGGAGCGTGAAGGCAACATCCGCCGCAACACGGTTTATTCCCGCAAGTATTACCTTGCGGCCATGACCAATGAAGCCAAGGCGGTTAAGATCATCGTGGGTTCTGCCAAGACCACCGCTGATGAAACTGTTCAGAGCAAGAAGGTTTATTACAAGCCTTCCGGCATTGGCTATGTGGTTGGAACCCCCAAGACCAACCCCAAAACTGAAGGCTTCTACGAGATTACGGCGGCGTAAGGAAGGCGGTGATCCCCGTTGCGTGATCAAGTGATTTCCATGCTTACGGCCCTTGGCGTAACGGGGGCCGCTACTGATCCGCTGTTGGATATTCTTCTTCAGAATGTTCAACAGCGGATTCTTAACAAAACCAATCAATCTGTGATCCCGGAAGGGTTGGAAAGCGTGGCTGTTTATATGGCCGTGGGTGAATACCTGAACGCAAAAAAGGCTACGGGGCAACTTACAGGGTTTGATCTGGATGCGGCAATCAAGCAAATTCAGGAAGGTGACACCAATACTGTGTTTGCGCTTGGAGAAGGGAGCCTGACACCGGAACAGAGGTTGAATGTGCTGATTGACCATCTGATCAATGGCCGTTCTGATGAACTGTACCGGTTCAGGAAAATGGTATGGTGAACGCCCAGCGCAAGACCCTTGAACGGCTTTGGAAGGATCGCTGTACCGTCTATCACCGGGTAAAGGTGACAGACCCCAAAACCAAACTCACTGATTTTGATGAAAAGCCGCTTCTTCAGGATCAGCCCTGTAAACTGTCTTTTGAAACCTTAAATTCAACTGATGGTGATCATGTTGCCACGGTTGCCCAATCCGTGAAGCTGTTCATTTCCCCTGATGTTGAAATCCCCGCTGGTTGCAAAATTGTTGTGACCCGTTTCAATGATTTGGAACGAACCTTCACCTATTCCAGAAGCGGTGAACCGGGGATTTTCACCAACCATCAAGAAATCATGTTGGAGCCTTTCAAGGGGTACGCCTGATGGCCCGGTGGGGAAAATGTGATTTCAGAGAACTTGAACAGTTGAACAAGCGCCTTGAACAGCTTTCTTCCGTGGATTTTGATGCTTTTTGCCGAAAAATGTCCAATGAGATTGCCGCAAGGCTTTTGGCAAAGGTAAAGAAAAGAACGCCTGTTGGGGTGGTTCCGGGATATGCCACCGATGAAGCAAAGGAAGAATATTGGTCAGGATATGAGGGCGGCACCCTTCGGGACGCTTGGACAATCCTTCCTGTTGAAAAACAGGGTGATCAATACATTGTAACGGTGGTGAATAACACCGAATACGCTTCCTATGTGGAATATGGACACCGGCAAACACCGGGCCGATATGTCCCGGCCTTGGGTAAGAGCCTGAAGGCAAGTTGGGTGAAAGGGCGCTTCATGCTGACCATTTCCACCCAAGAACTTGAAACCCAAGCCCCCGCATTGTTGCAACAGAAATTGTACCTGTTTTTGAAGGAAGTGTTTTAATGCTGAATGAAATTATCAAAGGAATTTCAATGGCGCTGAACACCGCCTTTGGGGATGGATATGAAATCTATCAAAATGATGTGGAACAGGACTTGAAAGAAGGCTGTTTCTTCATTCAGGTTTTGAAACCCGAACTTTCCCCGTTGTTGGGGCGGCGTTCTATGAAACGGAACCCGTTTGATGTTCTGTATTTTCCAAAGGCCCCCGGAAATAATGCTGAAATGTTCACCGTTGCGGAAACGCTGATGGAGTGTTTGACCCTGATCAGCCTTCCCAACGGTGATCTTTTGCATGGAACCGGTATGAATTATGAAGTGGTGGATGGGGTTCTTCATTTCATGGTGAACTTCAACTTGCCGCTGATTCGGCCCTATGATGAAACCTATATGGAAACCTTGGAAACCGATGTTGGAACGGTGGGAGGGGGTTAAAAATGGCTACCAGCACCAAAACGAAAAAGCCCAAGGCAACAGAAGCGGCCCCGCCCGTTTCCAAGGCCCCGGCTTTTCCCAAGGAAAGAATTTTGACTTTCCAGAGATACGCCAAACGGCGTGATCTTCTGTCCACCTTGCTGAAGGATGGGCAGGAATACACCCATGATCAGGTTCAAAGCCTGATTGAAAACTTTATGAAAGGCAAGGTGAAGTAATATGGCCCTTGGCGGCGGTACTTTTCTGACGCAGAATAAAATTCTGCCCGGTGCTTACATCAACTTCATTTCCGTTGCGAATGCAAGCGCCACCCTGTCTGATCGTGGCATTGCTACGATCCCCCTTGACATGAATTGGGGGCCTGAAAATCAGGTTATGACCGTGGAACTGGCTGACTTCCTGAAGAACAGTCAGAAGATTTTCGGTTATGCCTATACTGCGGATGAACTGAAGCCCATGCGTGAGATTTTCAAACACGCAAAGACGGTGTATTTCTTCCGCCTGAACGCTTCCGGTGTGAAAGCGGCCAACACCTTCTGTACGGCCAAATACCCCGGAACCCGTGGTAACAGCTTGCGGACTGTGATCACGGAAAATGAGAACAGCACCAGTGAAGCCAAACTGTATGATGTGGCAACCTACCTTGACACGGTTCAGGTTGACCTTCAGACCGGTGTTGCTTCTCTGGCCGATCTGAAGCCCAATGATTATGTGGACTGGATCACCGGCGCAAGCATTTCCCTTACGGCTTCCCTTCCTCTGAAGAACGGCACCAATGGCACCGTTGAGGATGCGGCCTATCAGACCTATCTTGACAAGATGGAAGCCTATAACTTCAACGCTATGGGTTGCCCGTCCAACAACCCCACTATTTCCGCCCTGTTCGCCGCTTTCTGTGAGCGTATGCGGGATGATGTGGGTAAGAAGTTTCAGGTGGTTTGCTTCCGCAATCTGGCCGATTATGAAGGCGTGGTGAGTGTCAAGAACACCATTGCCGGTGAAACCGATGATCCCGCCCTGATTCCTTGGGTTACCGGCGTGATTGCTGGAACCGCTGTGAACAAGAGCGCAACCAACATGGATTATGATGGTGAATATGCCATTGATACCGATTACACCCAGACCGAACTGGAAAACGGTATCAAGGAAGGTTCTTTCATGTTCCATCAGGTGGATGAAAAGGTTGTTGTTCTGGAGGACATCAACACTTTCATTTCCGTTACGGATGTGAAATCCAGCGACTTTTCCAGCAACCAGACCATCCGGGTTTTGGATCAGATCGCCAATGACATTGCGGTTCTGTTCGGCAAGAAGTACATCGGCAAGGTTCCCAATGATGCTTCTGGTCGGGTGAGCCTGTGGAACGATATTGTGAAGCACCACACCGAACTTCAGAATATCCGGGCCATTGAGAATTTCAGCGGCGATAATGTGACCGTGGCGCAGGGCGATACCAAAAAGGCGGTTGTGGTGACGGACTATGTTACCCCCGTCAACGCTATGGCACAGCTTTACATGACTGTCTATGTGCAGTAAGAAAGGGGTGTAAATCGGTATGAATACGGTAATGAATGCGAAAGATACCGTTTCCGCTTCTCTTGCGGAATGCTTTGTGACCATCGGTGATCGCCGCTTGAACTTCATGCAGGCAATCAACCTTGAAGCCAAGTTTGAGAAGAACAAAACGGAAGTGCCTATTTTGGGCAAGACCGGCAAAGGCAATAAAGCCACCGGCTGGAAGGGTACGGGTTCCGCCACCTTCCACTACAACACTTCCATCTTCCGGGAAATGCTGAAGCAGTACAAGGACACCGGCGAGGATGTTTACTTTGACATTCAGGTGACCAATGAAGATCCCACTTCTTCTGTTGGCCGTCAGACGGTGATCCTGAAGGATTGCAATGTGGATGGTGGTATCCTTGCCAAGTTTGACGCTGATGCGGAATACTTGGATGAAGATATGGATTTCACCTTTGAAGATTTCGATATGCCCGAAACCTTCGCCATGCTTGCCGGGATGGAGTAAGACCGCTACCCCGGCCCTGATTTGGGGCCGGGGTTTTCTTTTTACAAAAAATAGGAGGAACTTTTATGAATCTGTCTGCTTTTCTGGCTGAAAATGCCATTGCCGTTGAGAATGTGAAATTTGCCGCTTCCAAGCGGTTCATGGGCGAGGACAACAAGCCCATTCTGTGGGAGATCAAGACTATTACCGGCACCGAGGATGAAGCCCTTCGGAAAGCGTGTGCCAAGCGGGTTCCTATCCCCGGCAAGAAGAACCAGTATCAGAAGGAAACTGACTATGATCAGTACCTTGGCAAACTGGCCGTTGCCTGTACGGTTTTCCCCGATCTGAACAACAAGGAACTTCAGGACAGCTATCATGTTATGGGCGCTGAAGCCCTTCTGAAAACCATGCTGACCCCCGGCGAATATGCCGATTATGTGCAGAAGGTTCAGGAGGTTTGCGGCTTTGATACCACCCTTCAGGACGAGGTGGACGAGGCAAAAAACTAATCAATGAAGGTGATGGTGAAGCGAATATTGCTTACTATTGCCTTCATGAACTGCATTTGATCCCTTCCGCTTTTCTTGCTTTACCCCGGAAAGAAAGGGCCTTCATCATTGCGGCTATTGAAATCCGGGTTGAAAAGGAAAAGAAAAAGCAGAAGGAAATTGAACGAAAACAGCGCCGGGGGAAGTGATTTCCCCGGCATTCCCTTTGGAAAGGTGGTGATCCCTATTGGCAACGATCCGCACGGCTATTGCCCTGTATGATGGTGTGACTTCCCCGCTTCACAGTATGCAGAAGGCCATGAATATTGTGCTGAACAGCTTTGAAGCCATGCAAAGGGCTTCCAGCAATGCGGTTGATGTTTCGGCAATTCAGGAAGCCCGTGATGAATTGGCAAAAGCGGAAACCGCTTTTGATTCTATCGAACAGAGTATCAGGGATGCCGACAACCAACAGCAGAAATTCAATGGTTCTATCAGGGCCGGTTCTTCCGCCGCTGATGGGCTTTGGAACAAGCTGAAGGGAATTGCGGCCACCGTGGGTGGTATTGCTGGACTGAATAAGGTGCTTGGGATTTCTGATCAGCTTACCAGCACCAACGCCCGGTTGAACAATGCCATGGTGAACTTTGATGATGGCGGGAGCCTTGACGAACTGCAAAAGAAGGTAATGGCTTCGGCACAGCGTTCCCGTTCTTATTACATGGACACCGCCGCCGCTGTTGCCAAGTTGGGCATGAACGCCAAGGATGCCTTTGGAAACATGGATGAAGTGATCATGTTTTCCGAATTGGTCAACAAACAATTCGTGAATGGCGGCGCAAGCGCCCAAGAACAGGCGGCTTCCATGCTTCAGCTTACACAGGCAATGGCTTCCGGTGTTCTGCGTGGTGAGGAATTGAACAGCATTTTTGAAAATGCCCCCGGCATTATTCAAAGCATTGCTGATTATCTGGATGTTCCCATTGGACAGATCAGAACAATGGCTTCTGAAGGACAGATCACCGCCGATATTGTCAAGAACGCCATGTTTGCGGCGGCTGATGATATTGAAGAAAAATTCAATAGTATGCCCAAGACTTGGGGCCAAATCTGGACTTCCATGAAGAATAAGGCCCTTTCCATCTTTGCCCCGATCCTGAACAAGCTGAACCAGATTGCCAACAGTTCCAAGTTTGAAACCGTGACCAATGGTGTTATCAATGGCCTTGCCGCCATTGCTTCTGTTGCCACGGGGGTTCTTGATCTGCTGATCAACGGAGCTTCTTGGGTTGTTGATAATTGGAGTTGGATTTCTCCAATCGTTTTGGGTGTGGCTGGTGCTTATGTGGTTCTTCACGGGGCCATGATCGCCTACAACACCATTCAGGCCATTACCAATGGGCTTGCCGCAATTTCCGCCGCCCGATCCGCTATCAAGGCCGGTGCCACCCTTGCGGAAGCGGCGGCAACTACCACGGCCACCGGCGCACAGGTGGGGTTGAATGCCGCTTTGCTGGCCTGTCCTATCACTTGGATCATCATCGGTATCATTGCGCTGATCGCCCTGTTCTATGCGGCTGTGGCGGCGGTGAACAAGTTTGCTGGAACCAGCGTTTCCGCCACCGGCATTATCTGCGGGGTGTTTATGGCGGCGCTGGCCTTTATCGGAAACATCTTCATTGCCCTGTGGAATGTGGCCGCTGAAGTATTTGTTCTGATCTATAACCTTGTGGCTACGGTTGCCAACTTCATTGGAACAGTATTCAATGATCCTGTGGCGGCTGTGGTTCACCTGTTCTTTGATTTGGCTGATACGGTGCTTGGGGTGCTTCAGGCGCTTGCTTCTGCCATTGACGCTATCTTTGGTTCTAACCTTTCCGGGGCGGTTCAGGGATGGCGTGATTCTCTTGGCGGTTGGGTTGATGAAACCTTTGGCAAGGGAACGGAAGTAATGGCGAAAATGAACGCTGATGATCTGAAGCTGGATCGGTTTGAATACGGGGCCGCTTTTGATCTTGGGTACAACTTCGGTGAAGGCATTGACAACAAGGTTTCTGGCCTGTTTGATGGTTCCCTGATGGATTCCATGGGAGCCTTTGACCTTGGCAACACCCTTGATGGTATCTATGGCAACACCGGCGATACGGCCAACAATACAGCGGCCACCGCTGATGCTTTGGATATTACGGAAGAAGATTTGTCCTATTTGCGTGATATTGCAGAGCGTGAAGCAATCAACCGGTTCACCACCGCTGAAATCAAGGTTGAACAGAACAACACCAATTACATTGACAAGGAAACTGATCTGGATGGGATCATGGATGCTTGGGCCAATGACTTTGCTGAAAAGCTGGATGTTTCTGAAGAAGGGGTGCATGAGTAATGGCATACAAAATGTATCTTGCGGGTGTGCTTATGCCCATCACCCCTTCCAAGGTGACGGTGAAGATCAATAACCAGAACAAAACCATGACCCTGATCAACGGGGAAGAAATCAACATTTTGAAGGCCGCTGGCCTTTCTGATGTGTCCTTTGAACTGTTGCTTCCCCAAGTTTCCTATCCGTTCACCAACGGCGGCGCACAATCCGCCAACTATTATCTTTCCCTGTTTGAACGGCTGAAAACCAGCAAGACCCCGTTTCAATGGATTCTGAACCGGCAAAGGCCACGGGGCGGAATGTTCTTCTATACCAACATGACGGTTGGCATGGAAAACTATGAAATTGTGGATGATGCCGGGGCCGGGTTTGATGTGAAAGTGAAAGTGAGCTTGAAGCAATATCGGGCATACGGCACCAAAACCGTTACCATCAAACCCGCCACCACTACAACCGAAACCCCCAAGGCTACGGTTCAGGCGGCACCCCGGCCCACTACCACAGCCCCGAAAACAACCACCTACACCGTGAAATCTGGTGATTGTCTTTGGAATATCGCCAAGAAATATCTTGGGGACGGTTCCCGATACACTGAAATCTATAATCTGAACAAGGATAAGATCAAAAACCCGAACCTGATTTATACCGGTCAGGTTCTTACTTTGCCTTCCTGAAAGGGGTGATCCCGTTGGCTGTTGAACTTTTCATTCAGCATAATAGTACAATTCAATACCCGGTTGTTGAAGAAGGGGCAAAGCTGACTTGGGAGCGCAAAGGAACCCCCGGAAAGTTGGAATTCACGGTGGTAAAATGCCCCGGATTGAACTTTGCTGAAGGTGATCCGGTGAAGCTGACTGTGGATGGAACACCCATGTTCTATGGCTTTGTGTTCAAGAAAAAGCGGGACAAGGGCGGCACCATTGATGTTGTGGCCTATGATCAGTTGCGATACCTGAAGAACAAGGACACCTTGACGGAAGAAGGGCTGAAGGCTTCCGATCTTCTGAAGCGTCTTGCAACTGATTTCCGCTTGAACCTTGGAAGCGTGGAAGATACCGGGTACACCATTGAAACCATCGTGGAGGAAAACCAAACCCTGTTTGATATGATTCAGAATGCCCTTGATGAAACCCTGATGAATACCAAACAGCTTTATGTTCTTTTTGATGATGTTGGAAAGCTGACCCTGAAGAACATCAATTCCATGAAGCTGAATCTTCTGATTGATGAAGAAACCGGGGAAAATTTCAACTATGAATCCAGCATTGATGAACAGACCTATAACAAAATCAAACTGGCCTTCAACAATGAAAAAACCGGAAAACGGGAATTGTTCATTGCACAGGACGGGGAGAAAATGAACCAATGGGGTGTTCTTCAGTATTTTGAAGAAATCCAAACCCAAACCGGCGCTTCCGCCAAGGCCGATGCCCTTTTGAAGCTGTATGATCAGAAAACCCGCCGTTTGACGGTCAAAAACGCTTTTGGGGATGTTCGGGTAAGGGCTGGAAGCGCCCTTGTTGTTGCCTTGAACCTTGGCGATATTATCACCAACAATTTCATGGTGGTGGAAAAAGTCACCCATACTTTCAAGGACAATGAACACCGGATGGAACTTGACCTGATAGGGGGTGAATTCATTGCCTAACGCTGTTGAAGTGGTAAAAAAGGCGGCGGTGGAAGCCGTGGAAGCTGGAAAGCCTGTGAACCTCTTGTTTGGGGAAGTTATTTCCGCTTCCCCTCTGAAGATTCAGGTGGATCAGAAAGCAATTTACACTGAAAAAATGTTGGTGCTTACCCGGAATGTCACTGATTATGAAGTTGATATGACAGTGAGCCACCAAACTGTTGTGATCAGCCACGGCCACCCGGTAACGGACACCTACACCGGGGGCGGAACGGCTGAATCCATTGACCACAACCACCCCATCAAAGGCAGGAAGAAATTCAAGGTTCATAATGCCCTTGTGGTTGGTGATTGGGTGCTTCTGGCCCGGATGCAGAAGGGCAAAAAATTTGTGGTGCTGGATCGTATCAAAGCGAACCCGGCCCTGAAGGGGGAATGGCTATGATCCCACAGACCGGGGATGATCTGCGGCAGGATTTTGTATTTGAAACCCTTCCAAGCAGAACCTTCCGCCTGAACTATAACGCTTTGACGATCACCGGAACCATTGATGAAATCAAAGCTGTGGAACAGGCGGTATATTTGATCCTGAACACTGAACGCTATCAATGGCTGATTCATTCTTGGGATTATGGGGTTGAACTTCATGATCTTATCGGGAAAGATGTGGAATTTTGCATTCCTGAAATTGAACGGCGCATTCGGGAAGCCTTGCTTCAGGATGATAGGATCACGGCAGTTGAAAATTTTGAATTTACGGTGAACAAAAAACAAGTGCTGGCTACCTTTAAGGTAGTCAGCATTTTTGGCGAAATCAACACAGAAATGGGGGTTGAAATCTGATGTATGAAGCACAAACCTATGAAGCAATTTTGGCCCGAATGCTTCAGAAGGCCCTTTCCATTAACAGCAATCTTGACACCCGTGAAGGTTCGCTGGTGTGGTATGGGGATGCCCCCGCCGCTGTGGAATTGCAAAACCTGTATATTGCCCTTGAAACGGTTCTGAATGAAACCTTTGCTGATACGGCAAGCCGCCCTTACCTGATTTTGAGAGCGGCGGAAAGGGGCCTTTCCCCGCAACCGGCAAGCCCCGCCGTTTTGCAGATGGCAATTACACCAACCACTTTGTTTTTGCCGCTGAACACCCGTTTTTCCATCGGTGAACTGAACTATTATGTTTCGGCGGATCGTGGAAACGGTAATTATGAACTGACCTGTGAAACGGCTGGTGAAGCCGGTAACAACTACACCGGCACAGTCATTCCCATTGAGTATGTGGACGGGCTGGAAACCTGCAAGATCATTTCCATTCTGGTTCCCGGTGAGGATGAAGAAGATACAGAGGTTTTCAGACAGCGTTACCTTGACAGCCTGAACGCCCAAGCCTTCGGAGGAAACCGAATTGACTACATCGAAAAGGTAAACGCCATTCCCGGTGTGGGCGGTGTGAAGGTATATCGGGCATGGAACAGCGATTTGAAACCGGCCAACATGATCCCGCCAACCGGAACCGATACATGGATCAACGGCCTTTCCGATGTACCGGAAGCCGTGAAAACTTGGCTTGATACCGTGTATGCCGCCGCCAAGAACAATATGTTCACCGTGGGCGGAACTGTCAAGCTGGTGATCATCAACAGCACCTTTACCGTTCCTTCTGAAACGCTGGTGGATCAGGTTCAGACAGCCGTTGACCCCCTTCAGAATGCCGGTGAAGGTGTTGGCATTGCCCCCATCGGCCATGTGGTGAAGGTGGAAGGTGTGAATGAAGAAACCGTGGATTTGTCCTTTGCCCTGTACTATCAGCGGGGATGGACTTGGGATGATGTTTCCGGTTATGTCACGGAAGCCATTGAAGGCTATTTCAAGGAACTGGCTGAAGGTTGGGCTGATCAGAATGAACCCCTTGTGGTTCGTATCAGCCAAATTGAAAGCCGCCTGTTGGGTATCAACGGTATTTTGGACATTGCCAACACCAAAATCAATGAAGAAGCGGCCAACTATACTTTGGAACTGGATCACATTCCGGTTTTGGGTTCTATCGCCCCAACGGTTATCACAATCAACGCATAAGGGAGGGGTGAAAAGTGGAAAGACAACTGATCAAATACCTTCCCTATGTTGTCCGGGATTATCCTGAATTTCAGGGTATCACCGGAAGCGAACAGCCCGAATTTGAACGGGCTTGGGCTTCTGCTGATGATCTGTTGAATAATCAGTTTATTTCCACCGCTGGAAGCATGGGCCTTTCCCGGTGGGAAAAAATCTTGGGGATCACCCCCAAGGGAACGGACACCCTTGAAGATCGGCGATTCCGTATTATGACCCGGATCAATGAAGAACTTCCGTACACCGTCCCGCAGTTGCGGAACATCCTTGAAACCCTCTGTGGAGCCGGTAACTATTCCGCTGAAGTTGTTGAAGGCACCTATCAGCTTATTGTGAAAATCGGCTTGGCGGCAAAAAACAATTTCAGTGATGTTGAAGCCCTGTTGGATAGGGTTGTTCCACAAAACATGATTGTGAACCTTCTTCAGCTTTATAACACCCATGCTGAACTTGGGCTTCTGACCCATGAACAGCTTGCCGCCTACACCCACAATCAGTTGAGAAACGAGGTTTTGACGAATGGCGAATAAAACAACCAATTATGAACTGGTCAAACCCCTTGCGTCTGAATTTTATGATGTTGAAGTGCAAAACGGAAACATGGATAAAATTGATGCCGGGATGAAGGCCAATGCGGACGGGATCAAGGCCCTTCAGGATGGGCAGAAGGACAAGGCCGATCTGGTGGAAGGCAAGGTTCCCGCTGAACAGCTTCCCGCCATGAACTATGAAGCCGCTGGCACCGCCGCAAGTACGGTGAAAGCCCACAATGAGAATGAAGCCGCCCACCCTTACCTGTTGGAGCAGATCGGAACCTGTGTGACGGCGGCACAGAACGCCCAAACCGCCGCTGATGCGGCCTTGGAAGCTGTGTCCAGTATTGCATTTACCATTGATGTTGTTCCCACCCAAAGCGGTGCATTGACCTATAACGGCCAAGCGCAAAGCCCTTCTTGGAACAGCTATAACCCCGATACCATGACCCTTGGCGGGGTTACTACCGGCACCAATGCAGGAACCTACACGGCCACTTTTACGCCCAAGGACAAGTATAAGTGGAGTGATGGCACCACGGATGCAAAAAGCGTCACATGGACGATTGGAAAGGCTTCTATGGCGGTTCCTTCTCAAAGTGGAACCCTTACCTATACCGGTTCGGCCCAAAGCCCTTCTTGGAGCAACTACGATTCTTCCAAAATGACCCTTGGCGGCACCACCAGCGGAACCAATGCTGGAAGCTACAACGCCACCTTCACGCCCGGTGCAAACTACAAATGGAGTGATGGCGAAACCGGAGCCAAAACGGTTGCTTGGACGATTGGAAAGGCCGCTGGAAGCCTTTCTTTGAATAAGACTTCCATGAGCCTGACCGCCGCCAAACTGACGGACACCATCACGGTAACAAGGGCCGGGGATGGCGCTATTTCCGCCACTTCCAGTGATACCGGTGTTGCCACCGTGAGCGTGTCCGGTACTACGGTAACGGTTACCGCCGTTGCAAAGGGAAGCGCCACAATTACGGTAAAGGTTGCCGCTGGAACCAACTATTCCGCCCCGTCCAATAAGACCTGTTCTGTGTCGGTCACCTTGCCCACAAGCACCCTGACAGATAACAGTTGGGCCACCATTCGGGAAGTTAGTAGCGCCGGTAAGGGTGCTAACTATTGGGCCGTTGGTGATATGAAGGCCATTGTGATCAATGGTAAGGTTGGCAATACCACTTTTTCCAACCTTTCCATCAATGTGTTCATCTTGGGTTTCAACCACAACAGCGCCAAGGAAGGAAGCAACCTGATTCACTTCCAGATCGGCAAGATCGGAACCACAGCCGTTGGCCTGTGTGACAGTATGTATAATTCCACTACCAGTAATAGTGGTTACTTCAACTGGAACACCAGCAACACAAACAACGGTGGTTGGAATGCCTGTACCAAGCGGAAAACCCTGTATGGCAACAGCGGAACGCCTTCCAGCCCGGTTTCCAATAGCCTGATGGCGGCGCTTCCTTCCGATCTGCTGGCTGTGATGCAACCCGTGACAAAGTACACGGATAACACCGCCAACGGTGGTGGTAATGTGGCAAGCTACATCACAGCTACCACGGATTACCTGTTTGATCTTGCTGAATTTGAAGTGTTCGGTTCCAGAAGCTATGCAAATAGCTATGAACAGAACTATCAGCTTCAGTATGATTATTACAAGGCCGGTAACAGTAAGGTTGCCTATAATCATTCCGCCGTGTCCACGGCGGTTCGGTGGGGCGTTCGTTCTCCTTATTACAGCAGCAGCAGTTACTTCTGCAGTGTCCTTACGGACGGCACTATCAGCACTGACGCTGCCAATCGTTCCTTGGCCTTGCGCCCCGGCTTTGCCGCCTAATCCCCCGCAGGATGATCCCGCCCCCCATCCCGCCCCCGCAAGGGGGCGGTTCCGGGACGGTCACGAAAAAAAAACAATATGGCGGCGTAAGCCGCCCGAAAATTTTTTGAAAATTGGCTTTTTCCCCTTTTTGTGCTATACTTTTACGGTAAGCCCGGAAAGGGGTGAAACCATGTCTGTACTGAAACAGAAAAGAACCACAAGCAAAGCTGAATTTATCAACACGGCCAATCAGATTTATGTTGAAACCTTGAATTTCCTGACCAGACTTTCAGCCCGGTATTCACGCTTGATCGCTGAACCGGTTGCAAAGCTGGCCGGTGAAGTGATAGATCATGCTGAAAAGGCCAACAGCATTTTCCCTTCAGACCCCCAGCGGATCGAAATGCGGAAGGCCCACTTGCTGGAAGCAAGGGCTTCCCTGATGGCGCTTGATGTGCGCCTGACCCATTGTTACCTGATCTTGAACCAGAACCCGGAAGGTGCCTTCACCAATTCCAAAGGGGTTGCTGTGAAATCCAAGGACGCAATGGAAAAGCTGGATAAGATGGCCCAAAACTTGGGTGAACTGATCGACAAGGAAAATGAACTTTTGAAAGGGGCAATCAAAAATGTAAGCGCAAAACAAAAGAACTGATTTTCATTAGGTGTATCTCTGGAAATTTGCCTTCGGGCGGTTCGGTGGGGCCTTCGTTCTCCTAATTACAACAACAACAATAACTTCTGCAATGTCAATACGGACGGCACAATCAACAATAACAATGCCAATCGTTCCTTGGCCTTGCGCCCCGGATTTTACTAATATACACGGTCAAATGCAGTAACAGGAAGCCACGGCTTTTCAGGTGAAAGACGACCGATGTAAAAGGAGAGATACTTCCTTGGGTTTCAATCCCTAAAACTGCCCTTTGATGCCCTTACACGGACGCTTCTTGCATGGTGGGGTATGTGCCTAACCCATTTCATGTGTCAGGGCAAAGCA
This sequence comes from Clostridiales bacterium, assembly GCA_004557075.1. GTDB lineage: Bacteria > Bacillota > Clostridia > Oscillospirales > Oscillospiraceae > F23-B02. Next base: position 156,305 of record SFEX01000008.1, read on the forward strand.
GATTAGACGGCACCCGACAATTCATCTGTACGAAAGGCGAATACTTTTTATTATGACAAGCCAAGAACGGCATGAAGCCCGATACCAGCGCCGCAAAGCAAAGCGGCAAGAGAGAAAACAGGCCCGGAGTGATAACCTTGGGCCGGTGAATAAAGTGTTCAGTTACCGGAAGATGTTCTTCTATGGCCGCAAGTGCTGTAATGGTGTGCGGTGGAAGCAAAGTGTTCAGAACTTTGAAGGACACCTGTTTTCAGGAACAGCTAAACGGCGGCGGCAAGTGTTGGATCAGAAATGGAAGCCTATGAAATGCACCCATTTTACGCTGTGTGAGCGTGGAAAGGTGCGCCCCATTGATGCCCCGCACATCACAGATCGCCAAATTCAAAAGGTGCTTACCAATGAAGTTTTGATCCCGTTATACCGACCCAGTATGATCTATGACAACGGGGCAAGCCAACAGGGAAAGGGCCTTCATTGGCATTTTCGCCGCCTGAAGGAACAGCTTCATTGGCATTACCGGAGATATGGCCGGGAAGGTGCCATACTGCTGTTGGATTTGAAAGGATTTTTCCCCAATGCGCCCCACGCTTTACTGTATCAGCGCCACCGGGAATTGATTTTGAATCCTGAACTTCAAAAACTTGCTGACACCATCATTCAGTATTCCCCATGCCCTACACCGGGCCGGGGGATGCCTTTGGGTGTGGAGCCTTCACAACAAGAAATGGTTTCTATGCCCAGCCGAATTGATAACTGGATCAAATGTCAGGCCGGTGTTCACTGTGCCGGTCATTACATGGATGATTACTATGTGATCTTGCCCGATGTGGAAGAACTGAAGAAACTTGGGCATGAAATAGTAAGGCGGTTTGAAGCCGCTGGAATCCGTGTGAACAAGAAAAAATGTAAAATCATCCCCCTTACAAAGCCGTTTCGGTTCTGTAAGGCAAAATTCACTTTGACCGAAACCGGAAAAATCAAGGTGAATGGGAACCGGGATGGTGTGAAACGGGCAAGGCGAAAGCTGAAGCTGTTTCACAGAGAATTCAAAGAGGGAAAGCGAACCTTCTTTGATATTGAACAGTACATGGAATGCCAAAGCGCATATTACCGGAACTTCAATGACCATGGCCGGTTATTGCGATTGCGGCGGCTGTATCATGCTATCTTTTTCGGAGGTGCGGAATGTTTAGAATCATCAAAGACGGGGCCGGTATTGGCCTGACGGAAAATCTGAACTACATCAAAAAAGCCGAAAATGGTTGCTATGTCCTTTGCTCGGAGCCTGACGCTTCGGGCATTGTTTTTGGCGGCACCGTTTATCATCTGCTTGGGCGGGAGGCTTTGGAAGGTGTGGAAACCGTCAGCTTGGAAGAAGCTGATGGAGGTAATGAGATCACCAAAGCCGCTGAAGCTGGCGGGATCATGTTTGTTACCTTGGCGGAAGCCGGGAGCATTGACACGGTAACGGCGGCGGAACACGCTGATCTGTTTGCTGAATGGGCCTATCCTATCGCCTACAAAACCGGCCAAATCCGCCGTTTTGGTGGGGTGCTTTACAAGTGCGTTCAGGATCACACTTCCCAAGCTGACTGGACACCAGACACCGCTTCCAGCCTGTGGAGCCTGACCGCCAATCCCGCTGAAGAATGGCCCGCTTGGGCACAGCCGGTGGGGGCGCATGATGCCTATTCCAGCGGGGCGAAAGTTGCCCACAATGAAAAGCATTGGGTTTCCATCGTGGATAACAATGTTTGGGAACCGGGTGTGTATGGTTGGGAGGAAGTAACCGATGCAGTATAAAAATTATCTGTGCCGAAAACGGGCAAGGTTTGACGGCATTTCAGGCCAAGTGAATATTCCCTATGGAACCGCCCTGATCTGTCAGGACGGTTTTTTGATGCACCAGAACAAACCGCTTTGCGGGATCACCAGCCAAAACGCCTATGATTTCTTCAGTCAGAATGATGATGGGATGGGCCGGGAACGGGGTGATCTGGTTGGGCGCATTCTTTCCAGACTGCAAAAGCGGGATTCCGGGTATCAGGCCCGGTGGAACAAGGTTTGGGAGGATGCCCGGTGCCAAAAGTACAAGCGCCCGGAGCATGAAGATCATTGGATTTGGAACTTTGACTTCTACAATGGGCCTGTGGAGGATTTGCGCCATATCGCCGGTTTGATCGGAGCATAAGACAAGGGAGGAAGAATAGAAATGACGGTTTATCAATGGTTGTGCTTGTTCAGCGTCCCGGCCCTGATTCTGATGATCGTGAAGTATATGCTGAACCAGATCAAGCAGAACAGGAAGGACACGGAAGCGGTGAAATTGGGCCTTCAGGCCCTTCTCAGAAGCCAAATGATTTCAGACTATAACAAGTATTCTGAAAAAGGCTTTGCACCTGTCTATGCACGGGATAATTTTGAAAACTGCTGGAAACAGTATCATTCTTTGGGGGCCAATGGTGTTATGGATGATCTACATGAAAAATTCCTTGATCTTCCCACAGAAGCCCCCAACAAATGAAGCGGGTGCAAAAAGCCAAGAGGGAATTTTCAAAAACCATATTGATGTTCATTGGGGCGGTTACCGTTGTGGTAACCGCTTTCACTTTAATCATGATTTGGCGAACCAATGACCTTTCCCCTTTGGCTTATTTGATCCCCGCCGTTTTTGCCGAACTTGCCACCGGAACCGGATTTTACTATTCCAAGGCCAAGGCCGAAAACCGGATCAAGTTGCGGAAGCTGTACGGCCCTGAAATCTACAATGACGCAAAAGAACCCTAAATTACAACACAGAAAGGAAAATGAAACATGAACACCGAACAGATTATTTCCCTGATCGTGGCCCTTTTGAGCGGCCTTGCCACCTGTATTCCTCTGGCCTATAAACTGGTGCAGTATGTCCAGAAGGCCGCACAGGAAAAGAATTGGAATGCCCTGTTGGGTTTGGTCATTGACCTGATGGAACAGGCGGAAAAGAAATTCACCGATGGTGCAACCCGTAAAGAATGGGTAATGGCTATGGTGCAGACTTCCGCCGAATACATCAATTACCCGGTGGACAGCGTATCCCTTGGCAAACTGATTGATACCCTGTGTGATATGTCCAAGATCGTAAACTATGACGGTGTACCGGCCATTGAGCCTGAACAGGTGAAGGGAGATGGGGAAAATGAGTAATTCCGCCCTTGCAACCTATACCCGGATCACGAAAAACAAAACCAGCCCCCGCAATCACACCATTGACACTATTACCATCCACTGTATTGTTGGACAGTGGACAGCAAAACAGGGGTGTGATTATTTCGCCACCACAGACCGGGAATGTTCCGCCAACTATGTTGTTGGTAAGGATGGTTCCATTGGCCTTTCCGTGGATGAAAAGGATCGTTCTTGGTGTTCCAGCAACAGCGCCAATGACCACCGGGCAATCACCATTGAAGTTGCTTCTGACACCACACACCCCTATGCCGTAACGGATGCCGCCTTTGCCGCCCTTCTCAATTTGGTGGAAGATATTTGCCGCCGCAACGGGATCAAGAAGCTGGTTTGGAGTACGAACAAGAATGATCGTGTGAATCACCTGAACGGGTGTAACATGACCGTTCATCGGGACTACGCAAACAAGGCTTGTCCCGGTGATTATCTTTACAACCGACATGGAGAGATCGCCGCAGAAGTCAACAGGCGGCTTCAGGGCGCTTCTTCTGGTGGTGGGGTAGTAGTTACACCCCCGGCCACAGAAAAGCCCACAGACGGCGGCACAGGGGCCACAGCAACGCCTTATTTGGTGCGGGTGACAATCTCTGATCTGTATATCAGAAAAGGCCCCGGCACCAACTACGGGAAGAATGGCTTCATCAAGCCGGGTGTTTACACCATCGTGGAGGAAAGCACCGGCACCGGGGCCACCAAATGGGGCAAGCTGAAAAGCGGTGCCGGTTGGATTTCCCTTGACTACGCAAAACGGGTGTGATAGCGTGTTACTATGTTGTTACTATCCGTTTGGGTTTCACCGGGTTCCTGTGACCTGAAAATTCAGTAAATTCAACCCATTGGGGCCTACAAAAACTCAAAAATTCATGGTAGAATGGTTTGTCAAGAACGGCATCCGGGTCTGGAGTACGCAGGAGGGTGAGCAGCGTTTTGATAATCACACGGACAAGCTCACCAACTACATCCGCTTCTGGCAGGCTGACGGTGAAAGCGAAAAGACTTCAATTCGCACAAAAACCGCTCTCGGCCAGCTCGTCGAGGACGGCGGTTTCAAGGGCGGTCTTGCTCCTTACGGGTATGCTCTTGTAAAGAGCGGACGCTTCAATAAACGCAAGCACGAAGTTTTTGAGCTGGCTATCAACGAGGCCGAGGCCGCTGTGGTACGGATCATCTTTGACAAATATGTGCATGAGGGTTTCGGTGCTCAACGGATCGCCACCTACTTAAATAACCTCGGCTATCGAGCGAGAACGGGTAAAATGTGGCATCACGCCAGCATCCGGGGTATCATTTGCAATCTGACATATACCGGGGTGCTTCGCAGCGGCGAAAGCCGCTCCAAAACGCTGCCCCACTTGCAGATCATAACGCCGGAGCTATTCGATGCCGCACAACACATTCGTACCTCCCGTGCCAACTCCGCCGAACAGGAACGGCGTGTACCGCTGAATACCCGTGGTCAGTCCTTGCTGGCCGGGAATGTCTTTTGCGGGCATTGTGGCTCCCGGCTGGCGCTCACCACCAACGGCAAGGCTTATCCGTAAAGCGTGTGCGGTATATCTGCTACGGCAAGACACGCAAGCAAACCGAATGTGACGGGCAGACTGGCTACACGGCGCATATTCTTGACGGTATCATTGATAAGATGGTGCGGCAGATCTTTGAACGGATGAAAGCGATCCCCAAAAGCGAGATCGTCAATATCCGCTATCGTGAAAAGATGGAAGAACGAAAAGCACTTCTCAAAAGTGCTAAATCCGATTATGCCAAGGCTGCCGCCGAGCTTGATACTCTCCGAGCGGAGGTCATTAAATCCCTCCGGGGCGAAAGCGCTTTTTCGCAGGATTTGCTCAGCTCCTTGATTGCGGATAATGAGAAAAAATGCCTCACCATTCAGCACACTATGGAGGCGGCGCAGGCGGCCTACGACGAGGGGCAGGCCATGCTGGACACCTTAAACGCTCAGTACGACGATATTATCTCATGGGCGGATATGTACGACAGTGCCAGCATGGAGGCAAAGAAAATGATCGTGAGCTGCCTGATCCGGCGCGTGGAGGTGTATCGAGACTATCGACTGCATATCGATTTCAATATTGACTTTGAGCAGTTCAGTGCCGGACTGGACATTTCGGCAATCGCAGCATAAAGCAAAAACCCCACTTCCAAAGAAGTGAGGTTTTCTTCACACTCTCTGTGATGGTGGAGATAAGCGGGATCGAACCGCTGACCTCTTGAATGCCATTCAAGCGCTCTCCCAGCTGAGCTATACCCCCATATGGAAGAGAGTGTAAATATTGAGTTTTAGGTGCGGGGGTTGTTTACCGCTTCAACCGGGCTCCCAGCTGAGCTATACCCCCAGATTTCTGACTGCGAAAAATATATTAGCAGAATGGGGGACAAATGTCAAGAATAAATATGCCGCGAAGCCGCAGATTTCGCAAAAAATTGCGCTATTATTTTTCTCCGGTGCCGTAATCATCGTCAAACATATATGTAATATCTTTTTTGTACCAGAACTTTTTCTCCTTGCCCTTAAAAAGCCGGACTATGCTGTGGCGATACTCGATGAGGACGAGCACGCCTGTGAGCAGTACAAGATTTCTCACGACGAGCATATCCATGCTCATCGCGGCGACAAGGCACATGAACAGCATTGCTATGATCGCCGACAGCGACACATAGCGGCTGACGATGTAGACGATAATAAAAACGAACACGCCTGCTAGTGTTAGCTCTCCGCTTACAAAAATGCTTCCAACCGCAACGGCCACAAGGCTGGGCTCGCCCCTGAAGCGATAGAGTATCGGGAAATTAGTACCCAGCACAACGCAAAACAGCGCGAAGGCGAAGCCGACGTCGGCGTGACCGACGATAAGCATAAGCAGCCCGCCTATGCCGACGGGAATAGCGGTTTTCAAAGCCTCGAAGCCCAGCAGCAGGACGACGCCCTTTCGGCCGTGATGCTTTACAAAGCGGGTGATGCCGACATTATCGCGGCTGTAATTGAGAATATTCTCGTGAAAATAGATATGCGACATCAGAATAGGCGTGCTGAGGCTGCCGAAGGAGTATGAAATAAGCGCGACTACGCACAGTAAAAAAGCGGTCATTGCTTATCTCCCTTCTGCCGTATCACCATGCGGATCGGAGTACCCTCCAAGCCGAAAACGGCGCGTATCTGATTTTCAATATAGCGCTGGTACGAGAAGTGGAACAGCTCGCGGCTGTTGCAGAATATAACGAAGTTGGGCGGCTTGATGCCCGTCTGGGTCATGTAGTATATCTTGAGCCGACGCCCCTTATCCGTGGGCGGTTGCACTCTCGCCTGAGCGTCGGAGAGCACGTCGTTTAGCATACCGGTCGTGATGCGCATATTGCTCTGGTCGTTGACGAAGTTTACAAGCTCAAATATCCTGTCGGTGCGCTGGCCGGTCTTGGCGGATATAAACAGCACAGGAGCATAGCTCATGAAGCTCAGATCGCGCATGACGCTCTTGCGCATCTTCTCCATGGTGCCGGTCTCTTTGTCCACAAGATCCCACTTGTTGACGACGATAATGCTTGCCTTTCCGGCCTCGTGGGCAAGCCCCGCGATTTTTGTGTCCTGCTCTGTGACGCCCTCGCGCGCGTCTATCATGATAAGGCACACGTCGGCTCGCTCGATGGCCATCTGCGCGCGCATGACGGAAAACTTCTCGACCCGCTCATCGACCCTGCTTTTACGGCGGATGCCGGCGGTGTCGATGAAAACGTATTTGCCGAACTCGTTGTCAATATTTGAATCGACAGCGTCTCGGGTCGTGCCCGCGACATTGCTGACGATAACTCGCTTTTCGCCGAGAATATGGTTTACGAGAGAGGATTTGCCGACGTTAGGCTTTCCGATGACCGCGACCTTGATGCGATCATCCTCCTCGTCGCCCTCGTCCTCGGGAGGGAAATATTTCATGCACTCGTCAAGCAGATCGCCCGTGCCGTGGCCGTGGACGGCCGACACAGCTATGGGATCGCCGAGGCCGAGCGAGTAAAACTCATATATCGCAGGATCGACCCTGCCGGTGGAGTCCATTTTGTTGACTGCTAAAACCGTGGGCTTTTTAGAGCGCAGCAGCATATTTGCAACGTCCTTGTCCGCAGCGGTGACGCCGGTCCTGACGTCGGTGACAAGCACGATGACGTCAGCGGCGCTTATTGCGATATTTGCCTGCTCGCGCATGAACAGGAGTATTTCGTTGTCGGTCGTCGGCTCGATGCCGCCGGTATCGACGATATCAAACTTCCTGCCGAGCCACTCGCACTCCGCATAAAGCCTGTCGCGCGTGACGCCGGGAGTGTCCTCAACTATGGACAGGCGGCGGCCGCAGAGCTTATTGAAGAGCATCGACTTGCCCACATTAGGTCTGCCTACTATGGCAATGAGAGGTTTGGACATATCTATTAACCTCCGTTCTGATTGTATTTATAGAAAATATCTTTCGAGACTTCGCGACGCGGGCTTTTAAGCTCCGGGAGCTTATCGCCGCTGATGGCGTCCCAAAAGGCGAAGCCGTCACATTCGGTGGGGTAGATGGGAAGCCCTAAAGCCTCGACGGCCTGCTCGATGGTAACATCGTCGAGAAAATCCATCTCATCCCGGCGCAGCATGTTCTGGGAGATGAAAAGCCTCTCACCAAGCTCACGCCCCCTTAGCTGATTTATGAGATCCTGACCCGTTATAAGGCCGGACACGTTTACGCCGTGGCCGAAGAAATCATTCTCTATGGCGTAGACCCTTCCGTTTATATTATCATACTTTTGCTTTGCTTTACAAACAAGTTTTTCAAAAAAAGGCGCGACGGCGGTTCCGCAGGCGATTGAAAAGGCTACGCCGTCGGGTCTGTCCGACAGGGCAAGGGCGGAATTGAATTCGGTTTCAAAGAGACTGAGCATGCCGACGCCGTTTTCAAGCTGCGTATGCTCCTCGTAAAATTCATCGTCCGGCAGCTCGCGTCCGGCGAAAAGGTACATTTCATCGGAGCAGAAAAATATCCTCGTGCCGAATTTTTCGACGCACTCATCGCCGAAAGCATTGACGAGATCTATCGTCTCGGCGGTGTGCTCGGGAGTGAATGGGGTGAGAGGATAAAGCCCCTCGCGGTATTTTGTTAGCCCCAAAGGCACGATGGACACGCTGTGTACCGCAGGATACAGACCCGCAAGCTCCTCCATGCTGCGCTGAAGCTCCTTACCGTCGTTAAGACCCGGACAGCAGACGATCTGGCAGTTCATACGAATGCCGCCGTCGGCAAAACGGCGCATGATCTCCATGCATTTTCCCGCGTTCTTGTTGCGCAGCATTTTAACGCGAAGCTCGGGATCGGTCGTATGGACGGAGATGTTGACGGGACTTATGTGCAGGTCGATGATGCGCTGTATCTCGCGCTCGGACAGGTTCGTGAGGGTGATATAGTTGCCCAAAAGAAAGCTCAGCCGCGCGTCGTCGTCCTTAAAATACATGGTTTTGCGCATGCCCTTGGGGAGTTGGTCGATAAAGCAGAAAACGCAGTTGTTGGCGCAGCTTCGCGGATTATCCATGAGATACGTCTCAAATTCAAGCCCAAGGTCCAGACCCTCGGCTTTTTCCACATGCACCGTATGCTCCGTGCCGTCGGGCTTGCGCAGCGTTACGGCGAGCACGGGGTCGTAGCCAAAGAATTTGTAGTCCAAGACGTCGTGTATCCTGTTTCCGTTTATACTGATAAGAGCGTCGCCGACGTGGGCGCGGTGACGCAGAGGGCTGTCCTTTTCAATTTTGGAAATTATATTATCCATTGCAAAACATCCAAACTATAAAAAAGGAGGAAAGGCTTTCCTTTCCTCCAAAAGCGTTCTGATTACTTGTCGTCAACGGCGAGAACCTGACGGCCGTTGTACATACCGCAAGCCTTGCATGCGCGGTGAGGCATTTTGAACTCGCCGCAGTTGGGGCACTTAACGATGCCGGGAGCGTCCAGCTTCCAGTGAGAGGAACGTCTCTTATCACGTCTCTGTCTTGATACTTTTCCCTTAGGGACTGCCATGGTGACACCTCCTGATTAATAGCTGTGGAGCAGCAAAATTAATAAATCATTTATCCAAAAGCTGCTCAAGTACAGCAAGTCTTGGATCAATTTCTTTCCCGCACCCGCAGGGGCCAAGATTAAGATCGGCTCCGCATCGGGAGCAGAGTCCTTTGCAATCCTCGGAGCACAGAAATTTTGTTTCCATGTCGAGAACGAAAAGGGTGGAGAGCACGGTAGTGAGGTCAAGCTTGTCCCCGTCGAGAACGAAGACCTCGGGATCTTCCGACTCCCCGTCAGAAATGAAGGCGTGGAGGTTCATCACCTTGGTGCTGTCAAACAGTTTACCACATCTGTCGCAGACGCAAGTCATCTCGGCCGTCAAGGTACCCTCGAGTGTCAGGATACCCGCCTCGTTAAACACTCTGCCTTCGGCTTTGGGATTTGCCTTATACTCCCTGATCGAATCAAACTCAAGCTCCCCAGCGTCCAGCTCGCAAGCAAAGGGAACGCTTCTTCCGGGAACCTCAATTATTTCTCTTAAATCAAGCAGCATAGCGCACCTCTCCATAGTCGCTAAAATATTATAGTAGAATTAGTCTTGATTGTCAACTCAAAAATTTGCTTTTTACAGGCGAAAAACTCATGGTTTTGCACAAAAAACGCACGCTTGCGGCGTGTACGAAAACATGCTACAATATATTAAAGAAAATATGCGAGGTGCGCCATGAAAAAGAACGTTAAAATAACCGTTATTGTCATACTGATCCTTGCGCTTATCGCGGCGGGGGTCATATATCTTATCCTCCAGACGCGGGACGATGATCTCCTAATTGGAGAGGACAGGGCGGCGCAGGTCGCGCTCAAGGACGCGATGCTGACGGAAAGCCAGGTCTCAAAGCTGAAAACGAAGCTCAAGCTGGACGACGGCACGTGGTACTACGACGTCGAGTTTTGCACGCGCACGCTGGATTATGAATATGAGATCGAGGCATATTCCGGAGCGATTCTGAAAAAGGATATAGACGACTGAAAAAACTATAAACACAGCCCATTGTATTAGACAATGGGCTGTGTTTTTACTCCATGAGTACCCAGCTTGTCGTCTCGGGGGCAGTGCCGCTGCACATGGGAACAAGGCGCATGTTGACGTCGCCAAGCTCGACATAGCGCTCTGCCGCGCTCACGGTGCCGGCTGCCGAGCCTGCTTCGGCGGAGCAGTATACCCTGTCAAAGACCTTGAAGAAAAGTTCCGCGTTCTGACCCGTAACGCTGTCAACGCCGGACTCCATAGCCGCCTGGCTCGTGACCTGAACGGAGAGCTTTGCGCTCATGCTGCGCAGATTGCGCGAGGCGCTTATGGCAAAGCCGGATATGGCCGTCACGGGCGTGGATTCGGCAGACGAGCTGCTCGAGGAGGCAAACTGCACGCCCTCCGCGTCGGGCATTCTCATGCCCAGCAGGACGATCTCATCAACGCCCATCTTTGAAAGCTCCCGGCACAGATCGCAGATATACCCGCGCACGAGCGCGTTCGTCGGGTCGAGCCAAGCGCCGTTTGCGTCGGAATATGCCTGCCCCGCGCTCGTTCTGAGCGCGAGCTGGGCGTAGCGGGAGGCGATGGTGTTGTCAACAAAGCAGCACATGCGCACCGCGACATAGATATCGCGTTCTTTGAGGGACGACACAATGGACTTGAGGTCAACGGTGCCGTTTGCACCGTAGCCCTTGGCAATGTCCGTGTCCGATTCCCAGACCAGCATGCCGGTGACGGTCTTGACATCGAGCAGAACGGCGTTAGCATCAGGAGTTGCGCTAAGATAGCGGTCAACGCCATCGGCGGTCACGGAGGCGGCCGGCACATGTACGGCCTTCAGCTCGCTCAGATTATCGCCTGCTATGGCCTTGACGTTCGAGTAGTCCGGCTCGCCGATCTCAAGTTCGGCGTCAACGATCTCAAAGACGCGGCTTATATTGCCCTCCTCGTCGACCTGCGTCTCGCCCTCATCGGCAAGGATGGGGAGCTCAAGACTCAGCCCGTCGTTTGTTATAACTATATATTTTTGCAGACCGTAGAAAAGCAGCACGACAAAGGCAATGACCGCCAGCACGATGATGGTGATGATGAGCGACGGGCCTGTCTTCTTGCGCTTTCCCCGGTAAAATTCCTGGTTGTTTGAAGCCAATTATATCAATCCTCTATCTGTTTGATGCGGCGGACATGACGCTCGTCGCCGGAGAAGGGGGTATCAAGGAAGGTGTCGACAATCTTTATGGCAAGTCCCGGCCCTACGACTCTTGCGCCGAGGGCGAGAATATTCGCATCGTTGTGAAGCCTTGTCATCTCAGCTGAGAAGCAGTCGCCGCAGAGCGCCGCGCGCACGCCGGGGACTTTATTTGCGCTTATGGATATGCCAATACCCGTGCCGCAGATGATAATGCCTTTTTCGCACTCGCCGTCTGCCACGGCGTGGGCGACGGCCTTGCCGTATACGGGATAGTCGCAGCTTGCGTCGGAATAGGTGCCGTAGTCGGTATATTCAAGACCGCGCTCTTCAAGGTGCTTCATAAGCTCCTGTTTGAGATAAAATCCGCCGTGGTCTGAGCCTAATGCAATCATAGTTACCCTCCAAAAAAGTTTTACAAATAATTATCTCACTTTTTTAGCATTATTACAAGTGCTAATATTGCTTAAACCATCCATGCATTTCGCGTATAGATTGTTACAAAATTCGCATTTCACAAATCTCCTTTGGTCGTGTATCCTGAACATGTCAAAAACCTCTATAAAATTAAAGGAGATGCAGAAAATGGCAAATATCAAAATAGCTTCCGTTGCAATGAAAGCACCCGCCGACAAAAAGGCAAACATGGAAACCTACCTCAAGTACATTGAGTCCGCCGCAGAGCAGGGCGTGAGACTCATCGTCTTCCCTGAGTATTCTCTCCCCGGAATACATCCCGAATTCACGCTTTCAAAGGCAAGTGCCGCAGCCGCAACATACTATGCATTTGCGGCCGAGAGGATCCCGGAAGGCCCCTCAACCCAGAGGCTCATCGAAGCGGCCAAAGAGCACAATATGTACATCGTGTTCGGTATGGCCGAGCAGGACGAGGTGCGCCCGGACTACACCTATAACACCGCCGTATTGGTCGGCCCCGAGGGCTTTATCGGCAAGCACCGCAAGATACATCCCACAGGCTCTGAGCGGCTTCTTGTCATGCCCGGACATGAGCTTAATGTCTATGAGACTGAGCTCGGCCGCATCGGTCTGCTCATCTGCAACGACAAGGTGTTCCCGGAGACCTCCCGCGCACTGAAAATTGCTGGCGCTGAGATCATAGTGTGCTGCACCTGCTGGCCTGCAATGAATCGCAAGCTCGGCGACAACGACCCGATGCTGAAAATACACAACGGCATGGGCACCTTCCGCGCACTGGAAAACACGGTGATTTTTGTCGACTCCAACATTGCCGGAACACTCGACGGCGAACACTATGAGTGCGGACACTCCCGCGTAGTTAGCCCCATGGGCACCGATCTTGCGAGCACCGGCTGGGATGAGGGCATGGCCGTTGCAGAGCTTGACGTGCAGCAGACGATAAAGGGCTTCTTCGCAAGCCTCATGGGCGGTTCGATCAGCTATTCCTCGCTGCGCGACCTGCGCCCGGATGTGTATATTCCGTTCTACGAGCAGTATCAGAGATAAATCCAATATAATTTACAGGGACATGGCATTTGTCATGTCCCTTTTTTACATTTGATTGAGCTGCTCGAAGAAATCCGAGATTATATCCATAAACAGACGGTCGGCTTGACTCAGCTCGCGCTCGGCAAGCCACGAAAGTCCGACTTCTCCGGACAGCGATTCCTCGATCTCGACATAACGCGCACTGGCTCTGCCGCGAATAACGGAGCGGGGGATGATGGCGATACCGAGTCCGCTGTCCACCATGCGGGATATCTGAAACGCCTCTCCGGTTTCCACAACATAGTTCGGCTCAAAATTTATGCGCCGGCATTCGGCGTCAAACGAGTCCCTGTCCCCGTAGCCATTAAGCTGACCGATGAACTTTTCGTCCGCAAGCTCAAAAATGGAGACGGTTTTGCGGCCATCCAGCCAGTGACCCGCCGGGTAGAGCACAGCCGGAGTTTCACGGATTAGAACGCGGCTCGTGATGTCCAGATCGCTTATTATCGGGCAGCAGATGGCAAAATCCGATGTTCCCTCTTTGAGCGATGAGACGCAGGCATCCTGCGTGACCTCCAACTCGCGGAATTTAAGCTCCGGCGCGGCCTTGAGGAGACTGTGAACGATGCCGGGCATATAGGCTCCACAGTTGCTTGTGATAGTCACCTGGGACAGCTCGTGAAGATACGCCTCGCGCACCTTCTTCTGCGCCTGATTTGTCAGCTCCAGCATCTGCTGAACATATTTGTAAAAAACCCGGCCGCAGGCGTTTAGCTTTATGCCCTTGCTGCTTCTGTCGAAGAATAGAGCGCCGAACTGACGTTCCAAATCCGCAATTATGCGGCTAAGCTGCGCCTGCGAGATATAAAGCGCATCGGCAGCGCGGGTCATATGCTCAAGCTCGGCGGCTTTTTTAAAACATATAAGGCTCTTAAGAGTATAATCCATTGTTTTCCGTCCCCCCCTTAAAACGGCCATGACGGCAGCCACTTCAGCAGGGCGCTTGCAAGTGCCGAATCGACTGCCTTGCCCGACAGCGCCGGATAAAACAGCACAAACAGTGCGCAGCTCAGCCCCGCGAGGCCGTAGACATTAAATCGCCAGTGCATCGTTCCGCGCTGCATGAGCGAGAATATGCGGCACAGCGCCAGCACGAGGAATACCGAGGCGGGGAAGTAGTGGTATTCAAATGTCGTGCGGGTGATGAGCACCCAGGGCAGAAGCTGGGCGAGATAACCGATCACAATGAACGCGGAGGTTTTGTCGCGCCGGAAAAGGGCAAGATACGCGCAGACGAAGATTGCCGCAAGCCCTGCCCAGCACAGCACCGGATTCAGGAATGCGCCGAAGGAGGAGCGCGTCCCGTCGCTGTAGCTTTGCAGATAGTACAGTATCGGCCGCTCGTCGATGAGCCACTGATACCAGCGCGAGGAGTACGGGTGCTCCGAGTGAACGCCGGAGTGGTAGGAGAACATAAACTCCTGGTTGTTGATGACGATGTCGGCATACTCACGGGAGAAAAAAGCGCCAATGCCATGAAGCCCGCTTGCCTGCGCGTAGGGGTAGTAGCTGACATAGTAAATAGCGGAGGGGATTATGACGAAAAATGCCAAGCAGAACAGGCAGTTTTTTATGAAAGCGGACAGCCTGAAATTGCGCACCCAGTATATGAACCATATGACTGCAAGCCCCGCGCCTGCGTACAGGCAAGTCCATTTGCAGGCAGTGCCTATACCGAAGAAAATTCCCGACAGGGCAAGGTATCTGAGCCTGCCGCCGCTGACGTACAGATACATGAAAAGGTACATGAGCAGGATGAAAAACACCGCGTAGGTGTCGATGGTGGCGATGCGGGTCTGGGTGAAATGCATGAAGTCAAAGGCGAATATCGCCGTGCCGCATGCGGGGACGGCAACGCCGCCGAACATGCGCTTGAGGAAAATATACAGCACCGGGAGCATGAGAGAGCCGAACAGCGTGCCGGAAAAACGCCAGCCGAACGGGGTCATACCGAAAAGCTTTATGCCGGCGGCGATTATCAGCTTTCCCAGCGGGGGGTGGGATATCTCGTAGGGATAGACGCCCTCAATGTGCTCAAAAGCGGTGCGGGCGTGATAAATTTCGTCAAAATATGTGCTGTTGAGGTAGGTCTGATAAGCGGGTACGATGTCCTGCTCGTCGCACAGCTCCGATGCCTCGCAGCTATATTTGATATCCCTGCCGCCGCTCCTGACGGCAAGCTCGCCGAGATACATATCGCTGTCGGCGCTTATGCGTATATACCGAGCGGTCGCCTCTGCGCCGTCGTAAAGCTCCGGCTTTTCCCACTTGAAAAGCGCGGTGTAGCTCTGCTTAAACTCGCCCACAGCAGAGAAGTTTTGGCCGTCGGGGGAATATTCGAGCTTGTATGAGCCGGTGTTCAGCCCTGAATAAAATAACATCTCATCGACCTGCATCTCGGCGCCGAGGTCGAGCACAACGCTCTCGCCGCTTTTAAAATGATGGAACGACTGCGGCGCTTTTGTGTCGCCGAGATTATAAAATGCCACGGCGGAGTATAAGATAACAATGACACCGAGAGCGAGAGCGTCCCGGCGCGTAAAGCTGCCGCGCGGGTTTTTCCGCAGATCGGCGTGAGCGGGCGGCGGGCAGCCGATGAAAAACAGGATTATGAACAAAAGCATGAGAACGGGGAAAATATAGGTAAGCCGCACCTTGGCTTCACCTCCGATGGCGCAATGATAAAATATTATATTAAATTATGCTCGGTTTGTCCACCGCACAGAAATCTTTTCTGTGTATGGCTTTTAGTGCTTGACATAATACCGGTTTGGGGATAAAATAAATCGGATAATATTTAAGGTGCCGGGGGAGGCACCGGATTGAATATTAGTTACAATGCCACGGACGAATACGCTTGATGGTTCGTCTTACCGTTAGATTTGACCCAGCACTTATCTATTAAACCACCGCAAAATTCTTAAAGAATGGAGGTGTGTTTACTTTCTATGGAATTATGGTTAGCAATCGTTTTAATTGTTGCTGCTTTTGTAATAGCATTCGTGCTCGGTATCACTTACCGTAAAAAAGTTGCAGAGCGTGAAATAACGAGCGCGGAGGAAGAAGCAAAGCGAATAATTAATGAAGCCATAAAAAGCGCCGAGAGCAAAAAACGCGAAGCTCTCGTCGAGGCAAAGGAAGAAATACACAAAAATCGCTCGGAGTTTGAGCGAGAAGAAAAGGCACGCCGTGCCGACCTGCAAAAGCAGGAGAGAAGATTACAGCAGAAGGAAGAGAATCTCGACAGAAAGACCGATTCTCTCGAACGCAAAAACGAAAGCCTTGCCCGCAAGATAGCCGAAGCCGAGGCGCAGCAGGCCGAGATCGCGCTTATCAAGAAAAGCCAGCTCGAAATGCTCGAAAAAGTCTCCGGGTATACTGTCGATGAGGCTAAGGCGTATATCATCAACGCCCTGAAGGACGAAGTCACACACGAAATGGCCGTCAAGGTCAAGGAGGTCGAAGCTCAGTATAAGGAAGAGGCCGAGGATCGCGCAAGAGAGATCATCGTAACCGCTATCCAGCGCTGCGCCGCAGACCACGCAAGCGAAGTCACCGTATCCGTCGTACCTCTCCCCAACGACGAGATGAAGGGACGCATTATCGGCCGCGAAGGCCGCAATATCCGCAGTATTGAAACCCTTACAGGCTGCGATCTCATCATTGACGACACACCTGAGGCGATCACGGTATCGAGCTTCGATCCCGTCCGCCGCGAGGTCGCGCGTCTGGCGCTTGAAAAACTCATCGCCGACGGCAGGATCCATCCCGCGCGCATCGAGGAAATGGTCGCAAAGGCTCAGAAAGAGGTCAACGCAACCATCAAAGCCGAGGGCGAAAGAGCGCTGTTTGAAACCAACATCCACGGCGTCAATCAGGAGATCGTCAAGCTGCTCGGCCGCATGAGATACCGCACCAGCTACGGTCAGAACGTGCTTCAGCACTCCATCGAGGTCAGCCATATCTCCGGCCTTATCGCGGCGGAGCTTGGCGTTGACGTCAACACCGCAAAGCGCGCCGGACTGCTCCACGATATCGGCAAGGCGATCGACCACGAGGTCGAGGGCAGCCACGTTTCCATCGGCGTCGATATCGCCAAGAAGTACAAGGAGAGCGAAGCCGTTATACACGCTATCGAGGCTCACCACGGCGACGTTGAGCCGCGCACGGTTGTCGCCTGCATCGTTCAGGCCGCCGACGCCATATCCGCTTCCCGTCCCGGCGCAAGGCGCGAGAATATCGAAAATTACGTCAAGCGTCTTGAGAAGCTTGAGGAGATATCCAAGAGCTTCCCCGGCATTGCCGGAAGCTATGCTATCCAGGCCGGACGCGAGATCCGCGTAATGGTCAAGCCCGAGGATGTTTCCGAGGATCAGATGGTGCTTTTGGCTCGCGATATCGCAAAGAAGATAGAAGAAGAGCTGACCTATCCCGGTCAGATCAAAGTCCACCTCCTGCGCGAGACGAAGGCCGTCGAGTACGCAAAGTAAGAATAAACGTAAAAAACGGAGGCAATCGTTTAGATTGCCTCCGAAATTTTTATATATTAAAAAAGAGCATGAGAGCAAAACGAAAAGACACCTCATCCGTCACGGCATAGCCGTGACACCTTTCCCTCAAGGGGAAGGCTTGAGAAGGAAAATGCAAAAAAACGGCTGAGTCAAAACTCAGCCGTTTAAAAAATCAAAGACCCATGCTCTCAAGTGCATCAGCAATGTCAGTGCAAACCTTTGCTACGCCCTGATCGAAGCCGGTGTCTCCATGCAGACTTGCAAGTGCTCTAAAAAGACCAGATAACATTTTTTCTTCCTCCCATAAAATAAAATTTAAATTTAAACTAATAAATTAGTTTAATTTCTGAAATCTTAAATAACCGCTCTGAGAATTAGAACGGCATCCAGCCAAAAACTTTGTCGAGCCAGTAGAACTCGTCTTTTGCGTTGGGCTCATTTGCAAGAATTATGTCTCTGATAAATTCATAAATTGTCTTCATGATATTTTTCCCTTTCTAAAAACTGCATTTGACAAATTGCTATACGCAATTCGTCAAATTTATTTACCGATTGACTATTTCCGACTTTATGGTATCAAAGTTAAAGCCTTATGTCAATCCACAATTTGCTTAAAAGTGTACAATAACCCTGATTGTGTATATTTTAACTTGGATCATACGTCCTTAGAACTACAAGAAATACCTAAAAATACAACAAAAGCCGGCAAGGTATTGACCTTGCCGGCGTGATGCGTGATTTTTTTCTTGCCCGCAGCTTATATCAGCCGCCGAATACGGAGAGCAGGAAGCCTGCCGCTATTGCGGAGCCGATAACGCCTGCAACGTTGGGACCCATCGCGTGCATGAGCAGGAAGTTTGTCTTGTTGTACTTCTTGCCGACGTCCTGAGAAACGCGTGCGGCCATGGGAACGGCGGAAACGCCTGCCGAGCCGATGAGAGGATTGATCTTCTTGCCGGAGGCGTAGTACATGACAACGCCGCCGAGCAGACCGCCGATGGTCGATATTGCAAAGGCACACAGACCGAGGACGATAATCTTGAGCGTATTTCCGTTGAGGAAGTTCTGCGCTACCATCGTCGCGCCGACGGAGGTGGCGAGGAAGATGGTGACTATGTTCATCAGCGCGTTCTGAGCGGTGTCGGAGAGACGGTCTGTCACGCCGCATTCACGGAACAGGTTGCCGAGCATGAGGCAGCCGACGAGGGGAGCGGTGGAGGGCAGAAGCAGGATAACAAAGGTCGCAACGACTATCGGGAAGATTATCTTCTCGGTCTTGGAGACCTCGCGCGCCTGCTCCATCTTGACCTTGCGCATCTCTTCCGTGGTGCACAGCTTCATGAGCGGGGGCTGGATGAGCGGTATGAGCGCCATGTACGAATACGCGGCTATCGCGATCGGGCCGAGCAAATTCGGCGCAAGCTTTGTCGTCAGGAATATTGCCGTGGGGCCGTCGGCGCCGCCGATGATACCGATGGAGGCTGCCTCAGGACCGGAGAAGCCGAGGAGGATCGCGCCGAAGAAGGCGACGAACACGCCGAGCTGAGCCGCGGCACCGAGCAGAAGGCTCTTGGGATTGGCCAGCAGGGGGCCGAAGTCGGTCATCGCGCCGACGCCGAGGAAGATCAGCGAGGGGTAGATACCGGCCTTGACGCCTATGTAGAAGAAGTCAAGCAGACCGGCGTTTGACATTATATGCCCGTAGCTGTGATAATACGGGCTTGCCTCGTCCAGAAACGCCTCCCACAGCTCGGGGTGGTAGAGCGCGTTCTCGCCCATGCCGGTGAAGTAGCTCAGGTTTGTGAGCAGACAGCCGAAGGCGATGCCGACGAGCAGCAGCGGCTCAAACTTCTTGACTATGCCCAAGTACAGCAGTACAAAGGCGAAAAGTATCATAACGAGGTTTTTCCAGCCGCCGTCCGCGATAATAAAGGAGGCAAAGCCGGATTCGGTCGCCAGCTTTTGGAGTGTATCCAGAATGTTCATCTGTTACCTCCTTATGCGATAACTACCAGAGGCGCACCGGTCTCGACAACTGCGCCCTTTGCCGTTACTATCTGAGCGACGGTGCCGGACTTGGTCGCAACGACTTCGTTTTCCATCTTCATTGCCTCGAGGACAAGAAGAACATCGCCCTCTGCCACCTGCTGACCCTGCGAGACGTTTATCTTGAGAATGTTGCCGGGCATGGGGCTTTTGACGACCTCGCCTGCGGCAAGGGCAGCGCCTGCGGGAGCGGCGGCGGGAGCTGCGGGAGCTGCCGCTGCAACGGGAGCGGCTGCAACAACGGGCGCGGGGGCGGCGGGAGCATAGGCCTCGTACTCGTCAATGAGCATGGCCTCGCCGGCTTCGACCTCGACCTCGTACGTTCTGTTATTTAAAGTTACCTTATACTTCATCTTCCTTGACCTCCTTGATGGAAATAAAGCGGAGTTCGTTTATGGGCTTGCCGAGGGTGTCGGCAACTATCGCCATTATCATGGCGGCGTCCTTGGGATCGGTGTCATAGAGCTTCAGCTCACCGGCAGAGCCCGGCGCGGGGGGAGCAGCGGGCGCGGGAGCGGCAGGAGCGGCGGCGGCGGGGGTCTCGACTACTGCCTTGTTCTTGCTGCCGACCATGATCTTTCCCATTATCATGACGACGCACATGAGCAGAACAAGCCCGAAGAATACGACCAGATATCCGGTCAGAGCCGTCACAGCTGCGTCGCCTAAGGAAATATTAATAAGATCGTTCATCGCTCAGACCTCCTCAGGCTTCGGTGATGGTGTAGCGCACGACCTTTTCCTCGGCCTCGCGGCGCTTCTCGAAGAAATTCTCCGCGACCTGGGGGAAGGCGATGTAGCTGAGCACATCCTCCTCGCAGCGGGCGGTATCGCCTAAGTGCTCGGCGGCCTTTTCGTATACGTCGGTGGGCAGGGTGTCGGCATAGCGGCCCTCTATCGGCTTCTCGCCATTGAGGATCTTTGCGCGTATCTCGGGGTCGATGGGAGCGGGAGTTCTGCCGTATTCGCCGCGGCAGTACGCCTTTATCTCGGCGCCGACGTTCTTATAGCGCTCACCTGCAAGAACGTTCTGCACCGCCTGGGAGCCGACAAGCTGGCTGGTGGGGGTGACAAGGGGAGGATAGCCCATGTCCTTGCGGACTCGGGGAGTCTCGATAAGGGCGTCCTCAAACTTATCCAGCGCGTTCATCATCTTGAGCTGGCTGAGCAGGTTCGAGAGCATGCCGCCGGGGATCTGATAGGTGAGGCACTGGGTATCGGTGGACATGGAGATGGGGTTGAGCGTGCCGTCGGCAAGGTAATCGTTGCGGATGGGCTTGAAGTAATTTGCCATCTCGATGAGTATTTTCTCGTTCAGCTCGACGTCGTAGCCAAGCTCCTTGAGAGTGTAGAACAGGGTCTCCGTCGCGGGCTGAGAGGTGCCGCCGGAGAAGGGGGATATCGCGGTGTCGATAACATCGGCGCCGGCCTCGATGGCCTTGAGATAGGTCATGAAGGCAAGACCCGTCGTGCAGTGGGTATGGACAACTACGGGAAGATCGACCGCGTCCTTGATGCCGGAGACGAGATCGTATGCGCTCTGCGGGGTCATGATACCGGCCATGTCCTTGATGCAGATGGAGGCAACGCCCATTTCCTTGAGCTCCTTGACCATCTCAACGTATTTTGCGATGGTGTGGACGGGGCTTGTGGTGTAAGAAATGGTGCCGGATGCCATAGCGCCCTGCTTGACGGTCTCCTCGATGGCGACCTTGAGGTTGTCGGTATCGTTCAGAGCGTCAAAAATGCGGATGATGTCTATGCCGTTTTTGACCGAGCAGCGGACAAAGCGGCGCACCGCATCGTCGGGATAGTGCTTGTAGCCGAGAATGTTCTGGCCGCGAAGCAGCATCTGGAGCTTGGTGTTAGGCATTTTCGCGCGAATCTTGCGGAGGCGTTCCCAGGGATCCTCATTCAGGAAGCGCAGGCAGACGTCAAAGGTAGCGCCGCCCCAGCACTCCACAGAGTAGAAACCCGCCTGATCCATCTTCTCAAGGATGGGTTCAAACTTGTCATAGGGAAGCCTGGTCGCTATCAGTGACTGGTTCGCGTCACGAAGCACGGTTTCTGTAAACTGAACTTTCTTCATTTTTTCCTCCCATGGTTAAGCATTAAAGAGTTGAACATCCGGCAGAGGCTCAACTTTTCGATGCTTAAAATTAATTCACAAATGCAGTATAACATAAAATTCAGTAAATTCCACAAAATTCAGATAATTTTCATTGTCTAAATCTTCACTTTGTCCTGAGAAACGTGAATAATTACACAAATTGCGCTGTTATGACAAAAAACAGGAGTCCCGCAAGAGACTCCTGCCTTTATTGCATTGAATAATTGAGCTTTATTTGGACGCAAGTGCTCTGTCAAGCCACACGCTGGCAACGTCCATGGCTGCCCAGAAACCGTCCTTATCGCTCTTTTTGACTATGCGGTCGCGGGATTTGACGTTGGGATCGGTAAGCTGAAGCTGAACGGATACCTTAGTCGCAACGTCGAGATCCTTGACCTTCTTAGTCTCCATTATCTGAAGCATGATAATGTACTTGTCGGCCATGCTGCCGTAGTAGACTATATTCCCTGCGCGCTGCAGGGGATGACCTTTGTATTCAAGGGGTTTGTTAGCCAAAATAATTCCTCCTTAATTGCGGGTGATGAAGTCAAGTAAGCCGCCTCGCTGTGACTGCTCCTGCTCCTGATCCTGATTCTTCTTTTCCTCTTCCTCCTGCTTGCGCTTTTCCTCTTCTTCCTCCTGGCGCTTCTTCTCCTCGCGCTCTTCCTCGGATAGGCTCTGTTCCTCAAGCTCTTCCTGCGAGCCGAAGATGCCCGTCGCGCCTCCGCCATAGGAGATGTTAAACTCCTTGCGCTCGAGATCCTGATGGATAGATTCCATTACCCTCTGCCAGATCTGAGTCGCGGGGTTGCCGGAGAAGGACATATACTCCGGAGTGTCAAAGCCGGTCCAGACAGCGCAGGTATAGTACGGTGTGTAGCCGCAGAACCAGCGGTCGCGGTTGCCGGTGGTGGTGCCGGTCTTGCCCGCAACAGGCATATTGCTCAGCTTAGACTCGTAGCCGGTGCCGTAGGTGGCGGCGTTCTGGAGCATATATGTCATTGTGCGTGCGGTGTTCTGAGAAAACGCAGTCTGAGTCTTGGGCTGATTATCGAGAATGACCTTGCCTTCGCGGTCTTTTACCATTGAGTAGCTTCTCGCGTAGGTGAGGGTGCCGTCGTTGGCAAGAGCGGTGTACGCCTGCGCCATCTCGCGCACAGTGATGCCGTAGTGAGGCTCGCCGAGAGCCAGCGCCGCGTAGTCGGCGTCCTCATCAATGAGGCTCACAATGCCGAGGCGATTTGTCAGGAAGTCATAGGATGCCGAGGGCGTCAGCTTATCCATGATCTGAGCCGACACGGTATTCTTGGACTTTTGCAGTGCGGTCATAATGCTTATGATGCCGTCGTAGGTATCGGGTGAGTTTTTCGGATACCATGAGGTATGCGAGAGCTTAACATGCTCACCGTCGGCATCGAGAACGAGCGTTGACGGGGATATCAGCCCGTATTCGATCGCGGGGCCGTAGACCGCGATGGGCTTTATCGACGATCCGGGGGGCCTTGTGGTCTTGGTGGCTCTGTTCAGACCGAAGCTGATGGTCTTCTCGCCCGTGCCGCCGCAGAGCGCCTTTATCTCTCCCGTGTACTGGTCGATGATAACGACGGCGCTTTGAAGCTGGGCGTCGGTGCCGTTGCGGGGCTTGGGAAGATTGTCAAGATCGGTGTATATCGCATCGACCTTTGCCTGCATATCCATGTCGATGCAGGCGTAGATCTCGTAGCCCGCGTTATAGACGAGGCGGCGGGCGGCTTCCTTGCTGATGCCCTTGGCCTCGGCCAGATCGTCTATGACGTCGGCGATGACGACCTCTTCATAGTAGGTGTAGGGGGTTGCGCCGGACGGCTCGTTCTCGCCGCGCACGAAGTCAAGCTCCTCAGCCACGGCCTCCTCATACTCTGCCTTGCTGAGGTAGCCCTGCTTATACATCTCGTGCAGGACATCCTCCTGACGCTCCTTGTTATTCTCAACGCTGTAGAAGGGGTCATAGTAGGTCGGCAGGTTCGTTATGCCGACGATTGAGGCAGCCTCGGCTACGGAAAGATCCTTGGCGTCCTTGCCGAAATAGGTGCGCGCGGCTGTCTGGACGCCGTAGCAGCCCTCGCCGAAGTACACTGCGTTGAGATAATACTCAAGGATCTGATCCTTGTCGTTGTATTTCTTCTCAAAGTCCAGCGCCTGAAATATCTCAAGCAGCTTGCGCTGCACCGTGATATCGTCCTGCTGGGTGAGGTTTTTTATAAGCTGCTGAGTTATGGTCGAGCCGCCGAAAGTAGAGCCGCCGGTGAACATATTTAGCGCGGCGTGAGCCGTGCGGAACCAGTCGACGCCATGGTGCTTGTAAAACCTCTTGTCCTCAATGGCAACGAGCGCGTCCTTCATGTGCTGCGGTATCTCGTCCCCGTCGATCCAGATTCGATCCTCCGAATCGTAGAAGGTCGAAAGCTCCTGCCACTGCCCGCTTTGATCCTGATAGTAGATGGTGCTCGACTGGTTGAGCGTGAAGTCGTTCAGATCCAGATCAAGACCCGGGGTGATACAGGTTTTGACATAGAATGCAAAGATGCATAAAAACAGCATAGCCGTTACAACGCAGATGAGAAAAATAGTACCGATGACCCTCATGACCCGGCCAAATCTGCCGCCGTGCGATTCGGAGTTATTCTCCTTTGCAATATCCATATCCACACACCTCCTTTGTCGCTATGTGTGTCAAAAAATGAAATATCAAATATTATGTAATGGGCATAATAATCTAATTTTATTCTGAATGATTATTATAACACGTTATGTCAAGCATGGGTGTATAAATTGTAAAAATTTTTTCGGCGTGTACTTGTTTTGCCGAAATAGGGGAATAATAATCCGAAAGGAGCGTGAATAGCGTGAAAAAATCACTTAAAATACTGCTGCTGGGCTGCCTTGTCGTAACGGCTGCCGCCATGAGTGCCGCCGCTGTCAAAAGTATAAGCGCAGAGCCGGCAAATAATACCCCCACGGTAAAAGCGGAGTATACGCCGACGCAGGAGGGGGAGTATTGCCTGCGCGACTGGCAGGGCTATGTCGCGGTGTTCCATGGCGGCGACGATACGCCGACGCAGGTTACGGATATTGAGACGGCGACCCTCAACAATGTAGACCGTGAAAAGCTGCGAGAGGGCATACCCGCCTCTGGAAAAGCCGAGCTGTTATCGCTTCTGGAGGATTTTAGTTCGTAAGCCGCCGGATGGGGTGTTAAGAAAATATACACAGCTTCGATTTTCCCATGCTTTACTTCTTGATTTATGGCTCCGTGTGGGTTAAAATAAATACACAACGACACAGGAGGTAACAAAATGAGCGAAGAATACGGCAACGATTTTGTAACTATAATAGATGATGACGGTAACGAATTTGAGCTGGAGCTGCTGGACACGATCGACTACAACGGCGAGTCCTTCGCGGCCTTCCTGCCCACCGATATGGATGAGGACGACCCCGACTACGGTCTGATAATCCTCTCGGTCGTAAACGACGAAAACGGCGACGAGCTGTTCGAGTCCATTGACGACGACGATAAGCTCCAGCAGGTATACGAAATGTTCATGACCATATTTGAGGCAGAGGACGAGGAATAATATCCTAAAGACGAAAACCAAACGTATATGTTCCCGACCCTGCGAATACATTATATCATAGTAAAAAATTTTATTCCTGCCGTGTACGCGGTGTCATATTGACTTCAGGCCCATTAAACCCACATCTCTAATAAGGGATGCCGATTTGAATCTGCGGATTGCAGGCCTCCCGGCTATGCCGGACGTTGGAAGCAGCGAAACAGAACTTAGGCGACCCACCTGCTCGTTTGTGCAGGTTATAATTGGGCCCCAACGGCACGGCGGGATCACCCGACAGCTTCGGCTGTCGGGTTTTTTTATACCTTTTTTAACCGAACAAAGCGGTTTTGAGCAAAAAAACCGAAAAAATTATTTTTACTTGTACGCAAACGTACAAGTTTAGCCTCGATGCAGCCTATGGTTGAGAGGTGAATGTTATGAACAAGAAAAAATCCGCTTACGCGGATAAGCTTCTCGAAAAGCTCGCGGTATCATCGCCCAACGACGCCGTGAAGCTGCTTTATCTCGGCCGGGAGGATATGTCGGTTCTCGACGGGCTTGACCTTTCGATGCTCAGCGAAATAAAGCGCGGCCCCAAGGGGGAGGTCGAGCTGAAATTCGTCAATAAGCTTGCGGTCCTGCGCGAGCTTATAGAGCTGAACAACGCGCGCAGTGAGGGGGATGCGCGAAACGACGGATTTTATGCCGCTCTGGATAAATCCGCAAAACTGCTCGGAACGGAGACGGATGCTTGAAATTCGATTTTTTCTCCCGAACCCAGCTAAAGGCTCTCTCGTGGTGGAGCGACGCATCGCCTTACCGAGATATGGACGCCGTTATCTGCGACGGCGCCGTAAGAAGCGGTAAGACTCTGTGCCTCGGCATCTCCTTCGTCTGCTGGGCAATGCGGCGCTACGATAGCGAGCGCTTCGGCATCTGCGGCAAGGCAAAAACAAGCATAAGGCGAAACCTGATTGAGCCGCTCCTGCCGGTGCTGCGGGATATAGGCTTTGAGGTAAACGACCTCGTGTCCAAGGGGCTTATCGAGATCGCCTATATGGGACGCCGCAACAGCTTCTATCTGTTCGGCGGCAAGGACGAAAGCTCGCAGTCGCTTATCCAGGGCGTAACCCTTGCGGGCGTGCTCATGGACGAGGTGGTGCTCATGCCACGCTCGTTTGTCGAGCAGGCCTGCGCGAGATGCTCGGTGACCGGCAGCAAGCTCTGGTTTAACTGTAATCCCGAAAGCCCGAACCACTGGTTTTACCTTGAGTGGATAAAAAAGGCGGAAGAACGACGTGCGCTGTATATCCACTTCTCGCTTGAGGATAACCCATCGCTGTCAAAGAGCATAATAGACCGCTATAAGCGCATGTACAGCGGCGACTTCTACCGGCGCTTCATTTTAGGAGAATGGGTGTTGCCGTCGGGTAGGGTGTACGATTTTTTCAACGAGAGTATGCTCTCGCCCGTGCCGGAAAGCTGCTGCGAATACATCGTCTCCTGCGACTACGGAACGAAAAACCCAAGCTCCTTCGGACTGTGGGGAAGAAGCGGCGATATATGGTACCGCCTGCGGGAGTATTACTACGACGCCCGCAGGGAGGGAGCGCAGAAAACCGACGGCGAGTATGTGGCAGACCTCATATCGCTGTGCGCGGGCGTTACGCCGAGCAGGGTGATAGTCGATCCCTCGGCGGCAAGCTTCATCGAAGCGCTCACCAGAGCGGGATTTCGCCCCGAAAAGGCCGATAACGATGTTCTGCGCGGCATAAGGCTCACAGCCGAGCTTCTAAAAAGCGGCAGGATACGCATCTGCCGGGGCTGCGAGGACAGCCTGCGGGAGTTTTACGAGTACCGCTGGGACGACAGAGCCGACAGAGACGTACCGCTCAAGCAGTTTGACCACGCCATGGACGATATCCGGTATTTTGCCGTGGGCATTTCAAAATCCGCACAGCCGATAGGCGCTGTGTGGGTGGAAAGGTAGGAATATGAAACTGTTTTCAAAACAAAAAAGCCGTGCCCACACGGTGCAGCTCAGAAGCGGGGAGAAGCATCCCTTCGGCCTGCTCGACAGCTATGTGCCGCTGGGCAGCGGTGAGATCAGGCTTTACCGCACGATACGCGAGGCAGTGCCGGTTGTGGACGCTGCGATAATGAAGATCATCAGGCTCACCGGCGGCTTCGAGGCTCGCTGCGGCGATAAAAAGGCCGAACGGGAGCTCAACGCCTTCATCCGCAACGTGGATGCGGGCAGGGGACAGAGAGGGCTGCAAAGCTTCCTCTCGGCGTACCTCGACTCCATGATAACCTGCGGCAGAGCGGTGGGCGAGATCGTCACAAACGGCGACCGCGATATCGCGGCGGTCATATGCGGCAATGTTGCCGACGTGCAGATCCGCGAGGGAGATACCCCTCTTGACTTTGAACTGTGCTGCACGGATCAAACAGGCAGCATAGCGCCGCTGCCGTACCAGAACCTTCTGCTGTTTACCCCCTTTAACCCCGAGGCTGATTCGCCTTACGGCACCTCAATGCTCCGCAGTATGCCCTTCCTCTGCGGAATACTCATGAAGATATATCAGTCTTTGGGCACAAACTGGGAGAGAGCGGGCAACGTGCGCTTTGCGGTCGTGTATAAGCCGCAGGGCGACATCATAGACAAGCTGGCGGCGCAGGAGCGTGCCGAGCAGATCGCCGCCGAGTGGTCGGCAGCCATGCAGAGCGGGAAAAACGGCGCTGTGCGCGACTTTGTGGCCGTGGGCGATGTTGATATCAAGGTCATCGGCGCAGATAATCAGATACTCGACAGTGAGGTACCCGTGCGCCAGATACTTGAGCAGCTTATCGCCAGAACGGGCATACCGCCCTTCCTGCTCGGCCTGAACTGGTCGACCACCGAGAGAATGAGCGCGCAGCAGGCCGATCTCATGACGAGCGAGTTAAACTCTATCCGCCGCACCGTCACTCCGGTGCTTGAAAAAATATGCGGCATGTGGCTTGCCATGCACGGCTATGCCTGCGGATTCGAGATCGAATGGGACACCATCAATCTTCAGGACGAGGTTGAGGAGGCCAAGGCGGCGCTGTATACCGCGCAGAAGGACAAAATCTATTGGGAAGAGGTAAAGAACAATGAAAATCATTAAAGACGGCACCGCGGCCGGCGGCGTCTGCACCGATGAAGAGCTTGAGCTGGTCAATGCCTTTGCGAGAGCGGAGCTGAAGGCGGAAGATGTGTACATCTTCTCCGTGCTGCTGTGCGACAACGAGGTAGACCGCGACTATGAGCGCTTTTCCGAAAATACGCTGCGCGAGCTGTCGGAGCTTTTCGTCGGCGTGACCGGCATCTGCGACCACGACTGGCGCAGCGGAAATCAGGTGGCGCGCATCTACAGAACGGAGCTTGTCACGGATAAAAACCGCACAACGTCTTACGGCGCACCGTATGTGTACCTCAAGGGCTACGCATATATGCTCCGCACGGAGTCTAACGCCGAGCTTATCGCGGAGATCGACGGCGGCATCAAGCGCGAGACGAGCGTCGGCTGCTCCGTAGCCGGAAGCGTGTGCAGCATATGCGGCGAGGATATCGGCGCTTGCAGCCACGTCAAGGGTAAACAGTATGGCGAAAAGCTCTGTTGCGCCATTTTAGAGGGCGCTGTGGATGCCTACGAGTGGAGCTTCGTCGCAGTTCCGGCTCAGCGCGGAGCGGGCGTTATCAAAAACTTCGTCGAGACCGAGGCGGGCAAGAGCTACGCTGCGGAATACGAGACGCTCGAAAAGGCCGCCGAGCTTGGCAGGAGATACCTTTCGGAGCTTAAAGCCGAGGTGCTCAGACTGTGCCTTGTCTGCGACAAGGCTATGTATCCGGCAATGGAAAAGAGCGTTGGGCTTATGGACGAAACGGCTCTTCGCGAGCTGAAGGACGCTCTCAAGGAGAGAGCGGAGAAGCTTTATCCGCCCCTGACCCAGCTTCCGGGCAGAGGCGAGGTCACCAAATTCTGCGGTGACGAGTACATTATTTGATTCAGGAGGATTCTAAAATGAAAGTCAGTTTTGAAGGCATAGGAGAGCAGGTGCTCTCCTTCAATAAGGCAAGCGGCGTTGAAAAGGGCTCGCTTGTAAAGATGAGCGCAAACGACACCGTTACAAAATGCGCGGCAGGCAATAACTTTGCCGGCGTCTGTATCCACGCGGACGATGATTTTGCCGATGTCAAGACATCGGGCTACGTTGAGCTCGGCTACACTGACACGGCGCCCACCGTGGGCTTTGCAAAGCTCACAGCGTCCGACGACAAAAAAGTAAAAACCGCTACCACCGGCCGTGAGTACCTTGTCATCAAGGTCGATACGACAGCGGCAGTAGTCGGCTTCATAATGTGAGGAGGAAAGAGATATGGCATACAATTTTAACGAGATCCGCCTTGACAAGGGCATGTATTCCGAGTCCGGCAAGAGCTTTGAGCAGGTGCTTGAGGCTCTCGACCCCAACGATAATTACAGAGGCACTCCCTATGAGGGGCTTGACGCCTTCCAGCGTCAGCTCAAGCGCTTTGACATCAAGGTTCGCGGCGCGGGCAGCGACGTTGTCGAGAAGTTTTTCTCCACCTCCGAATCCGCCGTGCTGTTTCCCGAGTATGTATCCCGCAGCGTAAAGGCCGGAATGGAGGAGGGGAACATCCTGCCCTCCATCACTGCCACCACCACCCGCTTCGAGGGCATGGACTACCGCTCCATTTACTCTGCTCCCTCTGCGGACGAGAAGAGTCTGCGCTATGTGGGCGAGGGCGCTGCCATTCCTCAGACCGAGGTTCGCGCCTCCGACCATCTTGTCAAGCTCAGAAAGCGCGGCAGGATGCTGGTCGCCTCCTATGAGGCCATCCGCTTCCAGCGCCTCGACCTGTTTTCCGTCATGCTCCGCCAGATCGGTACTCAGATCATGCGCATGCACCTTGAGGACGCCATCGACGTCATCAAAAACGGCGACGGCAACGATAACGCCGCCGAGAGCCTTGCCGTCGGCGGAAGCACTATCGGCGGCACTGCCGGCAGTCTGAGCTACAGTGAGCTTCTCAACTTCTGGAACGCCTTCGACCCCTACACCATGAACACCATGCTCGTCGCCCCCGACGTCATGATGAAAATACTCAAGTGCTCCGAGTTTAAAAACCCCATGGCGGGTCTGAACTTCCAGGGCACCGGCGAGCCGGGCAACCCTCTGGGCGCAAAGCTCATCCGCTGCTCTGCAATGACCGCAGGCACAGCAATCGGCCTCGACAAGGGCTACGCCCTCGAAATGGTCACGGCAGGCGACGTCTCCGTCGAATACGACAGACTCATCGACCGCCAGCTCGAGCGTGCTGCCATCACCAGCATCTCCGGCTTTGCAAAGCTCTACACCGATGCATCCAAGGTGCTCTCGGTCTGAGCTTAAAAATTCACGAAGCGGCTGCTTTTGCGGCCGCTTCATTCCAAAAAGGAGGCATAAAATGGCATATACAAATTCCGATATTGAAAACAGGGCACGCAGCCTTATGAGCTTTTCTATCCCCACGGAGAGCGCCGGAATGCTCAAAGCGGTGTGCGCCTCGGCTGCGGCGGAGCTTGAGAGCCGCCTGCGCAAGGGCGTCTCAAGCGAGAGTATAAAGGAGCTGTTCGTGACGGCGGCGGGCGTGCTGGCGCTGTCAATGTACATTGAGCTCGGCGGCGCGGCCACGGACAGGATAGGCTCGTTCAGCGCCGGCAATCTGTCGGTCAGCCTCGACGGCGGCGCGGTATCGGCGTCCGCCGCCTCCCTGCGAAAATATGCCGAACGAATGCTGTCGGCATATATAGACGGAGACGGATTCGAGTTCGTGGGGGTGCGCGGATGACGGCGACGAATAATATACTCAGGCTTTACGGCGAGGACATAAGCGTCGGCACGGCAAAGGGCAAGGGCTTCATATCCTGCCTTGACGCGGACAACGCTCAGATACACCGCCAACCTTTGGCTCCCGGCGTGAAAAACGGCTCAAAATACAGACTGATAACGAACATGGCCGGCATTTCCGAGGGCGCTCAGGTGCAGGCGGCGGGGAGAATATACGAGGTGCTCAGAATTGAGCCTGTCCGCATTTTCGGCACTCTGTCGCATAACGAGTGCATCCTCAGACTGAAAGGGGAGAGCAGCGATGTTTGACACCATAACAGACAGCATAGCCTCCGCGCTTTCCGGAAACGGGATAAATGCCGTGACAAAATTCCCTGTGTCCAAGCTCAACAGAGCGGAAACGCTCGTCTGCGTGTCCATAAAATCGGCGCGGATAACCGCTTCCGGACTGGGCAATTACATCGGCCTGTGCACCCAGAACGGCACTGTAAAAGAGATGTACGGCAGCAGGGCGGAGCTTCAGATCGCCGCCGATATATATTCACCCTTCGATGAGGATTCTTCCGAGCCGGGCTGTGCGAAATACGCGGCTTTGGTGGAGGATAAAATCAGGAGCGTGCAGGGACTTTCCGTCACGGAGTTTAACTTCGGCGATATACGCTACGATACGGCCGCCGAGATGTTTCACAGCGCCTGCACGGTGAAGGCCGGGGCGTATCTGGTGCGCGAGCTGCTCGGAGGCGAGCTTTCCTCTTACGGATTGGGGGAGACGGTATGACGATAGTTAAGGCGATCCCCTCAAGCGAGGACAAGACGGTGCTTGTAAACGGCGTGAAGCTTGCCGCCGTTGTGAGCGTGAAGGAGTTCGAGAAAAGCTCTGTGTACAAAATAGAGTGCTTCGGCGACGATGAGCCGGCGGCGGTGCTGACAAACGGCACGGAGTATGGCGTCGAGCTCAGGCGCGAGACACCGGCGACGGACGGAGTGAGCTTCGACGGCCTTGCGGATTTTACCGTGAAGGTGGGCAATGTGGTTTACGGCGGCTGCCGCTGCGCAAAGCGCGAGCGGATAATAAAACCCGGCGAGCCGGAGACAGAGCTTGTGACAATAAACGCCGCAAGCAGACAGGAGGCGGAAGATGAGTAATACTGCGGATATCTTCGACCTGCGTTCATATACGCCGGACGAGGACGGAACAAATTTTGACGATGCCGAGCTGTTTGTGGTGCGGCGGCGGGACATGTCGTTTATGTCGGACTATTTTCGCCGCGATGCCCGCAGGTACGACAACGGCTTTGAGCTTTACTGAGGAGGTGCGCTGATGTTAGCAGCGATGAAGTACAGAAATTTCGTCTGGCCGAATAACCCCAAAACATTTGAGGTCGAGTACAGACGAACCCTGCACAGCTATAAGCTGCCCTTTTCGGGCTATGTTGTGCAGAATTTGGGACTGCAAAACAAGATAATCCGCGGCGAGGGTGAGTTTACGGGGCCTGACGCCTATGAAAACTTCCGCAAGCTCGCTGCGCTGTTCGAGGAGAACAAGGGCGGAAAGTTAGTGCATCCCGTGTGGCCGACTATGCGCGCGTATTTCGCAAAGCTCAATCTCAGGGAGGAGCCGCGCGAGGACTATGTGCACTACAGCTTTGAGTTCTGGGAGTACATAGGCAATAAATTCGAGGATATGGCCGACGCCATGGACGATTTCGACTACGACGATCCCGCAGCGAGCCTGCCGGGGCTCAAGCGCTACACCATGGCCGTAGAGGGCGACACCCTGCGCATACTGGCCGCAAAATTCAATGTTACGGTCGAGCAGATGTGCAGCATGAATCCCACCGTGGCAGGGCCGGATACGGCGCTCACAGTGGGACAGATCATAAGGTTCAGGTGATACTCATGACGGGATATATCATAAATAACAGCGGCACGGAAACAGAGCTTCCGGAATTTCTGTCATGGGATGTCTGCCACGGGCTCGGAGAGCCTTGCGACTGGTTCGAGGTTAGCTTTATATACTATTCCCACCAGCTTACGATGCTGCAATCGGCCTGCCGCTTCAGGGCGGTGCATAACAATTCCACGGTGTTTACCGGCATAGTGGACGAATACAGCATAAGCATAGACGAGCACGGTTCGGTCGTTACCATATCCGGCCGCTCGTATGCCGCGCGCCTTCTGGATAACGAGCTGCCCGCCGCGGCATACGCGACCCTGAGCAGCGCGGAGCTGATAAGCAATTATATAGCGCCTTACGGCATCACTCAGGTGACATCCGGAACGGCAAAAACCCTGAGCGGGTTTAATATCAGCACGGGAGAGAGCGCGTGGAGCGCCGTCCGGCGCTTTAGCCGATATGCCTGGGGCACCATACCTTATTTCACGCCCACGGGCGAGCTTGTGCTCAGCGGCAGGCAGGGGCAGAGCGT
Organism: Clostridiales bacterium; assembly: GCA_004557075.1. Lineage (GTDB taxonomy): Bacteria > Bacillota > Clostridia > Oscillospirales > Oscillospiraceae > F23-B02. Next base: position 189,889 of record SFEX01000008.1, read on the forward strand.
CACGGTAGACGCGGATAAGGATGCCGCCTGCATAAAGCTGAGAGATGAGCGCTACGGCATAATATCTGACGTCATGGTGAGAAACCGCGTCACCGGCGCAAGCTACACGGTGCAGAATGCGGATTTCATTTCGCGCGGAGGGAAAAGCCACCGTGAGCTTGTCGTTCCCAAGACCACCGGCGCGGACGCCGCCAGATATACGGCCGAGTACCAGATAGCCGAGTCTAAGCGCGGAAAACACATAATCGAGCTGACGCTGACTAAGCAGTTTGCCTGCTTTACAAACGACGTAGTCGCGCTCAGCTCGACCGCACTGGGCGTAAACGGAAGCTACAAAGTCACCGCCAGCCACTGCTGGGCGGATTCATTCAGCGCGGGAACGATCGTTACATTGGAGGTGTAGCCATGTGGCTGTCAGAGATAAAAAGAAAAAGCGAACCTGACGGAGCGCTGCCGGAGATAAGCGTAAGCGCCGACGGGGATATAAACCTCGAAACCGCAAACGCGAGGATATGCATAAAAAACAGCGGCCAGATTATAATCGAGGGCAGCGTGACCTTAAACGGCAGCGCGATATAAAAAGAAATGCACATCTGCTCTTGCAGATGTGCATTTTTATAATATTTACTTTAAGCTTATTTGTCTGCGGGATCAGACAACGCCCTGAGCCATCATTGCTTCGGCGACCTTCAGGAAGCCTGCAACGTTTGCGCCGAGCATGAGGTTGCCGGGCTGGCCGCACTCGACGGATGCGTCGTAGCAAGCCTTGAAGATGTTCTTCATGATGCCCTGCAGCTTCTCATCGACTTCCTCAAAGCTCCAGCTCATGCGGATGGAGTTCTGAGTCATCTCAAGACCGGAGGTGGCGACGCCGCCTGCGTTGGAAGCCTTGCCGGGGCTGTAGAGGAGGCCGTTGCCGAGAACCTTCTCGATTGCTTCGGGGGTAAGAGGCATATTTGCGCCTTCAAATACTGCCATGCAGCCGTTGTCGATCAGGTGCTGTACGTCGTCAGCGTCCATCTCGTTCTGGGATGCGCAAGGCATTGCGATGTCGCACTTGAGGGTCCAGATGCCCTTGCGGCCCTCGTGGTACTCGGAACCGGGAACCTCGTCTGCGTAAACGCTGATGCGTGCGCGGCGCTTCTGCTTGATATCCATGACCTTCTTGAGGTCAACGCCGTCGGGATCATAGATGTAGCCGTTGGAGTCGCACATTGCGATAACGGTGCCGCCGAGCTGGGTGCACTTCTCTGCTGCGTACTGAGCAACGTTACCTGCGCCGGAGACGATAACTCTCTTGCCCTCGAAGGAGGTGTGGCCAAGATGCTCAAGAGCCTCTGCTGCGTAGTAGCACAGACCATAGCCGGTAGCCTGGGTACGGGCGAGGGAGCCGCCGAAGGTCAGACCCTTACCGGTGATAACGCCGCCCTCAAAGCGGTTGACGATCTTCTTGTACTGGCCGTACATGTAGCCGACCTCACGCGCGCCGACGCCGATGTCGCCTGCGGGAGTATCGGTGAACTGGCCGATGTGACGATAAAGTTCAGTCATGAAGCTCTGGCAGAAACGCATGACCTCAGCGTCGGACTTGCCCTTGGGGTCGAAGTCGGAGCCGCCCTTGCCGCCGCCCATGGGGAGGGTGGTCAGGGAGTTCTTGAGGATCTGCTCGAAGCCGAGGAACTTGATAACGGAAAGGTTGACGGAGGGATGGAAGCGGCAGCCGCCCTTGTAGGGGCCGATCGCGGAGTTAAACTGTACACGGTAGCCGCGGTTTACATGGGTAACGCCGTTGTCGTCAACCCAGGGAACGCGGAACATGACAACGCGCTCAGGCTCGACAAAGCGCTCAAGGAGGCTTGCCTTCTCCCACTCGGGGTGCTTGTCAACGACGAGCTGGAGGCTCTCAAATACTTCACGGACAGCCTGAAGAAACTCGGGCTGGTCAGGATCGCGCTTCTCTACGGAATCGTATACACGCTTGAGATATTCGTTTGTAATCATTTCGTTCTCTCCTAATGAAAAAATAATAATCGTCTCGGTGAGCCTATTTACCCACCATTCCGATTTTAGTCCTTGTTGTAGCAACTTACAATTGTGAGATGTTATAAATTATCACTAAAAAATACGGTAAAATAGCACAAGATATGCTTAATTTTTGTCAATCTCCACTAAATGCATGAATTGTAAAACTCATGCTTGACAAATTATGCAAATGCGTGTATTATAAAGCACACAACACGCAAATGAATAAAAGCGCTTGTTTGGGGGTATGTAAATGCACAAAAATATACGTTTTAAGCAGCGCTGCGGGGAGTGCGGAGCGTTGTTTGAGGACGGGGAGGAGATATATTTATGGGATAATCGCTATGTCTGCTGCGAATGTTTTGACAATCTTTTCGCGGCCTTGAGCCGAACCGATAAGGCGCTGAGAGGGGGCATTGTGGTGACAAACTACCCAATCAGTGAATAGAGACGCCGCTCATATCACTTCACACCGAGAATATGCAGAGTGCGCGTATCGGGTCTGCCGCTGTAAAACTTATCTATCACCGCATTAAAAACAGGGTCTTCGCTCACCTGCGCGAACAGAGTCATTGAGGAGCGCAGCTTCAAATCGTCGGGGTAGCCCATAACGGCGGTCGCGTCGCTGCCGTCCAGGGTCAAAAGCGCCCTTGATATCTCAAAAAGCCGAGCACCGAGTACAGGATGGGTTATGTATTCGCGCGCCTCGTCGATATCGGCTATTGAGTAATACTTAGCCGTGGAGCTCATACCGAGCCCCGCGATCTGCGGGAATATATACCACATCCAGTGGCTTCTTTTGCGACCGTTTTTGATCTCGCTCAGGGCGGCATCGTATGAGCGCTCCTGAGCGGTGAGAAATCTGTCAAGTCTGTTTTCCATATAAAAACTCCTTTAAATGCGTCTGTTTCCGTTTTCGTCGAAAGTCCTTTTGAGTGCTTTTTCAACGGGGATGATCGAAGCGGTCATCGCTATCACCTGAACAAGGCATACTATAAGACCCACCGTGCTTACTGCATTTATTTCCCCGCCGGTCACGCAGAGCATCGGGATGACCGATACCGGTAGCAAAACTATCCCCAATATGAACCACAGTCTGCCGCAATAATTATGAGCGAAGCTCCATGTGTCCCTGTTTTTCATAGATCTTGCCGTTCTGTACCCGAACAGGGAATTGATATCCTTGGGGGCGCTTTTGGTAAAGTAGCGGCCAAAGCCTATCATGGTGAGCGGAACTATTATATCGACAATAAGCATAAAGACCCAAAATCCCATAACGTAGATCACCTCTCTTTAGCACTATTATACGCTGATTTCATTATTTTTCAAGGCACCGCGCCTTGAATGCGGCTGAATAAAAAAGCCGTCGCAAGTGATATAAAACTTGCGACGACGTGGAAAGCGAGTGTGGAGAAGACAAATATAAGCCCCTTTAAAGAGCCGGAGTGAAATATTTTGCTGCCGCAAAATGTGAAATCATGGTCTTCGACCAAGGTGAAATTTTCCGCTTACGCGGAAAGTGAAATGAAATCCACCCGTCACTCTGCAAAGCAGAATTTCACTGCGAAGCAATTTCACGCCGCGGAGCGGCATTTTACCCACCCGCAGGGTGGATTTCGTTGAAAAAAGCACGCTTTCACGTGCTTTTTTCTGGTGGGGGATGGTGGATTCGAACCACCGAAGGCATTGCCAGCAGATTTACAGTCTGTCCCCTTTGGCCACTCGGGAAATCCCCCATATAAACAATATGAACTTTGATACTCGGTGGAGCTGGTGGACGGACTCGAACCCCCGACCTGCTGATTACAAATCAGCTGCTCTACCAACTGAGCTACACCAGCACGATACCGGCCTGAATATAATAGCAAACACCGTTGGGTTTGTCAACAATAAAATTTCAAAATAAGAAAAATATTTTGTAAGCGGAGGGAAGATAAAATGACACTCATTCAGTTGTCGATAGAGTACAGAAAAAGCGGCGAGCTGTGCCGCGAAAGGCAGAACGAGCTTATGAGGCGGCTTGAGAGCGAGCAGATGTGCGAGATGGAGCGGCTGCGGCTGCGCCGGAGGATATACATACTCGGCAGCATGGCGCGCGACAGCATTGCCACCTCGCGCTACCTTGAAAGATATTATGGAGATGAGAGACATGCAGGAAAAGAAGCTTAATATGTTCGCTAAGCAGGAGGAATATATGGCTCTGCGGCAGTACATAAAATTCGGCGAGTCCGGAGGTGAGCGCGGGGCGACGGCGATGGTGCGTCAGGCGATAGAGAGCGAGCTGACGCCGCGCCAGAGCCAGCTTGTTCATATGTATTATATTGAGCAGATGCAGATGCAGGACATTGCAGACGCTATGGGTCTGCATATATCCACAGTCAGCCGCACCATAAAGCGCGGGCGCGAACGGCTTAAAAGCTGCCTGCGCTACGGCGGCAGAGCGCTGCTGCCCTCGCTGGAAGATTGAGCCGGTTTACAAAGAAAAGAAAATCTGCTATACTCAGGGCATGAAGACAAAGAAAAAAATAAGTCCGCTGCTCGCGGTCGTCATTTTGGCGGTGGTGATTTTAGCGGTATATGCCGCCATAAGCGGCCTGAACAGACGGGCGGAAATTCAAAACGACCCCCACTACGGCATGGTGGAGGTGTATAACGGCGAAGACTATATCTGGATAGTGCCGGAAGAGGACGTCCCTAAAAACGACATCAGCAAGGACGATCTTGCCACTGACCCGAACGGAAATCTCACCTATGTCGGCGGCGAATATAAGGCCAGCCGGGGTGTTGACATCTCGTCGTTCCAGGGAGATATCGACTGGCAGGCGGTGTATGACAGCGGTGTGCGCTTTGCGATAATCCGCGCCGGCGGCCGCTACTACGGCAGCGGTGAGCTTTACAGCGACGATAAGTTCATCGAAAACATTGAAGGCGCCCGCAGTGCCGGGATCAAGGTCGGAGCGTATTTCTTTTCCCAGGCAATAAGCGTAGACGAGGCGCGGGAGGAAGCGCAGTGTGTCCTGTCGCTTCTCGGAGACAGAGAGCTTGACCTGCCGGTGTTCTTTGATTGGGAGAGGGTCGTTGACGATGATGCCCGCACGCATACGTTGGATAACGATACTCTGACCGAATGCGCCGTTACCTTCTGCGAGGATATAAAGGCGGCGGGGCTTGACGCTGGCGTGTATGTGTATAACGACACGGGCTATAACGGCTATGATCTGAGCCGCCTGCAAGACTATACCATGTGGTGCGCGAGCGTCGGCAGCTACCCGTATTTTTATTACGCGCACACGGTGTGGCAGTATAGCTTCAGGGGCACGGTTCCGGGAATAAACGGCGACTGCGACCTGAATATGATGTTTACAAAATAACAGAAAAACGACCTCAAATCAGCATGATTCGAGGTCGTTTTATACTTATTAGATAATTATTCGTCGGGGGAATCGATATATACGCCGCCGGAGGCTTTCGCAGCCTCGACTGCGGCCTTTGCCGCCTCAATCTCCTCGCGCATGGTCTCTATCCTGTCGTCAAAGGCTTTTATCTCGTCGAAAAGCTGGGCGTAGCGCTCGGAGGGAGCGTCCCTGTGCTCGTCATAGTAAAGCCTGCCTATCTCGACAAAAGCCTTTTTCTGCTCCTCAAGCTCGCCGTTTATTTGCAGGGAGAGCTTGGCAATGTTGGCATAGCACCTTGCGGCGGTGCTGCCCTTGTCATAGCTGTCCTTGAGCGCTCCGGACTCAACATACTGCTTCGCCTTGCTGGTGACGGAGTTTATAGTTCCCTTTAAAATGCTTTTGTAGTCTGCCATGATTATTCTCCTTCCGTGGGTTCCGGCTTATTTCTGTTTACAAACATATCATCCGGGCGGTGCTCCTTCTTCGCGTTTACAATGAGCACAATGAGCGCGGCGACGGCGCTTACTATCGCTAAAAGCTGCGATACGCGGATGTCTGTCGAGCCTATATACAGGCTGTCGGTGCGCAGCCCCTCAACCCAGGCTCTGCCCATTCCGTACCAGAATATGTAGAACCAGAAAAACTGCCCGTCATATTTCCTCTTTCCGCGCTTTAGCAGAACGTAGAGGATGATAAGCCCTGCAAGGTTCCACAGACTTTCGTAGAGAAATGTGGGGTGGACAAACAGCGTCTCCTGTCCGGGCAGGGTCAGACCCATGCGGCAGAAGATATCCGTCTCGGCGCCGAAAGCCTCGCGGTTTATGAAGTTGCCCCAGCGGCCTATGGCCTGACCGATAAACAGTCCGAAAACGGCGAGATCGCCGAAGGCCGTCCAGGGTATTTTTTTCTTCCTGCACCATATAAGTCCCGTTATAATGCCCGCGATTATGCCGCCGTAGATGGCAAGCCCGCCGCTGCGCAGGGAAAATATCTTTGAGGGGTTGGCGATAAAATAATCGAGATCGAACAGAACATAGTACAGCCTTGCGCCGATGATGCAGGTCGGTATAAGCCAGATAACAAAGTCGTACAGATCGTCTGATTTTATGCCGAATTTGGCGGCGCTTTTTGCGCAGAACAGGGCGGCGAGGATGAACCCGGCCGCGATGATAACGCCGTAGAGGTAAATTTCAAAGCCGAAGATCGTGAAGCTGTACGGCGGATTGATGCTCCAGTCTCCAAGCGCGGGGAAGCTGATATCAGCCCCCCGAAGCATGGTCGCGCTTAAAATATTCATATACATAACCTTGGAAATTCCTATTTTACGGGGGATATTATGCTTATGGCCAGCCTGTCGGGAGCCATGAACTCGGCAAGGAAGGCTTCGCATTCCTCGAGCCTTATGCTCTCAAGGACATCGAAGCAGTCGAGGAAGCAGTAGCCGCCGAAAACTCCGTCGGCAAGGGCAAGGCACAGGCTGTCAAAATCCTCAAGACCGCGCAGCCTTGAGCCGAAGGAGGCGCGCTTTGCCGCCTCGAAAGCGGCGGGGTCAAGCCCATTTGAGATCACCGCGCTCACAGCGGCTTTGACCTCGTCGAGCACGCGCATGGGCTGCGCGCTCTCGCCACCGATCATTATCGTTGAGGTACCGGCGGTATAGTCTATCTCATAGTCGTAGTCGCGGTTTAAAAGCCCCTCGGAATACAAACGGTTGTAGAAGCTGCCGGAGGTTCCGAACAGCACGCGCAGGGCAAGCTGAGCCACGATCTTCTGGCGCAGAAGCTCATTGCCCTCGGGAGCGGGAGCGACCTTTGCGCCGATGAGAAACTGCGGCGCGGATACCTCCATGGCCTCCTCATTCAGCGTTTTGAGAGGCTTATCGCTCTCGGCCTCGCCCATGTCCGCCTTCGGGATCTCTGCCCGCTCGGGCGGGAGAATTTCTTCCGCAATCTCGATTATCTTTTCGGGATCGAAGTCTGCGGCGATGCAGAGGGTCATGTTCGACGGCGAATAGAAAGCCTTGTGGCAGTTATAGAGCGTTTCGGCGCTTATCTGCGCGATGCTCTCAACGCTCCCCGCCACCTGATCGCGTATGGGATTGTGCTCGTACAGCATGCGCATGAGCCTGTTGTAGACGACATAGCCCGGATTATCCTCGACCATGCCTATCTCCTGCCCGATGATGCCCTGCTCCTTCTGCACCGTCTCGTCGGTGAAGTAGGGGGTGGAGACGAATTTTAACAGCATGCGCAGATTTTCCTCAAAGCCTGCGGTGCAGTCAAAGTAGTACGCGGTCATCCCGCTGGAGGTGAAGGCGTTCGGCTGCGCGCCGTTGGCGGAAAGCACACTTAGCGCGTTGTCGCCGTCGGGCATGTCGAACATTTTATGCTCAAGGAAATGAGCAACGCCGGCGGGGGTATCGTGCCACTGGCCGTTCAAGAAAAACCTGCGGTGCGCACCGCCGTAATTGGAAGCGAAAACGGCATAGGAGAGTTGGAATCCGGGCTTTGTGACAACGTTTATCGTTAGCCCGTTGCGAAGCTGCGCCGTGTAGAGGTTTTCGCCTATTTTACTGAAATTTTTATGCTTCATCGCTCTCGACCTCCTCATCATCGTTGCCGCGGAGAAAATATACCGCGTCGGGCACGAGACTGCGGGCAACACTCACAACGTCGTCCCGGCTCACGCTCTCGACAAGGGCTGCAAGCTCCATCGGGTCAAATTCCAGACCGCCGATGGCGTTGGACAGATAGAAGCCGTCAAGATTAAACTGCGAATCCATCATGGCCCTGAGGTCGGAGGCAACGCTCTTTTTCGCGGCGTTTAGCTCCTCGTCGCTGATATCTCCGTTTTTGACCGCCTCGAGCTGGGCTATGATCTCCGCTTTCGCGTCGTCGAACTTTTCAAAATCCACGCCGGAGGAGATGAACATCAGCCCCTTGTGGATATCGACGCCTGAGCTTGCGTAGTAGCACAGCGACAGCCGCTCGCGCACGTTCATAAAGAGCTTGGATGTGACGCAACCGCCGTACACGGCGTTGAAAACATAGATCGCCGCAAAATCGGGGTTTTCCATGCAGTCGCCGAGGCGGTAGCCCATCACGAGCTTGCCCTGCGTGACCGCAAGCCTATCCTCAAAAACGCGGACGCCGTCATCGACGGAGTTCATGCGGATATCGGTGCCGATATCGTAGTTTATCTCGCCCCTGGGCATGCCCGAAAGCGCGTCGGTGAGGATATCGGCGCACTTTTCGGCGTCCAGACTGCCGCAGTAGAAGATCTCAACAGGGGATTCGGCAAGCAGGCTGCGGTAATGCTTGCTAAGCTTCTGGTAATAAATGCTCTCGGCTGTTTCCTCCGTGCCGTAGCGCGCAACAGAGAAGGGCTCGTAGCAGCACATCTGCTCTATGAGACGCGAGAGAGCGTATGAGCGCTTGTCGTTTATGCGGCTGCGGATATTTTCAAGCAGCTTTTCCTTTTCGCTCTCAACATATGACGGGAGCAGCAGTCCACCCTTGGTGTTCGGGGTAAGCAGCATTTCTCCGCAAAGCCCGGCAACGCTCTCAAAAACATTGCTTCCCTCGGGCAGATATTTATCGTCGGCAAAGCTTGCGACAAAGCCGATACATTGAATTTCGCCTATCTTGCGCACGACCGGCTCTATATAGCTGCCGTAAAGCCCATCCAGCGCCGAGGCGATTGATTCCATATCCGTGTGGTATCTGCTGCCTCGGCGCAGAACGTACGGTATGACCGCGTTCATCGAAGCGGTTTCACGGTCAAGCTGAGTCAGCAGATTTATGCTGAGGCAGCCGGTTTTGAACTTATCGCTGCGCAGAGCGGTGAGCCATACGCCGGGCAGTATTTCCTTTCTGACGGTTTCCATGGCAGGACCTCCTTCAGATTACAAATTTAATAATACATTAGTATAACACAAATTTTACACATATGGTATACCTTTTCCGTCGTATTTTTCACCGTCTACGCGAATTTCCTCGGCGGATATGGCGACTTCGTACTCCCTGCCGTCCGGGGAGCGCAGCTTAACGCGGCACTCGGGAAAGCTTTCGGGCAGACAGGGGCGGATATAAAGGCTGCCCTGCCAGAGCTTCAGCCCCAACAGCTCCTCCGCGCATGCTCTGAAATACCAGCCCGCAGAGCCGGTGTACCATGTCCATCCGGCCTCGCCGACGTGCCCCGCCGCTGAATATACGTCCGCCGCAATTACAAATGGCTCTGCCATAAACTTACGCTCATCGTGCCCTTCGGGTAAAATGTCGCGGAGGATATCATATCCGTCGCGTGGTCTGCCTCTGCGGAAGCAGGCCATGGCCAGCCATATCGCCGCGTGAGTGTACTGCCCGCCGTTTTCGCGGAAGCCCGCACCGTAGCTGCGGATATAGCCGGGGTCGCGCCCGCCGCCGAAAAACGGCGGGGTAAAGAGCTTGACGAGCTTGTTTTCCCTGTCGTAGAGCAGGCGCAGGGCGCTATCGAGCGCAAGATCGGCCTTGCTGTTTGAGGCATCGGGGCAGAAAGCCGCCCAGCTCTGGGCGATGGAGTCGATGCGGCAGCACTCAGATGATCTTGAGCCGAGCGCTTCGCCGTCCGGCCAGTAGCCGCGCAGATACCACGCACCGTCCCAGGCGTCGTCGGCCGCCTTGCCGAAATTCGATGCGGCAGTGCGGTATTCATCCGCATCAGGTTTACATAACATGACAAGCAGGTCGGCATAGCGCCTTACGCAGTGGGCGAAAAACCAGCTCAGCCAGACGCTCTCGCCGCCGACTTTATCCATGCCGTCGTTCCAGTCGCCGCTGCCGAAGCGCAAAAGCCCGTGGGAGCCCGCGCCGCGCGAGATGCAGCAGTCGATGGCGCGCTTTGCGTGCTTCAAAACCGTCTCCGCGCAGGAGGAGCGAACGGGAGTTTCATAGCGGTCGGATTCATGAGTGTCGAGAGGTTTTGAGTTTACATAATATATTGACTCTTCGCATATCGTAAGGTCGCCGGTCTTTTCGGTGTATTCGCAAAGCGCCCACACAAGCCACAGCATATCGTCCGAGCAGCGCGTTCGCACGCCCTTGTCCGAGCCTGACACCGAGTGCCACCAGTGCATCACGTCGCCCTCAAGATACTGATGCTCGCAGCACAAAAGTATCTGCTCCTTTGCAAGACGCGGGTCGATGAGAATGAGGTTTACCGCGTCCTGAAGCTGATCACGAAAGCCGGTCGCGCCGCCGCTTTGGTAGACAGAGCACCTGCCCATTAAGCGACATGCAAGGGTTTGGTATACGCCCCAGCCGCTCATATAGCTGTCCATGTCACCGCTGCCCGTCAGGGTAAAGCGGGTCACGATATCCCTCCAATATGTCTTTGTCTGCTCAAGCGCGGCAAAGGCGTTTTCAGGTTTACATAATTCAACTATAGACTTTTCATCACAGCATCCGCAGACGAATATCATTACGGGCTGTACGTTGTACGCGGCGGCAAAAACGGGATAGCTAAGATTTTCGCTTTTTGCGTCAAATTCCCCGCGCAACCAGGAAAAATAGTCGCCAGTCCAGCCGAGAGCAGGCGCGGAGCATGCAGCTCGAAGGCTCAGACCGGAAATCGGGGAGCGGGAACTTTTTGCGACAAACATTGAGTTTACATAATCAATATCAACCGCAACATAATCGTTGTCGTTATCCGAAAGCAGCGGCTCGCATTTCCATGTCATACGGCCGCTCGTTTCGCCGTAAAGCTCGAGGATAAAAACTCTTGCGTCAATGTTCGGCGGGACGAAAGCCGTGCATCTCGTGCCGCTGCTGCCGAAGCTTTTTTCCCAGACCGTGTAGCCGTAGCCGAAGCGGACGCGGCAGGGCACGCCGTCGTCGGCGGCAAAAACGCTGTATCGCCCTTTCGCGAAGATATATTCAAGGCTCTCCGGACCGGAAACGGTGGCGGGAGCGTTATCCCAGCGCGTGAGTTTTAATTCTCTCGCGTTTTTAAACCACATATTGCCCATGCCGCTGTCGGCGGCGATATAGCCGAAGCTGCCGTTTGTGAGCATATTGGTCCATACACGGGAGGGCAGAGCGCGGTTTACATAAAATACGAAACTTCCGTCGTCCGCGTACTCGTATTTGTGCACCGTTCCCGGCTTTCGTGTGGCCATATCCGGGAGCTGATATGAAGCGCCGGTGCGTCGCTCTGCGGGAGGCTCACCGACAATATACGCGGCGGCGCTTTTAATGATATCGCCAGCCTGAGTGGGAAGCAGTCTGATGCCGGCATAGGTTCCGATGAGCGCTTCAAGGCCATGCAGCGCCAGCGTGTCGCGAACCTTTGCGTACACGGGACGGTAGTATTCGCCGCCCTCGTCGGTGAGGAAAACGAGATCGGCATATATGCCGCAGCTTCGGATAAGGCAGAACTGCCTTGTAAGAGCCTCGGCCTCCTCCGCGTTTTCGCAGCAGATTATCGGCAGGTCGCCGGAGATCCCGTATTGCCAGAGCGAGCGTTTATCCGGGAATGGGCGTGCTGCGCGCACAAACCAAAGACGCCCAACAAGCTCCATCGCGGCGTCAAGCTCCTTAGGCTCCATGTGCGTGAGCGATGCACAGGCCGACACCATAGCGCCGTACTCTGCCGGGCCGATGGCGAGCATGTGCTGCGCTCCCGCATATGCCTCCTCGCGGGTTGCGCCCACGCAGATGGCAAAGCGCAGAGTAAAGCGCTCGGCGGCTTTCAGGGAAATGTCCACGGCGGCGTGAACAAACGGCTCCGATATCGCCCCCTCGTTGCCGACGCGCTCCGCTACGGCCTGCATCGGTCTGTCGCAGGCAAGGCAGAGCCAGCTCTCGGGCTGGTTTCCTCTCGGAAGCCTGCGCAGCAGCAGACAGTTGCCGTCGCGCTTTAGCTCTAAACCGAGCCGCCAATAGGCAGGGTGGTTTACATAATCATTTGGATCGGCCAGCACCGGTTCAAACGAAAAATTGAGTATTGCGTTTTCAATACCCTGCTTTGCGCTAAGCTCTATGATGCGCAGCTCGCCGTTTTCGCCGCCGCCTGCGGCTATGGTGCAGCGGGAGGTGAAAGCATCGGTGACCCTTGAAAAAGTGCAGGAAATCTCTGAAAATTCCCACATAAACGCGGCGTTTTCCTCAGGCTCGGGCAGGAGGGACAGCCTGTCATCGCCGCACTTTAGCCACAGCTCGGGGCCGTGCCCCTGCCCGAGCTGCTTAAAGGGCGATCTGTATACCGTCATGTACGCGCATACAGCGCAGCTTATGCCTGTTTCGGTTAACATAATATTGTACACGCCGTTAGAGAGCAGAGCGCAGCTCGGATTTTCAAAGCACAGCTCGCTGCCGCGCTTTTCCCATTGCAGGCAGCCTTCCTTGCGCGGCTTTTCGCTCTCGGCTTCGGTGAGCTTCAGCACCGAGGAGCTTGTCGGAACTTTTTCCTCCAAGAGCGATGAATATGCGCCCATGGCCGGCTCCGACATGAACATATCCTGCACAGCGCCGTCTTTTACGCAGTTTGTTATCGCAAGCATGCTCATGCCGAGGTGATGCGCCATATAGCATCGCACCCTCTCGCCTGCGGCCGTTCTGCACCGCGCGGGGGTGAAATCTATCGCCTCGATAAAGCCGAAGCGACCCTTAGCGCCCTGTGCTTCAAGCCGCATAAGGTTTGCGATAGCGGCTTTGGGCTCGACAAGCAGCGCGAGGAAGGAGGCGTATGGGGCTATTACAAGCTCTCTGTCCTGACCTCGCTTGAGGGACAGAGCCGCGCAGCCGTGGGCCTTGTAGCGGTAGTTGAGCGCGGGATCGAGGGAGAAAAACGCGCTTTCGGATATGCCCCAGAGACCGCTGCGGCTTTTGCGGCGCTTCTGGACGTACATGCAGTACTTTGCCGTCTCGTACAGCAGGCTGTCCGGCGTCAGCGGCAGGAAAAGCTCGGGCATGAGGTATTCAAACATGGTGCCTGTCCAGCTTGCCATGCCCTGATATCCGCCCGATGAGCGCATGGCTCGAGAGAGCCTGCGCCAGTGCCGCCGCGGTACATCGCCTTTGGAGACGGCAAGATAGCTCGTGAGCCTTGCCTCGCTCGCCATGAGGTCGTAAAGCCCCGGTGAGGCCGTACCCTTTTCAAGGTCGACTCCGATGTGGAAAAGCCCCCGGCTTTCGTTGTAGAATATCGAAAAATCCATCGGCTCGAGCAGAGCGCCGACCCTATTGGCAAGCTCCGGCCGGTCTGACTTCAAAAGAGCGTTTTTGAGCGCTATAAGACATGCGCAGAGGTTGCCGCAGTCCACGGTCGAGAGGTACTTAGGCTCAAGCGGGCGCAGTGTGCGCGTGTCGTACCAGTTGCAGAAATGCCCGCCGTATTTCGGCAGCTTTTCCATCGTGCCGAGCATTTTATCTATTATATCAATGGCGCTGTTGTCGCGATCGATGCCGAGCAATGACGCGCACATGGCCGATACAAGGGCAAGCCCCATGTTGGTCGGGGAGGTGCGGTGAGCTATGCCGACAGGCGGCTGCTCCTGATAGTTATCCGGCGGCAGGAAGTTATCCTCGGCTGTGCAGAAGAAGTCAAAATAGCTCCATATATCCTCCGCGCAGGAGAGCAGATACTGTCTGTCATCCCGTGGAAGCTCCGATTCTTTCGCAGCCGGAAGCGCCAGCGCGAGCGCGGCAAGAGGGGCAAATATCCACAGAAGCCCCACGGTTTTCGCGAATATGCCCGCCGAAAAAATGATAAGCGCGGCGCCGGAGACGGGAGCGAGCCACATATTGCGGTAATACGCAACTGCACCGCCCTTTTTCTTTTCGCTTTGCGCGGCAGTCTCCCATTCGAGAAGGTTTTTGCGGCTGACAAGCTGCCGCCACAGCGCCGTCACCGCCGCCGAGAGGTTTATCCATGCCTCGTACGGCAGAAACCACAGCCTGAAAACGGCCTGCAACAGTGCGGCGGATATGCCCTTTAAAAGCCTGCTGTGGTATTTAAGATCAAGGTCAGCAGTCCTGTTTGTGCCGAACTCCGTGAGCGCAATGAGAAAGCCCACCGCGAGCGAGAGCAGCGCGGCCCACGCGGCGAGTATGAGCCCATTTTTCGCGAGCAGAAGTCCTAAAAAAATCGCAATGAAGGTCGCAGGAGCGACGAGGCTTCGGCGCAGAGAGTCAAAAAGCCTCCAGCGCTCGATATCGGGCATGGCGGCGTCGCGGCGGAATATCCACGCGGCGTTTTGCCAATCGCCCCTGATCCAGCGGTGGCTGCGGCGGTAGTATGCAAGCGGCGAGGAGGGGAATGAATCGGAAAACTCCGTATCGCTCATGTAGCCGCCGCGCAGGTATGCGCCCTCGAGCGCATCATGCGAGAGCACAGCGCCGTCAGGAATGTGCGCCCGGGAGGAAACGACAAGTGCCTTGGCGTCGATGATACCCTTTCCGTAGAAGCCGCCTCTGTCAAACAGATCCATGTAGACCTCGCCGCAGATGGCGCTGTAAGGCTCGCAGCCGCCGGGACCCGCGAAAACGCGGGAAAAATCAGTGGCTCCGGCCGAGCGGAGCTGTGTGGATATCCGAGGGTGTATGATGCCGTGCCCGGACACGACCAAAGCCTTTTCGTGGTCGAGAACGGGGGCATTCAGCGGGTGCAGCATAGCGCCTACAAGCTCCGCTATGGAGTCGGGAACTGGAGCGGTGTCACTGTCGAGCGTTAAAATGAATCTTGTGCCCATAAGGCTTTTTTTGCTTCCCGCGGAGACGCGAAGCTCGCTTTCTTCGCCTGTGAGAAGCCGAGCGAGAGCGAGCACGGCGCCGCGCTTGCGCTCATGACCGCTGAATTTTCCACGGCCCTTGTCCTCCGTTCTCGGACGGGTGAAGAGATAGAAAGAGCCGCCGTAGCGCGAGTTTAGCGCGTCTATTGCCTCGGCGCAGGATGATATAAGCTCCTCGTCTTTGTCGGTCGCGGCGCTGTCGGCCTCCGGCAGATCGGCAAGAATGCCGAAGAGAAGATTTTTCCCGCACCTTCGGTTTGAGAGATAAAACGCCTCCAGCCGTTTGGCAAGCTTCGCGCCGCTGTCCGCTCCGCTCAGGAGCGCGGATATGACGCATACGGTTTTTCCCTCGTCGGGAATGCCGCCTAAAAGCTCAAGCCGAGGCAGCCTGCGCGGCGGTACGGCGAGCAGTATGATGTAGTCCAAAAGACTTTTTGTCAGTTCCGAAATGGGCAGCAGCAGAAGAAGCGCGGCGGCTACGCTGTGGGATAAAAATCCGCACAGCAGCGATAAAAACAGGGTCAGCAGCAGGTTTGCCGCGATATACGCTCCGCCCTTGGAGCGATTTTCGCTACCTGAGAACAGATAGTATCCTACATGGCGCTTTTCGCCCTCGGCCTGACGGCACTGCTTGAGAATATGCTGCGCCATGCTGTGCTCCTCAAGGGCGCTGTGCTTTGCCAGAACCGAAAGCCGCTCGCGATAGAGCGCGCGGCTGGGTTCGTCCATGCGGGGGTAGATGCCCGCAGGGTCTGCCATGAGCGCTTTTTCCGCGATATCCACGCGCTCGAGAAGCGGCCGCATATCAAGCTCCGCAACGAGCCTGAGCGAGCCGAATATCGCCGCGAAATCGTCCGAATAGTCCTCCGGAGACGCGGTTTTTCTCAGTTCCTCGCATAGATTCCCGAGCCTTATTATCAGCGCGGCTCTGAGAGCGGCGGGGAAGAGGTAAAGTTCTCTTCGCGGGAGCACGGATACGCTCTGGAAGCCGTCTAAAAACACCTGTGCCTTTTCCTCGTCAAAGTGGTATGCTGCCGCCGTGAGCAGAGCAGAGCACATCGAGAGAATGATAACTCCCTCGCTTCCCGCGCGAAGCCGGCTCACGTTTGCAAAGCCTGAGATCGCGTTCTGAGCCTCGCGCAGCGCGATATATCGGTTATCCAGCAGCCATTCGCAGGCCCCCGGCACATGAACCGCTGAAGCAAAGTGCTTTTCGACAGCCTCAAAAGCGCGGTTTATGCTCACGCAGGCGGCTCTTATGTCGGCCTTTACATACCGTACCGGCAGGTTTTCGGTGAATTTATTCAACCTTGCGTTGGAGGCCGCAAGCGCATAAAGCTTTTCCGTGGGATTGTTTTGTTCCTTAATACTCATATGCAAGCTCCCTGAAATAAAATGTAGCTATAAATAACAGTTTTGACGTAAATACTGAAATATATTCGGCGAAGACAGCATCGATTGACAAGGGAAGACACGGTTTTCACGGGCTCAAATGCGCCCATACTGCTTCAAAGCCCTTGACAATACGGCAGTATTCCCTGCGGCCTTTTCATTGTCTGGACGCATTTGAGCTCCGTTAAAACTGCGCGCACCTGACAGCGATGGATTTATGAGTGATTTTTGGCTTTTGAGATGCAGATGGGCTGTCGCCCATCAAAGCGAAAAGGGCAAAAAGCGCCTTAAAGACGCGCTGTCAGGCGTGTATACCCTTGTCAATCGATGCTGACAAGATAAAATGCTTGACAGGGTACACGGCGCGGTGTTATACTCTGTAAAGTAAATACGGTTTATAGGGGAGGTGCGCGCCGTGGAGGACAGCAGGGTCATGCGTTCGATGCTGTTTGATTTTTACGGCGAGCTGCTTACCGAGAAGCAGCGTGAGTATTTTGACCTCCACTATAACGAGGATCTGTCTCTGGCGGAGATCGCCGAGCAGGGCGGCATATCAAGGCAAGGCGTGTGGGACATGATCCGCCGCGCTGAGGCCGCAATGACGGAGATCGAGGAAAAAACCGGGCTTATAAAGCGTTTTATCGAGCGCAACGCCCAGATAGACCAGCTTGAAAACGAGCTTGCGGATATGGGCGCTATGAACGAGGATATCCGCGCAAAGCTTGAAAACCTGAAAATTTAGGAGGCCGCGATATGGCATTTGAATCATTGTCCGATAAGCTGTCCGCAGCCTTTAAGAAGCTGCGCGGCAAGGGCAGACTTACGGCGGCTGACGTAAAAGAGGCTATGAAGGAAGTCCGTATGGCTCTTTTGGAGGCCGACGTCAGCTATAAGGTCGTAAAGGAATTTACCAAAAGCGTTACAGAGCGCGCATCGGGCGCGGACGTGCTTGAGGCGCTGTCCCCGGCGCAGCAGGTCATCAAGATAGTAAACGAAGAGCTTGTTAAGCTCATGGGCAGTGAAAATCAGCGCCTTGCCATAAGCTCCAAATCGCCCAGCGTTGTGATGCTGGTCGGACTTCAGGGCGCGGGCAAGACGACAAACGGCGCAAAGCTCGCGGCCTACATGCGCAAGCAGGGCAAGCGCCCGCTGCTGGCAGCCTGCGATATATATCGCCCGGCCGCTATAAAGCAGCTTGAGACTGTCGGTGAGCAGCTTGATATACCCGTTTTCCAGATGGGCACTACCGACCCGGTCGATATCGCCAAGGCCGCCGTTGAGCATGCGAAAAAGCACGGCAACGACCTTGTGTTTCTCGATACCGCCGGTCGCCTGCATATAGACGAGGAGCTTATGCAGGAGCTTCAGAATATCCGTGACGCGGTAGAACCTGCTGAGATACTGCTCGTTGTCGACGCGATGACCGGTCAGGACGCCGTGAACGCCGCAAACGCATTTGACGAGGCGCTGGGAGTTACCGGCGTTATGCTCACAAAGCTTGACGGCGACGCGCGAGGCGGCGCTGCGCTGTCTATAAAGGCGAGCACCGGCAAGCCCATAAAATTCATCGGCGTCGGCGAGAAGCTTGACCAGATCGAGCCGTTTTACCCCGACCGCATGGCGTCCCGAATCCTCGGTATGGGCGATGTCCTGACGCTTATCGAAAAAGCCGAGCAGAGCTTTGACGAGAAAAAGGCTCAGGAGATGGCCGAGCGCATGAAGGCAAACCGCATGTCGCTGTCGGACTATCTCGAGCAGATGCGCTCGCTCAAGGGCATGGGCGATATAAACGACCTTGCCCAGATGATACCGGGGCTTGACGCAAAAGCGCTCAAGGGCGCAAAGGTCGATGAAAAGAGCCTCGACCGCATAGAGGCGATAATTCTCTCCATGACCCAGGCCGAGCGGGACGATCCGTCCATCCTCAACGCCAGCCGCAAAAAGCGCATCGCCGCAGGCAGCGGAACATCGGTCGTGGATATAAACCGCCTGATAAAGCAGTTTGACGCAATGCAGAGCATGATGAAGCAGCTCTCGGGTAAGAACATGAAGAAGCTGCAAAGAAAGCTTGGCGCGATGGGCGGCGGAATGCCGAACCTCGGCGGTATGGGCGGCTTCGGCGGATTTAAATTCTAATTTTAATAAAGTTTACTCACGCAAAAGCGTTTGTAATATATGGCGGTGCAAAGCACCGTGAGGATAATAATGGAGGTGAATACACATGGTTAAAATCAGACTTCGCAGAATGGGCGCGAAGAAGGCTCCCTACTACCGCATCATCGTTGCAGATTCCCGCAGCCCCCGCGACGGACGCTTCATCGAGGAGCTCGGCACCTATGACCCCATGGCAGAGGGCGCTCAGAAGATCAAGGTCGATATGGAGCGCGCAAAGTACTGGATTGCAAACGGCGCACAGCCCACCGACACCGTACGCGGCCTGCTTAAAAAGGTCGAGGCCTAATAAGGAGATTCTACCGGCATGAAAGAACTTTTGACCTATATTGTACAGAACCTCGTTGAAAAACCGGACGAGGTTTCTGTGACCGAGCGCGTTGTCGGCGGCGAGACCGTGTTTGAAGTGCGGGTTGCCGACGGGGATATGGGCAAGGTCATTGGCCGGCAGGGCAGGATCGTCAAGGAGATCCGTATACTCATGCGGGCTGTCGCCCAGAGAAAGGGCAAAAAAGTATCAGTCGAGATTATGGACTGAAAATATTAAAGGGCTACCTGAGTTCGCGGTAGCCCTTTAAGAGCATATTAACCCGTTTTTAAGGTTATCGACAGGAGAAAGCAATGGAGAAAAATCAGTATATCGAGGCGGGAAAAATCGTGAATACCCACGGCGTCCGGGGCGAGGTCAAGATCCAGGTCTGGCTGGACAGCCCCGAATTCCTGCGCGGCTTCAAAACCGTATATATCGAGCGCAAGCCCGTCAAAATGCTCTCTGCGCGCATACACAAAGGCTTTGTGATAGCAACCTTTGAGGGCGTGGAGGACGTAAACGCCGCCATGTGCCTGAAAAATAAGACGGTGTTTATAGACCGTGCTGACGCCGATCTGCCGGAGGGCGCTTATTTCCTTCAGGATATCATCGGCGCGAAAGTGGTTGATGAGGACGGAACGGAGATAGGCATTCTCAGCGATATATTGGAAACGCCGGCCTCGGATATCTATATCGTCAAAGGCGAGACTGAGCATATGATACCCGCAGTGCCCGAATTTATCCTGTCCGCAGACGCCGAAAACGGAATCATCAGGGTTCATCTCATCGAGGGAATGTGATTATATTATGTCAACCATGAGAATAGATATAATGACTCTTTTTCCGGATAACATGAACGCCATGATGCACGAGAGCATACTCGGCAGAGCGGCGAAAAAGGGCATAATTGAGATAAATTGTGTGCAAATACGGGATTATACCGAGAATAAGCAGTGCCAGGTTGATGATTATCCCTACGGCGGCGGCTGGGGCTGCGTGATGATGGCGCAGCCGCTGAAATCCTGTCTTGATGATATTATGTCAACCGCGCAAGATAAACGCAGCCGCGTGATATACATGAGCCCGCAGGGAAAGCCCTTTAATCAGGAGACGGCAAAGAGGCTTCGCCGGGACTATGACCATCTGGTTCTCGTGTGCGGACATTACGAGGGCGTTGACGAGCGCTTTATAGAAAAGTGCGTTGACGAGGAGATATCCATCGGAGATTTTGTCCTCACGGGCGGGGAGCTTGCGGCTATGGCGGTCGCCGATTCCGTGTGCCGCCTTGTGCCGGGAGTGCTGTCCGACGAGGAGTGCTTTACAGGCGAGAGCCATTGGGACGGCGTTCTGGAGTATCCCCAGTATACAAGACCGGAGGTATGGGAGGGTGAGCGCGTGCCCGAGGTGCTGTTAGGCGGCGATCACGCCAAGGTGGATATCTGGCGCAGGAAAAAAAGCCTTGAGCGCACGATGGATAAGCGCCCGGACATGTTTGAAAAACTGAGCCTGAGTGAAAAAAGCGATCTGAAGCTTTTGGAGGAGATAAAAAAAGACCGCGCCCGCATGAAGCTGACGCAGCCTGTATCCTGCCGCAAGGCATCAGAGAGTGATATTGACGATATAATGCTTATCGTCCGTCAGGCTAAAAACTATCTGCGGAAATACCGGGTTGACCAGTGGCAGGGGGAGTACCCCGACGAAAAAAGCTTCTTAGGATCAATGCAGCGCGGCGAATGCCATGTCATGCTCTACGGCGAGCGCGTCGCGGGCGTGTTCTGCCTGAGTGCCGAGCCTGAGCAGTGCTATGACGATATAACCGACGGCAAGTGGCGCTGCGAGGGCAGATACTGCACCATACACAGGTCGGCGGTGTCGGCAGAGTTTCGTGGCACGAGCATGAGCGACATGCTCATTGCGCAGGCCGAGCGTCTTGCCGTGGAGGCTGGCGCTGAGAGCATGCGCGTTGATACGCACAGGAAGAATAAGGCCATGCAAGGCTTGCTCCGGCGCATGGGCTACAGCTATCGGGGAAACGTTAAGGTAGACAGCGAGCCGGGGCATGACCCCGCGCGTCAGGCGTTTGAGAAGGCGCTGAAACGGGACTAAGCTTTATGAGACTTACTGATATTAATGATATAAAGCGGCTCCTGTCGCGGCACGGCTTCCGCTTTTCAAAATCCATGGGTCAGAACTTTCTGACAGCGGCATGGGTGCCGGAGGATATAGCGGAGGCGGCAGAGATTGACGAGCGTACCGGCGTTTTGGAGGTCGGCCCCGGCATAGGCTGCCTTACCGAGCAGCTTTCAATGCGCGCGGGCAGGGTGCTTGCCGTTGAGCTTGACAAGGCGCTGAAGCCCGTTCTGGAGGAGACCTTATCCGGGCGGGATAATGTTGAAATTATCTTCGGCGATGTGCTCAAGCTGGAGCTCGCCTCCCTTGTCGATGAAAAACTGGCGGGAATGCGACACGTTGTGTGCGCGAATCTGCCGTATAATGTAACCAGCCCGCTGATAACGGCATTTTTGGAGGCCGGCTGCTTTGACACGGTGACGGTGATGATACAGCGCGAGGTGGCGCGGAGGATATGCGCAAAGCCGGCGACGTCGGATTACGGTGCGTTTACGGTGCTTGTAAACTGGTATGCCGAGCCTGAGCTGCTGTTTGACGTGCAGCCTCACTGCTTCATCCCGCAGCCGAAGGTAACAAGCTCGGTAATACGTCTGCGCATGAGGCAGACGCCGCCTGCCGAGGTAAAAAGTAATGATATGTTTTTCAGAGTTGTCAGAGCCGCGTTCGGTATGCGCCGCAAAACCCTTGCCAACGCGCTTGCAGCCGGATTTGGTGAGTTTTCCAAAGAAACCGTGGAAAAAATCATAGCCGACTGTGGCTTTGGCCCAAAAATCAGGGGCGAGACTCTGGAAATTGGTGATTTTGCAAAAATAGCAGACGCTTTTTGTGAGGTTTCCGAAAAATTTTTGTAAGCAAAATGCATTGATTAAGAAGTGCCGGAAATGGTAGTCTTAATTGAGGTATTATTGGTGATAATTTTAATTAATGGAGGGAAAACCATGAAACTGACCGATAATGTCCATATTCTGAAGTGGGTCGATGAAATGGCCGCACTTACAAAGCCCGAGAAGATCGTCTGGGTAGACGGTTCCGAGGAGCAGCTTGACGCGATACGTCAGGAGGCAATCGGCACGGGCGAGCTTATCAAGCTTAACGAGGAAAAGCTTCCCGGCTGCGTTCTTCACCGCTCCGACGTAAACGACGTCGCCCGCGTTGAGGGCCGCACCTTTATCTGCTCAAAGCGTCAGGAGGACGCAGGCCCCACCAACAACTGGATGGACCCGCAGGAGATGTACAAGAAGCTTTACGAGATATACGACGGCTCCATGAAGGGTCGCACCATGTACGTTATCCCTTATTCCATGGGCGTCGTCGGCTCCGACTTTGCAAAATACGGCATCGAGCTTACAGACAGCATTTACGTTGTCGTGTCCATGGCTATCATGACCCGCATCGGCCAGAGCGTGCTCGACGCTATCGGCGACAGCGCCGATTACATCAAGGGTCTGCACTCCAAAGCAGAGCTTGACCCCGAGAAGAGATACATCGTCCACTTCCCCGAGGATAATACCATCATGTCCGTCAACTCCGGCTACGGCGGCAACGTGCTGCTGGGCAAAAAGTGCTTTGCTCTGCGCATAGCCTCCACCCTCGGCCGCAAGGAGGACTGGATGGCCGAGCATATGCTCATCCTCGGCGTTGAGAATCCCCAGGGCGAGATCCGTTATGTCTGCGGCGCATTCCCCTCCGCCTGCGGCAAGACAAACCTCGCGATGCTCATTCCTCCCGAGGCATATCGTGAAAAGGGCTGGAAGTGCTGGACGGTTGGCGACGATATCGCATGGCTGCGCATAGGCGAGGACGGCAGGCTGTGGGCTGTAAACCCCGAGAACGGCTTCTTCGGCGTCGCTCCCGGAACCAGCGCCAAGAGCAATCCCAACGCTCTGGCAGCAACCAAGAAGAATACCATCTTCACCAACGTTGTCCATAATCTTGACGACAACACCGTGTGGTGGGAGGGTATGGATAAGAATCCTCCCAAGAACGCAGAAAACTGGAAGGGCGAGAAGTGGGACTGCACCGACGGAAGCAAGGGCGCTCACCCCAACTCCCGGTTTACCGCTCCCGCGATCAACTGCCCCTGCATAAGCCCCGAGTTTGAGAGCAAGAAGGGCGTTCCCATCTCCGCTATCATCTTCGGCGGCCGCCGCGCAAAGACCGCACCTCTGGTCTATCAGTCCAGAGACTGGGATCACGGCGTTTTTGTCGGCTCTATAATGGCCAGCGAGACCACCGCAGCAGCTACCGGCCAGGTCGGCGTTGTAAGACGCGATCCTATGGCGATGCGTCCTTTCTGCGGCTATAACATGGGCGATTACTGGCAGCACTGGCTCGATATGGGCAAGAAGCTCTCAAATCCCCCGAAAATCTTCAACGTCAACTGGTTCCGCACCGATGACGAGGGTAACTTCCTGTGGCCGGGCTTCGGCGATAACCTCCGCGTCGTAGAGTGGATCCTCGGCCGCTGCTTCGGTGAGAAGGAAGCTGTCGAGACCGAGCTTGGCTATGAGCCCAAGCCCGAGGACATAAACCTTGAGGGCGTTGATGTGTCTCTTGACACCGTCAAGGAGATCCTCGGCGTTGACAAGGAGCTGTGGCTTGAGGAATGCGCGGGCATCCGCGAGTACTATGCCCAGTTCGGCGATAAGCTTCCCAAAAAGCTCGCCGAAGAGCTTGACGCGCTCGAGGCCAGACTTAAATAAGTCAAAATTTTCGTATGGGGCTTAAAAACCCCATACGGTTGCAATAGAAAGGATAATATCAATGAGCAAGAAGTATGTTTATTTGTTCTCCGAAGGCAACGCAAAGATGCGTGAGCTGCTTGGCGGCAAGGGTGCAAACTTAGCTGAGATGACCAATATCGGCCTGCCCGTGCCTCAGGGCTTCACGATCACCACCGAGGCATGCACCCAGTACTATGAAGATGGTCAGAAGATCAATGATGAGATCATGGCTGAAATCATGGAGTACATCGAGAAGATGGAAGGCATTACCGGCAAAAAGTTCGGTGACCTTGAAAATCCCCTCCTCGTCTCCGTCCGCTCCGGCGCCCGTGCATCCATGCCCGGCATGATGGATACCATCCTGAACCTGGGTCTTAACGAAAAAGTCGTGGAAGTAATGGCAAAGAAGTCCAATAACCCCCGCTGGGCATGGGACTGCTACCGCCGTTTCATTCAGATGTATTCCGACGTCGTTATGGAGGTAGGCAAGAAGTACTTCGAGCAGCTCATTGACGAGATGAAGGAAGCTCGCGGTGTCACTCAGGACGTTGAGCTGAACGCCGACGATCTCAAGGAGCTGGCAGGCCAGTTCAAGGCCGAGTACAAGGCAAAAATCGGCGTTGATTTCCCCGACGATCCCAAAGAGCAGCTCATGGGCGCTATCAAGGCAGTTTTCCGTAGCTGGGACAACCCCCGCGCGAACGTATACCGCCGCGATAACGACATCCCCTATAGCTGGGGCACCGCTGTCAACGTACAGATGATGGCCTTCGGCAACATGGGCGACGACTGCGGCACCGGCGTTGCGTTTACCCGCGACCCCGCGACCGGCGAGAAGAAGCTCATGGGCGAGTTCCTTACCAACGCACAGGGCGAGGACGTCGTTGCAGGCGTTCGCACCCCCATGCCCATCGCTCAGATGGCAGAGAAGTTCCCCGAGGCTTTCGCGCAGTTTAAGAACGTGTGCCAGACCCTTGAGGATCACTACCGCGATATGCAGGACATGGAGTTCACCGTTGAAAACGGCAAGCTCTACATGCTCCAGACCCGCAACGGCAAGCGCACCGCACAGGCCGCGCTCAAGATCGCCTGCGACCTCGTTGACGAGGGCATGATCTCCGAGAAGGAAGCCGTTGCAATGATAGACCCCAGAAACCTTGACACCCTGCTCCATCCCCAGTTTGACGCTGCCGCGCTCAAGGCAGCGACTCCCATGGGCAAGGGCCTCGGCGCATCTCCCGGCGCGGCCTGCGGCAAGGTCGTCTTCACCGCAGAGGACGCCAAAGAGTGGCAGGCACGCGGCGAGAAGGTCGTTCTCGTCCGTCTCGAGACCTCTCCCGAGGACATCGAGGGCATGAAGGCCGCACAGGGCATACTCACCGTTCGCGGCGGTATGACCAGCCACGCCGCCGTTGTCGCCAGAGGCATGGGCAAGTGCTGTGTCTCCGGCTGCGGCGATATCAAGATGGACGAGGAGAACAAGAAGTTCGAGCTGGCGGGCAAGACCTTCCACGAGGGCGACTTCATCTCTCTCGACGGCTCCACCGGCAAGATCTATGACGGTATCATCCCCACCGTTGATGCCTCCATCGCGGGCGAATTCGGCCGCATCATGGCATGGGCGGACAAGTACCGCCGCCTGAAGGTTCGCACCAACGCCGACACTCCCGCCGACGCACGCAAGGCACGCGAGCTGGGCGCACAGGGCATCGGCCTGACCCGTACCGAGCATATGTTCTTCGATTCCGACAGAATCGCCGCTTTCCGCGAGATGATCTGCGCCGATACGCTTGAAGAGCGCGAAGCTGCTCTTGCAAAGCTCCAGCCCATGCAGCAGGCAGACTTTGAGGGCATCTACGAGGCCATGGAGGGCTGCCCCGTAACCATCCGTTTCCTCGATCCTCCTCTCCACGAGTTCGTTCCCACCGAGGAAGCCGATATTGAGGCTCTGGCAAAGGCTCAGGGCAAATCCGTCGAGGCTATAAAGGCGCTCATCGCGTCTCTGCATGAGTTTAACCCGATGATGGGTCACCGTGGCTGCCGTCTGGCTGTCACCTATCCCGAGATCGCCGCAATGCAGACCCGCGCGGTCATAAACGCGGCCATCAGCGTTCAGAAGCGCCATCCCGAGTGGACGATGGTTCCCGAGATCATGATCCCGCTGGTAGGCGAGGTCAAGGAGCTTAAGTACGTCAAGGACGTCGTTGTCAAGAACGCAGACGAGATCATCAAGGCAAGCGGTATCGATATGAAGTACCTTGTCGGCACGATGATAGAGATCCCCAGAGCGGCACTCACCGCCGATGAGATCGCCAAGGAAGCTGAGTTCTTCTCCTTCGGCACCAACGATCTGACCCAGATGACCTTCGGCTTCAGCCGTGACGACGCCGGCAAGTTCCTCGGCGCTTACTACGATAAGAAGATATACGAGAACGACCCGTTTGCAAAGCTTGACCAGATCGGCGTAGGCAAGCTGGTGGAGATGGCATGCCGTCTCGGCCGCGCTACCCGCCCCGAGCTGCACCTGGGCATCTGCGGCGAGCACGGCGGCGATCCCAGCTCCGTTGAGTTCTGCCATAAGGTTGGCCTCGACTATGTCTCCTGTAGCCCCTTCCGCGTTCCCATCGCCCGCCTCGCAGCAGCGCAGGCAGCTATCGCAAATAGGTAGGAGTTCTCTTTCCCTTGAATTGCCGCTTAGTTTCGAGCAGGCAGCAGCCTATCGAAAGGCTAACGGACAGTATGTAAGGAAAAATCAGTGGAGAGATACCACTGTAAGGGTAT
>SFEX01000057.1 GCA_004557075.1 Clostridiales bacterium
CGGCATGCAGACGCTTTATGCTCATATGAGTTCCCGCGCAGTATCGGTCGGACAGACTGTCAGCCGCGGCCAGACCATCGGCTACGTAGGCTCGACCGGCATGTCAACGGGTGCGCACCTGCACTTTGAGATGTACGTTAACGGCTCGAAGATAGACCCGGAGACCCGCTACCCCGGAATCAGCTTCACTTATTCTCCCACGGCCTGAGCTTAATCAAAAGATGAAAAACGCAGAGGTTAAACCTCTGCGTTTTTTTGCCCGGATAAAACCACATGTATTGCGAAAACGGGGGAATTACGGTATAATTACACTATTATATATCTACCGCTCACGGAGGTGCGTATGAAATTCCCATGCCTGGTGGTCGATCACGATGATACGGTGGTCGACAGCACCGCGACTGTGCATTTTCCCTGCTTTTGCGAATACATGGCAAAATATCACCCGCATGTACATTATACCCTCGAACAATATCTGAGGGATAATTTTGACCCCGGCATCGTGGCGCTGTTCCGAGATATCGTCGGCATGAACGACGAGGAGATAAAGCATGAGGAGAGATATTGGAACGCATATGTCCAGAACCATGTGCCCAAAGCCTATGAGGGTATGCGAGAACTGCTATGGGAGCAGAAAAAGCGCGGCGGGAAGCTGTGCGTTGTGTCGCATTCATACACGCATAATATACTCAGAGATTACAGGGAAAACGGTCTGCCGGAGCCGGACATGATATTCGGTTGGGAAAGCCCTCCCGAGCAGCGCAAGCCGAGTACATATCCGCTGCTTAGAATAATGGATGAGTTTGGCCCTGAGCCACCGCAGCTTCTTATGCTGGACGACCTCAAGCCTGGCTACGACATGGCAAAAGCCTGCGGCGTGAGCTTTGCGGCGGCCGGATGGTCGAATGATGTGCCGGAGATAGAGAGCTTCATGCGCAAAAACTGCGACCTGTACTTCAAAACCGTGCCGGAGCTGAAAAAATACCTGTTTGAATGAACGGAGCTGAGGACATGGAAAAGAGAATAATAAGAATAGTCCTTACCGGCGGCCCCGCCGCGGGCAAAACAACGCTTATAAGCCGTATAATCAAGGAATTCAGGCAGGAAGACGGCTGGCGCGTTATCACGATACCCGAGACCGCGACTGAGCTGATATCGGGCTTTGGCATAAAGCCCTTCGGCAACTGCATGTCGATGCTGCGCTTCCAGGACTTTGTTATCGCCGACCAGATACACAAGGAAAAGCTGGCGCTTGAGGCGGCGGATACCGTGCCGGAGCAGAACATTCTTGTACTCTATGACAGAGCGCTGCTCGACGACAAGGCGTATATAAGCGACGAGGAGTTCGCGGAAACTCTGTACAAATTTGACGGCAGGACAGAGGAGTCGGTCATCGCCGGATATGACGCGGTGCTGCACCTTGTGACCTGCGCGAAGGGCGCGGAGTTTGCGTATAATTTGGGCAACGAGGCGCGCACGGAGTCGATAGAGTACGCAAGAGAGATGGACGACCGCACCCTGCGCGCATGGAGCGGGCACCCGAAGCTGAAGATAATAGACAACTCGATCAATTTTGAGGACAAGATAAACCGCGCTATCCGTGAGATATACCGCATTGCTGGGCAGCCCGAGCCGATGGCGAAAAAGCGCAAGTATCTCATCTCCATGCCGGACATGAAAGCGCTTGCCGAGCGGTACAGGACCGTTTCAATCGACATGGTGCAGACCTATCTGTGCATGACAAACCCGAGCATAGAGCGGCGCGTGCGCAGGCAGAGGTACGGCAGCGAGTATCTGTATTTTTACACCGAGAAGCATTTTCGCCCCGACGGTACGAAGTGGGACACGGAAAGACCCATAAGCGAGAAGGACTACAACCAGTATCTCCTTGAGGCCGATCCCGAGCTGCAAAGCGTGAATAAAACGAAGCACCGCTTTGTGTACGACAGCCGCAGCTTTGAGATAGACATTTACCCGTTTGACGATGAAAACGCGATCATGTTCCGCTATTCGGAGGACGATGAGGCGGTCATACCGCCGGAGATCCGCATAATTCGCGAGGTGACGGGCGATCCGAATTATAAAAATAAGCAGCTTGCGCGGGCGCAGAAGCTGCTGCATTGATTGGCATAAAAACAGGGGGGCACTGAGAGTGCAGAAGAATGAAAAAAGCGCGGAGCTTATCTCCGCAGGCGGCAAGGTAATAGACAGGAAGCTGCTTACCATCCGCGACACGCTGAGATCCGGCGACGCGGGATATATAATCTACATGCACGGCTGGATATACAAAAAGGAGCAGGACTACTCGACCGTTTTTGAGGGCTATGTTGCGCAGACGTTTTACGAATTTCTGCAAAGCTACGATTCCGGACGCGATCACCTGTGGGTAGCGGAGTACGATGGGCAGATCGTCGGCTGCGTAGGAGTTATGAGCCGAGGTGAGCGCGCCCAGCTCAGATGGTTTTTGCTGCACCCGGATTATCGTGGCATAGGGCTTGGCAAACGGCTGCTCACTACCGCTCTCGGTTTCTGCCGCGAAAAGGGCCATAAGTCTGTTTATCTTGAAACAACCGGTAACCTTGAGACGGCAATCGCGATGTATACCAAGGCCGGATTCAGAAAAGTCGCGGAAAAGGAAAATAGCCTCTGGCGCGACGGCCTTATCGAAGTCGAGATGGAAATGCAGCTCTGAACGCGGCAAAAATCCCCCGAATATTTTCGGGGGAGAAATCAGACGAATATTATATTGCAGCTATGCGCGAGGGCTTCCGCCACGAGCGTGTCGTTTTTGCCGGTGATAAGCGCGTCGCAGGACTTGAGGTTATATATGTGAGCAACTGAGGTTTTGCCGAGCTTTGTCGAGTCGCAGAGAATGTATTTGTGCTTCGCGTTGCGCAAAATCGCGCTTTCGGCGGTTGCCACGGCGACGTTGTCGCTGTAAACTTCGCCGCTGTCGTCAATGGCGTCGCAGCTTATGAAGGCAAAATCGGTGTTTATGCCGTTAAAGAAGTTGTACGCCTCCGTGCCGATGATGGTGCCGGTCGCGCTGCGTATTATGCCGCCGCAGATGTGGACATCGAGCGAGGCACAGCGGGCGAGATATTCGGCCGCCTGCATTGAGTTTGTGTAGATCGCCGCACGTTCCATATCGTCGAGCAGATTGCTCAGGGCAAAGACCGAGGTGCCGCTGCCGAGAGATACGGAGCTGCCCTCAGGGATGAGGCTGCGTGCCTTGGTAGCAATGCGGCGCTTCTCGGAGACGTTTTTGTGCAGCTTGCTGTCAAAGGTCTCGTCGGGAAACTGGTTGACGGACATAACGCCGCCGTAGGTGCGGATGATAAGCCGCCGCTCCTGCATATCCGCAAGCTGCTTGCGCAGCGTGGACACGGATATTCCGAGGATATCGCTCAAATCGCCGACGGTCATTTCGCCGCGGCTCTCGAGCAGGCTGATGATTTTTTGCTCTCTTAAATTGGTCTTCAAAATTGCACCGTCCTAAGAATGAAGGGTGGATATCGCCCTGCCGCGTCTGCCGGAGCGGGAGCGGTCAGTGCAGAAATCCGGGATTAAAAATTGGCGAATACCGACAAAAAAACAGACCGACAACGCGCTTGAAAAGCTGATTTTGAGCGAAACGCGCATTTTTTAAAAATGTTGTTTTTTCACTCATAAATTATAGTTTTCAAGACTTGACTTGCGCGGGAAAAAGCTATATTTTCTACTTAAATGAGGCGGATGATTGACCGTCAGGCATGTGTTTTATTTAATATATCATTCCATAACGGTTTAAATCAATACATTTTGCCAAATTATTCATTAAAAAAGGAGAAAAAGTTATGAGACCCGAAATAATAATAATGCTGACTCACCACGACGTAACGGTGAAAAACGCAGCGGAGATATTTGAAGAGTGCAAGGATCTGCCCATAAAGTTC